>NZ_JBJORY010000006.1:0-376569 GCF_046562815.1 Neobacillus sp. 204
AACACTCTGTTGATTGGTGCGGAAGGCACGAAGACTCCTGCGGGAGTACGGGTCAGGGGAGACCCCGCAGGAGCGAAGCGACGAGGAGGCTCCCCGGCACGCCCGCGGAAAGCGAAGTGCCTGGAGCGCCAATCAACAGACCTTTTTAAAGTCATTATACCAATATTATAACGAATTAACGCGGTGAATTATTGAAGTAATTGAATGAAATAAAAGACTGTCGAGGGTTTTCGACAGCCTAGCATCGGATAACATCCGATGCTTTTTTTATTTCGAAGGTAGTTTATTATTTGTAGAAATAGATAGAATATAGGACAAAGCAAGTAATACCTAAACTAGAAGGGAGATTCATCATGGAATCAATCGTCGCGCTGCATCGCAATTACTTTGGTGAAATTATTAATTTCGTTACTTCCGAAGGGAGAGTCATCTCGTATCGAAAGGCGTTACAAGAGGCTGAAAACGGTCTTATTCAAGGGGTTCAGGCAATTGAGGAAGAACATGGGCAAATGTCTTTAATCCCAGAGAACAGCCAATCTTTTGATCAATATCCAGATTTATATTAAAAGCACCTAGCGTTTAATGCTAGGTGCTTCTTTATTAGTCATTTTCATTCTGTTTTTGAATCTCATTTAATGCATCAATGCGCTTTTGGTCTTCTTCAAAAAACTGAACCAAGTCACCGATTCGATCAATTGAATCCCAACTTAAATGGTGCTCAATCCCTTCGACATCGTTATAAATATTTTCATTTTTTACACCGATGATTTTAAGGAACTGTTCTAGCAAATCATGTCTAAAGACTAGACGCTTGCCAATTTTTTTACCTTTTGTGGTTAACACAAGACCTCTATATTTTTCATAAACTAAATATTCATCTTTATCAAGTTTTTGCACCATTTTCGTTACTGAGGAGGGATGTACAGACAGCGCTTCGGCAATATCTGAGACCCGAGCGTATCCTTTTTCTTCAATCAATATATATATTTGTTCAATATAATCTTCCATACTTGGTGTTGGCATCCCATACCCTCCAAAAAAATTACTCAACTAAAAGTTTACTATAGAAAAAAAATAGTGACAAGGCAATTTATCACTTATCTATCACAACTTCCTTATTTTGAGGCAGTTTCTTCAAACAAAAATTTCACCTTTTTTTCAGTTTCGTCTAAATAAAGCCTTGCATTAAAGGTTTTTTCTTTATTAACGAATCCCTCAATCAGCTCTGTTTTCCCTTCTGATAGAAGCAATTTTAGGTTCTTCTGGGTAATGTTTTTCCCTAAAATTTTCTTTGACACAGTAAAATCGCAATGATTTTTTTGGTAATTAGAACAACCGTAAAAGCTCCATTTGTCGACAACTGACCCCTCACATTTTTTACAAGGTCCCAATTTTGTATACGTCTGCTTTCTTCCCTTTTGCTTCCCAGGTGCAAAATTTTCACGCATTTCCTCTGAAAAAGACCAATTACCTGCCTGGTCAATGCTTGACGCAATTAAATGTATGACCATCTTTCTCGTTTGCTCCATAAAATGCTTTGGCGCCGCTGCACCTTCTGAAATTTCCTTCAACTTCTGTTCCCACTTTGCGGTCATTTCGGGTGAAGCTAAGATTTCTTTTCCGATTGCCTCAATCAGGATTTTCGCTTTAGCGGTGGCATACACTAAATTTTTGTTAACCTCAATGTATAAGCGGTCCTTTAGCATCGTAATAATGCCCGCCCTTGTTGCTTCCGTTCCAAGGCCCTCGGTCTTTGTTAAAATTTTCTCAAGTTCTTTATCATCTATATGCTTTCCGGCTGTTTTCATTAACGTGATCAATTGACCTTCGGTATAGCGTTTAGGTGGCTGCGTTTTGCTTTCTTTCACATCCACTTTATCCGTGTGACCCTGTTCACCTTGTACTAGCTTTGGAAGAGCCGGCTCATTGTCACTATCTTTTGGATTCAGTACTTTTCGCCAGCCCTCTTCAATTTGAACCTTACCTTTTGAGATAAATGACGCCCTGCCATCGACCAGTGTTGTAACAGTAGTATATTCAGCAATCGCCTTATTGTAGTGTGCAGCGATCAAACTTGTTACGACTAAATCATAAATTTTCTTTTCATCTGGAGTGAGCCTCTCCACATTTGGGATTTGCTCCGTCGGAATAATGGCATAGTGGTCCGTGACCTTCTTTTCATTTACATAGCGCTTGTTTTCTGAAATCGAAGCAAATGGTAAGGGGAAGAAGCTTTCGTAATCTTTTATATGACTTAATTTGTTTAAGATTTCTGGGAAAGTATTCGCTTCTTCTTTTGTTACATGCCGCGAATCTGAACGAGGATATGAGACATTTCCTTTTTGATAGAGCTTTTGCATAACATCTAGCGTTTTCTTTGGCGAAAACTTAAACCGTTTATTCGCTTCAGCTTGAAGAGCGGACAGGTTGTATAAGAGTGGAGGTAGGAATTCTTTTCTCTCTGATTGAACCTCACTGACCTCAGCGGGTTTATCCTTGCAAAATGCTGCAATTTTTTCTGCTAATTCTTTGGTGTTTACTCGTGTTTCCCCATCGTTCTGCCATTTTCCTGTGTACTTTTTTCCATTAATTAAAAAATGGGCTAGAACCTCCCAATAGGGTTCAGACTTGAAGTTCTCTATTTCAAGTTCCCTTTTTACTATAAGTGCTAGGGTTGGAGTTTGTACTCTACCAACTGAAAAGACATCGGTAAATCCTTGTTTTTGTAATAATAGACTATAGAGGCGTGAAGCATTCATGCCAACAACCCAGTCGGCACAAGCTCTAGTATAGGCCTCAAAAAATAAACTTCGTGTCTCCTGCTCGTCCAATAACTTCTGAAAACCCTCTCTAATGCTATTGGCCGTTAACGAAGAAATCCACAGCCTTTTCATGGGTTTGTGACATTTTGTTAGCCTTAGGATATTGCGGATAATCAGTTCACCTTCACGCCCCGCATCACCGGCGTGAATAATTTCAGTAACCCTTGAATCAGAGACCAATTTTTTGATAACTGCAAATTGCTTGGCCTTATCCTTTGTTACTTCGTATTCAAACTGTTCGGGGATCATTGGTAAATTATCTAATGACCATTTTTTCCACCCTTGTTGATATTTTTCCGGAGAGACTAATTGGCATACATGTCCAATGGCCCATGTTACATAGGCTCCAGCTGGAAAAACATCATTTGGAAAAATTTCAATAAAACCATTTTGTTTTTTATGTTTAAAGATTGATGCTAAGGTCGAACCTTGATCCGGCTTTTCGGCAATAATTAATTTCATTATGATTGCTCCCTTTTTTACAAGCATCCCGGAATCCATTTTACCCATTAAATCCATTGTTCGTAAAGACTTAAAATCGCAAGCATCCAGTATTTTCCTTGACGAATTTATGACAATGCTAGATTTACATGAAAAAGGATGGCCACTTTTATGACCATCCTACCTTCATTTATTATTAGCTATTTTCACATAGATTGTTGTTTTTCGTATAATTCATCAACCCCTATAACTATTTACCTCGTGGCATCTTTTCGTAAAAACATTTGCGAAATTTGCCTAGGAACTTAGTAAAAAACCTTGATAAAGGTCCAAAGGCAACAAAGTTTACGAAAAGAGCCTTATTATTTCATTTTCTTTAGAGAACTAGACTCCTGATCATACCAATTGTCCTCGGGGATAATATTTGAAACTGTTAATATTAATGATGGAATTCTCTCAACATCAAAAACTATCGCACCAATTTTTTTCGTGAAAATGATAAAGGCACTTCCGTGAGTATATTTAGTCAAATCCGTACCGATATGAAGCAGAGCCGATAAAATCGCCTGTTTTTCAACAGAATCAATATAAACCTGCGGTGAAAATCTTAAAATCCATTCCGCACCTTCAATGGAAAATCGGTACATCGTATCCCGCCTCCTGCATATATATTGGTTAATTAAACATATGATGCAAAAGTAGTTTTATGTTAGGTGACTATATATTGTGTATATATTTTAATAGAATCTATGCTAAATTCACTAAAAAACCCAAGTCCTTTCTTGACTGTAAATTTTCAATATTGTATATTTAAAGCATCATGTAACTACTATATGCTGTAAAAATACTAGTGTAAATTGGCTACATGATAAT
The DNA here is from genome assembly GCF_046562815.1 of Neobacillus sp. 204. Classification (NCBI taxonomy): domain Bacteria; kingdom Bacillati; phylum Bacillota; class Bacilli; order Caryophanales; family Bacillaceae; genus Neobacillus; species Neobacillus sp. 204. The sequence continues at coordinate 4,137 of NZ_JBJORY010000006.1, forward strand.
ATTTATCTTTGGCACCAATAAGGGTGGCTTGAAAGGCTTAGGAGGAAGAAGTAAATGCAAAACGGTAAAGTTAAATGGTTTAACAATGAAAAAGGTTTTGGTTTTATTGAAGTAGAAGGCGGCGACGATGTATTCGTACACTTCAGCGCTATCACTGGCGAAGGCTTCAAATCTTTAGAAGAAGGCCAAGAAGTTTCTTTCGAAATCGTTGAAGGAAACCGTGGACCACAAGCAGCTAACGTTGTAAAACTATAATCTAAACTAACCAATTAGGGCTGACGAATATCGTCAGCCTTTTTTATTATATCAGTGAGCAAGCACGAAGTGAAATCATCAACTTAATTTCTTGCCAAACTCCTGAAGTTGTTCTCCGACTGTACACTTGGAAATGCAAAACCGATGTGCCGATCTTCGCCCGCCTTCTTTTTTCAAATGCTGATGTAAAAAGCAGCCTTCACAGTATTGAGCCATTAACGATTCTACATGACCCAACAATTCCCTTCTGTTTAATTCCTTCACAAGAGTTTCACACCCATTTCCTAGAGAATTAATGTTTTTGCAAAGATTTCTTTTCCTTCTAATGCTTGTGTCGCCAATTTATCTGCCTCTTTGTTGTCTTTTCTAGTAATGGATGTATATTTAGGTACTAAACCTAGGGACTTAATTTTTTCCTCAATCCGGTCAAGCCACCTGTTAAGAGTATCTTCATAACACGGCCACTCTCCTTCTAACTGTTTTAGCACAACTTGGGAGTCACCCTTAAATTCACATGATAAATGATGCACACCCAAATCCTCTAATATATTCAATGCATAATAAAAAGCAGCATATTCTGCTTCATTGTTTGTTTCTAATTCATCAATCCGTTCATTCGCTCGGATCCGGTATTTTTTCTTCCCCTGTTTAAAAAAAATAACAGCTCCAAGACCTGCATGATTTGTCTCCTTTTGAAAACCCCCATCAAAGTAAACTGTAACTTCATGTGGATCTTCTTCAATTTCGGTCATTAACTTTTTCATTTCCTTTAAGATCCAAGATGTTCCCTTCTCATCATAAAAAAGCATATCCGATACTTTCCCGGTACTTTCAAGCTCTTCACCGATTTGTATGGCAGTTTCACCTGATACCGATTCAGAGGAAAACTGAATTTTTTCATTACTTTTCGTTTTATACATCCACTCTAACCTATATTTCAATGTCTTCAACCTTTCTTTATTGAATTCAATGGCATTTTAATAATCGAATCCATCTGGAAATCCCACCACTTCATCCTAACCTATTCTGATATATATTCTTATCATACCCACTTCTTCATAGTAGTTATAAGAATAATTATTTTCTGCCTTTAAAGAAATATGATAAACTTTCAATAATACACATATGGAGGAAACAAAATTGATTGAGGTTTATATTGACGGGGCTAGTGCAGGAAACCCTGGACCAAGCGGTGCCGGAATCTTTATTAAAGGAAATGGCATTACTGAAAAATATTCCATTCCATTAGGAAACATGTCAAACCATGAAGCAGAATATCATGCATTTATTAAAGCATTGGAAATTTGTTTAGAAAAAGGGCTTCAAAATTCCGTCCTCTCTTTTCGAACGGATTCCCAATTAGTTAATCAAGCGGTTGAAAAAGAATTCGTTAAAAACAAGTTATACACACCATTACTTAATCATGCCTTACATTTAGCTAAACAGATTCCTTTGTTTTTTATGAAATGGATCCCTAGTGCTGAAAATAAAGCTGCCGATGAATTAGCACGGCTGGCTATTCGAAAAAATCTTCCCGAGGAGCATTGAAACAGCATGAAAAAACCTTTAATTGCGGATTTAAGTTTGCTCTTTGTCACAATCATTTGGGGTTCCACTTTTGTATTAGTGCAAAATGCGATTGATTTCCTTGAACCTTTCTCCTTTAATAGCATTCGCTTTCTTGCGGCAGCGATCTTATTAATTCTATGTCTTTTCGTATTTGAAAAAGAGCAGTTTAAAAAATTGGATACAAAGTTACTTTTATCAGGTGTTTTCATCGGATTTTGGCTATTTCTTGGTTATGCTACGCAAACAATCGGCTTGTTATATACAACTTCTTCTAAGGCTGGATTCATTACCGGTTTAAACGTTGTCCTAGTTCCATTCTTTTCAATGATGTTATTAAAACAGTTTCCAACCAGAAATGCAGTGTTTGGTGTGTTAATAGCGACGATTGGCTTATTCCTGCTGACAATGACTGATGTGACTGCATTGAATAAAGGAGATGGCTTTGTTTTTATTTGTGCCATCAGTTTTGCACTTCAGATTATTTACACTGGTAAATTTAGCAATAAATATCCAACACTGCTGTTAACTATTATTCAAATTTCAACCGTTGCAATATTATCAATCTTATCCTCTTTTCTTTTTGAAGATTGGAGGAAGTCATTTAATCCCGAGATCCTCCTTACAAAAGATGTGATAATTGCCTTGGTCATCACGAGCATCTTTGCAACGGCACTGGCATTTTTAATTCAAACCAATTTTCAAAGGTATACATCAGCAACAAGAGTTGCATTAATTTTTACGATGGAGCCGGTGTTTGCAGCGATTACAGGTTTTTATTGGGCTAATGAGCGATTATCCTATAGTGCTTTAATTGGCTGTTTGCTCATATTTGCAGGCATGATTTTTGCTGAGCTTCCAACCAAAAAAATTCCTTTTCTTAAACGAAGCAAGGGAATGGAAGATAAGGTTTTATAAAAAACTCCCTTTCATGAAGGGAGTTTTCTCATAATTATATTGCTAATAGTTCTTTTTCTTTAATGAATCTAATAGCTTCTTTCCTAGTGTTGATTTTGTTTGAAATTAAGGTTTCCAGTAATGATACGTAAAAACTGCCATCAAATCTTTTTTGTGCTTTTAATGTCAGTTCAATTGCTGTATTAATCATTTCATCAGAAGCATTTGTATAGTGTTTCCCAAAGAAAATAAACCCAATTGCATCCTCCTGAAAATGAAAACCCTTTCCTTTCAAGTCGTGCAAATAATCTTCGACTGTTCCCACTGACTTTGCCATCCCTCTCCCAAAACAAACTCTGAATATCCCTTTAAAATCTTAACTTAAATTTTGATAATTTTCTATTCTTTTTTGAGCACATATGACCAATGACTCCTACCAAAACACCTAAAATTGCCCCGCCGACAACCTCTTCCGGTTCATGACCTAACATCTCTTTAAGCTTTTTTGGTGAGTCTTGTTTAAATTCAACGCTTTCTTCCTTCTGAATTTTTTCAATCAATTCATTCATGGAATTTACCTTTAAGGTTAGCTCCCCTGTTTGCCTTCTTACCCCTTGTGCATCATACATGACAATTAATCCGTAGATGAGTGAAAGGGCAAAATCAAAGGTAGGAAGGCCACGCTGCATCGCAATGTAAGTTGTTAAAGTAGAAACTCCGGCTGAATGTGAGCTTGGCATCCCGCCCGTACCAAAGAATAGTTCTGGACGCCATTCCTTCTTTTTAAAATAATGAATCGGAATTTTCACTCCTTGTGCTAATCCCATGCTGAAAAGCGCTAAATAAACACCTTTGTTCATCAAATCACCCCTGCTAATATTGTTCGAAAGCCTGTGTTTTATTATTCCATCTGGAAATACTAAAATGGTGGGAGGTGACGTAGATGAGTAAAAATGGCAATGCCGATAATGGCAATTCAGATCGAGGCGTAAAAGCACCGGGGGTTAATCCTCAAGGATATGGTCAGGATGCAGAGTTTGCTGAAGAACCGAAAAGTAAATTAGAAAATGCTGCTAAGAAGAAAAATACGAAATGATGCGATCAACATGAAACTGACTGCCACATGTGACAGCCAGTTTCATGTTTAAAATTTAGTTATTAGCAAGAAAGATACAATAAGGAATTAAACGCCGGGCCACTTCAAATTCCCTATTTTTACAACCTGGCCTCCAATTTACTTCAAAGATCCATAGCCTTTTCTGTTGATCAATTCCAACATCAATGCCAAGTTCATCAAAAGAATGTTCATATAATGTATCAAAATGGGTTGAAAAAGACAAAGCAAAATCCTCAAGAACAGCTTTAATTTGTTCAAACTCATCTCCAAATTCAAGTATAAGAAATGGTTCTAAGTCACCGCGATATCCACCGCTGCTAATATTACTAATTAATTTGCCGTTACCACTGATTCGAGGATATATTAAGTTTATTTCCCAAGATCCTCTGCCATTTTTTTGGACATGCAAGCGAAAATCATAAGTTAATCCAGTTTTTGTTTTACACATAATAAACGGCTGCAGCAAATATTTACGTTTGAGGATCAAGTCTGCAATCAAACTTTCTAATTCCTTTCGGTTAAGTGTTTTACTATGCTGTCCATCAATCAGTTGGTAAAGTGGGCGTTCATTCAATTTTTCGATAAAAATTACCTGTTTTCCTTGATTTCCTTTTAAGGGTTTAATAACAGCCCGAGAATGTTTATCGAGAAAACTAATACATTCTGAGGGATTTGTTAATTTTGTGGAAGGAATGAGGTAATTGGAGAATTCTTTCGCATGAAGGACTTTTTTATATACTTTGAGCTTATTTCCAACAGGATAACTTGTTAATAACGCATATTCTTTTAATTTTTTCAAGATTTTAGATTGCTTTTTAGTTTTAGGGTTGCAACTATTAATGATAACGGTTGGAAAGTCTACTACGGTTTGTGACCATTCACCATGATTGTATTCCCAGCCATTTATCTTCATGGTATTAAAATCAACACTGTTAAATGTAAAAAAATAAAAGGGAAATCCCTCCATTTTTGCAACAGCTGCCAAGGGATACGCTTTCTTCACCTCTGTCGGATTTTTTCGATAGTGTAACATCCCGATCGACTTCAAAATCCTCACATCCCTATAGTGGTTCTAAGTAAAACTTGATTTCGTTTGATGCTGACAAGGCAATCTTTTTAGCTTGCTCTGGGGTTTTTGCTGAGGCTATTACATAGGCGTAACGATCACCAAGAGAATAGGGCTTTGTCAATATCGCACCCTTGCGCGGTTTCACAAAAACTTCCTTTACACCTTCATAATTAGCAGCCCTATTTTTTCCTTTTACCTTAATAAGCCGGCCGCGCGAATTAATGGTAAGAAATTTGGCATAAACATGATTCCTTTGTGTTAATTCTAGATTTATTTCTTCCCCTAGAAAGAGTTTAATCGTTTCTTTCACTAAGTTGATTCCTGTACCCTCTTGAATAATTCTATTCATCGCTCCGCCTGACATTCTGGGATTAATCTCAATTAACTTCCACTCTCCATTGATAAGCCTCATTTCCAAATGGCAAGTTCCATTTACTAATTCAAGGGCCTGAATAATACTCGTGACCGCTAAATCTAAATCCTCAAATGTCTCATTTTCCAAAGCAGCTGGAAAACGATATCCCGTTATGATAAAACGTTCACCCGTTAATATCTCTTGTTCAATAATCGCCACCATGGAAATTTGCCCGTCCTTCACAATGACTTCAATTAAATATTGTGGCCCGATTAGATATTCTTCAATTAGGATTGGAATCGATGGGAATTTTTTGTTAAAATAGTCCAGTCCAGCCTTAAATTCAAGCGGGGTTTCAACAAGTAAAACATCCTTTGACCCGTTGGAAATAGGTGATTTTAAGACGAGTGGTAAATAAGCTTTATATTCATTTATACATTGCAAAATGGACTGCTCCCCATGAAAGATTGTAAACCGCGGTGACACAGGAAGCGTTTTTAATTGTTCACGAAAGCGTGTCTTCTCCTCCATGATTGCCAATGCATCCATGGACATTTCATACATTCCTAACTCCGCTGAAATTCGTGCAGCATAAGAAACAAACGGATCAATGAAACTAATAACCGCACAAATTTGTTTATGATTGGCTTCAAGTTCCCTAATTATTGTAAAAACCATCTCTTTATCCATTAAATTTTCGACATACACCATGTGATGAACATCGTTGAATTCCTCTTTCTGTTTTACAAATTCCTTTCTGTTTGTTAATAGAACCGTATAATAGCCCATTGCTGTTGACATACTTAGAGCTTCCCTGCTTGTTCCTGATTTATTACATCCAATATAGACAATGGTTTGCATACCAACCTACTTCCTCTGTGTTTTATTATTGGCCATTTCTAGTAGTTAACAAATATTTCCCATAACTGATTGGGATAAAATAGGTTTCACGCCATGTGTTAAACAATAAGGCTTCACGAAACGTTAACCTTAAGTCGCGGGCATTACATTCAATAAACATAGGAAAACCTTCGCCAGTAATCCCGACGTCGAGACCAATATCTGCCAGGTTAGCCAGTTGCTTTCCCAATTGTTGAGCCACTCTTATCGATAAGCATTCGACATCAGCAACTACTTGTTTTTCATTAAGGTAGGGGGAGCCCCTTAGAATCTCCTCTAGAGCAACGCAGGTACCGCCTCTTGCAACATTTGTAACGAAACTGCCTGTTTTTGCAACTTTTCCCACCATACCTGTCACTTGCCATTCACCTTCGCCATTTCGTTGCACGGATACCCGAAGGTCGAATGGATTGTGATTATATTCTGCTAGTGCAATTCTCTCCTGAATGATATAGTTATCACCTTTAACCAAGGAAATTATTTTCATTGATAGCTGTTCTGCAGGAAAGCTTGCTTCCTGCCACATGTCCATATCGGGATACGTTAACAACCATTCTGCATCGTTTATGCGTACAGCCTTCATGTTACGTTTTCCAAATGTACCGCTGCTTGGTTTTATGATTAACTCATTATGTTTTTCCATCATGTAGGTCATGTTTTTCTGATTCAGCTGAAGTGTTTCTGGTAGATGCGGTCTCAATTCCTCACTTGCAGCTAATAACTTATGAATTTTGAATTTCCCATAATGATTCCATTCATTAAAAATAATGATCCCTTCATCTTGTAAGCTTTTAATCCGTTTCTTAGCAGCCTTCGTTGATTGATACCCACGATTATGGATCACCCATGGTTTCGGAATAGTGGTTTTCCGGTACTTCCCGTCATTATCCATGACATAACCCATTATCTGTTGTTCTCCAGGCTTTATGTCTTCCAATAGCAGATAAATGGGAATGATTTGATTTATTTTTCCCGCTTCCTCGTAAAAAGATAGTATTTGTGGAATCTTACCGTGGGTAAGTTGACGATATAATTGCGAGCTTAATAAAATTCCGATATATAGTGGTTCCAATTTATTTTCCCCTCCTAATGAAAAGGGCTTTTCATTTAGCAGCAAATGAATGCTTTCTTATATAAAATGCAAAATTTTAATATCTGAAAAGACAAACACCCATTTTTTTTTGAAACATTAAATAAATAAATAAGTGAATCCACTAAATTACATTCATTTAAGGGGTGTTTGTACTATGAGAATAAAACCAAAGGTGGCAATCATTACCCCAGGTTCCTTCCCTATTCCTTCTACTCGTTCAAGTTCTGTTGAAACGGTTGTTGAGATGCAAACAAATGTACTTCAAACCGAAGTTGATTTTACCATATTTGGAAAAAAGACCAAAGAATTGCCATCATCCGAAAAACGAGGCAATATTTCTTATGTCCGGTTTATTTATCGAAAGTGGACAAGGTACCTCACAAAGGTCATTTCCGCTCTATCCAAACTAAAGCCTGATCTCATTCAAGTAGAAAACCGCCCTCATTTCATTCCCCTCCTCAGACAAAGTTTCCAAAAAACGCAGCTCTGGTTATCGCTTCACTCGACTAAGTTTATCTCCTCTTCCCATATTGAGAAAGAAGAGCTAATTAGGTGTTTGTATCAAGTTGATAAAGTTATTGTCAATAGCCAGTTCCTTAAAAACTATTTGATCAGTCTAACGGGTTGTGAGGAAGCCAAAATCATTGTCAATCATTTAGGCGTAGACACGAACCAATTCCATTCGAAGTGGTCAACAAATCATTTTAGTGAAAATGAGAATATTACACAGCAAATGAACCTTGCAGGAAAAAGAATGATCTTATTTGTCGGACGTTTAAGAAAGATAAAAGGTGTAGAAAAAATACTTCAGGCCATGCCATTCATTATTCAGGCGGTGCCTGACACTCTTTTAATCATTGCTGGAAGTGCATTTTATGGGTCCAATCGGAAAACGAACTATGTGGAACATTTATATAGGTTAGCTAAGGAATTTCCCGAACATGTCAGGTTTCTATCGTTTATTCCGCATGAGCAAATTCACGTTTGGTTTAAAGCGGCCGAAATTGTCTTAGTTCCCTCAATCGGACAGGAAGCATTTGGATTAGTGAACGTGGAAGCAATGGCGTGTGGTGTCCCTGTTATTGCATCAAATATTGGAGGAATGCCTGAAGTAATTGAACATGGTAAAACGGGGTATTTGGTCAATACAAAAAATCTAGATGCAGAACTAGCGAAATATGTTATTCAACTCTTAAACAACCCTGAAAAGATAAAACAGCTGGGTCTAAACTGTGTAAATAGAATATCTGAAAATTTCACATGGGAGAAAAGTGCGAGCCGTCTGCTCCGATTGTACGACCAAATAGAATCTGAAAAATAATAGAACGTCCCTTGAATCACTATCATACAAGGGACGTTTTGTCACTACTGATATACCCTTTCTTTGAAGGAAAGGCTCTTCCCATATGCATCCTCAAGAATCTTAAACCCTTGAATTTGCACGGCGTAATACAGTGGTTGATTTCGAATTTTCAAGTACAAATCATAGTCTAGCGTCTTAAATCCTTTAAAGCTTGGATATATATTTGCTTCTAAAATCCACGGGTAACCATTTTCATCCAGGGCAATGTCGATACCAAATTCTGCGAAATGTTTTTTTGTTTGATCCGTTATCCGGCAAAACCTTTGGCAAACATTTAATATGTTACGATAAACCTGCGTATAGTTAAGACCTTGCGTCGAATTCTTGATGACGTCTCTCAACGTCATAGCTTCTCCGCCTCGGGCAATATTGGTTAAATCCTCATGTTCTCTAGCTACCCTGCATTCGATTCCCGTACATTGCCATTTGCTTTTGTTATATTTTTGCATTACTACCCTTACATCAAGTGCGCGGTTGTTTACCTTTAATAATGGAATATAAGTTTGATATAAATATTCTTGGTGAAGAATCCCGATTTCCTCAAACAATGCCTCTAAACCTTCCAAATTCTTTCGTACATGTTGGACCTTTTTGTTTGTTCGATAATCGTATAAACTAAAACCTTCCATCCCGTTATTTAATTCTAGGATGAAAATTCCACGTCCTCTTGACAAGCTAACTGGCTTTAAGATAATTTTCTTTTTTTCTTTTAAAAATTCAATTAATCCCTCCAGATTATTTAAAAGGAAGGTGTCTGGTAAATGCTGATTAATTTCTGGGTTGTTTTTTAGTAAATAAAGATCTGATTTTTTAAAGTGATAGGAGTTAAATAAATTATTATCCGTTAAATCGATTAGTTTGTTAATACTTTCTTTCTTCTGATGGAAATTTCGCCGGTAAATGGTAGAGGGTATCGGTGTAGAATCATAGCGCCATTGTTTATTTTTAGGTTCATATACCATCCCATGGGCAATTTTCTTTTCCCAGTCGACGGAACGAGGCGAAAAGGCAATCGTTACTCCGCCAAAACGATGATATTCACCAAAACGATCATTGAATTTCTCCATATATTTTAGATTATATACTTGGTTTTTTTCAGCTAGTAACAAGCCGATGGTGGGACCAATTATAGCCCTTCCCTCTGAAAATTGGATTTGATAAACAAGGTCTGTAGGAAGATGGATGCTTTCTACTAAAGTATGGGAGACAAACAGTTCAATAGGGTTTTGGTAGGAATTATGTCTAAGCGGTATGGCGTCTTCGTAAATGACAAAGTGGCAGGGCTGTTCAATGACCCCAAACTTTACGACATTTGGCTTTTCTCTCCACCATTCCGTTATTCGGTCTGGTACCTTCATCATCATTTTTTCATCTTGGAAAGCTTTAAATATTACCCAAACATTTTCTTCAACAATTCTTGAATTTCCGACAAAGGGAGTAATATTATCATCGTTGGATGCTTCATCGTTTAACAGTAAGTTTGGATCGGACTTTTCATTATTTTTTTTCAGTCTGATTGCATTTGCTAACTCAATTGGCCACCGAAGGATTGCTGCAGCCAATTTTTCATTGCGAACACTTATGTCTTTAATTATGCTAAAAACGGGATAAGTTGATTGAATTTGAATTTCGCCATTTTTCATCATGATAAATTGAAGTCCGATTTCATAAATAGCAGGATAGTAATAATGGAGAATATCTAAAATACGGTGGCAAACTTCATAAAGGTAATCTTTTGTTTCCTCTTCCATTTGTTGATTTTCCGTAAAAAGCAAAAAAGCTTTCTCTAAGGTATAGATCTCGTCATGCACTTTAGCATAAACAATGGGAGTAGTCCATTGATTCTGCTCGTCTTTTTGTCCTAAAATATTGAAATTAAAGGACGGTTGTTGGTGATGATCGGCTACCTTAACAATATTTATCAGCGCAGGATGTGTCTTCATCAAGTCAAGAAAAGGCTTTTTCTTAAGATTATTCTGTTCATTTATAATCGTCACACCTGTTTGCTTTGCCAGTTCAAAGATTATGCGATTGTATTTTTTTTGATGATAGATAGTAGGATTATAAAATATTGATGGAATTTCAGCGAAACCTATGAAAACGATATCTTCTCCCTTGATTGTAAATGCATTCCCTTTACGCTCATTCACAAGTAACTCATCTATATTAAAAAATAGGACTTCCAGATTTAAATCGTCCCCTGTTTTGGCATAATGCAAGACAAAAGAGTCCTCTTCTTCCAATTGCTTTTGTGCAAATCTATTCCATTGGCGTTTTGGTAATATGATGCCAATTGATATTTCATCCATAACACTGTCTCCTTCAATCATTTTTAATTCTTTTTTTCTTTTATTTATATGCTTTTCATCAAAACCATCGGAGCAATTTTGGTAAATGCGCTTTTGTCACCCCATTCTTTTCAACAATTTCTGCCATTTTTCATAACATTCAGGATTAAGCTTGTGCACGTGTTCTAAAAATGATGTTAAAAGACCCAATTGTTTTAAGTCCTTGAATAGTCGTTTCGGATACGACCTTGGAATTCTAAACGAATTAACATGATCGATAATTTTCAGTCTTCCATCTTTATCAAAAATAGTGTGGCGTAAGGAAAAATCAATTCTCATAAACTGTAAGTTTTTTATTTCAATGATTAAATTTAGGATTTCCCTTGTTAATGCTTCAGAAATCGTTTCGGATTTTTCAAAATATTCTTGTAACGAGGGTCCGTTGAGGTATTCCATAATAATATAATTTTCCCCTGTTTCATAAACCGCTGGAATAATAGTTGATTTTTCACCGACCTGCAGCAAAACCTGCTTTTCTCGAAGACAATGAATTTTTTTAGAGTATATCTTTACACATCGGTCATCTGATAATTTGAATACTGCACCTTGCAATCCTTTTCCAATTAGGGGATAGGGGGTGGGATTTAGCAAAACCTGAACGGGCTTCCCAGGTTTAACGACAATTTGAGTAAAATCATTCACTTGCTTTTGCTCCTTTATAGATAGTAATAATCGTGTTTCCTGTTAATCCGTATCCAGGGATTACCCCATTTATTTGAATGGTAAAAGAGCATCAATAAGTTCTTGTGCGGATTGAAACCGTTTCTTTTTATTTTTGCTTGTTGCTTTCCAAAGAATCTTTTGAAGCTCTTGATTGGTTATCTGTTCGCACGCCTTTTTTTTACGAAAGGGCGCTTGACCAGTTAACAAGTACAGACAAACACAAGCTGCACTGTATAAATCAGAACTGTGATTCAAGTTAGCTATAAAGATATTTTTTTCTTTTTTGAGCTCAGGAGGTCGATACCATCTTGTGGCTCCTTTATGGCTTCCAATATATTCTCCGAACTGATTGGTTCGGACAGCTGAGCCAAAATCAATAATTTTGACAGTATTTGGGTCACGGTCGCTTATTAACACGTTATGTGGTGTAATATCACAATGAAGAATCCCATGTTGGTGAATTACTCTTAAGGCTTCAAGAATGTTAATGGTAATTTGAACTGCTAAATTTTCAAGATGGATACGTCCCTTTTTAAAATGGCCAAGCCTCGCCCCATCGTGATAAGCTAAAACAATATACCCTGTTTGATTATCTACAAAAAAATCTAACCACGTAATGATATGTTTATGACATGGTAAGCTTTTAAGGATGCTGCTCTCTTGCTCTGCATCCCTCTTGTTTTCCACCCTTTTTATTACTACCCTCTCGTTTTGGTCAGTTTGACTCAAATAGACAAGACTTGTAGCACCTTTCCCAATATGATGACCCAGTGAATACTTTTCGAATGTACTTCCTCCTTCGAATATCAGGATGTGACCATGCTTTTTATATCTTATTACTGATGAGACAAGAATTCCTGTATGATTAACCCATAAAAAATGAGGTTGTCTCAAATGGACAACCTCATTTTTTCAGGAAACAAATACTTCGTCTATTGGCAAAAGGCGCTGCAAACCACGGAGCTCTAATTCCATTAACTTGTTCATCGCTTTCTCTTTTTTAATTCGTAGTCCCGCCTCATCCAATCCACAACTAACGGGAACATCACATTTTATTTCTGCAAGCAGTCTCGATAAATGGAGCATTTCTAAATCCTGCTCGATTTTTGTCTTATTGGATTTAGATAAGCGATCTAAATTGGAGATAATGCCCTCCACATGTTCAAATTCCTGTAGCAGCTTAAGAGCTGTCTTTTCCCCAATACCTCTCACTCCAGGATAATTATCACTTGTGTCCCCCATGAGAGCTTTTAAATCAATCATTTGTCGAGGTGTAATCCCTTTCTCTTCAAAAAAGGTTTCTGGGGTATGAACCAGGTAATTTCCATAGCCCTTTTTCAACAAGATTACAGAAATACTAGCATCAAGCAGCTGCAGCATATCCTGATCACCTGTTAGGATCGATACATGGGCATAGTCTTTCGATTGATTGGCAATTGTTCCAATGCAATCATCAGCTTCGTATCCTGCTAAGCCAATATTGGGAATATCAAATGATGCAACAACTTCCTTAACTAAATCGAACTGTGGAATAAGCTCAACAGGAGCTTCCCCCCTATTCCCTTTATAATCAGAAAATAACTCTGTTCGGAAGGTCTTACTTCCCATATCCCAACAAACTGCAAGGTGTGAAGGTTTGAAGGAATTTACCGCCGTGAATAAATGCTTAACAAAGCCATGAATTCCATTGGTTGGTGTTCCATTTGAATTTATCATAAATTGTCCTGTAACTGCGGTAGCATAAAAAGCGCGGAATAGCAAAGCCATTCCATCAACAAGCATCAGTGAAGGCTTTTGATTCGTCATTATGGACCTCCTTAAAAGAGACTTATTAAAAACAACACGTTTTCCATTATAACATAAGTTGGCCCAAAAATTATTCTATATTATTTTCCGCATATGAGATCCAATCGCTAAAGCTTCCCACATACAGCTTTACCTTCTCAAAACCAGCTTCTCTTAAAGCCAAATAATTGGGGGCGGCAGTAACCCCTGACCCACAATAAACAATTATTTCCTTATTTGGTTCGACATTCACAAACCTTTGTTTTTGGTCCGCAACAGATTTGTAGTAATTCCCACTCAACCCTTCCATCCATGGCTTATTTATTGCACCAGGAATATGTCCAGCCTTTTTATCAATTGGTTCTTCTATACCTAAATAACGTTTTTTTTCCCGTGAATCGATTAAGATTTTATTACTCAACTGTTTTTCAACCACTTCTTTTACTTCTTCAGTAGTTGCCATCAATTCTGGCTGAATCCGGAAATGGAATTCTGTCTTTTCAAAGACAGGAATTTCCTCTGATACAGGATATTCTTCTTCTACCCATCCTTTAAATCCGCCATCAAGGACATATACATTTTCATGGCCAAGATATTGTAGCATCCACCAAAAACGAGCAGCATACGCCCCATCACCATAATCATAGGCAATAACTAATTTGTTTTCATCGATACCTGCATTCTCAAGCTTGGCAATGAATTCCGTAAGCATGGGCATCGGGTGCCGTCCACCATGGGATTGTACCGGACTCGACAGGTCTGTTTCTAAATCAAAGAACACTGCCCCTGGAAGATGACTTTGTAAATATTCCGACTTCCCTTTCTCAGGTTCAGTTAAGGAAAAGCGGCAATCAACAATCCTGACATGACTCTCGTTTAAGCAATTCAATAACCATTCTTTGTCTTTAATATATTTCACGCGCAGCTCCTCCTCATGTTTAGGGGTATCACTTTTGGATCTCTACCAACTTTTGTTGAATATCCTTTAATAATTCAATCGATATTCCACCGTCTAAGGCCGAAAGGTGGCTCAGATAAAAATCTTTTACTTGTTCGTTCATTTGTTCTAATAAACGATTGAATTCCTTTGTCATTTCTTCGCTATAGTGACTATTTAAACGTTTCCCTTCCTCTGCTAAATATTCATCCGCAGGTACATTTAGTACTTGATTAAGTTCATCACTCATTAATTTCTTTTCATTTTTTTCAAAGAAAGATTTTGGATTTTTAAAATAGGATATTGCCTTAGTAAATAATTGATTATTTAAATTGAAAAAGGCGATAGGAAATTCGATTGTTTCTTTATGCTCCACTTCAAATGGTGAAAAGGAAAGGTCCGGATTTATTTCTTGTAGATTCCGGATGAGACTTGATTGGAAATCAGCCACTTGTTTTTCAGTAAAGCGCTCGATGCGTACAGTAGTTGCTCTCATTTCTTGAGCAAAATCAAACCCAAAACTTTCAAGAAATTCATCCAACGCACCTTGTAATACCTTTTTCAAATTACGACCATCATCCCTAAGAGCGCTGGGATTAAATGATTCCCTAAAGAAATCCCCAAAGCGTAAGAATACCCTTTGCTTAATGTAATACACCAGTTCATTTGCTTCTTGCTGCAGACGTTTTTGTAAATTTTCAACGGTTTGTTTGTTTAATAACTCTTGGATAAGTTCCTTTTGTTTTGTGATATTCTCCCGTTTTTTCTCTTTTACAGATCGATCTTCCTGCGAACTCTGAATAAGATTGGAAATTAACTCATGGACACGAGTTATTTCCTTTTCTGCCGATGAAATAGCCATTTCTGTTAATTCATTGGTAATGAATTGATAGAATGCCTGTTCAAACTTATTCATACCTGATTCAGCTTTCAGACTATGATCTGTTTTTCCCCTCAAAGCAAGTAAACTTGATACCGGATAAAGATGAGGATTTCTTATCCCATATTTGTTCAGTTGATCCTCGACATAATCAATCACTGTTTCCTTTTCATCTTCACTCTCCGCAAGGTCAATAGCATTTATAATAAAGAACAATTTATCCATTTGAAACGATTCCTTCACGCGCCCAAGTTGAATTAAAAATTCACGGTCTGCCTTTGAAAATGCATGGTTGTAATAGGTAACAAAAAAACACGCATCTGAATTTTTAATGTAATCAAAGGCTACCCCTGTATGACGGGCATTGATAGAATCCGCTCCAGGTGTATCAACAAGTGTAATGCCTTTTCGGGTTAACTCACAATCATAATAAAGCTCAATCCATTCGACATAGCAGGATTTTTCTTCCTTTGCAACGAACTCGCTAAAATCTGTTAAATCCGTTTCGAGAACCGTTCCTAATGATTTCCCAAATGTTGTATAGCCCTTCATAAATGCCTGCAAAAAGGCAAAATGGGTCTTTTCCAATAAACCACTTTCTTGTCCGTTTTGAAGCATAATCTGGTCAATTTTCTCGGCTGCACCTTCTAAATCAGCAGCCTTAAGTTCAAATACTTTTAAAGAACGATTAACATCCTCCAGCATGGCTGGTGCCTCTTTAAATTTAACAAGCACTGTTCCATGAGGATGAATCTCCGTAACTGGTTTAATTTTATTAATTGCAGCCGTGGTGGGATTTGGTGAAACAGGTAGTACTTTGTCCCCCATAAGCGCATTAGCAAAGGAAGATTTGCCCGCACTAAATGCTCCAAATAATGCGACTGTAAAGCCCTTATTACCAAGTCTTTGCGCTTTTTCCGCTAATTCAGTTGCTAGCTTTTGGAATCCTTGAATATCTTTGACTAAATTTGAAGTCTGATAGAGATGTTCTACAGTTTTCATTAAATGGTCATTCGATGAAAACACCTCGGTCTCTTTTATTGTAGTTATATCAATGGTTCCTATCTTAGAATTATTGGTGACAGTTTGTTTTGTACTTGTTATTTGCTCCGATTTGACCACTTCATATTCTTCTTCGTCCTGTTCAAAAAGATGATAATTATCTTCTTGTAGAACATCATCTTTTGTTAATAACTCCTCGATTTTTGTTTCGATCAATTTAACTTTTTGCTGAGATTTTTTTACCTCTGATAAGGCGCTAACATATCGATTGGTTCTAGTTGATTCCTGCTCATACTGTCCGATTATTTTTGCCGTTCGGTCCTTTAATGCTTTTAGGAACTCTTCTTTAAAAATAGTGAGTTCATACCTTGCCATTTTCTTTATTTCATTGGCGGTATCTTCAGTATAATGTAATACATATTCGCCTGATAATCGTGCCCCAGACTTTACCGCATTCGTTAAAAGGCTTGTCGGAACTTCGATGGAATATGACTGGGCTAAACCTTGTAATTCTCCCTCGTCAAGACCTGTTTCTTTTAATGTGCGAAGTAAAAATTCACGTACATGCCATTCAAGCTGAGCTTTTGTTTTATCAACGATATCCTGATGGAAACGATCTAACCTTCCCTTTTTCTCATCTAATGTCTTTTGCTTGGAAAATAAAAAGCCAATTTTAAATTCTGGCTGACATGATTCTAAATAACTTTCAGCTAACTCTCTGGTTTGAAATGGCATCAAATAAGCGTTTTTCAGAATCTGAGCAACTTGATGATCAAATTCTTTCTCTGTGCCTGCTACTCCCTCTTTTAAAGTGTGTAGGTTTCTTTCTACTTCTTGGGCAGCATTGAACAATTTATTTCTTTCTTCCTCAGATATTTCCTCTAGAATTGCAACGGTTGGTGCCAACCTTTCCTGCTCTAATTTACATCTTTGATTGATATGGTCCTGGGTAATTTTCTTTAAGGAATGATAAATAGATGGTACTAATAATTGGTCCTTAGAGGCCAATTTTTCGGCAATAAATCCTTGAAGATTTTTAAATTCATTGAAAGGATGGCTTTCATGCTTCAATGAGGTATAAAAAATCCTTGCTGGTTTTACTCCCCAAGATGCAAACGAATCTACTACGCTTTTTTGAAACTCCTGAAAACTTAGCTCTTCATCATTGTGTTTATCAATTTGGTTAATAACTAAGTAAACTTCCTTCCCAGCCTCGGTTAGTTCCTTAGTAAATAAAAAATTCAATTCTGCTTGGACATGATTATAATCCATAACATAAAGAATCAAATCAGCAAGATGGATGGCTGATTCTGTTGCAATTCGGTGTGCATCGTCAGCGGAGTCAATCCCTGGTGTATCCATAATGACAGTATGATCAGGCAACCCCGTATCACTATGACTTATTTCGATTTCTTCAATTTGGTCGCCGTCCTTACAATAATTCTTAACTAGTTCATAATCATAAGGAGCTAAATAAATCCGTGGTGTTTCATTTTTGAAGAAGACTTTTGCGTAATCCTCACCTGATTTTACCTTCACCAAGTTTGCACTGGTTGGAATCGGGCTCGAAGGAAGTAACTTTTCACCGACTAGTTGGTTAATCATTGTCGATTTCCCAGCAGAAAAATGACCGCAAAAGGCAATGAGAAATTCTCTGTTTCCTAGCTTTTGAGCTAATTGTTTAACTTTTTTTGTATTATCTACATCCGCTTGCTCCATTAAATATTCATATGTCGAAACGATTTTCGTTTTTAATGTTTGAATCGCTTCATCTCGGTTAGCTATTTTCACCATTACTAATTCCCCTTAACAACTTTGTAATAATTTTTATTTTATACGATAATTCAAACTTTTCCTATCTTGACACTGCTTTTGCTGTAAACAAATTTTTCCCAAAAACGACAAAAAGCCAAGGTTCTCGACCTTGGCTCCAAAAATAGATAGGAATTTCAATGGGTAACGTTCTTTAAGACGTGCTTCATGACAAATGCATAAATAATAACCGTTCCGCCAACTAAAGCAAAAGTCATATGTAACACCTTCCTTATCAGGGTTGTTGAGAATGATTTTCATTGTTAACCAAAGTTTAACATAGGTGATAATGATTTTCAATAGCACTTTTTTAATTGTCACACTTATTTAACAACTTTAGGGAGAAAACGATTACAATCATGAAAACGTCCTTCATATTCGGTAAGTTCTTTGAGGGCTTTTTCCTCCTCCGGAATACGAATCATGAGGATGATGGCATTTAGGATGGTAAAGAGACTAGCGGTAATATACAAGTTAAACAATAAAGGAACTACGATTATTTCAATGGCTACTACAAAATAATTGGGATGCTTAATATAACGATAAGGACCTTTTTGTACAACCTTTGCATCTCTTAGGACAATAATCTTCGTGTTCCAATACCTTCCAAGTGAGGAGATCACCCAAATCCTAATGATTTGCGCCACCAAGAAAACTGAAAAGAGAATTGGCCATAAATAAGAAAGCCCTCGATTCCAATAAACCTTTTCAATAATTAAGCAAATAAAAAACAGAATATGCATCAGCACCATATATCGATAATGTTCAACACCAAATTCGATGGCCCCCTGCTGCTTCATCCATTTCTCATTGCACTTTGCAATTCTAAGTTCAATCAACCGCTGAAGAACCACCAATCCAATCATTATTTGGAATATGAGGATTCCCTCCATTTACACCCACCTCAATAAATGAAGTTCTGAACTAAACCCCGGCCCTAGAGCAGTCCCAAGACCAATTGCCCCTTTAGGTATATCTTTTTCCATATAACGCTTCAGGACAAAAAATATCGTCGCTGAGGACATATTGCCAAACTGTTTTAGTACATCAAGTGAAACCTCTGTCATTGAAGGAGGGATTTCTAATGATTTTACATATGCATCTATTACCTTTTTTCCACCTGGATGGGCAATAAAATAGTTGATTGTTTCAAGTTCCACTTGATTTTCTGCTAGAAACTCACTAACATTCGGCTTTAGCCAGTTTTCGATAATGTGAGGTATATCCCGTGAAAATATGACGAATAGTCCGTTATTCTTAATATCCCATCCCATCACATCTAAGGAGTTCGGCATAAGAGTGGACTGGGTTGCAATAATGGAAGGCGATGTTTTCTTCTTTCTGTATTCGGAACCATTTGAATCATCCCCGCAAACTAATGCACATGCAGCGCCATCAGCGAACAGAGAAGTACCGATGAAATTACTTTTTGAAAGATCATTGCGTTGAAAGGTTAAACTACAAAGCTCCACGGACAGGACAAGGACCTTTGCTTTCGGAAAAGCAAGGCAATATTCATAGGCTCTTGATAACCCAGCAGCACCGCCAGCACAGCCAAGCCCCCATATAGGTACCCTCTTTGTATGAGGATGAAACGGGAGTAAGTTCATAATTCTGGCTTCGATACTTGGGGTCGCGATTCCAGTGGTAGAGATAAAAAAAATCGCTTCGATATCCTGATAAGGAATATTTTTTGTTAAGAAATCGATATTATCTAAACAATTGACAATTGCTTCTTTTCCCAGCTCAATTGCTGACTCAATATATGCAGTATTTTTTTCTTCAAAGTTTTTATCCTCTTTAAACCAATCAATATTTTTTACAAAATGCCTTTTTTCAATCTGACCATTTTGAAAAGCCCGTAAAAGTCTTTCAATGTCCTTAAAAGAATCAGAGAAAAGCTCTCGTGCAAACTCTGAGGCTTGATTTTGGTTAACTTCATAGGGGGGTGTAATTTCTGCAACTGAAATAATTGTAGGCATGGTTTTTTCTCCTTCAAACTATGTAAGGGTATTTTTTCCAAATTGAAGGTTTTTATGCAGGAATGTCAGTATGAAAAAAAAAGCTCCCCTTTATAAGAGAAACAAAGTTTCTCATTAAAGGGAAGCAAACGTTTTGAAGGTTGTTGCTGTGCTCTTAAATTATATAATGGATGCTAATTTCGTTCATTAGCTAATGATTTCCAGTTTAGCATTTCTTAAGGAAAAGCAAGCAATATGCTTTTGTCGACTTATTTTTTATCTGGTTGTTTTTGAACTTCAATCTTAATTTTATTTTTTACTAATGTCCCGCATATTTTACAAATTTCAACATTATTATACAGCATACGGCAGCGATCACAATAATATTTTTCCACAAAAACACACTCTTTTCTGAAGGAAAATATGATTTATTACCATCATATTTTCCAACGCCTAAAGTGTGACATACTTCCAAAAAAATGTCTTTCTGCATCTATGAGGGAACATTCAATTACTTTTATCACAGGCAAAGTGTGATATTCACATTTTATTCACAAATACCCCTTGTTGATTGTGATATAAATCACTGTTATATCAAGTTTATAACATTAACATAGTAGTTATCTAAGGAATGAACAATATGTGAACTATGAAATTTGTTATTTTTTCATCACAATTGTTTTGTATTATGAAAGAGAACTAATCATTAATTTTATTACTCTGAAGGGAGTTGCAGGAGGATGGCGAAGGCGGAACTTAAAACAAACAAAAAAACAGAAATTGAAGACAGCTCTTCTCTTAAAGGGACATTAGCGTCCGTTTTCTTGTTAGGAGCTTTTATTGTTGTCACCTGGGTAAGTGTCTATTACTTATTCGTTGATCGTTTCTAATGATTGAAGGGGGAAAATATTATGCATATGCATAAGTTCGAGAAAATTTGGCTTTCTTTTGGAATTGGTGCACTGGTTGTTTTCTTAACAGTTGTGGGTGTAAGCGCATTCTACCTTGGCAACAAGCCACCTAGTTGTTTGACTACTATAAATGTAGATAAAGTCGATCAAACAAAACCCTTTAATAAGCCTGGATTACATAAGGTTGAGGGTAAAGATTGGGACTATGAATTAGTTTATGTTGCTTCAGCATTCTCCTATAATCCAGTAAAAGTGGAAGTGCCACTTGGTGCAAAGGTAAAAGTTATTGCCACCACAAAAGATGTTGTTCACGGCTTTGAAGTAGCTGGAACAAATATTAACATGATGCTTGAGCCTGGATATGTCAGCGAATATACCACAACGTTTGATAAAGCCGGTGAATATTTAATTGTTTGTAATGAATATTGTGGTGCTGGGCACCATTTAATGAGTTCGATGATTGAGGTGAAAAAATAATGGCTAACTCAACTGCTGCAAAAGTAAAAGTAGACCCGCGAGATGCAAAGCTTTCAATGGCACACTTTTTTGTCGCCTTCTCTGCTCTTGCGCTCGGTGGTTTAATGGGGCTATTACAAACTCTTGTCCGTTCCGGTAAATGGGAACTTCCATGGGGCATTGACTATTATCAAATATTAACTGTCCATGGTGTATTGATGGGATTGGTTTTAACGACATTTTTCATTATGGGATTTCAATATGCTGCCGTTAGCAGAACAACAGGCGGTCATTCAAACGCTGCTCGCCGCGCTGGCTGGATCGGTTTTTGGATCATGTTAATTGGAACCTTAATGGCTGCAACCATGGTTTTACTAAAGGAAGCTTCCGTTTTATACACTTTTTATGCACCGCTTAAAGCACATTGGATATTTTACTTAGGGTTAACCTTTGTTGTGATAGGAAGCTGGATTGACGGTTCGGCTCAAATCTTGACTTATGCAAAATGGCGGAAAAACAACCCAGGCCAGCCAAGTCCATTATTGAGCTTTATGGCAATAATAAATACAGTTATGTGGATTATTGCTACGCTAGGTGTTGCAGCGACGGTATTATTCCAATTACTTCCTTGGTCGCTTGGATTAGTTGATACAGTTGATGTATTAGTAAGTCGGACTTTATTTTGGTATTTTGGTCATCCACTTGTTTATTTCTGGTTGTTACCTGCATATATGTGCTGGTATGCAATTATCCCGAAAATTATCGGCGGAAAAATTTTCTCAGATTCATTGGCTCGTTTGTCCTTTATTTTGTTCCTGCTCTTCTCGATTCCGGTTGGTTTTCACCACCAATTAACAGAGCCAGGGATTGACCCTGCCTGGAAGTTCTTACAGGTTATCTTAACATTCATGGTTATTATACCATCGTTAATGACTGCCTTCTCGTTATTTGCTACATTTGAAAGATATGGTCGCTCAAAAGGAGCCACTGGCCTTTTTGGCTGGATTAAAGTTCTACCTTGGGGTGATGCCAGGTTTACCGTTCCATTTATCGGTATGGCTTCATTTATTCCTGCTGGAGCAGGAGGGATCATCAATGCATCCAATCAAATGGACCAAGTAGTTCATAATACTATTTGGGTTACAGGTCACTTCCACTTAACTGCTGCCACATCTGTTGTGTTAACATTCTTTGGGATATCCTATTGGCTGGTTCCACATTTAACTGGACGCAAATTAACAAAGGCTATGAATAAATTAGGAATAATCCAAGCATGGGTATGGTTTATTGGAATGGCCTTTATGTCAGGTGCCATGCACTTCCAAGGTCTTTTAGGAGGACCAAGACGTTCCGCTTTCTCTACTTATGGCGGATCCAAACAAGCAGCTGAATGGATTCCATATCAAATTGCACAAGCAGTGGGTGGAACGATTTTATTCCTAGGAATTATTCTTGTCCTTATCATATTCATCAATCTTGCTTTCTTTGCTCCTAAGGGGGAAGAGGAATTCCCTGTAGCGGTCGCTGAGAATCCTGAAGAAAAGGCACCAATGGTATTTGAGAACTGGAAATTATGGCTAGGGATTGCTGCAGCCCTAATTCTTTTCGCTTACACGATTCCCTTTATCGATATTATTCAAAATTCACCTCCAGGCTCCAAAGGATTTCAGACTTGGAGTAAATGGTAGGAAGAAAAGCGCAAGCGCCCTGTTCAGCGGCGTATGGCCTGGAGCGCTCCAACTGAGATAAAGGAAACACGAAGAGCCGAAGGCGATTCGATGTTGACTTATCGTAGGGCGGAGAGCGAAGGACACTAGCCGCTAGGGCGCTGGAGCTGGACAATTCTCAAAGTCGAATTTTATACTTTCATATCATACTAAAAATTAGAAAAAGGCTTCAATCCTCCCGGGTTGAAGCCTTTTCTATGTCTTTAAATCTTATTTTAACCTATAAACCTTTTCAAACTTCTCATAAAGATAATCGATTAAATATTTTGGATTGAGGCCTTCTCCTGTGACATCTTGTAAGATTTCAAGCGGCTTCTTCATTTTTCCGTACTGATGGATCTTTTCTGTCAGCCATTCTTTAATCGGTAAAAGGTTACCATCCTCGACTAATTGATTGAAATTTGGAAGCTCCTCGACCATTTTATGCTTAAATTGTGCTGCATACATATATCCTAACGCATAGGATGGAAAATACCCGAAGCTGCCCCCTGCCCAATGGACATCCTGAAGAACACCCTGTGCATCGTTTTCAGGACGAATCCCCAAATATTCTTCGTATTTATCATTCCAAATCGCCGGTAAGTCTTTCACATCAATCTCATCATTAAATAAACCTTTTTCAATCTCATAGCGGATGATTATATGGAGCGGGTATGTTAATTCATCCGCTTCAATTCGAATGAATGACGGTTTAGATTCGTTAATAGCTCGGTAAAAATCATCTATTTCCACTTGATCAAACTGTCCCGTTGCATACTCCTTCAAAAGCTGGTAATTATTTTTCCAAAATGAAGAGCTTCGTCCAAGAATATTCTCATAAAAAAGGGACTGCGATTCATGAATCCCCATAGAGGTTCCTGAGCAAAGCGGAGTACCAATTAACTCCGTTGAAATATTTTGTTCATATAAAGCGTGACCGCCTTCATGTATTGTACCAAAAACAGCAGTCCGGAAGTCGTTTTCATTATAGTTAGTGGTAACACGGACATCGCCTGGGTTTAATCCCGTGGCAAAAGGATGAACGGTTTCATCTAGTCTGCCAGCTTTGAAATTATAACCCATTTTTTCGAGAATTTTTAAGCTCAATTCACGTTGGTTTTCCTTTGGAAATCTTTTAAACAGAAAATCTGTTTTAGGCTTGTGTGAAGACTCCGCAATTTGTTGGGCCAAAGGTACGATTTTCTCTCTAAGTTCACCAAAAACATGATCTAATACTTCCGTCGTCATACCTGGTTCGTACATATCTAATAACACATCATATTTATTTTTTCCATGTCCCCAATAGCCAACGAACCTTTTTGTCATGACTACCAGTTTTTCTAAGTAAGGACTAAATAGGGAAAAATCCGAATTTTCCTTTGCCTCCTCCCAAACACTTTCAGCTTTAGATTGGAGAATGACAAATTCTTTATATTCTTCAGCAGGAATTTTTTTATTTCGTTCATATTCTTTTTTACATTCTTCGAGAATTTTCTTGGTTTTTTCAGTTAGAGGCAGTTTCGCTAAGCTGGCTATATATGCGGCCATTTCCTCGGAGGTCGACATTTTAAATACTTCGGAAGAAAGCATTCCAATTACTTCAGAGCGTTGTTCCACCCCTTGTTTCGGAGCTCCTGTTCTTAAGTCCCAGTAAATGAGTCCCAACGCTTCATAATAGGCAGACATTTTTTTTACATAATCCAAAAACTCTTTTTCTAATCGTACTTTATTCATTATATTCCCCCTTTTACTTCCAATTAATTTTAGCACATTATTCAGAAAAAGAGGCGAATGACTGTCCACTGGTGAATAAAAAAAACAACAGAATGAGCCTCTGTTGTAAAATAGATTATAGGGAAAAGAGGATGACTCCTGGAAAATAAATGAATAAATTGGAAAAACTAGCGATGGTTTCGTGAACCAAGATTATTAGAATAAATTGTTTTTTACTTTTTGGTAATCGCTACTCTCCATGTTTCAGGACCTTCTTCAAGGTACTCCCAAGAAAATTGCTCAGGTCTTTCCATCATGAATTGATATAATAGCGGCCTTGGATCATGGTCATTGACAATCATCATTGTCTCGCTAGAAGCTAATTCGTCAAAAGCATTAAAGATGGTAGGATGTTTTTCTCGTGGCGGGAAATCTGGTACATTGATAACTTTTGCGTAGGTTTGCATTATTATCACTCCTATTAATATGTTAACTACCCTTTTATTATATTAGAACCAGTTTGGAAACTTAGTGAGTACTATCACAGTAAACACATGATTTTACTTATACAGGAGGTATGACAAATGCAGGAACTCATTGGAAGGTGCACATGCTGCAGTAAAGAGCTCTATTGTTTGGATGGATTTTTTAATGGGGTCCAAACCGAAGAGAAAGAGCTTTATTGTTTTAAATGCCATGAGAATTTGATTGTAAACAAAGAAAATCCGCAAAGCTGACCTTTGCGGATTCTGGAAAATTAATCTTCATCCATAGATAGATCCTTAATTGGAAGTTTTTCTCCTTCTTTATGGGTTGGCTTCCGGAGATTAAAGATTGCTTTAATACAGAATACCAACAAGATGACGACGCCAATCAAGAAGATGGTGTCAGGCACCGCGCGCCAAGTTAATAATGTTTCAACAAGATCCTTTTGTAGGAATGATGCTGAACGAGAAGCAGCATATCCATAATTAAATGCTTCTTTGATTTGGATGAATCCAACTGGAAGTAAGGAAAGGAAAACCATTCCTGCTAGTCCTACGTTTAATAGGATACAGCTAATTTTTATCCATTTATCATTCCAAGCTTCTGGTTTAACAATATTTCTCAATGAGTATAGGAGTACCGCACATGCGAACATACCGTATACACCCATCATCGAACCATGGCCATGTGCTGGTGTTAAGAATTGTCCGTGTTCAAAATAGCTGACGGCTGGTAAGTTAATTAAGAAGCCCAGCACACCTGCACCCACTAAGTTCCAGATGGCAACTGAGATTAAGAACCAGAATGTTCCTTTGTAAGGGAAATTTACTCCACCCTCACGCATCATTTTATATTGCTCATATGCCTCGAGAATTAACAAGGTTAACGGAATAACTTCTAATGCAGAGAACACCGCTCCAAGAGCCAGCCAGACTTCTGCCGAACCATTATAGTAATAGTGGTGACCGATTCCGATTACCCCGCTGCCTAAGAGCAGAATTAATTGGAAATAGAGTTGTCTTACTGTTGATTTTTTCGTAACTAGGCCCAGTTGAACTAATAAGAACCCAATAACTACAACAGCAAATACCTCAAAAATACCTTCTACCCAGAGGTGAATAATCCACCAGCGCCAGTAATCAGCGAATGTAAAACTTGTACCTGGGTTAATAAATAAAGCAAAGATATAGAAAGCTGGTACAGCAATAGCTGAATAGAATAGTAGGTGGATCAATCCGCCCTTGTCAGTTTCACGCTTCAGTCCTGCTCTGACTCCTCGATAAACAATGAACAGCCAGATGAGCATACCTACAATCAGAATTAGCTGCCAAATACGGCCAAGCTCAATATATTCCCAGCCTGTATGTCCAAATAAGAACCATTTGTTTCCTAAATAGCCTTTGGCACCAAGCCACTCTCCAACCATACTACCTACAACAAGAACAATCAGTGCCCAGAATAAAATATCTACTAATAAACCTTGTTTCTTAGGTTCATAACCACCAACAAGCGGTGCCACATAAATTCCCATTCCAAGCCATGCTGTCGCAATCCAGAAGATGGCAAGCTGTAAATGGTAACCTTTTGTAATATTAAATGGAAGTATATCGTGAATCCACTTCATTCCGAAGAAACTATCTGGCTCGATATAATAATGGGCAAGTAACGCCCCGAACATACATTGTACTAAGAATAAAGCAGCAACAATCACAAAGTATTTTCCTGTTTTCACCTGTGAACTCGTCACTGGCATTTTCCGTAAATCAATTCGTGGGAAATTACCTTCTTTATACGCTTCCTGCATCCCAAAATTATAACGATAGAAAACAAACAGGATGATTCCAACCATTAATACAAATAGTGTAATGCTGGCACCACTCCACCAAATTGCCGAAAAGGATAATTGGTTACCCGCGTCTTCATAGTATGGCCAATTATTCGTATAAGTGATTTTATCACCTTCACGGACTGTACTTGAGAGCCAAGCAGTCCAGAAGAAGAAATCTGATATTTGTGTGATTTGATCACCTTTTGCAACATAAGCTCGATCCGTCTTAGGCATATCCTCTTCTTTAATTAGGTTTGCCTTTAACCCCCAGCCGTCACCCTTAGTGAAAACCTCTTTATAGTATTCTCTTACTCTTTCAAGTCCAAATTCTTGTGCATTTGTTAACATCATAGTATCGCTACCAGAGTCATAACGGTTTTTCCGCATTTCTTTAATAACTTTATTTTTAATAGTGGATTTTTCATCCTCATTTAATGATGAAAAGTCTTTATTATATTGTTCATTTGCTTTAAAGTCCTGCATTCCCTCAGTATACAGCTTTAAAGCTTCTGCTGTGTAGTCGGGACCCATATAGGAACCGTGTCCTAAAACGGTACCATAATCCATTAAGCCGTATTTTTGAAAGACTGCCTGACCGCCCATAATGGTATCTTTGGTAAAAAGAACTTCCCCGCTCTCATTGGTGACTTCTACAGGCCTTGGTGCCTGCTCTTTAAAGATCCAATAGCCACCAACTAATAATACGGTGAAGCTGAGTAAAATGGTGATAACTAATATGGATTTCAGCAAAGCATTTTTATTTGTCTTCACCACTTTTTTGGGTGGTGTTCCTCGTTGTATTTCCATAACCCTTCATCCTTTCATGTTTCATTACCTTTCGTATTGTAACTTTCACAAGAGCGACACAAAGTGAACCATTTCATCCTTTTCCTGTGATAATTCTCACGCACCCGTTCTAATGAGAATAATTTTCACAAAAACAAGGTAACTATGATGGAGGTCACATAATTACTATAAAAACACTGCTACAATCTAACTAAATCATAATTACTAATACGAAGGTGATGTTAATGAAACAAGAGGACATAGTAAAAAGGTTATCTGTTGTCCCCATCTTTAAAGAATTATCGGCAGGAGAACTAGAGCCAATCGTGAAGATTGCACAAACTCGTTTTTATAAACAGAAGATGTATGTTTTTATGCAGGAAGATCCTCTTGACCGAGTTTTCTTTATTCATAGTGGAAAAATTAAGATTTGCAAAACAGATCAATCAGGTAAAGAACAATTAATATCTGTCCTTGAACCTGGTGAAATGTTTCCACATGCTGGATTTTTTAGAGGAGGCAATTTTCCAGCCCATGCCGAAGTGATGGAGGATGCAAATCTCATTATCATTCCCATTGATAAGTTTGAAGGAATCCTTATTTCCTATCCTGAGCTTTGCATTAAGCTGTTTAAAGTATTGGGAGAAAAAATAGTAGATTTGCAAGGAAGATTAGAAGCACAAGTTCTTCATAATACTTTTGAACAGATTATTTTACTACTTATTAGGCTTTGTAAATCAAATGGCGAATTGGTTAATGGCCGCTACAGGCTCACAACACAATTCACCAATCGTGAATTAGCCAATATGATTGGTACTTCACGAGAAACCGTAAGTAGGACAATTAATCAAGTGAAAAGGAAAAACTTTGTTATCCTCGATCAGGAGGGTTATTACCTAATCGACCGGGAAGCGCTTCAACAGGAATTATTCTATTAATACATTAGTTTTTTAATAAAGGGAGTTGTTTATACAATGGAGCAAAAAATTATAGAACTTGACGTTCGAGAAGATTTAAAGAATAAAATTGAACCTTTTCAAAAAATTATGGAGGCAATTAAGGAGTTAAAGGGAAATGATATTTTTATCTTACATGCCCCTTTTAAACCAGTACCACTTTTCGGAGTATTGAAAGCCAAAGGCTTCACGCACGAGGAAGTAGAAATTGATAAGAAGCATTGGAAAGTAACATTCACAAAGAAAGCTTAAGGAAGAGGGGAAAATTATGATCTTAGATAACCGTGGATTAGAACCACCACAACCAATGATGAGAACCTTAGCTGCCTTGGAAACCCTAAGCGAAAAAGAGACATTAACCATAATTAATGATCGAAGACCGATGTTTCTCTACGAGCAACTCGAGGAATTGGGTTACCAACAACGAACAGAACAACAAAATGACGGAAGTTTTAAAATTGAAATTTTCCGGTAAGTGAGGTGAAGGAACATGCTTCCTCAAAATATGGGAAGTGAAACAAATATTAAACTACCACTTTCATTTATTTTGTTTAGTTTAATAGCATTGCTACTTTCTCAAATTTTATTATTAGTAAATGGTCAATTAATGGCGGAAGGGAGTTTTAGAATTCCTGTAATATGGTCTTCAGCTCATTTATTAGTTTTAGGCTGGTCATTAATGGCGGCCATGGGAGCAATGTATCAACTGGTACCAGTTGCCTTTCTAACGAAAATATGGAATGAAAAATTCGCTTTTATACAATTCTTCGTGACAGCAGTTGGAATCATTTCATTTTCAGGGATGCTTTATTGGTCTCCGCAAAATGCCATGTTCCCTGGTATCCTAATGCTAATTGGGATCTTAATGTTTTTATTCCAAATGTTTATGACCCTAAAAGCACAAGCAAAACCAACTATTCTTACTGCTTTTGTGGGTTCGTCGTTAGTTTGTTTATTTATTACAATATTCTTAGGGATTACCATGATCTACTGCTTAAAAACCGGCTTTGCAGGGGAATATTATCAATCGATCTTTAAAGCCCATTTATTAATGGGGATTACTGGCTGGTTTACTTTGTTAATTTTCGGATTCTCATACAAGATGGTGCCCATGTTTTCTTTATCCCATGGTTTTCCGATGGTTCAAGCAAAATATGTATTTGCGTTTTATTTTTCAGGCCTTGTCATATCACTGATTTCTTTCTTTACAAATAACAGTCTGCTATTGAAAGCCGGTTTCTTTTTACTCTTGATCGGTTTTACCATTTTCAGCTTGCATATTCGACTTATTATCAAAAAAAGATTGAAGAAAACGCTAGATAAACCGTTTACGTTCGCTTTGGTTGCGATTGGGTTAGGAAATTTAATTCATTTTGCAGCCTTTATCATACTTTGGAATCACCAATTTACAACTCTTGCAGGCCCACTTGTTTATGCCTATTTATTGCTTTGGATTGTCTTAAGTATTGTTAGTTATTTATATAAAATTGTTCCATTCTTGTGGTGGACTTATAAATACAGTAAGGAAATAGGAAAAAACAGGGTGCCTTCATTAAAAGAAATGATCAATGAAAAAATCGTTACCCCTTTGTTTTCTATATTTATTGTTGCAATACTGGTTGTCTTTTGTGCCTTAACTTTTCATGTAACCGTCCTTTTTAATATCGGACAGACCATCCTTTCCATTGTATTTATTATTATTGCAGTTAGTATCTTAAGCGTTTTAAAAAAATAGCGAGGTGTTTATGATGAATATGAAAGAAGCAATCTTAAGTGCGTTAAAAAGTGTCTATGACCCTGAATTAAACATTAATGTAGTGGATCTCGGTTTAATATATAATATCGAAGTGAGAGAATCAGCTGATGTTACAATCACCATGACATTAACAACACCTGGATGCCCACTCCATGACAGCATAACTAGCGGGGTCAGGTACTGTGTTGAGGGGATGGAAGAAACTAATAAGGTCGATGTGAATCTCGTCTGGGAACCTGCCTGGTCTCCAGAAAAAATGACCCCTGAAGGACTACGATTATTAGGAAGATAAAATAAAAAGCGGAAGCGCCTTGAACAGGGAAAAAAGTAGTTCATTTTTTCCTAGGGGCGACAGGCATAAGACAAGTTGGCGTGAAGGTTGCTTTTTAACCTTCAGGACGAATTGGCTTATGACCCGAGCCCCTAGGCGCTGGAGCTGGATTCAGATAAAAAGCGGAAGCACCTTGATTAGTGCTTCCGCTTTGTTTCATGATTTAGCTTGTGTTGGTAAAACTTCTTTAATATTCCCGATTACATTTGTATCAATATCTTCATCTAAAAGGATATGAACGGATCCTTGATCCTTTTCACTCCGAATCAAGCGTCCCACTCCTTGACGTAAACGTAGGAGCATATACGGGAGGTCAACCTCTGCAAATGGGTCATCAACACCAGCTTTTTTTGCAGTAAAGACAGGATCATTCGGTGGAAATGGGAGTGAAAAGATCAAAACATTTTCAAGAGATCTCCCCGGTATATCTAGACCTTCCCACAGATGGATTGAACAAAGAATTGCATGTTCTTCATTCTGAAATTTAGAAACAAGTGTGCTTATTTCTTCGTCGCCTTCAAAATAAATAGGGTATGGGACTTCTCCAGAAAGGTTTTTCTTAAGATACACTAACTCCTCTTTATTATTGAGAAGAATTAGTGCACGTCCTTCAGATTTACGAATTCCCTTTAAAATATAGGCAATTTTCCCGTCTATGTCTCCCTGTTTAAATGTTGGCAGATAAAGCTCCATTTTATCATCATAATTAAATGGAGATGCAACGGAGAACGAGAGGTAATCATCTACACCCAGACTCGCTGCAATATAATCGAACGATTTTTGATTTGCAAGCGTAGCAGACGAGAAGATAAACGGTTTTTTCTGAGTGAAAACTTCTTCCCGCATTACTTCTTCAACCATTTTTGGCATAATCACCAGTGTCCTCTCTCCCCCTTTTTCTTCAAACCAAGTAATTCCATTTAATTCCTGAAGAAATAGTGATAAAGAATAGGTGATTTGTTCCAAGTACTCCTCAACAATTTTCAAATCGTATTCATTTATGACATATAGCTCACTTTCAAATACTAATTCCTCTTCTAATTTTTGAAGAGTGGACAGTAACTTCCTGCATGTCTTCAATACTAATGGATGCTTAGTAATCATTTGTTTTTCTGAACCTTGTGAAAGAGAGGAGAATTGTGAAATTACATCGAAAAATGCCTCATTATCTAATAACGCCTCTTCGATCGTATAAAGCGTCTTTTCACGTACTTCATTTTCCATTAACCTTGTGAGTAATGTCTCTAAGGTATAATCAGTAAAACGGTAGCTTAACGCTTTCTGTGCTGCATATTCAAGAAGGTGTCCTTCGTCAAAAACAACGGAAGAATGTTCAGGTAATAACGGCAGCTGCCCTTCACGCTTTCTTGATTCTTTTGTCCAAATATGCTCCATATAAAAATCATGAGAACAGATGATTAAATCCTCAGAGTGTCGGTAATATTCACGATGTAAGGTCAACCCACAGCGATGTCGCTTTTCACAAGAAAAACAATCCTGAACGGCATCCCAACTTACTTCACCCCATTTTTCATCAGATAACGTTGGGTAATCCCTTCTGTCGCCATATCTTTCAAAGGTCTGCATGGAGCCAACAGCATGCACAAAATCGGGTAGGTTTTCATAAATACTTGAAATCTCATCAGAAAAATCATTATTCCTAGATTGATCTAGCTTTTTTAAACAGAGATATTGATCTCGAGATTTAGCCAAGCGAACATCGATATCGAGTCCAAGGACCTTCTCCAGCTTCGCGATATCTCCCTCTTTCTTAACTAACTGCTCAATTAAAGTCTCATCTGCACAAGCAATCACAGCCGGGCGATTTGTATAGCGAGCATACATGATGGCATAAAGCAAGTAAACAATTGTTTTCCCTGTTCCAACGCCCGCTTCAGCAAACATTACCTTTTTATCTTTGTAGGCATTTTCAAGTTGAAAAGCCATATAAATCTGTTCATCTCTCAGTTCGAAGCCAGCTTCGGGTAATATATCATAGAATAAATCACCGATCCATTCACCCAATTTATCATAAAAGGATTCAGTTTTTGCAATCTCAAATGGCATTCTTTTTTGCATGGTACCCTCCCCAAAAAACTTTCATATATTTCAACAAAATAGTATTCAATTTGATTATTTGTCTTGATTTAGTTCATTGTCACGAGGAGGTTTCTTTCCCCAATATTGATAAAGATCCGTACGAATAAAGCCGTTAAAGAGTTTTCGCTTTTTTGTTGCGGGTCTGCCATAAAATTGTTCAAACTGCTCGTTGGAAGTCAAAATATATATTGACCATGTATCTAGTGCGTTGAATGCCTGGCCCATTTCCTTATACATCTGTTCGACTGCTTTTTTATCCCCAAGTCTTTCTCCATATGGAGGATTCCCGACGATGACCCCGTATTGCTTATGTGTAGAAATATCTCTGACCTGCATTTGCTTGAATTGGATTAAGTCGCCAAATCCCGCTTCAAAGGCATTATCTTGGGCAATTTTCACCATTCTATGATCGATATCAGTTCCTAAAATATCTATTGGCTGATCATAATTTGCTAAGTCTTCCGCTTCATTTCTAGCGTCTTCCCAAACCTTCGCTGGTATCCAATTCCAACGCTCAGATACAAATTCCCGATTAAATCCTGGAGCAATATTTTGCCCAATCATTGCCGCTTCAATGGGAATCGTCCCCGAACCGCAGAAAGGGTCCATAAATGGACGGTCTGCTTTCCAATTCGTGAGAAGTATAAGTGCAGCAGCAAGAGTTTCCTTTAGGGGTGCCTCCCCCTGATCAACGCGATAGCCACGTTTATGCAGTCCTTGACCGCTCGTGTCAATGGTAATGGTGGCAACGTCTTTTAGTAGTGCCACTTCGATGCGAAAAAAAGCACCGTTTTCTTCAAACCATGTATTTCGCTTATAGTGTTGTTTCATTCGTTCTACTACGGCTTTTTTTACAATAGCCTGGCAATCTGAAACACTGAATAGCTTTGACTTTACAGATTTACCAACAACCGGGAATTCAGCATCCTCGGGTAAGAATCTTTCCCATGGGAAGGCCTTGGTTTTTTCGAATAACTCATCAAAGGTATACACCTTAAATTCGCCGACCTTAATCTTAATTCTATCCGCTGTTCGGAGCCATAAATTACTACGGGCTATTGCATATTCATCCCCTGTGTATGTAACCTTGCCATTTTCAACTTCACAGTCGTATCCTAATGCCCGGACTTCTTTAGCAACTAAAGCTTCAAGCCCCATTGCTGCAGTTGCTATTATTTGATAATTTCCCATTTTTTCACCCTTAATTCATTCATTTGTATGTATGTTTTTGTTTAATATGATAATCTTTCATTCGCTTTCATTATTGACAAAAAGTAGGAAACGAATGCAATCTGTATTCTATATTAGTGGCTTGTTGATTGCAGGGAAAGGCGCTCCAATCAAAAAAGTGGCATATTCAATAATTAACTTTATAATAGCCATAATAATAAAAAGCCCTCCTTGTTAGGAGAGCCGTTTAATATCCAGCATACATTCCCATTAATAACGTTCTGTAAGCCATGTTCTGTACCAGTGTACTACAAACGACACGGGTGTGTCTCGTACTTAGGTGGTAATCATCTATCTACAGGCTCATATTTGACCTGTCCTTCTCCTTGTTCAATTCCTCAGAGAAAGTGCCCCTACCATTATTTGGGTTTCTCGCTCGTGGGGTTTACCCGTTCCACCCTTTCCATTTCTAGAAAGGCTACGTCACTGTGGCACTTTTATAGGTATTCATACCATATCCTAAAAGGACTTAGGTATTTTCCCGGCCGTCAGTTGGATGCTAGCCCCAACTGCCCTAGCTTATGAATTCACTAGGCACGAACACTACGAGCATCTCAGCTCGTGCGAGCATGGACTTTCCTCTGCAAGATGCAAATGCATCTTACAGCGATTACCCGAACGTTATTAATGAATACAATTTATTATATGTATTTCACGCTGGTATTTCAATGGTTATTAACAGGAAATCTTCCTATTTTTTGTTAATCGTAGAGCTTGTTACCAAAAACATGTTTTTCAAGATTGGATAAACGCTTCAAGATATCAAAATTTGTTGTACCTGCAGGTTGAGCTGCTGGCTGCCTTTTTGAAGTTTCTTCAAGCTGTTTTCGTAGTCGAAGGTTTTCCTGTTGAAGTTCTTCAACCTCTTGATGAAATGTTCCATAATCTTTAATGATAAGATCTAAAAATTTATCGACATCTTCTTGTTTATAACCACGTACTCCAGTCTTAAACTCTTTTTCTAAAATATCCTTAGCTGTTAATTTCACTTTGTCTGAAAGCATTCTATTCACCTCGGTATTCGCCAATCACTACCTATTATTTTTTCAAAAATATGTAGTTTTGTCAATTTTCATTTGTTTTGTAAATATTGCGATTTATAAATCAATACAATATATGGAATAATTACCGTAAAAATGACCAAAACCTAAAAATCACTCCGTTTCAATTGTTCTTCTTCCACGATCATTTGTAAATCATAAAAAGTTATCAGTTTAATTGAGTATGAGTGTTTCTTTTGGTACTCCAACGCCATTTCGTAAAGATATTTTGGGCTTCCTTCCTTTTCCTGATCGTAAAGGAGGAGGAGGCCTTCACTTTTTTCAATAAAAAATTGATTTTTCAACCGAAATTGCCATGGTTTTTCATATCCCTTTTTCGTAACAGAATCAATAAAGTCTGCTTGTTCAAGGACAGATTCATACCATTCCTTGTTATTTTCCTTCCATGATGCTTGCTGGTCTAGAAATGGAGTGATTACCGCAAGCTTTAGATCAGGAAATTCCATTTGTAATTCAAAAACAACCTCTGCAGCCCACAGTTCCACGCCTAACTGACCGCTTATCAGCACCCATTCTAATCCTTCTTCCACCATTGGTAGTAAGGATTTCTTTATGGCAGACTTAATAAAAAAAACCGAGGGGTGGTCGTTTTTAAAAATCCCTAATTCAAACGGTTTATAACCCGATATGACTAGAACTTTCATCTAAAATGTTCTCCTCAATAAAGAAATTTTATAAAAATGGACAAACATTTGGACAAGGATAGCATATCATGTAGTAAGAATAAATAAAAAACAAGGGCTAGAAAGCCCCTGTAATCGCCGTTACCCTATTAGCGTCTAGGTCCCATGAATGGTCCTGGGCCAAAACCTGGGCCTCCTGGGCCAAATCCCGGGCCTCCTGGGCCGAAACCTGGACCTCCTGGACCGAAACCTGGACCTCCTGGGCCAAAACCTGGACCTCCTGGGACAAAACCTGGGCCTCCTGGGCCGAAACCTGGGCCTCCTGGGCCGAAACCTGGGCCTCCCATTCCTGGCATAACATTTGGCAGAGCATTTGGTAAAACATTTGCTTCAGGCAAAACTGCTGGCATAGGTGCTATTGGCGCACAAGGGTTACAGCAGTTGATTTGCTGATTGCATACCTCTTCAGCGCAAGAAGCAGTTTGTGGACAATAATGTTTATGTTGATACAAATGGTGATTCACCGTAGTTGTATGAACAGGGTGAATATGGGGAACCACTGTTGTTGAAAACGTATGGTTCACAATTTGTTGAGTCGGATGAATAACAGGCGGCATGAAATTAGTTCCAAGATACATAAAATAATCTCCCTTCAGAATTTTGTTTACATTACAGCCTATGTTGAAGGGATTACTCTTGTACTAATGAAAATACCTATTTTTCCTTGAAGATAGTTCATTTTCATGCTTCTATTTAGATATGTTTAAATATGCCTAACTTTGAACAAAAAAGTAGTTCTTATTAGACATATGTTTCATTTATAGAAAAGAATAAAAGCTATCTTTTAAACTTGTAAAAATAACTGCAGTTAAACAGACGACAACAAAAAATAAAAATAAAATCGCTTTATACATATTACCAGCTCCAAATGTTTTGTAAGTCTTTTTTTCAATTCAATTTCAAATTTTACAACTTTCTACCTTGTTTAACAATATGGAAATGCTGGTTTTTCAAACAAATTACAAAGATTTTTTGACAAAAAAGTGAACTTTACTTTTAACAATGGTTTTACAAGCTATTTTGCCGTTTTCGCTCTAACCGTTTAAGTCTAAATTGGAATTGTTCTAAGTTTAATTGACCTGAAATTTTTGGTGTTTGTTCTAATTGAGATACAATCATAATTGCTTTTTGACAGTAATCTATGGCAAGTCCAAAATCTTTTAATCTATGTTCATATATTTTGGCCAGTTCTAAGCAGGCTTCTAACATCAGCCGATTATCACCAGATTCAACAACATCTGAAAATAATTTCTCAGCTCTTACCCAATCATGTTCTTTTTTGCGTTGTAATGCCAAAGAATATTTTGCTTGAAAGGAAGTAATATCACTTCCATTAACAAGTTTGGTTAAAACTTTCTCAGCTTGATTTTTTTCACCCAAAGAAGCAAACCAGCGCCCTACTTCAAAAGATTCCGACCTTGTTTGATCTGTGTCAATTCCACATAGTTGAAAAGTGATATGTGTATATAAAGTAACGAGGGATAAAATATCAATTTCATTATGCTTAAGAATACCTAGCATTCCATCAGGCTGTTTACTATCAATGAAATCAAAATAAATCATGGGAGCTAAAAAGCCAGGAATATCATCCACGCGGTCCACCCCGAGAACCTCTTTCTCCACTACAGCTAACTTTAACCGTTCTAATTTATGCTTCCAAAGCCTCTTTGCCGCATGAAACAAATCAAAATGACCAAACTGCGGCAACTTAGGGACATGTTCCCTTACAAGGGTATGCCTTGTTTTAACCTGTGGCCAATCAAATGACTTTCCATTATAAGTCACTAGCGTTTTATAATCCACTTTTTCTAGAAAGCTTTGATATAAAGGGACCTCTGCCCCTGGATTCGGTAAAA
Source organism: Neobacillus sp. 204 (assembly GCF_046562815.1). NCBI lineage: Bacteria > Bacillati > Bacillota > Bacilli > Caryophanales > Bacillaceae > Neobacillus > Neobacillus sp. 204. Next base: position 41,999 of record NZ_JBJORY010000006.1, read on the forward strand.
TATGTTGTCTTAAGATAAGAGAATCTCCAGAAATGCTCGCATAGCCGAGTAGGAAAATAGTGTTTCCTACTCCCCCTCCAAGTCCAGTTGTTTCAGTATCAAAAAAGAATAATTCTTCAGCTTGATGACCTTCTGCTGATAAAGGATGATTGACGGGCTGATTGTTCCAAATTTCGACTGCAGTTAGAAAATCACGAAAACGGTAATGTCCATGCTGGTGTGAAAGTGGATAGATCACTTCTCTTATCAAACAGTAACTCTCGTCCAAAAAATAAGGGAACACGTTTGCTTGCTCCCATTTTTCCTTAAAAGGAACCTCAATGTTCGCTTCTTGTGATGGGGTATACATTTTTTCTAATGGTCCACCGACAGAAAGATGTGGTTTTAAACGATTTAATTTATTTTTTAACGACATCGCTCATCTTCCTTCTCCTATATGGAGGATTTTAAAAATGCTTCAATTATTTTTAAGGCATCCTGTTTGGCTGATTCACTAACGGTGTCCGTGCCAATACAGGACGGGCAGCCAAATTTACACTGACAGCCAGTAATCATTTTCTTTGTTTCCGCAAATACTTCTGTCATCCCAGAATGTATTTTTTCGCTTAAGCCAATCCCACCTGGGTAACGATCATAAAAGAAAATGGTTGGCTTTTCGTTATGGTCCGCTTTTACTTGCGGGATGACATGTATATCCTGAGGGTCTGCCATTACGAATAAAGGTGCTATATGGTTTAGTGCATGTGCCGTTCCAACAAGACCCTGTTCGAGTCGCTCATGCCCCATTTCTGCCAGCGGTTGGTTTAAGGAAATCCAAGCAGCATTTGTATGCAGCTCCTCTTCAGGCAGATGGATCGGTCCAGACCCAATGTTTTCGTGTGTTTCAAATTTTATTTTTTTAAAAATGGTTGCCATAGCTCTTACACTTACATCCCCATAGCCAAACTCTGCATCAACTAATGATTGAAGTTTGTCCACTTCTAAAACTTTTAATTGAACCGCTAAATTAGCATCTGTAAAATAGTCAACATCCACTTCCCTCACGAACGCCTTTTTCTCTTCCCAATCGAGTTTTTCCACCTGGAATTGAGTACCTTGATGTAAATAAATCGCTTCATCATGGAGAAGCGTCATCGCAGAAAAGCGGTCCATTTCACCAATGACCTTAACATTGGCTACATCTGATTGATCAACTATTATTACATTTTCCTGTGATGCAGACCGCAAACTAATGTTATGGGCAGGAAAGGAATCATTCATCCAATACCACTTGCCACCGTTATGATATAGAACACGTTCTTCTGTTAAGTATTCTAGGAGTTCCTCTGTTTCCAGATTTCCAAATTGCTCTCCTGTTTTAAACGGGAGTTCATATGCAGCACATTTCATATGATCGATTAGAATAATTAGATTATCTGGATTGATCCTTGCAGTTTCAGGGCTTTTATTAAAAAAGTAGTCAGGATTCTGTATAATATATTGATCAAGCGGACTAGAACTCGCCACCATAATGACTAGTGCCTCACTATGCCTTCTTCCCGCTCTTCCAGCCTGTTGCCAAGCACTGGATATGGTACCAGGATAGCCGGTCATGATACATACTTGCAACTGTCCAATATCCACTCCTAGCTCAAGAGCATTGGTGCTGACAACCCCGTAAATTTCACCCGAACGGAGACCTTTTTCAATTTTCCTGCGTTCCGTTGGGAGATAACCGCCTCGGTAGCCCATAATTGATTTTGAACCCAATTGATTTTTCACTAATTCTTGCAGATAGGTCAAAATAATTTCGACTCTAACCCTACTTCTTGCGAAAACAATCGTTTGAATTTTGTTCTTTAAAAGTTCCCCTGCAATTTTTCGGACCTCAAGCGTCGCACTTCTTCTAATATTTAATGGCTTGTTTACAATGGGAGGGTTATAAAATAGAAAATGCTTAGTACCACTCGGTGCCCCGTTGTTATCGATCAGGTTCATCTTTTCATTCGTTAAAGTTTCTGCTAACTCAAGTGGATTCGCAATGGTTGCGGATGTACAGATAAACACAGGGTTGCTTCCATAATATTTACAAATCCGTTTTAGCCTTCTAATGACATTGGCCACATGGCTGCCAAATACGCCGCGATAAGTATGAAGTTCATCGATAACAACAAATTTAAGGTTTTCAAACAGAGAAACCCATTTTGTATGATGAGGCAGAATGGCAGAATGAAGCATATCTGGGTTAGTAATCACCACATGCCCTGCTTGTCTCACTCGTTGGCGAATATTTGCCGGCGTATCCCCGTCGTACGTATAACTATTAATGTCTACCCCTGCTGTTTGAATAATTTCATTGATTTCACTCTTTTGATCTTGTGCAAGTGCCTTAGTAGGAAACATATAAAGAGCGCGTGCACTTGGATTTGCGAGAATCGTTTGCAAGACTGGCAGATTATAGCAAAGGGTTTTTCCTGAAGCTGTAGGTGTCACTGCAACAATACTTTTTCGTTCCATAATTTTTTCATAGGCAGCGTTTTGGTGTGTATAAAGCTGTTCTATTCCCCTGCCATTAAGAGCAGATTTTAAAACTGTATGGAGGTCATCAGGAAGAGGGACAGTTTGAGCCTGCTTTTCTTCGATTGTGTGCCAAGTAACAATATTTTCGTTGAATTGGTCATTTATTTTTAAGTCTGTTAAGATATCTTGTAAATTTTTTCTTAACTTCATGAACTTCACCTCATTACATCTATTCTACCCGAATGAACGTTCGCAGCAAAAGTATAAATATTTATTTTATGCTATTATTCTGGTGGTATCTTTTTCCTTTATAATAAATTATCTCTGAACATTTCTTAACTATTAAAATGAATATCATAAACAATTTTTAAATTTTTTTGTTACAATAATAATAACTGACTATGACTGTGAAGGTGATTGAATGAAGATTGAAGAAATAAAAAAGGTTCTCGCGGATTTTACTCTTTTTCGTGAATTAAATGATTTTGAACTAACAAAAATCACTGATATCGCCATTGCTAGAGAATGGAAAAAACAGAGCCATGTTTTTCTCCAAGGTGACCCGCTGGAGAATGTCTATTTTATTTATGATGGTAAAATCAAAATCTACAAAAGTGACATTAATGGCAAGGAACAAATTGTCGCGATTGCAAAAAAGGGCGAGATGTTTCCTCATGTTGGTTTTTTCAGAAAAGGAGATTATCCAGCCTATGCGGAAGTGCTGGAGTCTTCAACACTAATTACTATTCCAATTTCCAAATTTGAAACTGTTTTAATTGAAAACCCTGAGTTATGTATTAAAGTGTTCAAAGTATTAGGAGAGAAAATTGTCGATTTACAAAACCGTTTAGAAGAGCAGATTCTTAATAATACCTATGAACAAATCGTTAAACTTTTGATCCGACTTGCCCAAAAGCACGGGAAAGAACAAGAAGATGGGACGATTCTTTTAAAATCCGAATTCACAAACAAGGATCTTGCTAATATGATTGGTACAACTAGAGAAACGATTAGCAGGACGCTGACCAAAATGAAAAAGGATGAATTAATAGAAGTAGATGATGAAGGCAACATGGTCGTAGACGTAAATATTCTAATGGAAGAGATTCATTTAGTATAACAGTAAAACCGCAGCATAACCTCTGCTGCGGTTTTATTATGATTATTTTACTGATAGTTGAAGCATGTCTTCCATGTCTTCTTTAGCAGTACCAATCAATTTTAGATTAAAAGTATTCTTGAGAACCTGTAAAACCCCTTCAGAAATAAATTCTGGTGGTTTTGGTCCAATTCGAATATCCTGTATGCCGAGACTAAATAGACCCAGTAAAATCGCGACTGCTTTTTGCTCAAACCATGATAAAACAATGCTTACTGGAAGTTCATTCACTTCACAGCCGAATGCATCTGCAAGCGCGAGCGCAATTTTAACTGTGGATCCAGAGTTATTGCATTGGCCTAAATCGATATACCGTGGGATATTCGTTCCTGGCACAACCCCATAATCCACATCATTAAAGCGGAATTTACCACATGAAGTCGTTAATATAACAGTCTCTGGAGGTAGTGAGGTGGCAAGTTCACGATAATAATTACCGCCAGGACCTGGCGCATCACAGCCGGCGATGACAAAAAACCGTTTGATTTTTCCTGCTTTGACTGCATCAATTACCTCTGGTGCTAAGCCTAGAACGGTTTCATGATGAAAACCAGTTAGTAATGTTTCATCAGAATCAATGGCAGCTGCAGGAAGTTCTAACGCTCTGTTAATTAATGGGGAGAAATCATCATTGATAATTTTCTCTACATTTTCAAGTCCAGCAACTTCATATGTAAACATTCTGTCTGCATATGTTCCTTTAATTGGCATTACACAGTTTGTTGTTGCAAGGATGGCCCCAGGAAATTTTTCAAAGAGACGACGCTGATCATACCAAGCTTTTCCGATATTACCCTTTAAATGTGCATATTTTTTCAGCGCTGGATAACCATGAGCAGGTAACATTTCTGAGTGGGTATAAATATTGATACCCTTCCCTTCTGTTTGCTTCAATAATTCCTCTAAAGCAAATAAGTTGTGACCTGTAACAATTATGCACTTGCCTTCAATTTTGTTTTGGCTGACCCTGATTGGTTCAGGAATACCTAACAGGTTTGTATGGGCTTCATCAAGCAGTTCCATTACCCGGACCGCTGATTTACCGACTTTCATCGCCATGTCAATATGTTCTTGAACATTGAAATTAGAATTCGTTAACGTCATGTATAAAGCTTCATGTGTGGTTGCATCTACAAAAGAATCCGTATACCCTAATTGATTAGCGTGTGTTCGATATGCCGCAATTCCTTTTAAGGCAAAAATAATTGTGTCTTGCAAACTAGCAATAGTCTCATCTTTTCCACATACACCAATTACATTACAGCCGCCAGTTGGAGTTTGTTCACATTGATAACAGAACATGTTGTTTCCTCACTTTCAATTTCATTTCTGCTTTACTATACTAATCAGCTCACACTTTTATTGTGATTTACATCACATTTAGAGCAATTGTAATAAATCGTTCAAAAAATTATCGCAATTATATGGCGGCACCTACCCAGTTTTTTCTGCATATACTAGCGAGTGAAATATTGGAAAGTGAGGGAATCCACATGTCTTCTATGGTGCCGAATGATAAAAATTCAAAAAAGCCTAAATCTGAATCTTTTGGGGATTTAATGAAAACGATGAACGACTTTTTCAATGAAAAACCAATCAAGGGCTTTTTACAGTCAATCGATGATTTTTTCAAAAGTCCATTTCCGCCAGGGGCAAACTTCAATGTTGACACAATTGAGACAGGTAACGAATATATCATCTCTGCTGAATTACCTGGAGTTAAAAGGGAACAGATTCATTTAAATATCTCAGGAAACTATTTAACTATTTCTGTGGAAAATAAAGAACTTGAAACTGCCGAGGATGAGCATAATCAGATCTATCGTCGAAAATACTTACAACAAAAATCATCTAGAACCATTTCACTTCCTCATACTATTAACGAAAAGAATGTGAAAGCTTCCTATCGGGATGGTTTATTAAAGATTCGAATTCCACAGGAGAAAGGGAAAATTATTGAAATCGATGACTAAAAATCTCCATATGAAAAGACGGCTAATTCACTTAGCCGTCTTTTTTCTTACGCTTTGGCTGTTAAACTTGTCTGTTGATTTCCACTCTAGGCGTGAGCGGTTCGCGGGCGTTGCGGGGAGCCTCCTCGGCGCTTTTAGCGCCTGCGGGGTCCCCCTGCCCCGTACTCCCGCAGGACATTGAATTTACTTCCTTGAATTCGCCCACGCATGAAGAAAATGCGATAGCATTTTCGAGGAGTCTTCGCGCCTTCCGTTCCAATCAACAGAGTGGAAGAATCAACAATACCCTTTAACACAACCTACGCTTTAAATATTCCACCAAATCCTTTTACAAGCGAGCTAACTTGACTTACAGCATTCATCATCTGTCCTGCTGTATTTACCATCTTATTAATATCCACCGTTCCATCCTGTGACTTAAAAGAATTCATAATAGATTGTACGCCACCTGGTTGTTTGGGGATTGCACTTTGTTTAGGGTATGGGTTCATTACTGGATACCCATTCATCGGCGCGTACTGCGGTTTTTGAATCATTTCTTCCTGCGGTTGTAGTGGATTCTGGAAAAGAAATTGTGAATCCTTTTGTGAAAATGGCTGGCTATTGTAAGATGTATTTTGAGGAACATAGCCTGGTTGATAGTTTTGCATATATGGCGGATAGGCTTGCTGGTAATAAGGGTTTTGTGGATTTTGTTGTTGGTATACAGTCCAATCAAAGTTTTGAGGTGGAGTTTGGTATAAGTATGGTGGATTACTATTTAATTGCTGTTGATTCCTATGCTGACCAACTGGACCTTGGTACATCATTTGCCCTGAGTATCCATTATTGAAGTAATTGGTCGGTCTTTTCTTGCCAAACATGGGCAAACATCTCCTCCGCATTTTTCTACTACACTTTATGAAGGGATGAGATGAAAGGTGACTCTTACGAACAGATTCCCAATGTCAAAATGACAAGAATTTTGTCTAAAGTTTAAATATTGTAAAAACTAGAAATCCATCACTTTCATGATACGATAGAAAAAAGGATGAAGGAGGAGCTAATAGATATGGACATTCGCGAACTAAAAAGCAAATTTATTCAAAGCAGGGATTATATAACTGACGATGTTAACGCATTAATGGATTTTGCTAAGAAAGCGTATATTCAAAACGATATTAACATTAAAGAATATCGTCTTCTTGTCCGTGAACTTGAAAAACAAGGCGCGGTCATACCAGAAACAGATCATTCAGACTCCCTCATCGAACATTCTTAATACACGTAAAAGAGATGCAGCTGCATCTCTTTTCTATTTTTTTAACTCTTTCAATATTTCTAAAAGGAAATATTCTACTGTACGATTTGCATTAATAAACCTCGTTTTGCTGGTCTCTGGAAAAAAAGCTTGAATTGAAAGTTGTTCAATATGTTCAGCAGTAGTATCGATTTGCTTTAGATGAAGATGTTTAAAGTCCGATTCAGAAAGCCATTTCCTCATCGCCAGTTTCCATTGTTCATTTATTTCCTTTACCTCATTTGCAAATGGCTTTATGACTTCATCAAAATCATGCTTGATCCCTGATTCTCTTCCCTCTTGATAATACTTCATGAATAAGCCATTGTAGGCTAATAATTTTTCTGTTAATTGGATGATTTGTTCACACATCGTGGAAGATACCTTTCATGTAAAAAAATAAAAAAGCAGCATGCGGTTATTTCCATGCTACTTTAATTGTTACTGTTATTTTAACGGCAATTAATAGCCTAATTCAAGTTGTAAGGCTCTAGCGACATGGTTTGGATTAGTGCTGGCTAATTCTAAATTAGAAATAGAGTTAACTTTATCAATAGTTTGTTCAAGTCCAAATAGTTTTTGTTTTGATTCCATGATCTTATCCTGCTCGTTCTTATCCATACTTTTACGAAGGTCTGAGAAGGATGCTTCAAGCACCACTTCCAATTCTTCTAATTGATCATATATTTCCGTAAGCATTGAAATCAACTGTTCTTTATCGGACAATGGTTTATTCATAAATAAAATCCCTCCCAGCATTTTCTATTTAGTATAATTCTCTTTCTTTCTCTGGCTTCCTTCTACCTTGACAAAACTAGAAGCTATTCGTCAAAGGTAGTGGTAAAATGGCATTTTCCCCTCAGATATTCGACACTAACTAAACCTGCATGAAAAATTAAAAAGCGCACATTCTAATATTGGAGGTGCTATTAATGTCAAAAAATAATAAGCAAAACAAAAAACAGCAAACAACTCAAACAGATGCAAAAGGGACAGGCTACGGTGATAAAAAGCTTGTTGGTGAAAACCGCCCAGCAGAATAAATACCAAGGAAAAAGCAAGGGGAAATCCTTGCTTTTTCTATTTCCATTTTTTTAACTGCATGGTCTTTTGAAAAGCTAGTATTAATTGAAGCTGATTTGCTTTAGCAAAGTACCAATCAGTCAGATGCATGGGGTGTCGATGACGTACCGGAAGATTCAGCCACAAAGGGGATACCCTTCGATGCTTACTCCAATCCTCATATTTATGTTGATTATGCTCTATAACTGGAAAGCTAGCTCGTAAAATAGGTGTTTTCTGACCTGTTTTTATTTTAAAATATTGTTCATAATCAAATCTTGAACCCGTATGAGGAGTCTTTTCTGCGAACTCATAAAAGTAAGGAAAGAGACGGGGGTGGAAAAGAATACTTGCCAGCCGTTTACCTAAATTGATTCTTTTCGAAAGTGACTTGAAGCCATTTGCACTTGCTCCATAGAGTTCTCCTCCGCAGGTCGGAAACAGCACGCAACTGAAATGAAGCCAATCTTGAAAGGAAAAAAGCTTCGATTGGAAAACTGTTTTTTTATATACAGGGTGTTCCATCACTGGCGTTTGAATGACATTTTGCTCATTTATAATTAAACATGTAGTTAGTCTATTCTTATCGTTTTCCTTCCAATATCGAACCCATTCCTTTTGTATAAAGGCTGAAACATGAAAATATGGAAGTAAATGAAACATTTGTCGATTCATTTTCGTCGAATATTGATAGACCATTAACTGGGGATAGACATCGTGAAAGATAAGCCAATTTGCCCGTTCATAGGTGAGAAATAGCTGTTTTCTCGTCATGTCTGTTATTAATTGAGGAAAGATTGACCCTTGTAAGTCACACATATTCCAGCCGCCATTTCTAGAAACCATACTTGCTAAGAAAGCCCAAATAATATCAGGATTTTTTTTAAAAAATGAAAAATAAGCTTCAGTCCGAGAGATGTTATCAATATTTTTTTTATTCGTTTCAGCTGTAATTTGACGAATGATTGCTTGTTCCTGTATTGTAAGATGATTCATATTCATCTTCCCTTGTGCTTGTTTTAATAGATTATTAGTACTATGGGATAGTTTGGTTCCTTTATGAAAAATGCATCAGGTATAAATTTGGCATTCACGGTACAATTGTTATTAGCGTGTGTATGTAAAAGTATTTTATACACCCCAATCTCGCTAAGATTTGATATGATAAGGATTAGCTTGTGAGGTGTAAAAAATGAATTTTAATTATCCGAATGGAAAAAGGTACTTACCAAAAGAACAAAACACAGAAAGCCCTGTAAAAAAAAAGAAAAACAATTCTTACAGTAATAGAGGTATGACACTTGAAGAGGATTTAAATGAAACAAATGAATATTACCGGGAGAGAAAAGTAGCGGTTATTCATAAGAAACCAACGCCTGTACAAATAGTACAAGTAGATTATCCAAACCGGAGTGCTGCAGTGATCAAAGAGGCCTATTTTAAATTAGCTTCAACCACTGATTATAATGGTGTATATAAAGGAAGGTATATTGATTTCGAAGCAAAAGAAACACAGAATCCTACCTCCTTTCCGTTAAAGAATTTTCATCAACACCAAATACAGCATATGGAAGAGGTCCTTAATCAAGGAGGTATTTGTTTTGTTATCCTTCGATTTACAAGGTATGAACAAGTTTTCTTACTTGAAGCAAAACACTTGCTAACCTTTTGGGAGAGAATGACAAATGGAGGAAGAAAATCAATAACCAAAGAAGAAGTGGAACAAATGGGGCATCTGATTCCACTTGGATTTAGACCTCGAATTGACTATATTAAGATTATCGATAAGCTTCACAATTGAAAAAGGCTCGAAAGGAAGGAATATTACAATGTCTGAACAATACCAATCAAGAGAGGAGCGCAGAAAGAAAATCCAATCTAAAAGTAAACCAAAAGCCAAGAAAAAATCTGGAGGACTTGTAAGGAAAATTTTTCTTACATTAGTGGCCCTGGGTATTATTGGTATACTTGCAGGTGTGGGTACTTTCGCGTACTTAGTTAAGGATGCTCCCGTACTTGATCCGAAATTATTAAAAGATCCAATCCCTTCGAAGATATTAGATAAAGATGACAAACTAGTGACGGAAGTAGGTGCCGTTAATCGGGAATATGTAAACTATAAAGATATTCCTACCGTTGTCGAAAATGCAATCTTAGCAACAGAAGATTATCGTTTTTACAAGCACCATGGTATTGACCCGATTCGATTAGGCGGCGCTGTCCTAGCAAATATTCAACATGGATTTGGTTCTGAAGGTGCCAGCACAATTACCCAACAAGTGGTTAAAAACTCATTTTTAACTCCTGAAAAAACCTTAAAGCGGAAAGTTGAAGAAGCTTGGCTTTCCTATCAATTAGAACAGCAATATACAAAGCACCAAATTTTCGAAATGTATGTAAATAAGGTGTATGTTTCTGAAAATAGTCATGGTATTGCTACTGCTGCAAAAATTTTCTATGGAAAAGAATTAAAGGATTTAACTCTAGCTGAAGCGGCCCAAATTGCTGGGATGCCACAAAGTCCAAATAATTATAACCCTTTCGATCATCCTGATTTAGCTGAAAAAAGACGAAACATCGTCTTAACGTTAATGCATCAGCATGGGTTTATTTCAAAGCAAGAGATGGAAGATGCGAAAAAGGTTTCGGTTAAAGAGACCGTCTTAAGTGAAAAAGAGCGGAATGTTAAAGAAAAACCTTTTGATTCATTTGTCGATGCAGTAATAGATGAAGTAAAAGAAACGTCTGATTTTGATATTTTTACAGATGGCTTAACAATCCATACAACACTTGATCCCAATGCACAGTCATATGTAGAGGATATTCTTAACAAAGATGATGTTATCGACTATCCGGATGATGATTTCCAAGCCGGGGTTGCTCTACTGGATACGAAGACAGGAGAGATCCGTGCCATTGGAGGCGGGAGAAACCCAAAAGTTAAACGTGGATTTAACTATGCAATTGATACCCAGCGTCAACCTGGATCAACTATTAAACCTGTTCTAGATTATGCACCAGCAATTGAATATTTAAATTGGGGTACCTTTGAAATGATCGAGGATAAACCAATTACCTATTCTTCCGGGAAAAAATTTGGAAACTGGGACCAAAGCTATAAGGGACCAATGACAATCAGAACGGCATTGCAATTGTCTCGAAATTCACCGGCTGTTCAAGCCTTGCAACAAGTTGGTCTCGATAAAGCAAAAGACTTTGCAGTAGACTTAGGTATCCCTTTAAAGGAAATTTTTGAATCCTATGCTATTGGAGGTTTTAAAACGGGTGTATCACCTCTTGAAATGGCTGGTGCTTACAGTGCTTTTGGTAATAAAGGCATTTACACAAAACCACACGCTATTCGAAAAATCAAACTTCGTGATGGTACCGTCATTAGTACTGAACCAGAACCGAAAGTAGTAATGAAGGACTCTACTGCTTTTATGATTACTGATATGCTGAAAAGTGTCCTCGAATATCCAGGTACAGGTACAAGGGCGAAAGTTCCCGGACTTCCGATTGCCGGTAAGACAGGAACAACTAACTATACTGATGAAGAAATACAAAAATGGGGTATTCCAAGCAGCAAATCTGTTCCTGATGCATGGTTCACAGGTTATACCACCAATTACACAGCATCAATTTGGACTGGTTATAAAAACCAAAGTACCCCAATCAATGCGGTTGGAAATAATCAACGCTTAGCACAATTAATTTTTAAAAACATAATGGAACATGTATCCAAGGATATTGATACACCAGACTTTAAAATGCCAAACAGCGTTCAAAGGGTAAGTATTGAAAGAGGCTCAATGCCACCGGTATTAGCAAGTCAATACACGCCTAGTAGTCAGATTATTACTGAGTATGCTGTAAAAGGTCATTCACCAAATAGAGTTTCCACAAAATATGACAAACTGGCTGCTCCAAAAAGTCTTAGCGCATCATATGATAAAGTAAGTAATAATATTGGATTAACATGGAAATACAATGGTTCCAAAAAAGCCAATGTTACTTTCTCTATTACAGCAGATAACGGAACAGACAAAAAACAATATACTACAGCAGAAACTTCATTAACTATTCCTGCTGTACCAGGTACGATGTACACCTTCACAATCATCGCGATTAGTGGCGATAGACAAAGTGATCCTGCAACTGCAACACTTGAAATTCCGATTCCAGAAACCGACCAGGGCAATGGTACCCCTCCTGTCATCCCGCCTGGCAATGGGAATGGGAATGGGAATGGGAACGGTAATGGAAACGGGAACGGCAATGGGAACGGCAATGGGAACGGCAACGGGAATGGTACTGATACTGGGACTGATACTGGTACTGGTACTGGTGACGGAGGGAATCAGGGAAATGAGGACGGAACTATTCTACCAGATACCCCTGTTGACAATGGTACAGGAGATGGGACGAATACAGGAACTCCTGGTTAATCCTTGCTTATTAATAAGTATAAAAAAAGCGTCTAACCTTTTGGTTTAGACGCTTTTTTTAGTATATTTCTCTTTACAAACAACTTTTCTTGTTCCATCATTAACTCTGAAAGTTGCCGATAGGAATGATATAATGCTGGCCTTGAAATGATAAAGGATAAGCGTTCATCTACATTGACAGGTTTAAATTCAAACTGTTTGTAATTAATTGATTTATCAAGTGTATCTGGCAAGTCATTTGACCTGGCCAGAAATTGAATAAACAATTTAATTCCCTTTTCCATCAATGCTTTTGCGTTTTTATTATCTCGTTTATGAAATAAAGCATCGAGTTGCACTTTACTATTTTCCCATTCCAAAAGGATCTTGGAAATCTCGACTTCCTTATTATCCATTGACCGCGACCTGACCTTTCATCCTCTTTTTTCCTTCCCTGCAAAGTTCTACTAAAGGACAACTTGGACATTGAGGATTTTGAGCTTTACAATGATAACGTCCAAAAAAAATCAGGCGGTGGTGTGTGACCGACCATTCTTCTTTTGGAACCTTCTTCATTAATGTTTTTTCCACTTCAAGAACGGAATCCTTCCACCGGCAAATGCCTAATCGTTTACTTACTCTTTCAACATGTGTATCTACTGCAATAGCAGGTACATTATATGCAACCGACACAACTACATTCGCTGTTTTCCTGCCAACGCCAGGAAGCTTTGTTAATTCATCACGATCCGTTGGGATTTCACCGTTATATTCATCTAATACGATTCGACATAAATTTTGAATGTTTTTGGCCTTATTCCTATAAAGACCAATTGAACGGATGTCGTTTTGCAACTCTTCCAGTGGAACTCTCAGGTAATCCTTAGGTGTTTTGTATTTTTCAAAAAGTGTTTTGGTCACTTTATTGACTAGCACATCAGTACATTGTGCTGATAAAGCTACAGCAATAACTAATTCGAATGGATTCGAATGATTTAACTCACAGTGGGCATCTGGAAACATCTCACCCATATGATCAAGGCAATATCGGATTTGGGTATTATTTAGCATATCTATCACCTACTTTTATTAAAATGAAATAAAACGAGAGATACGTCCCTCGTTCATTTAAATTATTGTTCTAACCAATTGTAAAAAGGAACGGTAGGTTGATGGGGTTCATCCTTGATATTCCCCTTAGGTGGTTGTTTTTGACGAAATTTAAGTCCATGGTTTTTTGCCTGCTCAATCGTTTTTATTCCATTCTTCTTCCACTCAAAGAGAATTCTATCAATATAGCGGAAATTTAATTTCCCCGACATGACGGCTTCACGCAAAGCAGCCTTTATGATCATTGGGTCATGATGGTCATCATCCATCCACATTGCCAGCGATTCACATTCAAAGGGTGAAAGCGGACGTCCAAATTCCTTCTCAAAACACGTATAAAGGTCCGTTTCATCTGCCTTCTTATCCATTTCCTTATGATTTATATTATTTTTCAAGAACTGTTCTATCAATCTTTCCCATAAAGGCTCAACAGAATACTTCTCATAACGTATGCCTTCATTATTATATTCATCTGTGATTTGAATAAAGCCTCTTTGAATCAGTCTTCTGAGCATCTCGTTACATTCAGAAATGGTAATCGTCATTCGTGCTGAAAGCTCATCTGGTGTAGGGAATTCATGTCCCTTATCTAAAAAGGTGAGAATATTTAATAAAAGAACAAGTTCATATTCATTTAAATTTAAATTGCGATATTCAGAAAATAATAATGTAGGAACAGTAATGTTTCCTTCTTGAATCCATGCTAATAAGTTTGTTTTCATAATCAGGACACCTCCTTTTTAGTATATCATGAACAATCTATCCGAGTAAGAGTATTAGGCATCCAACTTTGGTAACTAAAAGCAAAAAGTCTGCAGTAATTAGCAGACTTTTTACACTATTAATTATTCACAATGCTTGATTTTGAAACTACAAATTGGTGGATTCTCTCGACTGCTTGTTCTAATAACTCTAACGAAGTTGCATAGGAAAGTCGAATGTTATCAGGCGTTCCAAAGCCTGACCCAGGGATAACAGCAACTTTAGCATCCACCAGTAAGGCCTCAACGAAAGCATCCACATTCTTATATCCTGTCATCTCTGCAGCTTTTTTCACATTGGGATAAAGATAAAAAGCACCTTGTGGTTTAACACATGTCACACCTGGAATTGCGACAAGTTTTTCAAAAATAATTTCTAATCTTCCTTCAAAAGCCTTCCGCATATCTTCCACTGGCTGTTGTGGACCACTGTAAGCAGCGATTGCTGCATATTGAGCAGTTGTTGTTGGATTAGATGTACTATGGCTAGCAAGGTTTGTCATCGCTTCAATGATCACTTTATTTCCTGCTGCGTACCCTATTCTCCAACCAGTCATTGAATGTGACTTAGATACACCATTGATGACAATGGTTTGCTCTTTTAATTCTGGAGAAAGTTGAGCAATCGAAATATGTTTATTTTCCCCATATACAAGCTTTTCGTATATTTCATCTGAAACAATGAGAATGTTCTCCTCAAGACAAACTTTGCCTATTTCCAAAAGTTCTTCAGCTGTATATAGGACACCAGTTGGGTTACTAGGTGAATTAATAATTACCGCTTTTGTCTTATTTGTAATTGCATCTTTTAATTGTTCTGGTGTGACTTTAAATTGGTTTTTCTCAAATCCCTCAATATAAACTGGGACACCGCCTGCTAACTTTACTTGTTCTGGATAACTGACCCAATACGGTGTAGGGATGATAACTTCATCACCATCATTTAAAATTACTTGAAATAAAGTATAAAGAACGTGTTTAGCTCCATTTCCAACAATAATTTCATTAAGATTGTAGGCCAATCCTTGATCCTCTTCAAATTTCTTGGAAATTGCCTTTTTTAAGGCTGGCAAGCCAGCTGAAGGTGTATACTTTGTATGACCCTCATTCATAGATTGAAAGGCAGCTTCTAAAATATGCTGTGGAGTATTAAAGTCAGGCTCACCGGCCCCCAGACCGATGACATCTTCCCCTTGTTCTTTTAATTCCTTTGCTTTTGCCGTAATCGCTAATGTCGTTGAAGGTGTAAGTGCTTTTACACGGTTAGCTAATTCCACTACCATACTAATTCCTCCGCTCTCCATCTATTTTTATAGGTTTTCAATTTTTTTTAGCCATTCACCAGTATCAAAGTGAACATAATAATAATTTATTAAATTATTATTAGAACGGTAATAAATTTCCCATAATGGGATATTTTTTTCCATACCGAGACGAACAGAAATGATTTTCTTTGGACTTTTTTCTTGTTGAAGTTTTTGAATGGCTGCTTCTTTGGTTAGC
The DNA here is from genome assembly GCF_046562815.1 of Neobacillus sp. 204. Taxonomy (NCBI): domain Bacteria; kingdom Bacillati; phylum Bacillota; class Bacilli; order Caryophanales; family Bacillaceae; genus Neobacillus; species Neobacillus sp. 204. The sequence continues at coordinate 57,772 of NZ_JBJORY010000006.1, forward strand.
CCATTCTTCGCTTTTCTTACGAAAATTTCCTTACTTTTTTCAGGAATCCACACGATAATTTCTTCGCCCTGCTTACTTTTCCCCTCGATGACATTAACAGTTTCGATACCATTATAAATATGGAAATCTTCAACCTCTTTTAAAGAAATTTCCTTTTTCGCAAGTAAGACAGCTTTTTTCTCTGCTGTTTTTACAGGATCGACTGCTGATACATACACCTTAATCAACAATCCACATAGGGCTAATACCAATATTGATAGTACAATAATCCACTTTTTCATTTAGAAATCACTTCTTTATGTACGATAAATCGTAAAAATTGCTGTATTTTGATTCTCTTGATCCAGTGCAAGTCCAAACATAAGATCTTCCTGTTTCAAGGTTCGATTCAGGGCATCAACAATTTTATACAAATCCGGACTATGCTGGATTTTCACTGTTGATAAAACTTCTATTTTACTTTCCATCCGTTTTCCTCCAATATATTCCTATTTCTCTACATTTTTTGATAAATCATATCCATTATTATAACAGGTAGAAGCAAAAAGCGGGTCTAAGATGCGATGATTTTCTCATTTAATTTTAATCATCTGCTTCAATTGGAATCGTTATGACCTCATAATTTGAGTCGGTAAATTTTATCGTTATTGTACCATGTTTCTTTGTTGAATAAATTTCTGACCAAGACTCATGAAGATCGACGAGAATATCTGGGTCATGCTTCTCTTCTTCTGGTGCAAACAGAATTGAAATTTGTGGATTTAAATACTCGATTAATTTTTCAGATAAAGCGTCTTTCATCGCATACTTAGGTATCTTAAAAACATTAATATTCTCCAGATCCTTCGTCATGAGCGTTTTCTCTGCCCGTGGAGTAAATGACGTCATTAGGAGAATTCGATGATTAAAAAACTCAAGGGTCAAATCCATACCCTCATTATCGTCTTTTCCCACGAATTGAACTACAGCAATCATCTCAGGGAGGATTCTTTTCTTTGTGCTCGCACCCCATGAGACAACAGCCGCTTTATTGGTTGTACCCTGTTCTTTTTTGATTTCAGCAGAAAGTTCAGGAGTTGTAATAATTTCTCTTATATGATATTTCGAAATTAACCGGTTAAATTGTTTTTCTGTGAGTTCCAGTTCGTTAGTTGTAAGAATTAATTTAGATATATCCTTTACATCATAAAGGTAAAGCCAACCTTCTAATTCCGCAACCGTTTCTTTCCCTCCGGCATTTACCAAGATATTCTCATTATTTGCACCTTGGATTAGGGTTGCCTCCCCTTCAGACAGACCGAGAAAAGTGACTGCAACTTCATGATCCTTAATATTTAAATCGATATTTTCAATATCATTTAATGATGGCATTGATGCTTCAACCATGAGTGTCGTTTGAATAAATAAGGACAATATAACTAGTAAGGTTCTCATGACACACCTCCTATAAATAGGATGTGCATTTTACCAATTTTTATCCAGTATAATAAGCACTCTTCATCACTTCTTGATATTCATCAAATCATAACCAAGAATGGATAATTCCAACTAAATCATCCATCTTTCCCCTATTAATGGGCACTGTAGGAATGGATTTCAAAAATGCCTTACCGTATTTGGTCGTTACGATCCTTTTGTCAAAGACCACAATTATTCCTCGATCATTTTCTGTTCGAATGAGGCGGCCAAACCCTTGTTTAAATCTAAGGATCGCTTCTGGGAGCGAGTACTCTGAAAATGAATTCCCTCCGCGTTTTTCAATTAACTTACATTTCGCTTCCGTGAAAGGGTCATCTGGAGAACTAAATGGAAGTCTGACAATAACAAGGCAAGATAAGTCCTCACCAGGTATATCTACTCCTTCCCAGAAACTGCTTGTCCCTAACAATAGTGCCTTTTCATAGCGTTGGAAATTCCGGGTTAGCCTTGTTCTGCTTCCACTGGTTATCCCTTGCGCAATCATTGCATAGTCATGTAAAAAACCACTTTCTTTAATTAATTCATAGGTTTTCTTTAACATGTCATAGGCGGTAAATAGAAGCAGCATCCTTCCTTTAGTTGCTTCAGCAATTGTAATGATATGCTCCGTTATTGAAATAACATAGTCATCTAATGAAACAGTATTTATTTCTGGTAAGTCCTCCGGAATTAAAAGCTGCACCTGTTGATTATATGCGAATGGAGATGGGATATTTACTTGTATGGTTGAATCAGGGACTAATCCAATTTCCTTGATGAAATAATCAAATGATTTATTTACTGTCAACGTTGCTGATGTAAAAACTACCGCTTTTTTATGTTGAAAAAATTGTTCCTTTAGCTTACCGGCAACGAAAGCTGGCTGAGCCATAAAGGTAGTCACATTTTGCGGGGATCGAATATCTATTTCAATCCATTTTACATCGTTGGTTGTTTTAAGAAAGGAATCGATGACCGTATTTCTAAGTTCTGCTAATTCATTTTGAAAGGAAAGGATTTCTTCCAATTTATTTTCTTCCGCACGTGATAAGGAATTACTTTCCTTTTTAATCCATTCAAGGCGTTCGATGATTTCTGAATGAAGGTCCTTAAGTAAGAAGGAAAACCTCTCTGCACTATGAACAACTGCCTTCCCTTTTACTTCATCATTTGCGGAAAAGCGGACTTTGGCACGATTTATTCCTTTTTTATTAGTCATTTTGGCTCTGGCAAAATGGGCAATCAATTGAAAAAATTCATCTGTTTCAAAAGTTAAATCAGCCATAAGTTGATTTAACTTAATTGTCGGTGTCATGCTATCGTTTTTCTTTGGTACAGAAGCCATTAGGCTCTCCATTTCATAAAATAGCTGTCTTTGATCATAAAGTCCAAATTGACCTAATAAAAGACGGGTGGATAAATAATCTAATGTATGACCAAAAAACTGACTTGCCGCTTTTTCAAAATGATGCCCCTCATCAATAATGGCATAAGAAAATTCAGGAAGGATTGTGCCTTCTGCTTTAATGTCACTTAATAATAAAGAATGATTTGTAATTATAATATCAGCTACTTGCGCTTGTCTTTTGGCCCTTAAATAAAAATCTCTTTCTTGCCACGCTTGGTTCTGTGAAAAAACAGCGGGTTCGTTCTTAATTTTGTTCCAAAAAATTTGCCCGCCGCTGGAAAGGTTTAACTCATCGCGATCGCCGGTTTCTGTTTCAATCAGCCACACAAGAATTTGCATTTTTGTTAAACCAGTATCGTAATTATCGTTATCCTCTGCTAGTGTCTGGTTAAACTTTTCTAAACTAAGATAATGATTTCTCCCCTTGAGCAAAACGGAGTTTAAATAAAAAGGCAAAAGTTTTGCCAAGAGCGGAATTTCATTATTTAGAATTTGTTCTTGTAAATGAATAGTATGCGTACTCACGATGATGGGAAGCCTATATTGTCTTGAAAAGTAGGCAATCGGCAGCAAGTAGCCCAGAGATTTACCAACACCCGTTCCAGCCTCAATCACAGAATGTTTTTCACTTTGAAACGCCTGATAGACAGTATCCATCATCGTAAATTGGCCAGTCCTCTTCTCAAAAGCATCAAATGCCTTACTGACTAATGCGGTTTTTTCAGCCTCAGTTACAGGATATTGATATTCTTTTTCTTCAGCTGTTGAACCAACAGGTTCTAGAATTCTTTTTAAGGCTAGTTCCTTAAAAATCTCAATAGACTCAGGTAATCTTTCTGGCGTGTCTTCCTTATTAACCAAGATTTCATCAAGTAATTGCTGAAGATCGCTTTTCAGCCCTCCTGATAAATGAGCAAGCTGTTTTAGTGTTACGATTGGTAATGAAGTTAATCGATCTAAAAGAATGAGAAATAATTCAGCAGTAACTAGTGCGTCACTATCTGCTTGATGTGGCCGATCATGGCTTAATTTTTCCTGCTCCGCTAAATCAGAAAGCTTATAACCATCTGCAGTCGGATAAAGGATTCTCGCCATTTCAACCGTATCAAGAACAGGACCGAAGAACCCTTCTTGGCCTGATTGGATTAATTCTTCTTGAAGAAAGGACAAATCAAACAAAACATTATGGGCAACAAAATAAGCCCCATCCAGTAAAGTCATAACTTTTTCTGCTATTTCCGAAAAAAGCGGCGCATCTTTCACCATATCATCATTCAAACCAGTTAATTCTTCAATAAATATTGGTATCGATTTCTTTGGATTAATTAATGATGAAAACTCTTCTGTGATTTTTCCATTTTCAATGACCACAGCTGCAAATTGGATGATTTTATCACCCCTTTTTGGAATGTTTCCCGTAGTTTCCAAATCGATTACGACGAATTTATTTAGCATTTATTAACACCCCAAACCTTCGTTCATTAAAACGGTATCACATTATCTTCAAAAGAAAAAGTATACACTACTAAGAGCTTTCGATTCTACCATTAACTTTACGATAATTTTTATGTATATTATATAAAACTCTCGTTAAAAAAGAAAAATCCCCGAAGATTCAGATTGTCGAGAAAGGGTATTTTTCTCAGAATTTTTTATTTTGTCAGAAACTAACTAAATAGCCTGCAAATGGGCCTGTTGATTTCCGCTCCGGGCACTCGCTTTCCGCGGGGAGGTCCTGGAGCCTCCTCGGCGCTTTGGCGCCTGCGGGGTCTCCAGTGACCTCTCTATCCCGCAGGAGTCGAGTGCCCTCCGCTCCAATCAACAGGGGGGCAAATCAACCTAAAGTATTGCAACACACTTTTTCTAACCTTGCTAAGTGTGTCACAATCTTTTTTATATTTTGGCAGGCTGCAGTAAGAAGAGCCTGTTCACTCACATTCTTCAATCGCTTTGATAAGGACGGACCTTCTCAAGAAGAAACGAAAAATCAATATATTTATCAATCAAACGAAGAAGATGGACATCAGGTACCCATTCATCAATAGATACAAATTCATATTCACTTTGGCTAGACTCTTTTGGCTTAAACATTGATTTCACCACTTATTTTTATTATTTATAAGTTGAGTTGAAGGTCTTTATTAACAACACTCTGTTGATTGGTGCGGAAGGCACGAAGACTCCTGCGGGAGTACGGGTCAGGGGAGACCCCGCAGGAGCGAAGCGACGAGGAGGCTCCCCGGCACGCCCGCGGAAAGCGAAGTGCCTGGAGCGCCAATCAACAGACCTGTTTAAAGTCAATATACCAATAGTATTATAACGAATTAATGCGGTAAACTGTTGAAGTGATTGAATAAAATAAAAAGCTGCCGAGGGTTTTTCGACAGCTTGAATCCCCAAAACTGGGGATTACATAATTGTGAGTGCAGGTTCAGCATGGATCAGTTCTTTAATACGATTGTCTTCATCCATTATCGCCACTTTTGGCTGATGTGATGCTACTTTTTCATCAGCAATCAGCGCATAGGAAATGATAATGACGATATCACCTTTTTGAACAAGACGGGCGGCTGCACCATTTAAACAAATGACTCCACTGCCTCTTTCACCCGGAATAATATAGGTCTCTAGGCGTGCACCATTATTATTGTTAACAATTTGAACCTTTTCATTTGCAATCATTCCAACTGCATCTAATATGTCCTCATCGATTGTGATACTGCCTACATAATTTAAATTTGCCTCTGTAACAGTGGCACGATGGATCTTTCCGTTCATCATGTTGCGATACAATATCCTCTACCTCCATTTCCTCATATTCCCTATCAATCTATATTCGTAATAAAATTGTCTATTAATCGTACCTTTGAAAATTTTACAGCGAGTGCAATAATAATGGTACCCTCTAATTTTTCCAATGGCTTTAATTGTGGATAGGAGTAGATTTGGACATAATCAATTACACCAGTCGAATCATTCCTAATTTTTTCGCGAATCAAAGTAATTAATTTAACAGGATCTCGTTCACCTTCATTAATGGCTGCTTCTGCTGCTTTTAGGCTTTGATATAGGACAGGTGCTTCTTGTCTTTCCTTTGGCAGGAGATTAACATTTCGAGAACTTTTGGCTAGTCCATCAGTTTCCCGGATGATATCTACCGCAACCAGATCCACAGGAATATTAAAATCTGAAATTAACCCTTCAATAACCGCAACCTGCTGGGCATCTTTTTTACCGAAATAAGCTCGTATTGGCATGATGATGTTAAAGAACTTTGTAATGACCGTAGCTACTCCGTCAAAATGTCCGGGGCGTGAACTCCCACATAAAACATCTGTCCGTTCCTGTACGGTAACTTTAACAGAAAGTTCGTTTGGATACATTTCCTCTACAGATGGATAAAACAGAAAATCTACCATTTCACTTTCAGCTAGGGCACGGTCACGCTCAAAATCACGTGGATAATCAGCATAATCTTCTTTCGGTCCAAACTGTAAAGGGTTCACAAATATGCTTAGGACGACGATATCGTTTTCTTGTCTTGCTCTATTTACAAGTGTTAAATGCCCTTCATGCAGAAAACCCATCGTTGGAACAAAGCCAATTGATTTTTCTTGGCTTTTGAATTGGGATATTACCTCCTGCATTTCCTTAATGGTTGTGATTACCTTCATTTAATACCTCCATAAAGCCCTTTCAGTTCCTGTTCCTTCATTGTGAACGAGTGCTTATCCTCAGGAAACTGTTTATTTTTAACTTCTGCTGCATATGCTTGGATAGATTCGATCATAAATGGATTTACGGAATGGTATTGTTTCACGAACTTTGGTACCCGCTCAACACCATAGCCAAGGATATCATGATAGACAAGCACTTGACCATCCACCTCAATCCCAGCCCCGATACCAATAATTGGAATAGATAAACTTTGTGTTATTTCCTCTGCCAATTGTTTGGGGACACATTCAAGAACGATTGCAAATGCACCAGCTTCCTCACATTTCTTTGCATCATCGATCAATTTCCTTGCTGCTTCGGCATCTTTTCCTTGTACTTTATACCCGCCTAATACACCCACAGATTGAGGCGTTAACCCTAAATGGGCACAAACAGGGATGCCTGCTTTTGTGAGAGCCGCAATTTTTTCGATGACATCATCTGCACCTTCCAGTTTTACCGCATGTGCGCCTGTTTCTTGAATTAGTCTGCCAGCATTAAGTAATGTATCTCTTACGGATAAATGGTAGGTTAAAAACGGCATATCCGCGAGAATAAAAGTATTTTTAGCCCCTCGTTTAACCGCCTTCGTATGATGGATCATGTCTTCCAGTGTCACGGGAATGGTTGAGTCATACCCAAGGACAACCATTCCGAGGGAGTCTCCCACCAATATCACGTCAACCCCTCCCTCTTCTGCTTGTTTAGCTGAGGGGTAATCATACGCTGTTAACATGACAATTTTTTCATTACTTTCCTTCATTTTCAAAAAATCTGTTGCTTGCTTCATCAATTTTCCCTCCTTTTAGTTGGGAGAGGGGATAAGAAGATTTCAAAGAGCAAATAAAAAGATCCTTCTGAAGGCAGAGGATCCCGGGTAACTCTTTTACATGCTTCATCCCTCTGTCCCGGTCCGTTAAACGGATCTAGGCAGAAACCTTTTTTTAATTGTTTATTGCGTTTTAGGTGCAGTTCACTTGGATACTGCCCATTGGATTGAATTATAGCAAATTCTACGGAAAGTTCAAGCCTTATAACTCAATATCGGCTGAATAAATATGGTGGATGCAACCAGACTGATCCTCCAATTTCAACACTCCATCATCAGTGATTCCGATTGCCTTTCCTTCAATGGTATTTGTCAATGTTCTTGCTTTTATGTATTTACCGATACTGCTAGCATAGCCCTCCCATAATAGCTTAATTGGTAAAAAGCCCTGTTGCAGATACAAGGTATATAGTTTTTCAAAATGCATGAAGATACTTCTAATTAACTCTGCTCTTGAGACAGTTTCCTTTTTCTCAATGTAAAGAGATGTGGCAATTTCTTGAAGCTCTAATGGGAAATCGTCTTTCTTTTGATTCACATTAATACCTACTCCAATAATGATCGAATGAATTCGATCAGCTTCAGCCTGTAATTCCGTTAATATACCAGTTACTTTTTTTCCATTTATAAGGATATCATTTGGCCATTTAATTTCTGGGATCAGGTCAGTCATTTCCTCAAATGCTTGTACAATTGCAACTGCTGTCAGTAATGTCAATTGTGGTGCCTTACTAAGAGGGATATTGGGGCGTAAGATCATGCTCATCCAAATACCTGTGTATTTTGGAGAATGCCATTTACGGGCCATTCTACCCCTGCCTGACAACTGTTCTTCGGCAATGATAACAGTCCCTTCTGAGGCATCTTCTGAAGCAAAGCGGTGGGCAATCTTCTGGGTTGATTCAACACTTTCTTCATAATGGATATTTCTCCCCATGAATTTAGTTGTTAAGCCGAATCTTATTTCATCAGCCGTTATTTTCTCTGGTGTTTTTAGTATCCGATATCCTTTATTTCGAACGGCATCTAATTCAAATCCTTCTTTCCTTAGTTCCTCAATATGCTTCCATACTGCCGTCCTTGAGCAGCCAATGAGGTCTGCTAAATGTTGACCTGACAAAAAATCATCACCAGCATTTGTAAATGCATCAAGTAGTTCTTTTCTTATTTCAGATTGCACTTCATTAGCCACTCCTTGATTTTTTCTTTGTTATTATCTAGTTGTCCCGCGATTATTTTATTTTCAATGGTTAAAAGCGTTTCTTTTAGCCATGGTCCTCCCCGTTTATTGAACCAATCCATTAAGTCATTCCCAGATACATTCATTTCTGCTCGTTCTTTTATCGGGAGGGATTCATATAGGTTTATCCATTGTTCAATCGAATCATCAGCTTTAATTTTGTTAATTACAAGGTAGAGTCTTTCTGTTGAAAGGATTGTTTCACGACCTGCGGAATATAGATCATTTAGGTTCCATTCTTGTTCCAGTCTTTTATATAAGAAATGGACAACTCGCCCGATCTCTCTTATTTCCTTAAGTGCAAGCCGCCATTCTTTTAGAAATACCTCTATCTCTTTTTCTTTTAAATTTAAACAGAAAATTAATAATGACCACATTTCATTGACAGTAAGTCCACTACTTTCAAAATCAAGCAATTTCTCTAAATGCTGACTCTTCGCTTGCAAACCAGGTAAATATAAATAAATATTTGTTTCAAGGAGAATATTCAGTGCGTTATGTTTATTTTTACCGATTAAGAGTTTCTCAAACTCGGCCCTTTTTCTTTCAACAGCAATGTTCTCAAGCAAATGAACCAGCATGGATAATGCTTCAACTGTACGTCTTTCAATTTGAAAAGAAAGTTGACTTACAAATCGAACAGCTCTCATCATTCTTAAGGCATCTTCTTGGAATCTGTCACTTGGACTTCCGACTGTTTGAATTATTTTGTTCTGAATTGCTAAAAATCCATTAAATGGATCAATCAGCTTTCTATTTCTGTCCATTGCAATTGCATTCATCGTAAAATCTCTACGCTTTAGGTCATCTTTTAAATTTCGAATAAAAGTAACCTCATTGGGTCTACGGTAATCTTGATACTCCGATTCCGTTCTGAAAGTCGTGACCTCATATGCTCCATTATTTACAAGGACGAGAACTGTTCCATGTTCTATTCCAATATCAACTGTTTTCGGAAAAATTTTTTTCACTTCAGCCGGTGTTGCGCTAGTTGCAATATCAACGTCATTAATCTCTCTTTTTAACAGAAAATCTCTAACGGAACCCCCAACAAAATAGGCATCATAGCCGGCATCCTCAAGCTTTTTTAAGACAGGATTAGCTGTTAAAAATGGGTCTGTCATTACCTTCACCTTAATTCAATAAATTAAAATATATTTGCTCATATTGTTCAACGATTTGATCAGCTTTAAATTTGGTTTTCGCTGTGTATACGGACTGACTAGAAAATTGTTGGTGAAGATTCTTATCATTCAAGACAGCTAGCGCTCTACTAGAAATGTCCTTGATGTCTCCTACTTCACAAATATATCCATTTACACCATGATTAATAACCTCAGGTACCCCGCCAACATTCGTACCGATACATGGGACACCACATGCCATCGCTTCTAATGCAACAAGGCCAAAGCTTTCTTTTTCCGATAATAACAACATTAAATCACTAATAGAATACAATTCCTCTAAGCTCTCTTGTTTGCCTAGAAATATGACTTGATCTTCTAATCCTAATTCTCTTACTTGTTTACAAACGATGGTCATTTCTGGACCATCGCCGACCAACAGTAATTTCGCAGGCATTGCCGAGGCAATCTTTGCAAATGATTTCACTACATCTTTTACCCGTTTTACTGGACGGAAATTAGAAACATGAATAATAACTTTCTCATTATCCCTTATCTCAAAATCTGACTTTAAAGCAAGCGCATCACTTTTTTTATAAATGCGGTCATCAATAAAATTATAAACTGTTTCGATAGGTTTATCAGGATTGATGAGTTCATAGGTTTGATCCACAAGTGCTTTGGATACAGCCGTTACCACATCAGATTTTTCAATTCCGAATTTAATCGCATCTGTCAACGATGGATCATACCCTAAAACCGTTATGTCTGTTCCATGTAATGTGGTGACAATCTTAATCTCACGGTTGCTCATTTGCTTTGCTAAAATTGCACAAACGGCGTGAGGAATAGCATAGTGAACGTGCAGTATATCTAATTTTTCCCTGTTAACTACTTCCGCCATTTTACTTGCTAATGCTATATCGTATGGTGGATATTGAAATAAGGAATATTGATTCACTTCAACTTGATGATAATAGATATTATGATAAATTTTATTCAGTCTAAAAGGGATGCTAGATGAAATGAAATGAATTTCATGGCCTTTTTCAGCCAGCATTTTTCCTAATTCCGTTGCCACCACACCTGAACCACCTACTGTTGGATAGCAAGTAATTCCAATTTTTAGTTTCATCATGGTTATTCTCCTATCAAATCACGATTCAAAAGAATAGGAATTTTCGTTTTGAATCCTTCCGCGTATGTAACACCAACAAGCTTTCCAAACATTCTTTCCCTTGCCTCTACTGTTTCAATATACCCATTTACAAGCGGAGTATTGTAGCTTACTTCTGATTGCTCGAATTGACTTTTGTATGCCCTTAAAGCTTGGAGTTTCTTATCTATAAATTGAGAAATATCAATTGTAAAATCTGGCTTATGAAAACCATTAATCATATAAAAATAAACTTTCTCCACTCGGTGTGCAGGCTCATTTCCTTCTGTTTCATACTTTCTAATTCCAGCAGAAAAAACTGCCTCCTCCACTAAACTAGCACAATTCCCATGATCTGGGTGACGATCCTCAAAATAAGGTGCAAACACAATTCGAGGCTTGTATGTTCTTATAACCCTTGCAATTTCTCTTATGTATTCTTCTTTAAGATATAAACCCCTATCAGGAAAAGCGAGTGATGTTCTCATGGAAACGTTAAGGAATTCAGCAGCATTTGCCGCCTCTAACTTTCTTAGCTCTACATTCCCATTTGAAGAAAGGTCGGCATCTGTTAGGTCACAGATACCAACTCGATTTCCCTCTGATGTCAATTTTACAATTGTACCTGCCATGCCAATCTCGACATCGTCTGCATGGGCACCAAATGCAAGGACTTCAAGATGTTGATTATTCATTGATTCCACCATTCTCTTTAATTACATTTCTCCATTCAATAAGCCCAAGTTCTAAACCTCTAATCAATAATTCTGCCGTTCCCATATTAGTAGCAAGAGGTATAGAGTACACATCACATAGCCTAACCAATGCAGTAACATCTGGTTCGTGCGGCTGGGAGGTTAATGGGTCGCGAAAAAAGAAAACAGCATCCATTTTATTTTGGGCAATCAATGCTCCTATTTGCTGGTCACCACCAAGTGGTCCAGATTGGAAACGTGTAATACTCAAACCCGTTGCTTCATTAATCCTCTGTCCGGTTGTCCCAGTAGCAAATAAGGTATGCTTCGAAAAAATATTCTGATAGGCTGTCGCAAACTGAACCAAATCATTTTTCTTTTTATCATGAGCGATTAATGCAATGTTCATCACTATTACTCCTTACTTTAATATATTTTCAAGTCCATAAACAAAGGTATTATGTGCCATTACGGACTCCACTGCCACTCTTACTCCTGACATAAAAGAACCGCGGTGGTAGGAATCATGCCTGATTGTTAGAGTCTGACCATCTGAACCAAATAACACCTGTTGATGTGCGACTAATCCCGGCAAGCGTACCGAGTGAATATGCATTCCATCGTATTCTGCACCCCTCGCACCTATTATTGTTTCTTTTTCATTGGGGTGACCTTGATTTTTTGCCTCTCGAACAACAGAAATCATTTCAGCTGTTTTTACCGCTGTTCCTGAAGGAGCATCGAGCTTTTGATCGTGGTGCAATTCAATAATTTCTACGTCTTCAAAATATTTTGCAGCCATTTGCGAGAATTTCATCATTAAAACAGCACCAATTGCAAAATTTGGAGCGATAATGCAACCAAGATCTTTCTCCTGACAAATACGTTCTAATTCCTCTAAATCACTAGCAGAAAATCCTGTAGTGCCCACAACTGGACGCACATTGTAGGCAAGTGCAGTTTTTGTATGGTGCATGCCTACTTCAGGTGTGGTTAGGTCTATCAGAACGTCTGCTTGAACATTTTGCAGGCATGTTTCAATTTTTGAATAAACTTGCACATTATGTATTGAATGAAAACCTTCCAAATCACTTAACATAATTCCATCATATTTATGATCTACAACCGCAACTAATTCAAAATGCTCCGTATTAGTTACTAACTTTACAGCCTCGCTGCCCATTCTGCCGCGGGGACCAGCAATGATAATTTTAATTTTTTCCATACAATTCACTCCATTTTTTCTTCATTAATTCTAGTCCAACGATCTTTATCTCTTGTTTTAAATTTTGCCATCACATAATCATGTGCTTCTTCGAGGCTTATATTTAATGAATTAGCAAAACAAATTAATACAAATAATAGATCACCCAGTTCTTCTTCAATAGCTTTTTCAGTTTCACTAGTTTTTTTGGGTTTCTCTCCATAATAATGATTGACTTCTCTAGCAAATTCCCCGAGTTCCTCTGTTAATCGTGCCAGCATTGCTAGAGGACTGAAATACCCCTCTTTAAATTGACTTATGTACAAATCTACTTCTTTCTGAAGGTCTTTCATCGTCTTTTCTTTGGTCATGTATTTCACCTCTTTACTACATCCCGAGAATTATGTCCATATTGTTATTCATTGTTAATGTTAGCTAAATTAACGCTGATTTACAAATGTTTTCATTTATTATCTACTCTTTTTTACTACTCATTGCTCTAGCATTTTTAATTCGATATAATAAAAACCGCCATATAAGAGAATTTATGGCAGAGGGGGGATTATTAATGTTATCAGGGCTTAAAGTAAAAAATATATTGTTCATCCTATTAGGAGCGGCAATCATGTCGTTTGGACTTGTCAATTTTAATATGCAAAACAAGTTGGCAGAAGGTGGATTTACTGGGATTGCACTCTTATTTTATTTCTTGTTCAAATGGGATCCGTCTTATTCAAATTTATTTTTAAATATTCCTCTTTTTTTTATTGGGTGGAAATTGTTAGGACGAAATACCTTTTTATATACCATTTTAGGTACGGTTGGGGTATCTATTTTTTTATGGATTTTCCAACGTTACCCCATAGAAATGCCGCTTGAAAGTGATTTAACATTAGCCGCATTATTTGCTGGGGTTTTTACGGGCATAGGTTTGGGGATTATCTTCCGTTATGGAGGAACAACGGGCGGAGTCGATATTATCGCAAGGCTCGTCCAAAAATATGCAGGCTGGAATATGGGGAAAACGATGTTCTTGTTTGATGCCTGTGTTATCACCCTATCACTTGTAACATATTTAAATTATAAACAAGCAATGTACACACTGGTAGCTGTCTTTATAGGTGCAAGAGTCATTGATTTCATGTTAGAGGGTGCTTATTCTGCTAGGGGGGCAATGATAATTTCAGAGAAAAACGAACAAATTGCCGCTAAAATTATGGAAGAAATGGACCGAGGAGTAACTGCCTTAAGGGGTTATGGATCGTATACGAAAAGTGAACGTGAGGTTTTATATTGTGTTGTGGCTAAAAATGAAATAGTCAGGTTAAAAAATGTCATCACTTCGGTAGATCCTCATGCCTTCGTTTCCATCACCATTGTCCATGATGTTCATGGTGAAGGTTTCACACTGGATGAAAATAAAATGCCATTAATAGATTAAAAAGCAATGTCCGCTGCAGAAATACCCCAGTCAACAACTTGACCAGGGTATTTCCACTTTGGATATTGCTTTTTTAATATCAATCCTTTAAATCCCTAGAGCGGTCTTTTTTCAAGTTCTTATCACCCTGATACTTTCTCCAGCCAACGTAGGATAGGGTCATTATAATTATGCTTCCAGTTGAGATAATCACCCACCAAATGTTAGGGTCTGCTTCATCCTCTTCCATTTTGGAAAAGAGATTGACTAAGTCCGTATCTAGTTTATCTAATTCCTGTTGACTTTTCGAATTATTTACCACTTGGGAACGATATTCATTAATAAAATCAATCCGCGCATCTAATTTTTGAACATTTTCAACAGACACATCAATTTTCATACTAGGATAGATAACATTATACAAAGATAAAAATGAATTGAAGTTTGTATGAAAGTGTCCTGAATCACCTTTTTTTGCGGCGTCTTTTGCTTGATGGAAGGCTGTCATAATTTGATCTTCCATTTCAACCCATAATGGTTGATGGTTTGTTGCAATGGCATCAATAACAAGACGAAATTTGACTAATTTATTTATTCGTTCCTCATATTTCATATTGGAACTAACTGCTGCTTCCACTGCTTCATCGTGGGAGGTATTAATTATTCGTACCTCATCCATGGTTAATGGCTGATCCGTACCAGCAATACTAGTGAACTGTTCTGAAAAATAATCAAGCAGTCTTTTTGCATCTTCATATCTATGAAACTTCACCATTTGGAGCGCTTCATCTGAGATATCATCAAGCTTCTCCATTGGCGATTGTTGTTCGGCATAAATAGTTGTGGGAGTAAGCATCATGATAATTGCAAATAAAAATAACCATTTGATTTTCAATCCTTGTCCCCCCTTTCATTACTAATAAAATGTATGTAGGGTTGGACAAGGTTAGACCATATTGAATTATTTTATTTCAAGTTTGTAGCGTTTTGACCGAATTGAAAAATAATAGGCAAGTGCGATTGAAAGAATCGAAAGCCAGAATGTAAAATAGCCAATTTGCGGGGTATAGCGGTCAAGCATATGATAGCTCGGTAACATGAAAAATACATAATCAATCACATCATTATGGAGTGTCCAAATAGCGGTCACTATTAAATGCCACCATTTAAACCGGTAAAATGGTGCATATAAAATACCTTGGACGGCCATCGCGAAATGGGAAAAAATCAACATGTAGCCAACCGCATCTAGTTCACCTTGAACAAAGTAAACCAGTATGTTCATTACCACTGCCCATATTCCATATTTAAATAGCGTAACAATGGCAAGTGCCTCTATTAAAGGCCAGTTCCTCCCTAATAGAAAAGCAATTAGGACAAAAACAAAAAATAAACTAGCAGTTGGGCTGTCAGGTACAAATGGAAGAAAAATAGCAGGTGTCTCTTTTAGTTGCCATCCATACCAGTAATATCCATAGATTGTTCCTACTATATTGATAAATAATAACAGTTTCATAATTGACCGATTGGCCAAGAGAGGATATATCCAACGCACAAGTAAGCTCCTTTCAGTATGCTTTTTATCATCAAGAAAAAAGCTGACGATCCTTCGTCAGCTTTTCAACAATTCGATTATTACTTACCAAGGCCTGAGATAAATTCAGAAAGTGTTTTAAGTTCTTCGTCAGTCCCTTTGAAGATTCCTGGTGGCATTTTACCGCCTTTACCTTCTTTGGCAATCTTTGCAATCTCTTCTGGTTTCAAGCCAGTACCTACTAATGCAGGAGCACCGGCACCACCTGAAAGATTTTCACCATGACAAGTAATACATGTATTGGCACTAGCTATTTTATAGCCGGCACTTGACTTATCAATATCAACCTTTGCAACAATTTTACCTTGGCGTTCAGCCTGAGCCCAGTCATGTGTCGCAACAGATTCCCAAGTTAAATATACGGTGGCAGCTAATGCCAAAAGCATAGCTCCAACAGCAATCGGACGCTTCATTGGACGTCGTTCCGGGCCATTATCCAGGAACGGAGCTAATAATAAGCCTCCAAATGCTAGACCTGGCATAATCATTGCCCCGATAACCGTATATGGTCCGGAAGCGAATGAATATTTTAGTAATTGATATAAAAACAAGAAATACCAGTCTGGCAATGGAATGTACCCAGTATCAGTCGGGTCCGCGATCCTTTCAAGCGGGGCCGGATGGGCAACTGTTAAACATAAAAAGCCGACAAGAAAAACGGCTCCTATTATCCATTCTTTCAAAAGGAAGTTAGGCCAGAAAGCCTCTGTTTTACCAGGGTATTCTGAGTAATCTTTCGGAATCATTTTTTTTCGTTCAGAAGGTGCTAAAACACGTGAATCACCAACGAACTTTAATCCTTTACCGCGATGCATCGAGCAATCCCCCTCCTTTTTCCGTAGTTAGTAGAAAACTTCGATTATAAAATTAAGCCGAATTTTTATAGTGGTCCAGAAATACCTTGTTTACGAATCATTAAGAAGTGAGCTCCCATTAATCCAAGCAATGCACCTGGAAGGAAGAACACATGAATCGCAAAGAAGCGGGTTAATGTTTGAGCACCAACAATATGTTCGTGTCCAGCAAGTAAAACCTTAACCTGCGTACCGATAAATGGTGTCGCTTCGGCAATCTGAAGACCTACTTTTGTTGCAAATAACGCTTTCATATCCCAAGGTAATAAGTAACCTGTAAAACCTAAGCCTAACATGACGAAGAATATAAGCACTCCGACTACCCAGTTTAATTCACGAGGTTTTTTGTAGGCACCTTGGAAGAAAACACGTAGTGTATGTAAAAACATCATAACAAGTACTAAACTTGCACCCCAGTGATGCATTCCACGTACAATTTGTCCAAAAGCAACTTCATTTTGAAGATAATAAACAGATTCCCATGCGTTTTTAATATCCGGTACATAGTACATGGTTAGAAACATACCAGAGAGAATTTGAATTACAGTAACGAAGAATGTTAGACCGCCAAAGCAGTATACAAACGCTGAAAAGTGATGCGCTGGATTAACATGCTCAGGAACTTCATGGTCTGCGATATCGCGCCACAAAGGCGTAATATCTAAACGTTCATCTACCCAATCGTAAATCTTGTTTAACATGTTACGCCTCCTTCCGTGGTTCAGCTTTACCTAAATAAAGAAAACCGTCTTTTTCCTTGAATGGATATACATCAAGCGGGTGAAGTGGTGGTGTACCTTTAATGTTGGTCCCATCCTTTGTATAACGGCCGTAGTGACATGGACAAAAGAACTGGTTTGGATGTTCCTTGTCCGTATTCCAGTTAACCGTACAGCCTAAATGTTTACATGTAGGTGAGAGGGCTACAATTTTACCTGCATCATTCTTATAAACCCATGCAGTATTCGTTACCTCTGACTCGTACCATGCATCTTTTTGCTTAAAGGTAAAGTCAACTCGAACCGGTTCTTCCGTTAATTCAGAAACCTTTTGCTTTGTTGCGATAAAGTCTCCGCCTTCTTCAGCCTTTAAAACAGGATCAACTGCAAATCTTACCATTGGCATTAGCATACCAGCCGCCATGAAGCCGCCTACCCCTGTTAAAGTGTAGCTTAAAAATTGACGTCTTGAAACGCGTTGCTTACTCATGCTTATATCCCCCCCTCTATTCACGAAGTTAAGTCCAACGGACAATTTTAAACACATATAAAACTAGGACATAACAATGATATATCAATCTGCATGTTAGGTCAATATCATACTATTTTAAAAACATACTAAAAGGTTAATTTACTGATTTTCATGCCATTTTTGAGTAAAGAGTTCTAAGAGTTGTTTTACTTGACTATCAACAACCGCCATCTTTTGTGAATCATTCATATGTTCCAGCGGGATAGATGGAAGCCATATTACAGTTCCAATTAGTCCGCCTTCTTGCGTTCTCCAATCTAATTCGGAAGTTAGATAAAATATGTGTTTACACTCCTCCTTTGCAAGGTTAGCCTCCCATTCCCTCAAATCCCTTATGGTATTTTCCCCATAATTGGACTTAAGATATGTAAATGGAGGCAATAGTAATAATCTTCCCGTAAACTGCCTTTCTAAATGGCCTGATAGTAATGTAATAAATTCCGCTCCTGCAGCTGACTGTTTCATCTCCCCCCCAACAGAAACGGCAAGTAATGGTACAACAGCTGTGTCAACATACTCCTTAGCATTCAAATACGTCTCAATATCTTGAGGTGTCCATTTCATATCTTTGCACCAACCTTTTGATTTCACTATTATTATAATATCATTTTCTACCCAAACAATAAAAGATATATGGGTATATTTAGAAAAATTCCAAACAAAAAGGAAGCAGCTTATCGCACGCTTCCTTTTTGTACAGACATTGTCAATGTATTAAGTTTTTGCGTTAAAATCTGAAATGCCTTTCGATCTTGCTTATCAAGGGCATCATCGATTAATTGAAGGATTTTCTCACGTTGAAAGTGTTCGATGCTCCGCTGCAGTAATTGTTCTGCAATAATTCCATCCTTTTCATTCACTTGAAGGTGTTTTGGAACGTATAAATTTTCTTCAAGAACCGCTGCATACTGATGTGCCTGATTAGAAGCATGAAAGTTTAATTGAATAAAAATATCCTCATCTCGATTTAAACGAATATCGTGAAATGACTTTTCAGCATCTGTTGTCATCACATTTTCTTTATAAAATCGAAATGGTACCTTGTCAACACAATGTGTAGACATAATTAAACCTCTCGGACAATACTGTGCTTGCTCAACAAAATGAACCTTCTCCATTAGTTGATCGTGGCTCATTAGATAGTTAAGAATCCAAACACATTCTCTTCTTTTTAATTGATAATGATTTAAAAACCAGCGAATAAAGTCCTTCTTCTCGTTGACAGAAACAGGGGTTGCCATGATAGTTTCCCTCCTCTGCAAATTCAGCTTTTTTAATCTTTCAACCCTGTAAGACGTTCAAGTAAATCCGAATACTCTTCGTTTGTTGGATCTTCATTTAGTAACTGTTTAAAAATTTCGGCGGCGCGGTCAGTTTTTCCTTCTTCAATTAGAAAATAACCGTAATCCTGTAAAAAAGTTTCATTTTTCTTAAAAAAAGTATATGCACTTTCATATTTGTCTAATGCGTAAGAAAATTTTTCTAACTTCTGGTAGCTTACTGCAGAATCCCATAAAAGTTGGGGCTCTTCATCTTCTCTAATATCAAGTTGAGTCATTAACTCAATGATATCTTCATATCTTTCTTGGAGCAAAAAGAGTTTATTTAATGTTAATGCCGCTTCGATAAATCCTGGATCTAAAGCAAGGGCCTCACGGAAATACTTTTCTCCTTCCTCCACTTTTCCTAACTTAGTTGCTATTTTCCCACCAGAGAAAAATAATTCTTTATTGAAATCATCTTGTTTTATACCCTCTTGAATGGTAAGTAAACTATTCTCAAGTTCTCCCTCCCTTTCATATGCTAAAGCAAGGTGTAAATATAGTGAATGATATTCTGGATCCAACTCTTTTAATTCATTGAATTTTCCTATAGCTGTTTGATAATATCCAGCCTGAAGAGCGGTAAAAGCATAGCCGAATAAAGTATTGATTTCCAATTTTTCATTAATTGCCTTCTCATAATGTACCAACGCTTCCTCAAACATTCCAGATACGCTTAGAAGGTCCGCAATTCTTTGATCTATATTCACACCAGCTATATCATTTACTTCTTTTAGAACCTTTTCGTAAGCATCCATCGCCTTAGTTACTTCACCTTGTTCACTGTATAGTTCACCTAATGCAAAATCTATGATGACTTCATCTGGCAAGATTTCCTTAGCCTTTAGAAGTTTTCGTTCACAAACTTCATATAAACCCTGGACTTGATAAAGATCCGCTAACAAGAGTAATGATTGTCCAAAATTTGCATCATGTTCTGAAATCTTTTCAAGAACAAGAATAGCTTCTTCATCTTCCCCAGCCTCAACTAATATTTCACCTAATAGGACGAGAAGTTCGCCTTCTTCCGGGAAAGTTTCTAATAAATTCTCTATTAAAGACTTTGCCTCTTCTAAGAATCCATATTGATACATTTCTTCCCCAAGAAGGAACTTTTCATCTGGCTTTCCACTTGTTAATACAACATTATATTCAGTTAAGGCCTCATTATGTTGACCATTTTCTAACATGTTAATAATTTTATTAATTCGTTCCATTGACACTTACCTCTCGTTCTCCTAGCTTGACAGAGAAAAATAGGATGGAATTCGCACCCTAACATGTTCTCCATTTCCAGGTTTAAATATCACGTCATCTCCTGCTCGTAGAACGGCCCCCTTGTGAACAGTTACTACAAGTCTATCACTATGATAATGAAATAAGCTCATATCATCAACATTCTGGCTTTCATTTATTTTTGCATACAAATTATAACTCACTTCAGTACCACTCATTAAACTTGCCTTTTGTGGATATAATCCGATTTTATTTAATACTGAAATAGACAATGGGTTATTTTCTTCAAACACTTCATAGAGAGCAGGAACATTCTCTCTATTCATGATACCTTTCCATTTCGACAAAGCACTCTTTACTTCCTTCTTATCATCCGAAGAAATTATTGGGATTAAGGGACTGTTGAAGGGAAACATTGCGTCTTTAATCCAGCCCCATGGTATTTGTTCTAATTCTTCATAATTTTGAAGATCAACAAAAATGGCTGGGACTTTTTCCTTCTTACATTTCCTTATAAACGATTGAGTTATCAGTCGAATTGGTATTCTTACCCCAATTAGATAGTCAATTGAGCTACTTAAAAGAGCCGTCCTAAGCTCGGATATTTTTGTGGATAATTCATTTTCGTAGGAAACATTAACATAAGTTAACAAGGTGGTGCAACCCTTCAACATTAACTCTTCAATCAAAAACTTTTTTAATTCTTGAAAGGCCTTAATATGTGGAATATTTGAATTAAATAGAACATAAGTCGGGGTCATAACATATGGATCAGCGTTCATTCTTATTAGCTGATAATATTTGAAATGCGAATCAATTTTATCTATTCGATTGTTATTAATTAATAGCGAACATGTTTTTATTTGCTTGTCTTTAAGAAGATTGGCATTTTCAATGATATACAATTATCCACCACCCTTTCTCATTGTGTCTAGTTCGAATAACCACTTTATATCTTTAAGACAAGCTATGCGAAAATTTCCAAAACTATGACTTACTACAAAATCTATTTTGTTAAAATATAAAAAAAACTGCATCGAAATGCAGTTTTTTTATATGAGACTGTTTAAATGCTCAAAGAAGTTTGGATAAGAAACGGAAATGGCATCTGGATTTTCAAGCTCAGTTTTTTCATCACAGAGGAGGGCTGCTATCGCAAGCATCATTCCAATCCGATGATCTCCATGACTTGACACCGTTCCACCACTTAATTTGGACTTCCCATGAATAATCATTCCGTCTTCAGTCGCTTCGATCCTAGCACCTAATTTTTTAAGTTCTTGAACAACTGTATCAATTCGATTTGTTTCTTTAACTTTTAATTCCTCAGCATCTTTAATAATTGTTGTACCTTCTGCTTGTGTAGCTAAAAGGGCAATTATTGGAATTTCATCAATTAATTTTGGAATTAAATCGCCTTCAATAACTGTGCCTTTTAGACTCGATGTCTTAATGATCAGGTCCCCAATTGGTTCAAATGAGGACTCCTTGTCTTGTACAATCTCTAAGTCAGCACCCATCTTTTTCATTACTTCAATAATTCCCGTTCTTGTTGGGTTAAGTCCGACATTTTTCAACACAACTCTACTTTCAGGAATAATTGCACCTGCTACTAAAAAGAATGCGGCAGACGAAATATCCCCAGGAACGTGAATCGTCGTTCCAGTAAGTTTTTGTCCGCCTTTGACAATAATCTTTTTGTTATCCTTGTGGACTTCCCCACCAAATTTAATGATCATTCTTTCTGTATGGTCACGGGTTTCTTCTGGCTCAATAATGACACTTTGTCCTTCGGCTTGCAGCCCTGCAAGAATTAAAGCAGATTTTACCTGGGCACTTGCAACTGGAAGTTGATAATTTACAGGTTTTAATTCACCGCCGCGGATAGAAATGGGTGTGAAGGAACCGTTTTTTCGCCCATCAATTTTGGCACCCATTTCCGACAATGGGTTTGTTACCCTTGTCATGGGACGTTTGCCAATTGACTCATCACCAACTAGGGAGGAGAAAAATGGTCTTCCTGCTAATATTCCCATTAATAAACGAATCGTTGTTCCTGAATTACCGACGTCTAATACTTCATTAGGTTCAGTTAACCCCTCAAATCCTTTTCCGATAATTCGAAGTTGACCATTAGATTCTTCGATAGTAACTCCAAGCTTTCGAAAGCAAGAAATAGTACTTAAGCAATCTTCCCCAGGTAAAAAATTGGAAACCTTGGTTTCACCGTGAGCAATTGAACCAAACATAACAGACCGATGCGATATTGATTTATCCCCTGGAATGGTTAATTCCCCATTTAAGCTTGTTATATTTGTCTTCAGTTTAAGAGACGTCATGAAAAATCACCTTTTATTTATCATTTTTAAGAACCAATAGATGTTTCATAGTTGGAATAGGTACCAATACATTGTTCAGCTTTTTGTCGGTCCTCTTCTGTTTGAAAACTAATAATTAAAATACCATTTATATCTTCACGTGTTTCTTGAATTCGAATATTAGTGATACTAATTTCTTCCTTCGCTAAATAACCGGTAATTTCAGAAACTACACCTGGGTAATCCGGTACATCAACAAACAAATCATAAAATGCCGGAATCGCACCCTTTTCTTTTACAGGCAGACCATCACGGAATTGTTTTGCTTGGTGAAAATAGTCATATATTGCCGAACTATTTTCATTTTCAAGCAACATTTTGACACCATTCATTTCTTCTTGCCACTGATTGAGCAATTCAATCAATATCTCGCGATTGTGGAGGAGGATATCCTTCCACATCTTTGGACTGCTTGAGGCAATCCGGGTTATATCTCTAAACCCGCCTGCTGCTAGACGAGGAATTAGGCCCTCGGCTTCTGCTAACTTTTCAGTTTGGCGAACAATAGAGGCAGCAATAATATGAGGGAAATGACTGACAATCCCAGTGAGATAATCGTGATTTTCTGGCGTGATCGTTAAAAACTTGGCTTTTGTACCTATTAACCATGATTTTAGTATTTCTACTTTTGAATCTTCTATATGTTCCTGTGGTGTTAACAGGTAAAATGCATTTTCAAATAAAATTTCTTTGGCAGCAGATACACCACTTTTATGAGATCCAGCCATTGGATGTCCACCAATAAAGGTAATTTCTCTATCATATAAACTCTTGGCACTTCCAACAATCTTGCTTTTTGTACTACCTGTATCTGTCACAATAACCTCTGGATGGAGAGGGAGACCTGCAAGGAACTGAATAATTTCCTCTGTTTCATTTACAGGTGCAGAAATAATAATTAAATTAGCATCAATTGCGCCACTGTAGATATCGTCCGCTATTTCATCAATGACCCCAAGCATTTTTGCTAGTCTTGCCTGTTCACTATTAATATCGAATCCTACAATAGTTGCATCCCCATGTTCCTTTTTTATACAAAGGGCTAGAGAACCTCCAATTAATCCTAAGCCTATAACAAAAACACGGCCTTTCAATGATAACTCCCCCTAAAAACAAAGCAGAACTTTTTTACTTTTGAGACAAAAATTCTCCTAATGCATTGAGAACACCTTCATTTTGTTCAAATGATCCCACTGTAATTCTAACCCCAGTAGGAAAACCAAGAGCTTTCCCGGAACGAACAATATAGCCTCTCTCCATTAGATTTTGGAATACCAGGTCCCCATCTGTTTTACAATCAATTAAAATAAAATTGGTTTGTGATGGGTAATAGTCGAGTTCATACTTCCCACAGAATTCATAGAACTGTTCAAGTCCCAGCCTATTTTTTTCTTTGCAGGTGTTAATAAATTCCTGATCTTTTATTGCTGCAGTCGCCGCTAATTGACCTAAAGAATTAACATTAAATGGCTCCCGAGCAGGTTCAAGTGCTTTAATAATTGACCGATTGGCAACCCCATATCCAATCCTCAAGGCAGCAAGACCATATATTTTTGAAAAAGTTCTCAGGACAATTAAATTTTCATATTTTCGAGCTAATTTAATGGAATCATAGTAATCTTCAGCGACAACATATTCATAATAAGCTTCATCGAGTACAACCAGAATATCGGCTGGAACTTTTTCTAGAAAAGCGTTTAACTTAGATTCTGGTATATATGTACCTGTAGGATTATTAGGGCTGCATAACCAAATAACATTGGTCTGATCATCAATCGCTGCCAACATCGCGTCTAAATCATGTTCTCCGTTTACAAGCGGGACTTCCTTACAAACCGCCCCTTCAATAACTGCGTTATGCTTATATTGTGAAAAGCTAGGTGTGGCCATAATTGTATTGGCATTCGGATGTAGAAGTGCCCTTGAAATGATTTGAATTAAGTTATCTGAGCCATTTCCAAATATTAATTCTTCTTCATCAACTTTTAAAAATGCTGAGAGTGTCTCTCTTAAAGTAGTTGCGTAGCCATCTGGATAAATAGCCAAACTTGTTTGATTCGATTGAAGAGCCTCTAGTACTTGTCCTGAGCATCCAAAAGGATTCTCATTTGAAGCTAGCTTTACGATTTTATCAAGCTTATATTGCCTCTTTACTGCCTCTATTGATTTACCTGGTTGATAAGGAGTCAGTTGTAATAACTGCTCTTTCCATCTCATGTTTACTCACTCCGTTCGTAAGGTTATTCTATTAAATCATTAATAAATTCTACCTATTTTGCTAGGCTGCTGCCAAGGTCGGGCCTCAGAACTGTTGCACCTTTTAAGTATACATGAATAATTTCTTCTTGTGGTATGTTAATATTCACATGCATCATGACCCTGACACACATCTTTAAAGAATTTGGTACAGGAATTTCCTGCATACACATCACAGGAACATATGTCCACCCCTCAAATTTGCGAAGAGCCTTTGCAGGGAATGCCGCGTTTACATCCTGGGTGGTTGAAATAAAAATGGACCCGACCTGATCTGGTTGTAAATGATTTTCTTCAATTAACCTAACAAATAGTTCTTCTGTAGCAGAGATAATTTCTTCCTCTGAATTCTGATCAACCGTGATTGCTCCTCTCATCCCTCTAATCAAGAAAAGCCCCCCTTTATTAACTGTTTAATTGTTCTAGTAAAACTCTTTCCGATATTTCCTTCACTGTTGGCTGCCCCAATTGTTCAAGTAAGACAAAACGAATTGCGTCCCTAACTGACTTTTTATCCTGCTTCATTTTATTAATTAATTTTTCAAAGGATAGATTCCCCGGAATTTTCGATTCATAACCAAGTTTTTCAATCCAGTTTGTAAATTCTTCTAAATCGAAAGTAAGTCCAAGTAATTGTTTACTTAGCTTTAGTGCATAAATCATTCCGATCATCACTGCTTCTCCGTGAGTAAAATTCCCATAACCCATTTCCGATTCTATCGCATGCCCAAGTGTATGGCCCAAATTTAAGTAAGCTCGAATCCCAGTTTCTCTTTCATCTTGACCAACGATTTTACCTTTTACTTTTATGCCTTTAATTAAGGATTCTGATAGAATCTCCAATGGGATTGTTTGAAGGTCCTGGACATTTTCTTTTAGCCACTCATAGAAATTGGCATCATCAATGAGTGCATGTTTAATAACCTCAGCAAAACCTGAACGAATCTCATGTACTGGTAGTGTTTTAAGGACTTCTAAATCATAAAAAACAGCTTCTGGCTGATGAAAGGCTCCAATCATGTTTTTCCCGAGCGGATGATTAATGGCTACCTTGCCGCCTACGGCACTGTCGTGAGCTAATATGGTGGTTGGGACTTGTATAAATGGAATGCCCCTCATAAAGGATGCAGCAACAAATCCTGACAAATCTCCAACTGCCCCACCGCCTAATGAGATTATGACAGATTTCCGGTCCAGTTTGTTTTCAAGTGCCGTTGAAAGCGCATCGTAATAAACGTCAAACGTTTTTGCATGTTCGCCACTAGGAGCAGTAAAAATTACAGGGTTTAACGAATTCAACTCCAACAATAATTTTTCCAGATGCAGATTTGCCACAGTTTCATCGGTAATAATTAATATTCTTGTTAACCCTGTAAAGTGATTGGCCAAAAAAGCTCCAATTTCCTTACTTACCCCTTCCCCCACAAAGACATTATAGTTTTTTGACTCTGTATGGATTTGAATGGTTTCCATTAAAATTCCCTCGCATATTCACGTTGCCTGTTAATTTCCTCTGCAAAGGTTTCAAAACGGTCACTGTAAAATTGTTCTACCAATGCGTTTGCAAGTTCCCATGCAACAGCATTTTCTGCAACAACAGC
The DNA here is from genome assembly GCF_046562815.1 of Neobacillus sp. 204. NCBI lineage: Bacteria > Bacillati > Bacillota > Bacilli > Caryophanales > Bacillaceae > Neobacillus > Neobacillus sp. 204. The sequence goes on from NZ_JBJORY010000006.1 coordinate 84,515, forward strand.
TGCAGCAGGCACTGCACAACTGTCTGAACGTTCGACGCTTGCAGCAAAAGGCTCTTTTGAGTCAATATCAACGCTCATTAATGGTTTATATAGTGTTGGGATTGGTTTCATCACACCTCTGATAACAACTGGCATACCTGTTGTCATACCACCTTCAAATCCGCCAAGACGATTAGTCTTACGGTAATAACCTTTTACTTGATCCCAAGCTATTTCATCATGAACTTCACTTCCAGGCTTCCTTGCAGCTTCAAAACCAATGCCAATTTCTACACCTTTGAAGGCATTTATACTCATTATCGCTGCTGCTAGTTTTCCATCCAATTTACGATCATAATGAACGTAACTTCCAACTCCTGCTGGCATACCCGTAGCAATCACTTCTACGACGCCGCCAATCGAATCCCCATTTTTCTTTGCTTCATCTATGGCAGCCATCATATCATTTTCCACATTTGGATCAGCACATCGTACAGGAGAATTTTCTGTCTTTTCCTTTAATTCCTTAAAGGTAAGTGAACTATCCAATTCAGCCTTTACCCCGCCTATTTCAACCACATGTGAAACAAGTTCAACACCAACCAATGATAATAGCTTTTTGGCAACGGAACCTGCAGCAACTCTAACGGTTGTTTCACGTGCAGAAGAACGTTCAAGGACATTTCTCATATCCCTGTGCCCATATTTAATTGCACCATTTAAATCAGCATGGCCTGGACGGGCACGAGTTACTTTCCGTTTTACTTCATCTTCTTGTCCTTCTTCTAGTGGTTCTGCGCCCATTATCTTCGTCCAATGTTTCCAGTCATTGTTTTCAACAACTAATGCAATGGGAGAACCAAGAGTGTAACCGTGACGGACCCCAGAAACAATTTGAGCTGTATCCTTTTCAATTTGCATTCTTCTTCCTCGGCCATAACCCTTTTGGCGTCTAGATAATTCTTCATTTATATCTTCCAATAATAATGGCATACCTGCAGGGAGGCCTTCTATAATTGTTGTTAATTGCGGCCCATGGGATTCTCCTGCTGTTAAATATCTCATTCCCATTTCACTTTCCCCCTTCAACTCATTAAAGAATTTTGTATCAATATACCATATACCGCTCAATAAACATAGTATAAGAATTCAGAAAAAAGAGAATTAATTTCATAAAAAAAGGGCATTCGTATATTGACTATACAAATGCCCTTTTTTCATTCGATTAATAAATCCATTCGTTTACGAGTTTATTGTATTCTACAACCCCAGAATCTTTAAAAAATAAGCCAATTTCACGCTCAGCACTTGCAGGTGAATCAGAACCATGGATAACATTTTTCCCTACTGTTAATCCAAAATCGCCGCGAATAGTTCCAGGTGCAGCATCTTTCGGATTAGTAGAGCCCATCATTTGGCGGGCAGTTGCAATCACATTCTCACCTTGCCAAACCATTGCAAAAACCGGGCCAGAAGTAATAAAGTCTACTAATTCTCCAAAGAATGGACGCTCTTTATGTTCACCATAATGTTCTTCAGCTAGTTCAGTTGGAATACTCATTAATTTAGCTCCAACTAATTGAAAGCCCTTTCTTTCAAAACGTGCTACAATTTCTCCAATTAAACTACGTTGTACGCCATCAGGTTTTACCATTAAAAATGTTTTTTCCATGAATTCCACTCCTAAAATAAATTATTATGTATAATGATTGTTTTTTTTAGAAAACAATCCATGAAAAATACTATCATTTTTTCGAAAATTTAACAAGTTGTTTAAAATTTCCGTTTCCCAATGAACTTTGCAATATCGTGCAGAGTTTTTTTCGCTTTATTTGCAGGTAATCCCTCTAATTCTGCCAAAGCCTTTTTGAGATAAAGATCACTTAGGGCGATTGATTTTTCAATTGCACCAGAGTTTTTAATAATAGAAATTATTTTTGTTATCTCTAAAGAGCCCATAGATTCATGAACCTTTTCAATCTCTCTACGTATTTCATCCTTTTCCATTGCAAAAAGCGCAGGGGCAGTAATATTTCCCTGCAGCAGATCTCCCCCAGCTGGCTTCCCTAATTCCTTCTCAGTAGAAGTAAAATCTAAAATATCGTCAATAATTTGATAAGACATACCAACATAGTACCCAAAACGGTAAAGTTTCTTATGGACAGATTCCTCCACATTAGCAGCAATGGCTCCTAATTGACAACTAACAGCAATTAAGAGAGCCGTTTTTCTCTTAATTCTACGTAGATAATCCCGGAGGTTTTGATTAAAGCGATATTTATCTTTTATTTGTTGAATTTCCCCTAGTGATACTTCAACAATTGTATTAGCTAAAATTTTATGGGCAATAGGATTCTCTATGTTAGTCATTAATTCTATCGCTAGAGCAAAGACAAAGTCACCGGTATACATAGCGATTTTGTTATCCCATTTGGATTTAACTGTTGGCTGCCCTCGCCGTAGATCAGCATCGTCGATCACATCATCATGGACAAGTGAGGCCATATGTATTAATTCAAGTGCAACAGCAACATTCTTCATCACATGTATATCATAATTACCAAATTTACCAGCAAGCAAAACAAAAACAGGACGAATTCTTTTTCCTCCGGCTTGTAATGTATGCATAGAAGCTTGTTTCAGTAGAAGGGACTCTGCATGTATAGTCTCTTCCAACTTTTTTTCAATCAAGTTAATATCCGAATTCAAAAATGAATACATCATTTTTAATTTCATTTGTATTCACCCAGCTTTTCATCCTGTCTTCTAGTTCAAAAAATTAATTCTTCTTACCAATATGAACAGCTGCTGCGCCGCCGCTATATGGTTTATATTTCACATCTTTGAAGCCGGCTTGTTCAAACATTTTAGCAAGTTCCCTCATCCCAGGAAAATCACGCGCAGACTCATGTAGCCAAGAGTACTCACGATAACTTTTTGCAAGCAGCTTACCAAACATCGGCATGATAAAGCGAAAATAAAAATAATAGAGCTGTTTATAGCCTATTAAGGTAGGCTGTGATGTCTCTAAGCAGACAGCTATTCCGCCAGGCCTTACTACACGGTGCATTTCTTTTAATACGGTCAGATAATCAGGGACATTCCTTAAACCAAAGCCAATCGTAACATAATCAAAACTATTATCTGGAAAAGGGAGTTCCATTGCATTACCATGTACTAATTTCACCTGTTTTAATCCTAGGTCTTTAACCTTTTCTATCCCCACATTGAGCATGTTTTGGCTAAAATCCAAACCAGTCACATCACCTGTTGGACCAACTGCTTCAGCTAAGGCTATTGTCCAATCAGCAGTACCGCAACAAACATCCAGAGCTCGCGAACCAGGCTGTACATTCATTTTTTTCATCGTGTCTTTCCGCCACTTGATGTGTTGTTGAAAACTGATAACAGAATTCATTTTATCGTAGTTATCGGAAATCTTTTCAAACACATTGTGAACCCGCTGTTCTTTCGATTCCTGCATGATTTTATTACCCTTCTTCCACAAAAGTTTTTGCATTTGGCTGGTATTGGTTTAATAGCAAAATAATTCTATTCTCAAGTAGTTCATTTAAGTAGGGAAGTTGCTCTAATCCTTTTTCAATCACTTTTTTTGTTATTTCAAGATACTGGTCACAATATTGAAACAAGTGACTTTTTTGATCACTTGATAACTCTTTCATTTTAAAGTTATTAATTGGGAATACAATTGATTTCATGGCTTCGAATAAAACGGAGTTTTCTGATTTGATAAATAGGCTTTTTTCTTTTAATAAACGTTTAAACAGAAGTAAATTTTCAAGAAATTCATTCCAGAGGTCAACTTTAAAATACTCAGAGAGATGTCCAAGTAAGGAACTTTCTATTCGCTTAATGCTTGTCATTAACTCTTCTATTGATCCTATTTCATTTTGATAAACTGAAATTTTATTTTCATTCACTTCTTTAATCCCTTTAGAAAGTGCCTTAATCATCAATATATCTTCTGATTCTGCCAAAAGCTTGTAATATAATCCACTAAAGTAATCCCCAGCAAGAACAGTTAATTGACGATTTTTTTCGTCAACAGATGCATCTGATATACGTTCATGTGTATCAAGGGCGATTTGTATTAGCATTGTTGATAAGGCGTAATTCTTCATATCGCTGTATGACAATTCGAGACGCTCCATTATTGAGACTAGGATAAGCAGTTTATCCTCATCAATAATTGGAACCTCAATATATTTGAGCAAGTATGTGTCACAAACTCTTTTTTCGACCTGCTCTCTAATATTTGTGAATTTTTGTCGAATGTCCAGCAATTAAATCACCCTTGCTTCCCCTAAGTAATGTCTTTATGTATTCTTATTTCCTATTTGCATAGTAAAATTCATGCCGTTTTTCTAAAAACAAGGCAGACACCATTATAACATAAAAGATATTCTTTAGGCAGAAATTCACAAAATAATCATTTAAGCTGATATGAAATAAGATGAAAACAGTGTGATTAGAATTATTTTTTATTTTTTTAGTTCACTTTCTATTTGACCAAGTTGTGTGAGAATTTTCGCATTTCCCCTGATTTTAATAGCGGAAGTATGCTCTGTAAATTGAGCAATAAGGACTTCTCCTTTATCAAGCTTCTCTGAATGATGAAATTTAGTATCAGATCCTCTAGTTAAGCCGATAACATTGACCCCATCATCAATTGCCTTAATCACTACATACTCACTATTTTGATTTTCTCGTTTCTCCATGTAATCACCTCAAATACGATTAGGAATAATAACTAATATTTAATTAACGAAAGCACTTCAGACCGTGCAACAGCATCTTCCGAAAGAGTTCCGCGGACAGCAGTGGTTACAGTTTTAGAGCCTGGTTTTTTAACTCCGCGCATGGTCATACACATATGTTCTGCTTCGACAACTACCATTACCCCGTGTGGTTCTAATTTTTCCATCATGCTGTCTGCAATTGTGGAAGTAATCCGTTCTTGGAGCTGAGGTCTCTTTGCGACAGCTTCAACTGCCCTGGCTAATTTGCTTAATCCGGTAACACGGCCGTTTTTAGGAATGTATGCTACATGTGCTTTTCCAAAGAAAGGAACGAGATGATGTTCACACATGGAATAAAACGGGATATCTTTAACTAATACCAATTCTTCATGATCTTCACTAAAAATTGTTTCAAAATGAGTCTTTGGATCCTCGTTTAAACCGCTAAAAACCTCTTCATACATTTTTGCTACTCGTTTTGGTGTATCCTGAAGACCTTCACGATTGGGGTCTTCACCGATTGCTTCTAATATTAAACGTACCGCTTCTTCAATTTGGGCACGATTCACTTGTGACATATAAAAATTCCTCCTAATGTTCAGTCAAGTATATATGACAAATACATATTAGCACAATCTTTAAAGTTCAAGCAAAAATATAGAAAAAAGGCCATGGACTTTACCATGACCTTTTTGCTTAAGCATTCGCTTATAGCAATAAATTTATGTAATTATTTTACTGCGTCTTTAAGCGCTTTACCTGGTTTAAATGCTGGAACTTTGCTAGCCGCGATATCGATTTCCTCACCTGTTTGAGGGTTACGACCTTTACGAGCTGCACGCTCACGTACTTCAAAGTTTCCAAAACCGATTAATTGTACTTTATCACCATTTTTCAAAGCATCTAAAATCGCATCAAAAACAGCATCAACTGCTTTAGTTGCGTCCTTTTTAGAAAGTTCGCTTGCTTCAGCAACTGCATTAATAAGTTCTGTCTTGTTCATGCCATTCACCTCCTCCCAAAGAAATTATCAAGATTCGTAAATAAGATTACTTATCTACATTTCTAAACAATTTTTCTAATTTCTATACGTCATAGTGCTGTTTTATTACCAAAGTAATCTAAAATGATTAAATTAGTAACACAAATCTACTTTTTTTAGGAAAAACCCTTATGGAATAAGGGTTCACACACTATAACGTAATTCAGTTTAAAGATTATCATAATCAAATCAGCTTATCAAGAAGAATTCATGAATTTATGGTAATCTTTTCTTTTGTTCAACAAAATTCTACTTAATTTGTCCGTTTTTGGTAGATATTTTAAAATAATGGCAGTTTGCCTCCTAATCAATCCCCTCTTTTCAACAAAAAAAAGACTCCGCTTTGGAGTCCATAGCCTAAAGAATTATGGCAATTAAGCCGCCTGATCCTTCATTTATAATTCTCTCTAATGTTTCTTTTAATTTATATCTGGCATTTTCCGGCATTAAGGAGAGCTTTGCTTGGATTCCTTCTCGAACGATGGAGCTTAAACTCCTGCCAAAGATATCTGAATTCCAGATAGATAACGGATCATCTTCAAAATCCTGCATTAGGTATCTAACTAGTTCCTCACTTTGTTTTTCAGTCCCAATAATCGGTGCGAATTCCGATTCAACATCCACTTTTATCATATGGATGGATGGTGCTACAGCGCGGAGCCTTACACCAAATCGTGCACCTTGACGAATAATTTCTGGTTCCTCAAGACTCATATCTGAAAGAGTTGGTGAGGCAATACCATAACCCGTTTGTTTCACCATTTTTAAGGCATCGGCAATATGGTCATATTCTGCTTTAGCATGAGCAAAATCCTGCATTAATTCGAGCAGATGATCTTTCCCGCGGATTTCTACTCCGACGATTTCTTTTAATATATCATCATACAATTCATCTGGTGCAAATAAATCGATTTCAGCGACCCCTGAACCCATTTCGATTCCTGCTAATCCAGCTTTTTCAATGAACTCAAACTCGCTAAAGTGTTGTACGACTCGATCAACATCTCTTAATCTCTTGATATCTTTTACGGTTTCCTTGACAGCATCTTGATAGCTTTCACGAAGCCAGTGGTTTTCTCTTAGGACCATTACCCAACTTGGCAGATTCACATTCACTTCAAGAACTGGGAACTCGTATAGTGCTTCACGAAGGACATTAAGAACATCGCTGTCGCGCATACTTTCAACACTCATAGCGATAACTGGGATATCATATTTATCTGCTAAACTCGATCTTAATGTTTCAGTGCTTGGATGGTAGGGCTGTGCACTGTTAACGACCATGATAAATGGTTTACCAACTTCCTTCAGCTCGTTAATCACTCTTTCTTCAGCCTCAATATAGTTACTTCTAGGAATCTCACCAATCGTCCCATCTGTTGTTACAACGACCCCGATGGTAGAATGCTCTTGAATAACTTTTCTTGTGCCAATTTCAGCTGCTTCATGGAAAGGAATGGGTTCCTCATACCATGGGGTCGTAATCATTCTTGGGCCATTTTCATCTTCATAGCCTTTCGCACCCGGGACCGTATAGCCTACACAATCCACTAGCCTGATATTGACATTTAGACCATCATCAACATGAACAGTTGCAGCTTGATTTGGCACGAATTTTGGTTCTGTAGTCATAATCGTTTTTCCTGCTGCGCTTTGAGGTAACTCATCCAGTGCTCGTGACCTCTCAGCTTCACTGCTTATATTCGGTAAAACAACAAGCTCCATAAATTTTTTTATAAATGTAGATTTTCCAGTTCGTACTGCTCCGACTACTCCTAGATAAATATCACCGCCGGTTCTCTCGGCAATATCCTTAAAAATATCAACCTTTTCCAAGTGATCCCCTCCCGATCATAGAGTAAAGTGGGATTAAACATCCATTTTAGGTATTTTTGGACAGTATATGTTTATGACGTTGTCCTATAATGTTATGACACTTTTCTAAAATTTTTTTACCCCCTTATAAAAAATTCACTAGGTTCTCTTGTATCTGTAGTGTCTGAACATTTGAGATAATGGAGGGTTTCAATATATGTTTTCATTTGGAATTTGCCAAAAAAAAACCCTTCTCCTACAATATATTTCATAGGAAAAGGGTTATGACTATTTATTCTTCTAAAAATACTGGTTCATTGGTCTTAGAATCCCAAGAATATGGTAAGGAGTATGCAGGCACAAACATGGAATCCTTTACTAATATTGGGCGGATATCCTCACCTGGTTTCACCTTTACATCCGTTTTTTTCATTGCTTGATATAGATCAGGGCGATAATCTACATATACCTCAGCACTGCCTGTAATGACAAAGGATAAATTTTGATCTGAAAATGGACTAGTTACAACAGGAGCTTTCTTATATCCTAATTGTTTATAGTCAAGAGTAAAAACATTTTTTGCAAGTTGTTCTTTATATGGTGGATACCCTTTTGTTTTGATCCTTAATTTAATATCACGTATAGCTTCTGTTATTCTTAAATCCAATAATTTTACAGCTGGTTTGGTTTCAACATCGACAAGTACATATTGAAAAATCCCACCGTTTTCATAAGCGTTTCCTGGAGGCTCTGAAATAAATTTAGGTGTGATTTTTTTAAAATCAATAGGATACTTTTGATAAATTGGAGTTTCAGCTTCTTTTGTTTTTATTGGAAGGATTCCGCCATTTTCCTCTCTAAAGGCATCTACTGCCGTTTGAACAGCTAAGATTTGATCTTTATAAGGGATTTGATTCTTTGCTAATTCCTCCTCTGGATACATGCATCCTGTCAGGAAAAGAGCCGTTAATGCGAGAAAACATCCGAGTAGATTCCATTTCATACAATCACCTTTTATTTATGTATTTAACTCAATTATGTTAAAAAAACAATAAGAAGCGTTATTCCGGCAACAATCATTAATAAGTAAGCGATAATGGCTGTAATAATACGGAGTACTCCTTTAAGCTTATATCTACTTAAATAAATGGTCAGAATAGCAAGGAACATAAACCCCATTCCTGCAATCGAGACCCACATTTTAAACATACCTGGCGACAAATATAACTCCCCCTTTATCGAAAATTAATTATATCACAAGCGATAACTTTTCTAGAAAAATTTTGAACCAAAGAAAAAAAACTGAAGTAAAGAGGGGCGAATTCTTTACTTCAGCTTTAACGACTAAATAACCCATACTCCAGCGTATAACTACTAGGTTGCTTCGTTGCATTGTATGCAATCTAGACACAAAGCGTCTCACCGAACGCCCATTTATTAAGAAAAACTTTTCAAAATCATCCGCAAATCCTAGCCCAATTTCCTTCAATATGCAATTTTTTAATCTTCAGTAGTTCGTTCCTCTAAAACATTGACCAAATCTTCCATTTCATGGGTTTTTCCACGGGCCATTAAAACATCTACTGCATCGATTGCGTTCTTCCCATTAAATAAGACATCATACAGGGCAAAAGTAATCGGCATGTTTACATCATACTTTTTTGCTAGCTGATAAGCAGCCTTAGTGGTTCTCACGCCTTCTACTACCATTCCCATGTTGTCCAACACCTCATTAAGGGTTTTCCCTTTCCCTAATAGGTTTCCTGCTCTCCAGTTCCTTGAGTGCACGCTTGTGCATGTAACAATTAAATCACCAATCCCCGCAAGGCCAGAAAAGGTTAATGGGTTGGCACCCATTTTCGTACCGAGTCGTGCTATTTCTGCTAACCCACGTGTCATTAATGCAGCTTTAGCATTATCACCATAGCCAAGACCATCAGTTATACCCGCAGCAAGAGCAATAATATTTTTTAAGGCACCACCAATTTCGACGCCGATGATATCCGAATTTGTATAAACACGAAAATTAGTGTTAATGAATAAATCTTGAATTTTTTCTGCAGCTTCCATATTTTCGGATGTAACTGCTACCGTTGTTGGATGTCTAAGACTTACCTCTTCTGCATGACTTGGCCCGGAAAGTACAACGACATCCTTTAATAAATCCCTTGGCATTTCTTCTTTAATAATTTCTGAGATGCGCATTAACGTATCAGGTTCAATCCCTTTGCTAACGTGTGCAACCGTTAATGGTTCAGCATGTACCGCACGAATTTTACCGATAACTTCCCGGATCGCTTTCGTCGGAACGGCCAATATTAGGGTATCCACTCCCGCTAAGGAATCACTTAATGAGGCATAACCAACAATTAATTCTGAAAGAACAATATCCGGTAGATATTTCTTATTTGTGTGTGTTTCATTAATTTCTTTTACCTGTTCTTCAGCATGGCTCCACAGACGGACTTCATGTCCATTATCTGCAAGTACCATTGCCAAAGCAGTTCCCCAGCTCCCTGCTCCTATAACGGCTATTGCTGTTTTAGTATTATTCAACTTAAATCACACCCACCCTTAACTTTATTTTCTTTCTCTTGCATAAATTTTGATAGGGGTACCCTCAAATCCAAATGCCTCTCTAATTCTGTTCTCTAGGAAGCGCTCGTAGGAAAAGTGCAATAATTCAGGTTCATTTACGAATACAACAAAGGTCGGTGGTTTAACTGCCACTTGCGTTGTGTAATATATTCTTAAGCGTCTACCATTATCAGTTGGTGTTGGATTCATTGCTACCGCATCCATGATAACATCATTAAGTATGCTGGTCTCAACTCTCATTGAGTGGTTTTCACTAGCAATATTGATCATTGGAAGAAGCGTATGAACCCGTTTTTTTGTTTTTGCAGATAAAAAAACAATAGGAGCATAGCTAAGAAATAAGAAATGTTCCCTTATCTTGCGTTCAAGTTCTTTCATGGTCTTTTCATCTTTTTCAACAGCATCCCATTTATTTACCACTATAACAACAGCCCTGCCCGCTTCATGAGCATATCCAGCAATCTTTTTGTCCTGTTCAATGATTCCTTCTTCGGCATTAATTACAACAAGAACAACGTCAGAACGTTCAATTGCCCTTAGTGCACGAAGCACACTATATTTTTCCGTACTCTCATAAACTTTTCCTTTTTTCCTAATTCCTGCTGTATCAATTATGACATATTTTCCCCCATCATATGTATAAGGAGAATCGACAGCGTCGCGAGTAGTACCGGCGATATTGCTGACAATTACACGCTCTTCGCCTAAAATAGCATTGACCAAAGAGGATTTCCCTACATTTGGACGTCCAATTAAGGAAAACTTGATTACATCCTCACCATATTCAACTGACTTGTCTTTTGGAAAATGTTTGGCTGCCTCATCTAATAGGTCGCCTAAGCCTAGGCCATGTGAACCTGAAATTGGAATGGGTTCACCAAATCCTAATGAATAAAAATCATAGATTTGATCACGCATTTCAGGATTATCTATTTTATTAACAGCTAATACAACAGGCTTTTTAGATTTATATAGTATTTTTGCCACTTCTTCATCAGCTGCAGTTACTCCTTCACGTCCGTTTGTTAAGAAGATAATTACATCTGCTTCATCAATGGCGATTTCCGCCTGCTGACGAATTTGTTCCAAAAACGGTTCATCACCGATATCAATTCCACCAGTATCGATAAGATTAAAGTCATGTGTTAACCACTCACCTGAACTATAAATACGGTCTCTTGTCACTCCTGGAATGTCCTCAACAATGGAAATTCGTTCACCGACAATCCGATTAAAAATAGTTGATTTTCCTACGTTGGGCCGTCCTACAATGGCAATAACAGGTTTAACCAATTACAATCGCCATCCTTTCTTTCCTATAATGAAATACGTTTTAGTATGTTAGCATAGAGTGAAAATTACATCAGTGGGGGGCTTACTTCCCGATAATGCGGGATCATTCCCTTTAGTTCTTATTAAGTAAGGCTCTTTTCGTAAACATTGTTACTGCCTTAAGTAAAGAAACCCTTCTGTGATCTAGAAGGGCCTAACTATGTTATTTTATCAATGTTAATCCTTTCCCGCAATGGAAAAGAACGAAAAGTGAATGGTTGCGGTATAAGCTTGACGAAAACGAAACATTTTATGATGATTTTTGCTTTCCTTTTTCGAAAAAATGAAAATGATTTTGGAGTATAGAACCAATATTTTCTAATGCACTCCATCCAGTTAGCAGTAGTGCCGTTAATGAACAAACATCTAAATAGGCAAATGTCCCTATCAAATATGGAAATTCGAATTTATTTAATATAAACGCATATAAAATTTCCCCTTGCATGGCTCCTGCAAAAATGATGAGTAATCTTCCTTTTAATGTTTTTTGCAATAGTATAGCTAAATACCACAACGTTATTCCCATCATCCATTCCTTTTTAAAAATGATCCAAATAGGATCAAAGATCTCAAATAAATGGAAGGTCACGTATGCAATGGATACGGTAAATGAACAAATAAAAAAATAAATTAGTGCTCCACGTTTTTCTTGGCCAATAAATAAATAGCAACTGCCTAACATAAATAGCCCGCTTGCCTGTAATTGAAACACTCCTACTGTAAACTGGACATTAGCTAAAATTAATACTAATAACACGATAGCTGATAGTTTAAGTCGATATGGATTTTGCTTTTCGAGAATAAAGGTTAAGTAAATCCAAAATCCCCAAAAGACCCAATAAAAAATTGCCCCTTCCAACTCATACACCTCCTATTATTATCATTATTGGTAATCTTTATGTAGTTTCATACTTCCCTGAATAATATTTCCTGTGTGAATCATCTTATTAAGAGGAGGTGTGTTTGAATGGGAAAAGACAGACAAGAAAAGAAGTTAAAGGCGAGTAGAAGAGTGGAATCAGATCGTGATCAGGCATTGCACTATCCGGGTGCAACGAAACTCTCAGGCCCTGAAGAAGCAAGAGGATTAAATGACGGGAAAAGATAAGAAAAAAGCTCTCGCGTAATTGCGAGAGCTTTTATTTTATGGAACGTTGGGCAAACAGTTTGGTATCGATGCCGCGTTGATTTAACCAATGATAGGTTTCGCCCGAGATAATTAATGGTGCTTTTTTTAAATCGGAAATGGTTTTAGCTCCTAAAGCAGTCATAATCATCATTAATTCGTCATGAAGGACTTCAATTTCTTTCTGTAAAACCTCTATTCCTTCATTTATAAGAATTTGCAAGAAATAGCCTGCCATGCCGATCGCATTCGCACCAATTGCTAATCCTTTTGCGATATCATGTCCTGACATAAATCCTCCAGAGCCAATGATCGAAAGATTTTTAGAAACAGACGACGCTTCAAAAATAGAAATCCCCGTGGGAATTCCCCATTGATTGAAAAAAGACAATGATTTATCCCTGCGCTTATTTTCAATTTCAGCAAAATTTGTCCCGCCAGAACCTCCTACATCAATTATTTGAACGCCAATCGATAAAAGGTCTTTTACAGTATCCTTCCCCATCCCAAAACCAACTTCCTTTACGATGACAGGAACATTTGTCTCTTTTACGATCGATTCAATCCTTTTGAGCGCTCCAGTAAAATCACGGTCTCCTTCAGGCATGGTTAGTTCTTGGATTACATTTAAATGTATTTGCAGGGCGTCTGCATCAATCATCTCAATCGCACCTTTTGCGTCCTCTGCTGATGCTTCGCTCCCTAAGTTTGCAATAATAACACCAGAGGGATTCTCCTTGCGGACAACCTCGTAGGTGTATTTTTGAGATGAATCCTTTAAAGCAGCCATTTGTGACCCAACTGCCATTGTTAAACCTGTATTTTTGGCAACTACTGCCAACTCTTTATTAATTCGATATGTTTTATCACCACCGCCACCTGTCATGGCATTGATAAAAATAGGCGAACTTAAATAAAGTCCGCCAATTTCATGGTCTAATCCAACATCGGACACACCGATATTCGGTAAACCCTGGTGAATAAATTTTATATCATCGAAAGCTGAAGAACGATTTCGCCTATTTTCAAGGGCAAAACGAATGTGGTCCCATTTTCGTTCAGATCTAGACACTTACATCACCATTATTTTCCTAAATTCTTTAATTTATCGCCAATAACTTCACCAAGCTGAAAGCCTTTTGACTCTTCAGGAAGTTCATAGTCTTGGTTTTCCTCATACTCTTTCTCAAGAAGTTCCTTAATGCTCAATGATAAACGTTGTTCCGATTCATTTGCATCTAGGACTTTGACATCAACTTCTTGTCCCTCTTTTAATACTTCGTGTGGAGTACCAATATGTTTATGGGCAATTTGCGAGATATGAACAAGGCCTTCAACACCTGGGAATACTTCGACAAATGCACCATAAGAGACCAATCTTTTCACTTTACCTTTTAAAATGCTTCCTTTAGGTGCTTTTTCGGAAATATTTGACCAGGGTCCAGGGAGTGTTTCTTTAATCGATAAAGATATTCTCTCATTATCACGGTCAACGCTTAGTACTTTAACTTGAACTTGCTGCCCTTCATGGACTACATCTGATGGTTTATCCACATGATCATACGATAGTTGAGAAATATGAACAAGCCCGTCAATGCCGCCAATATCAACAAAAGCGCCAAAATCAGTAATTCTTTGAACTGTACCATCTATAATTTGCCCTACTTGTACAGCACTTAGACGATTTTGTTTTTGCTTACCTTTTTCTAGTTCTACCACTGCTCGATGAGAGAGGATTAAACGGTTCTTATCTTTATCAAGTTCTACAATTTTAAAAGTAAGAGTACGGCCTTTATAATCACTAAAATCCTCTACAAAATGGGCTTCAACTAATGATGCTGGAACAAATCCACGAACTCCTAAATCGACTACTAATCCGCCTTTTACAACGTCTTTTACTTCTGTATCAATAATTTCTCCGCTTTGGAATTGTTTTTCTAAGTTTTCCCATGCTTTTTCTGCATCAACTTTTCTTTTTGAAAGGATTATTGCTTCTTCCTCAACTTTCAATACTTCTAATTCTAGTTCATCACCATCGGCAACTGCGTCAGATGCCTTTTCAATATGCAGGCTCGAAAGTTCACTGATTGGAATAATTCCATCAAGTTTGCTTCCTTGGATATCGACTAGCACCTGCTTTTCTTCTACTTTAGTAACTTGTCCAGTTACTTTATCCCCAATTTCAAAGCTTTTCACTTCTACTTGATTTAATTCTTCCGACATATGTATTCCTCCTTAATCCATTTACTTCAAAAGTCTATATATGATCTGGTGGATGCCACGCAGCATACAACACATATAAAAAATATAAAAGCAGTGAATTTTCAAAAAAAACTCTTTCCATTAACTTCTTACAAATAGTCTATTTTGTCAAGCAGAACCTATTGATGTTCTTTTTTAAGTTTATCAATTTTTGACATAATTAATTCAGTAACTTGTTCTACTGATGCTTTCTCTTTTCTCAATTCATCCAGATCAATAGGTTGTCCATAGACCACCTTTAACTTTCTAAAACTGCGATATGGACCAATAATTGCGCAAGGGACAACCGATGCTGTTGACCTTAATGCAAAAAAACCTGCTCCAGAAAGCCCTTTTCCAAGTTCGCCAGTTTTACTTCTTGTTCCCTCTGGAAAAAGCCCAAAAACATGACCATCCTTTAGGATCTTCAAGCCTGTTCTAAGTGCTTCACGATCATTAAAGCCCCTTTTCACTGGAAAAGCATTACATTTTCTAACAATATTACCTAAAACAGGTACTGAAAAAATCTCATCTTTTGCCATGTAATGAACAGGACGAGGGGCCATTATTCCTACAATAATGGGATCAAAATTATGGATATGATTCGCACAAAGAAGAACACCACCTTCTTTTGGGAAATGTTCTATCCCGATTGCCTCAATCCTATACAATGGTTTAAATATTCCAGTAACCACTGATTTCGCAAAATCATAAAACGTCACACTTATCCAACCCTTTCGTTCACCAACACCATTATTTTTTCTACAACATCTGGAATTGTTAAAGAGGTTGTATCGATTTCAATTGCATCATCTGCTTTTTTCAATGGTGCTACTTCTCTCTCAGAATCAATTTTATCTCTACGAGCAATTTCTTCTTTCAGTTTTTCTAAGTCAGAAGGGAAGCCCTTTTGGATATTTTCAATATGGCGCCTTTCTGCTCTTTCATCCACACTAGCAAGTAAAAATACCTTAACTTCTGCACCTGGCAATACATGCGTACCAATATCCCTGCCATCCATCACCACTCCGCCTTCTGTGGCAAAAGCTTGTTGTCTTCTGACCATTTCTTGACGGACCTTCTGGTGTTTAGCAACATAAGAAGTCGAATTGGTTACTTCTGCAAAACGAATTTCATTTGTAACATCTCGATCATCTAAGTATACTAACTGACCTTTATCAGATGGCTGCAGTTTGATATCTGTGGATAATAATGTTTCTAATAAAGCCTCTTCATCTTCTAAATTCAGTTGATTTACTATCGCCTTATATGTTAAAGCTCGGTACATTGCACCAGTATCGATATAAATATAAGAAAGGTTTTCTGCTACAATTTTTGCGACTGTACTCTTACCAGCTGCAGCAGGTCCATCAATTGCGATTGATATTTTCTTTTCCATAAATCCTCCTATTTATCATCATGAGTTTCTCAGATGTTTACTACTATTTATTTTACCACAAGATAATGCATTGCCTCTTTTTTTACCATGATAAAATATGAAATTTTTAACGATATATTGGTCAATCAAAAGAAAGCAGGCTGCCCTGCTTTCTCATTCACCCTGAAATGTTTCAAGGATTTCAGTATATGTATTTTCATTTACTCCTTCATATTTTGTCAATTGTTTTACCTGCGGAAAAACATCTAGTTGATGAAAAAATAGTTGTGCAAGAAATAGAAAAATAAATTGGACAATGACAATTTTTATTAAAACACTTTCTACCTTTTTCATGACATCCACTCCACTACTTAATAACCTTATTATTGGAGTTTTTTGTAAAAAATATAAGGAAAAGCAAATGCTTTTCCTTATAACACATCTTCATAAATAGCTTCGGCATTCTTTAGTTTTACAACGTCTTCCTCTACACCACTTTTGGCGTTAATAAAAATCCGATAAGTATCATCATCGATAGTACCAAGGAATTCATAACAAAGTACCTCTTTGTTTAGGTTATTTACAATAATCGCCTGACGGTCTTCCATGACTTTAAAGTTCGGATTTACTTTGGCTCGAGCTTGTTTCACAGAAATAGCTGGTTTTTCGATTGTCCTTGTCTGAAAAGATTTTAAATATTCTTCTGCTGATACTCCAATAATATCGCCATTATCTAGTGCAACCTTTACTTTAATCGATTCAGGATAAATTCTAATACCGTTAATTTTTGAAACGAAATTAAATACACCAATATTGTCATACTGTGTGCTTTCAAATATCTCTAAATCTTTAAAACCCGTTTCTTTTAGAAAAGTTGACGCCTTATTATCAGCATCATTCAAACTAAGAACTTGTTTTTTTACATCACGTTGATTAATAAACCAAATCGGACGTCCGGCTTTTTTAGTAATATCCATACTGCCTTCTTCACCGGTTTTCTGATTTCTTATAGCAACGCTATAAAAACCATAGTCGGAACCTTTACCATTTTCAGTGACTTTCACCTCTGAATTCCCATCAATTTTGATATATTTCTTTGCGATTTGAATTGCCTCTTGTTGGGTAATGGTTTTTCCTTTTATTTTTTTAAAATTTTCATCCTTTTTTTGCATGTTCGTGAAAGTTGGACCCAGATTGGATTCCGTATAGCCGCTTACTGTCTTTTCTACCGCTTTAAATCCATCAATTATAGTATTATCAGTTGATTCCTTTCCAGATGCCAAGGCAAGTTCAACATCCATCCAGCGGAGATTATTTTTTAAAACCATATGCTGGACTTTTCGGAGATCATTCTGAATATCACCAGACTGCTTATAAAGTACCTTTAATGTGTTGTACTCATCTTTTGTCAATGGTTCCTTGTCTAAATCCCTGACAGCTGTACGGTAACTAAAGTTCCCGATTTTAGCCAAGAATTCCTCCGTTTTGTTAAAGGGAAGCAAGGTTAGCGGTAATTGACCCACATCACCATGTGCTTCCGATGTAAGCCTCCAAACTTCTATTAAGGAGGGAGACAAGGACTGTCTTGAATTCATTGCAAGTGTTGTCCCAATCTTATCGTGTAATAAATCTACTTGATAGGTAAGGTCATGAAACGCCCGCTGATAAGTATTTTCTGCATTTAAAAGAACTGCATTTTTCTCCTGATGTTCTTGATAGCCCCAATATGCAGTTCCCACAATACCGATTGCAAGAACTCCAATTAATATTCCTCTGATCAAATCCATTCACCTCTCTACTTGCAAAAAATATGTTTCCCGATTCGTTTGATTTGTGGACGTCCCCAGATCCACCCGCTGGTAGCAGTATCTGGGTTAAAATAATATAATGCCTCTCCAGTTGGGTCCCAACCATTGATTGCATCCAAAACTGCTTTCTTTGCATTTTTATTTGGGGTCAGCCAAATTTGGCCATCAGCCACAGCGGTGAAAGCACCAGGCTCAAATATCACTCCTGCAACTGTGTTAGGGAAGGTGGAGCTATTTACCCTGTTAAGAATGACAGCCGCAACAGCAACTTGGCCCGTATAAGGTTCTCCCCGGGATTCTCCATAAACAGCATTGGCTATCAACTGGATATCATTTTGAGAAAAACCATTTGGTATGTTAGTAGCCGTAGGCTTTTTTGGAGCTGCTTTTTTTTGTGCTGTGTTTTTTGGCGGTACATTTTGTTTTGGTGCTGGCGCTGGTGCTGGTTTTGCTGGCGCATTGTTAGCTGGCGCCTTATTTGCAGGACTTGGGGCACTCTGTTTACTTTGATCAACCCCACCGTAATGTGTAAACTTTTTACCAGAGTTAATTTGCTTTTTTACAAATTGTTCATTGTATTTACTTGCTTTGGCTAATTTTAATTTTGTTGGCCACCCGGCCAACCCGTCAATCGGCAAGGCAAATTCATATTGGAAGTTTCTTAACGCCCAATATGTGCTCCAGCCAAAAACCCCATCAATCTTTCCGTTATAAAAACCTAAATACTGGAGCCTGGATTGAAGCTCAATAACATCATCTCCAACTGCACCTTTTTGAATTACCTGATTGGAGAAAGCCTGCACCTCCTTGCTTTCTGAAAAAGAGGCAGTCACGAACAGAAAGATTAGTATAAACAACTTTATTAGGATCTTTTTCTTCTTCATGGAATTTTAACCCCCATTGTAAATCTTTTTAACAGTAAACCTATTTTTTGTTTAAATGGGTTTTTTATTCCAAACAAATAAAAAACCCTTCTTTATGATTGAAGGGTTTTTTGGACAGAGTATTGTTTTTTCATATGATTAGCACTTAAAATCTTTGCTTTCTTTACTTTTCTTAGCCCAAACCACCAAAGAAAAATCATAAAAGGAAATATAATAATGAGCCAATTTTCTTGTGAGATTAAAATAAAATCGTACGCACCGTGGAGAACAAATGGTAAAAGTAAGGAAAAAATGACCCACTTAGCTTTATTCCCTTCAGTAAACTTCGCCTTTCCAATATAAAAGCCCATAATTACACCAAATAGGGCGTGACTCGAAACAGGTAATAATGCACGTGTAACAGCGTGTTCAATGCCATTCGCTACTAAATAAAAGATATTTTCGACAGTAGCAAAACCAAGTGAAACAGCCACTCCGTAAACAATTCCATCAAAAGGCTCATCAAACTCTACATGCTGATAGACAACATAGAAAAGGATGAACCATTTAAAAAACTCTTCAAACAGGCCAGAGGTAAGAAATGCATTGAAAAGTTCAGATTTAACGATATGCTCTGTTTCAAGGACATGCTGGATAAACATGATTGGAAACACAAGAAGCGCTCCGTACATAAACGTCCGTAGAACGAAGGATATTGGCTCTGAGTCATATTCATCTTTTAAATAAAAATAACTTAGTAAGGCCAGTCCGGGGGCAATTCCGGCTGATAATATTCCCAGCATGATGAACCTCTTTTCAAATCCATTTTCTTAATCGTATCATGTATTCTCTATAAAGAAAATGAAAGATTCATTCCATTTATTAATAGGTGATCCTCTTTTGGCTTATTAAAGCTTAAAATTTAATTTCCTTCAAATTACTTGCAAGGGCAACAGCCAACTTAATTCTTGCTTTTTTAGAGTCGTTGTCACTTCCAAGAATTACTCCCTTATTATAAAGATCATAGGCGCTTCCTTCGTAATCATAGGTTGTATACACGGATCCTTCTTCTGCACTTGTAGTTATAACCAGTTTAATCCCTTGAGCAATAGCTTTTTCAATTTCTGCCATCATTTCAGGGGCAACTTGACCACGTCCCACTCCCTCTAAGACAATTCCAGTAATCCCTGCTTCACGTGCTGCCTTAATAAATTTCCCATCCGCTCCGATATAGCATTTAATGATTTCAACCTGGGGAATCGAAGTTTTCAATTCAAAATATTCTCTTTTAATTGGTTTTTGAAAAACATGAACTTGATCATTATCAATAATGCCAAGATATCCAAACCCAAAGGCATTAAAGCCCTGAATATTAGAAGCATGCTCTTTTTTTACATATCTAGCCGCAAATATCCGTTCGTTAAATACAACAACGGTTCCAGCATCCCTTAAATCATGAGAACATGCACAATAAATAGCATGACGTAAATTAATGTAAACATCGCTTCCTATATCATCAGGAGAGCGCTGTGACCCTGTCACTACCACAGTTCTAGAATCATTAATTGTTAAATCAAGAAAATAAGAGGTTTCCTCCATCGTATCCGTTCCATGTGTGACAACTACACCTGAAACTTCATCATCCTTAAAATAATCTTCTATCTTATTCTTCAATAGTATTAAATCATCAAAGGTGATATGAATACTGGCCTTTTGAAAAACAGATTCAACAACCACTTCGATGTCTTTTGGTAAATTACACATACTTGCCAATTCTTCACCAGTTAACGCGCCTGAAGCTAATTTTCCTGAATCTTTATTTGCCTTGCTTGCAATTGTTCCACCTGTTGTTAATAAAACAACTTTTTTCATTATTTTTCCATCCTTTTCGCATCTTTTTCTATGATTGAGCGAGAGATTGCCTCACCATGAAATCTGCCATTTTCAATGAATATTTCATTTGCGTTATTTCCTGCCGCAATAACACCTGCTATATATATGCCCTCAATATTTGTTTCCATTGTATCTGGATTAAAATATGGTCGTCCAGATTCATCATCTATTTTCACTTCCATATTTTTTAAAAATTGATGGTCGGGATGATATCCAGTCATGGCAAAAACAAAATCATTACTTATTGTTTTTTCCTCATCATCTTTTGTATAAGTAACTTGATTCTCTGTAATTCCTTTAACGCGGGCATTAAATTCCATCAGAATGGTTTCTGTACGAACTAACGACTCAAATTCAGGGAGAATCCATGGTTTAATACTTGGAGAATATTTATCACCACGATATAAAACTGTCACTCTCGCACCTGCTTTTACCAGTTCCAATGCCGCATCAACACTAGAATTTTTTCCGCCAATCACACAAACATCTTTATCGTAAAATGGATGGGCTTCTTTAAAATAGTGAAATACTTTTGGTGAATTTTCACCTGGAACTTGCATATAATTCGGATGATCATAATAACCAGTTGCGATGATAACATAGCGGGCACAATAAGTATTCTTATTGGTATTAACATGAAACAAGTCGCCCCGTTTTGATACTTTAGTCACTTTTTCAAATGAGTTAATACGCAGTTGTTTTCGTCTGGCAACTTCCCGATAATAGACAAGAGCCTGATTTCTTTTAGGCTTATAACTGTCTGTAATAAATGGCACTTCCCCGATTTCTAATTTTTCTGCCGTGCTAAAAAATGTTTGATGAGTGGGATAGTGATAAATCGAATTTACCACATTCCCCTTTTCAATAATTAACGGTTCTTTTCCTTTATCCTTAATAGCGATGGCTGCAGCTAAGCCACAGGGGCCGCCACCAACTATAATAATATCTTCTATTTGCATAATAGATACACTCCTTAAAAAACAATCCACATTGGATGACAAAAAAACTCCTATCGTCTATGATAGGAGTTTTTTCATTATGTTTCAATGGGTAAGAATTATTTTTAAGTTCAGCTCGAAATTAAATCCAACCTCTAAAGCGGCTTGCTTCTGCCATCTTTCTTACCCCAACCATATAAGCAGCAAGACGCATATCTACTCGGCGAGTTTGAGCCGTGTCGTAAATATTACTAAATGATTTTACCATTACTTTTTCAAGCTTTTCTTCCACTTCTTCTTCAGACCAATAGTAACCTTGGTTATTTTGAACCCATTCAAAATAAGAAACAGTTACTCCGCCTGCAGAAGCTAAAACATCCGGTACAAGGAGAATTCCCCGCTCTGTTAAAATCTCAGTTGCCTCAAGAGTCGTTGGACCGTTTGCTGCCTCAACAACAATGCTCGCACGAATATTATGAGCATTTTCTTCAGTAATTTGATTTTCTATCGCGGCCGGCACAAGAATATCACATTCTAGTTCAAGCAATTCCTTATTTGAAATCGTGTTATTAAATAATTTGGTAACTGTTCCAAAACTGTCTCGTCTATCTAATAGATAATCAATATCTAGCCCATTCGGATCATGTAAGGCACCGTATGCATCGGAAATCCCAATAACTTTTGCACCTGCATCATGCATAAATTTAGATAAAAAGCTTCCTGCATTTCCAAAACCTTGGATAACTACTCTAGCACCCTCAATTTGAATACCTTTCTTCTTAGCAGCTTCTTGGATACAGATTGTCACACCTTTTGCGGTTGCTGATTCACGACCATGCGATCCTCCCAGAACAAGCGGTTTACCTGTAATAAAACCTGGTGAATTAAATTCATCAATTCGGCTATATTCATCCATCATCCAAGCCATGATTTGCGAATTGGTAAATACATCAGGAGCTGGAATATCTTTCGTTGGTCCTACAATTTGACTTATAGCTCTAACGTACCCACGGCTTAGTCTTTCAAGCTCTCTAAAGGACATATCTCGAGGGTCACAAACGATACCGCCTTTACCGCCACCATACGGAAGATCAACAATCCCGCATTTTAAGCTCATCCAAATTGAAAGTGCTTTCACTTCCGTTTCTGTTACACCTGGATGAAAACGGATTCCACCCTTTGTTGGCCCCACCGCATCATTATGTTGGGCACGGTAACCTGTAAATATTTTTATGGAACCGTCATCCATTCTAATTGGAATTTTAACTGTCATTAAGCGTAATGGCTCTTTTAAGAGCTCGTATACCTCTTCAGGATAACCTAACTTTTCAAGGGCCTTATGTATAACTGTTTGTGTCGATTTCAACACATCATGCTTTTCCTCTTGATTAGTTTTTTCATTATCTTTTTCGGCTACCATTTGTAATCCTCCCTAAAAAAATGCTACGTATGTTGTCAGCTTTCAGACACAAGTATACACCTTTAATTCATTTATGCAAGAAGAAAAGTATAAAAAAAATCGATTATGTAAACGCTGCCATTGGCATTTTCAAAGGATTTAATAAATGCAATGGCTAAATATTATATCTCCATATCTTTTTTATAAAGGCTATTTTCGCATAGATTGTTGTTTTTCGTATAATTTCATCAACTCGAATAACTATATGCTTCGTGGCATCTTTTCGTAAAAACTTTTGCGAAAATTGCCTTGAAACTTAGTAAATGACCCTTATTAAACTCCAAAATCAACAAAGTTTACGAAAAGAGCCTTTATGAAAGGGCGGTGGCACCCTTTCAACCTATAAAAAAACCATCAATTACTTAAAAAAATGGAGAATGGTTTCCACCGCTTGATTTTCGATGATTCGTTTACCGTACTCAGCTAACACGTACGGGCTTAAAATAGAAGCATTGCCAAATTCGGAAAGAACGCAAGCTGCTCTAATATTTTTTTCAGATTCAAGATTATCCATTAATAAATAGTAACGGTTGTTCCAGGCATATAGACTCCCGCCGTAAATATTGACAGTGGACAGTCTTTTAGCAAGACCTATAATATCTTCGAATTCATCAAATTCATACAAGAGGTCCTCATAACCTTCAACCCTTACCTGCATCTCGATAAATCCATCATAGAGAATTTCTTCATCTTCTATTACTTCATCAACGGTAATGATTAATATCATCCCTTGAGCCTGGAGGGAGAACACCTCTACCGCAACAGAACCTTGAATATCAACATCAAATTCCTCACTTGCCTCTTCCAACATATCATGGAAAAGCTGATTCCATTTAATGGAGTCCTTCCAAATATCTTCTTTGGAGAGTCCCCTGTCAAATAAATCATCAGAGGTTAGAAAAATTTTTATTTTATTGGCTGTTAAGCGTTCTAAGCGCATGATTTTGCCCCCTGCCGTGACATAACTCTTGTTTTCAGTGTATGCCCTAGGGTTCTGTTGGTGAATTGTCTATATTTATCCTTCTTTTTCAGAATTCCCATTTAGCGTTATCAGATGACATTCTGCAGGCGCCCCTAACCTCAATGGTATAGAAGTGGTACCATAACCATTGCTAATTAGAAGAACTGTATTTTCCAATTTTTTTATTTTTCCTCGTTCATGGGGACTATATCCAAAAATATGGATTTGCCCTCCATGTGTATGACCACTTAACACCAAACGTATATTATGCTCCGGCAGGATTTTATCTGTAATATTAGGATAATGACTGGCTAAAACCTTAAAGCTACTATCTTCTGCATCTAGTAAGGCTAAATCAAGGCGATCACGTTCTTGACTTAAATCATCTACACCCAGTAAACAAAATTTATCACCTTGACCCGATTCAAAAGTTACAGCTGTATTTGCTAATATTTTAATTCCTAACTCAAGTAGGAGAGCGTCCAATTTATGATAATCTACTTCATAATCATTGTTACCCCAAACAAAATAAACTGGACCAATTTGCTTTAATTTCTTCAGGTTTGTTTTTACTTTTTCGAAAGAGACTCCTTTTTCTGTTAAATCCCCTCCGATTACAACAATATCTGCTTTCCCAATAACAGGATTAATTACATGATCAGAAACCGTTCGCCTATGTATATCTGAAATAAAAAAAATCGAAACACTGCCTAGTGATTTAGGAAAGTCTGGGAAGCATAATTCATGTTCAATGATATTATTTAAGAAAGCTTCTCGTAACATATATATAAGAAGGCATCCACCAATGATGAACAAGCTTACTAAAGCAAAAACCATATGTCTCTTTCCCCATTTCTTTACTTAGCGTTCAATGGAAATCATACCATAAAAAAGACTTAAACTAAAAAAGACAATTGTTTGCTCCCAACCTAAATAAAAAAGAAGGGAAAAAACTAGAAGGAAACAGAGATAGTCAACGAAAATATTGACAAACATTACTTTTCGTTTATGCCAAGGTTTTTTTGCTCCAACAATAAGCTCACTGATTACTCGGCCTGTTAAAAGAAACCCGATAAAAAAAACCAAAGTAGCCGCAAAAAATTTTAATGGATTTACGACAAAACTTATAAAGAAGTCGGCTAATACAAAGGGATGTGGAATTGAAATCCAATTGATGAGTATATACCCACATAAAAAAATGACGAAAAACTTTACCACTTTTATAAACATAAAAAACCCCTCCCATACAATGTATGAGAAGGATTTAAAAACTTACCATCTACTGGTTATAGATCCTCTTGAATGCTCAATATTCTAAATCCATGTTCTTCCAATTTCTTGGTGAATCTATCGATATTATCTTTTTTCTCAATCTTCATAACGATTCTTCGGACAAGTTTATCCGTTTCATCAAATGTAACCAGCGAAATAATATGCTCATGAAATTGATGAGCAATTTCAGACAGACGAGCAATACGTCCTTCAGTTTCAACCGATGTAAAGGCAATCCTTACCCCAGGACGGTTAACACCAAATGCGCTTTCAAAAGAACTAATCACATCTGAGCGCGTAACCACTCCAAGAAAATTTTTGTTCGCATCAACAACCGCTAATAAAGGAAAATCCTTTAGATCGAGAAGTGTTTTCTCAAATAATTCTCCACCTTCTAAAAACTTATCATGATGTGTAGCAATATCTTTTACATAGGTTGATGTTAAATACTGATCCTTTTGTTTATCAGATTTAAAGTAGCTCTCATAAATGCTATATCTTGTCGCCACTCCTACATACCTATCTCCGCTTAATACCGGCAGCCCGTCAATCTGATGTTTTTCTAAACTTTCCAACGCTTCTTTAAGAGAAGTATTTTCCTGTGCGGTAAAACATTCATGCTTTGGAATCATAATATTTTTTACGAACAATTCCCATCACCTCAAAATAAAATCATCTTTATTTAGTATACTTCTTCAAGGCTTGGAAAAAACCCTTCATCTTTTAAGATCAAGTCATAGAAATAGGAAATTTTCATATGATTAAATGATGTTGAATATAGGGAGGGCTACAATGAATACTCATTTCAAAACTTATCATCCGTATGCGAGTCCGTTTGACCCTTGTAAGCCTATTATAGAAAAAGCCTATTCTACCCCACCTCATTTATATATGGGTTTTCAGCCACCGAATCTGCCACAATTTACACCGCTTGAAGCACTTCGAGCCGGCACGCTCTGGAAAGCATTTTATGATCCTTGGTTTGGTCCGCTTGAACCTGGCAAAGGAGGATTACCTCAATGAAACAAGTACCTGCCGAATATTATCAATTAATGGAGCAACTGCAGGCTGTTGACTTTGTTTTAGTCGAGTTGACCCTTTATTTGGATACACACAATGACGATCTTGAAGCCATCAATCAGTTCAATCATTACGCAAAAGAAAGAAAACACTTGAAAAAGGCATTTGAAAGCCAATTCGGCCCATTACAACAATATGGAAATAGTTACTCTGGATTTCCATGGAATTGGGACGATACTCCTTGGCCTTGGCAAGTTTAATTTAAGGGAGGGAAGAATTCAATGTGGATTTACGAAAAGAAATTACAATATCCTGTTCGAGTCAGTACTTGTAATCCAACTTTAGCAAAATATTTAATTGAGCAATATGGGGGTGCCGACGGAGAACTTGCTGCTGCTTTACGATACTTAAACCAACGATACACAATTCCTGATAAGGTAATTGGCCTTCTAACAGATATCGGTACAGAAGAGTTTGCCCATCTCGAAATGATTGCTACAATGGTCTATAAATTAACGAAGGATGCCACTCCAGAGCAATTGAAGGCAGCTGGATTGGGTGCACATTATGCTGACCATGATAAAGCATTATACTATCATAATGCCGCAGGAGTTCCATTTACGGCTACTTATATAACTGCAAAGGGTGACCCAATTGCAGATTTATATGAAGATATTGCAGCAGAAGAAAAGGCACGTTCAACTTACCAGTGGTTGATTAACTTAAGTGATGATCCAGATATTAATGATAGTCTTCGCTTTTTACGTGAACGGGAAATCATCCATTCGCAACGCTTCCGGGAAGCAGTGGAAATTTTAAAAGATGAACAGGGCAAGAAGAAAATATTCTAATAAAATCAATAAAGAAGCAGTCATGGTCTGCTTCTTATTTCTTTTCATGATATAGGTTAATATCATATTTGGTTTTCATCATTTCAAAAACAATATGACGGTTTTTCCATTCTTCTTCTTTCTTCCAGTAATCTTTACTGCGGTCCACAATTTCACATCGTAATTCATGGTATTCTTTTTCTGCTTTGTCTCTTTTCTCCTTCAGTAAGTTCATCGTCCCATACATGCCAACACAAAAGACTAGTAGAGTTAAATTATTAGAATCATTAACAAAGGCAGAAAACATCGCAGCAAAAGAATAGGAATAAATGCTGGCAACCGTTATATATAAATAAACAAAAAAGCTCGTCGCCAAGATGATCGTTGCCCAGATTGAGAGAATGTGACGCTTTTTAAACCGGTCAAACTTTTCTTTTCTTTTTCTTACATTTTCAAGTGCTTGCTTTGTTGCCTGATCCGTATTTTCAAGTAATTGGATCGGAGAATCCATACTTATCACCCTCCATTTCTTATATATACATATGAACTTGTCCTTTCTATTATGTTTTTCTTCATAAAAAAACCGATCCCTAATGGATCGGCTAGTTGTTCAATGGTATTTTCAAAACCTGACCTGCGCTAATATGGTCACTTTGAAGATTATTGGCTTTCATGATGATGTCCATCCCCTTTGGAGAATGGTAATACGTCATTGCTATTTTATATAAATTTTCATTTGGTTTAACGGTATGAGTAACAATAGAATTTGATTGTGTTTCTGTCGATGTTTCTGTTGTTTCTGCCTCTTTTTCTTGTTCACTATTATTTTCTGAAACTTGTGTATCCGTTTTGTTTTCATTTGTATTGTCGGTTTCAACAGAGGTATCGGCAGTCGTTTCAGACGGCTCTCCCCCGTTTTTAGGTTCCTCGCTAGATTCTTCAGTTTCATTATTCTCAGCAAGATTCTCCTCGGATTGATCCGAACTTTCTCCCATTATTTGTTCTTCCTCATTTGATTTTTCCAAATTAATGGTTTCATACCCAACAGAATCCTCCGCCAGTTTCACAACCCCATTTACTTTTTTTGCACCGTCACGATATGAAATTACACTAAAAATAATGATAGGGAGGAGGATAAAGAACAAGACTAACAAACGAATAACTGGATATTTTAGCTTCCACTTTGTTTTTTTCTTCTTTTGACGATGGATCTGCTCACGCGACGGCAAAACATCCTTAGAGTCCACTGTCTCATTAATTTTTTCTATTCGTTGTTTTAATCGTTCTGCCTGGTCCCTGTAGGGTTCTTCATTATTCAAAGCTGCACTCCTCCCTGTTCATTATTTCTAGTAGGGCTTTTACATTTTATATAAACACCCAATAAAAAATCAATGACAAAATGCATAACAATTGTAACGAGTAAATTATTTGTCCAATCATAAATTAATCCAATAAAAAAGCTTAATACAACTATATTTACAAATAAAAACCAATTAAAAAGATATCGATAATGTATAATTGCAAAGATAATACTCGCAAAAATTAGTCCTACTTTTGTTTGAATGATCCCTCTAAACAATAATTCCTCACTAAAAGCTACAAAAAGTGCAATGATTAGGATGTGAAAGATATTTCTATTTTTAAAGATTCTTTCATTTAACCCACCGTCATCATAAAAGGACATCGGCAGCCATTTCATTAAGAGGATATCTAACAGCACAACTGTTAAACCTGCAGGGATACCAATGGTAAAAACGCGGGAATCATCAAAAGAAATATTCTCTGAATACGAGAAATGGTCAAAAAATATAAACCCTAATAGCAATGAGATCCCACAGAGAATTACTTGTGTCATATACAGATGGAAAAGCAAATCTTTATCTGTTAATCCATTAATTAATTCAAAATACTTCTTTTTCATTCCCTCAACTCACTATTGATTAGAATTTTGGCAAGATAGTTCTTCCAGTTTTGTTCAGTTTTCATCACCGAAGGAGAATTAATAGAATCTTTTGTTTGAAAATCATTGAATTGAAGTCCGCAAATGTCACAGCACTGGTGAACCTTGTTTAACAGGGTTTCATCGAAATACTGTAAAATATATTCACGTCTGCAGAAATTAGATTCCACCCATGTTTTCATTTTATAAATATTATTTTTTTTAATTGTTATTCTATCCTTAACAAAATCCTTAATAAGGTTTTGTAATTGTTTAAGACCTACTGTTTCAATTGGTGTATTAATAATGATGTCTTCAACAATTCGCCATTGAATCTCTGAAAAACCGCCAAGGTCCATAAGTTGCGTATTTAACGTAATCTTTCCATCCTTTTCAATCTGTTTTTCGTCTATCTTTTTGAACAACCAGTCTATTTGTTGTTCAGATGGTAATTCACTCTCGGCAAGCTGGAGAGGAAGTTGTTCATCTCCTGGAGTATATAAAAGGATGGCAATACTCGGTTCTCCATCACGACCTGCCCTTCCAATTTCCTGGAGATAAGATTCTAATTGCATCGGCATGTGATAGTGAATAATAAACCTTATATTTTCTTTATTAATTCCCATTCCAAAGGCACTGGTTGCGCAAATAACATCTAGTTGTCCATAAATAAACTGTTGTTGGATCAGAATTCGTGTGTGTTGGTCTAGTCCGCCATGATAAGCCATTGCACGACAAATCCTTTTTTCGGTTAATAATAAGGCTATTTGCTCGGCAACTTTTTTACTTGAAAAATAAATGATTCCTGGCTTTGTCAACTTGGCAACAAGATCAAGGACAACGTCTTGCTTATCGCGGAAGTCATATAATTCTTTTACATAAAAGCCGATATTAGGCCGGTCAATAGTTGATTCAATTTTTACTATTTCCTCTAAGTCAAGTGAATCAATGATATCCTCCCGCACCTTTTTGGTGGCAGTTGCAGTAAGTGCAAGAGTGAGTGGGTTGCCAAACTTTTTTCTAATTTCACCTAGCTTTGAATAATCCGGTCGAAAGTCAAAGCCCCATTGGGAAATACAATGGGCTTCATCTACCACAAATAATCCAATTGTTAATTCTTGAAGTTTTCGGATGATATATGGAACCATTAACATTTCAGGTGATATAAAAATAAACTTATACTGATCAAGATGATGAAACGCCTTCTGTCTCTCATCTGCAGAAAGAAAAGAGTTTAATGCAATGACTCTCTTTTCTCCAAATTTTTTAAATTGTTCTACTTGATCCTGCATCAGTGAAAGAAGTGGAGATATGATTAAAATTTGCCCCTTTAACATTAGCCCTGGAAGTTGGTAACACAATGATTTTCCAGTTCCAGTTGGGAGCATGGCCAATGTATGTTGACCAGATAAAATTGATGTGATTACCTCTTTTTGACCTGTCTTAAAACATGGATAACCAAAATGTTCTTTTAATACTTTTTCTAATTCCATTATCTATCACCATATTTCGCCAATACCAACCTAATTTGAAAATATGTTGCACTTACTATTTTTTCTCTAATCAACTTCAATTGTTTGGTTGCTATTTGCCGTGAGATTTCCAAAATCTTATTTTGCAACTCTTTTTCTACGTAAGTATCAATGGAGAAATCATCTATATTTAAGGCTAATTCAACAAGGTGATCTTCTATTGTACTTAATTTTAAGTGCCTTATTTTTGCAATCATATCAAGTGAATACCCTTGATTTAATAATTTCTGTGTTTTCCTAGCGGAAAGGGTTAAATCATCTTCTTCCATTAAATCGTGGATTAGTAATGGTAAGATTTTTAACTGATGACCATCTTCTTTGATTTTTTGAATTAAATAATGAAGTGTATTTGTAAACTCGATTTGGTAATCATGGAAATTTAAATTCAACTGTTTCCCTACTTGAAGAGGGGTCAATCCAATTTGTTGAAAACCTGTTAACTGAAATACGACAAGGGAGGGGTCAACTTCTTTTCCCGCATCCAAACAATCATTAAGCTCTGAATAAACGGTGGTCCCTACTTCCATCCTAGGCAAGGGGATATCTTTTAGTATCGATTTTAACCAACTATGTACCTCTTTGTTTTTTTGGATGGGTATATACCTTGTCTCTCCGAACATTAAATTGGATACTACCTGAACAAATAATGACAGCCTTTCCCAAAATAAGGATGCAATTTGATGATAGTTCCAGCCATCAATATACTTGGGGAGTTGTTTTTTTTCTAGGAGTTTCTGTCCAAGGGGCGTTAGATTAAATCGTTGTTCACCATTATTTTCTATCCACCTATTGTTGATCATCGATTGGATTATTTCTTCAAATGAGTTCCTTGATAATTGTTCGTATATTCCAAAAAAACTTTTCAAGGAAAATAAATGGGCATCTTGGATGGTTTGTGATGACTTCTTTCCATTTAAAAGGTGGTAGACCGAATAAATGGTCCGTTCCCTGTTTAATTGTTTGATACTATAAAGAATGATGGATTCAATCTGCAGCATAGGAACCTCCCACCACTAACTTCGCACGTATTCGACAAAATAATCATTTTTCCTCTATATTCTACCATGAAACAAAGAATCCTGTTGCCCATAAATGTGGAAAATTTAGAAAATCACCTATATAATCTAAAGTAGTAAGGGCATTTTTCTATTGAAAAGTTGTCGATACAGTTTTACAATAGATATGAGTTATCCGTTTTCATATTGATGATGGAAATGAGTATTATTTTTTCAATTTACTGGGAGGTTTTTTTCATGGCAAAGTATACAATTGTTGATAAGGAAACATGCATCGCATGTGGAGCTTGCGGCGCAGCAGCACCAGATATCTATGATTACGATGATGAAGGTATCGCATTCGTAACACTTGATGATAATGAAGGAATTGTTGAAATTCCTGATGTATTAATCGACGATATGATGGATGCTTTTGAGGGCTGTCCTACTGATTCCATTAAAGTAGCAGACGAAGCTTTTGATGGCAATCCAACGAAATTTGAATAATATTTAGGATAATATTTAAGCTACTGCCTCTCTCCTTTATCGGTGAGGGGTTTTTTATTTTAATAACAAAATAGCAGGAAGGATAATCTCCCCCCTGCTGCTCTACAATTATACGCTTTTAATAGTTGTAAATTTATTGATCCATGCCTGCATCCGAATAAATAGAAGCATAAAGATAACAGACATCATGACACCTTTTAAAATGTTAAATGGCAAGATAGCTGGCACGACCAAATTTCGCATATCTGGGAAACCCATAAGAACGGTATAAGCTGGTAAAATAAAGAAATAATTTAAGATACTCATCATAACCGCCATGATAGCCGTTCCGGAGATTAATGCTAGTGTCATACCCTTTCTAGTTTTGAGTCTATTATATACAAAATATGTCGGCAGGATAAACACAATTCCAGCAACAAAATTGGCTATATGGCCCACAGGAATTCCTGTTTGGCTACCTGTTGCAATATAATTAAGAACATTTTTAAAAAACTCAACTAAGATTCCTGCAACTGGTCCAAAAATCAAAGTGGCAATTAATGCAGGGATGTCGCTGAAATCGACAAACAAGAAATTTGGGAATAGCGGCAATGGAAAGTTTAGTAGCATTAGCAGATAAGCGATACTACTCAGCATCCCAATCGACACATAGGCCTTTACATTCATTTTCCTCTTTTTCTTCATCTTCTTCATCTTCCTCTCTCCTTTTTTGATCCATCGCGTTTAGGAAGAGAGGTTCAGCAAACAGTCGAGCCCCATTTAAATAAAAACTCCCTCAACAATGTTTGCTTGAGGGAGTTCACAAAGGCACGCTTAATAAACGTTCATTACATGTATAATTTTTGAACGTCTGCAGAACCTCCATCTTCTCCCATCCAGACTATACTGTCGGCTTTGGAATCGCACCAAATCCTGCCTAATACGGCTCGCGGGCTAATGAGTTTTACTCAAATACCGCCGATCGGGAATTTCACCCTGCCCCGAAGATAGATCGATATTTAGTTACAATTTTAATTATACTTTAGAAGCTATTTTTTGTTAAGTAAAAGGTTTCCACTTTAACGAGTTTGTCACTGTTTTTCCCATTTCAACAACAAAGCCTGCACACAAAAGTCTACAGGCTTTGTTATTGAAAACTAATTTACATTTAATATTTGCTTAGGTTTAATCAAATCCGTGGAAAGATGGTTTAGCTCTTTAATTCGTGTCACAGTGATGTTTCTTTTTTTCGAAATAGAATATAATGTATCACCTTGTTTGACTATATATTGTTTATTTTTCACTTTTATCTTATCCTCATTTTGGGGTTTAATATGTAAACTCGCCTCTAATACATCGTCATTACTAGCAGCGATACCTCCCGTTACGGTCTCCCCTGGGTCAGCTTTTCCTAATATTTTTTCTGGATCCATGGCAAATTTCTTATCATATCTCCATTCTTCCTGATGAGTTTCAAAATGAAGATGGGTCCCTGTAGCTTGTCCTGTTTTCCCCATTTTCCCTATTATTGCCCCTTGTTTAATCTTTTGACCTACAAATACGTTTCGCTTGTTTAAGTGTGCGTAGACCGTCACAAAATGACTTGGATGTTTTATAAACACCACATTTCCATATGTATTAGAGTAATAGGATTTCACCACCTGTCCTTCAGCAACGGCTAGGACAGGTGTATTTAATTTTCCAGCAATATCAATACCTTTATGTTTGCCCATCCTTGTCCCGTATGTATCAGAAATTATCCCATCCGCTGGCCATATCCATCCATCCCTTACCTCTTTGTCAACCTTCATACTTGCTTCGGAATGTTTTCCACCTAAAAATAACAAACTGACACATAGCGCCATAATTAGGGCAATAAAAACCCTTTTTATGTAATCTCGCATTTCCTTTTGTCAACCTCCTTAGTTCTTTCCTCCTCCACACCATATGTTTTTTCCTGCACATTTAGAACATATTCAGTAGCGGAGGAGTGATTAGGCATACTTGTTATAATTTGGAGACATTAGTTATTTTATTCATAATTAAAAAAATCAACCTTAATCGGTTGATTGAAAATAATTATTGCATCGTCCGTAAGTTGGGTGCCCTCGGGACTTTGTTCTCTTTTGATAAGTCAAATGGTCCAATGTTTTTTACTGGCGAATTCGTAATCATGACTTTTTCTAAACCAAACTCTTTAGCTGTCAATAACAGTGACTCATAAGCATTTATTGTTGTTTGGTCATCTTGAATGCTCGCATCCTCATTCATTGTAACAAGTAATGTTTTTTTATTAATAGATACTTCATTTATCGGCAATGCTGGTAAAAGCGAACTTTTTAACCCTAGTAACGGCTGATCCTTCTTCATAGACTCTAAGGCCGTCTTAATATCTTTATACTTTTCTATGGAGGGGACCAGGTATGGGATTTCATTACCTTCGGAATAGTAAAAAAAGAAGGCATGATTTTTTTGTTGCTGAATTTTTAATTCTTTCTGATGCCCATAATTTCCTAATTCAATTCCTGGTTTTCCATTTGTTGTGAACTTTATTCTTTTTAGATTGCTGTTTGAAGATATATCCTTTTGTAATACATTAATAAAATTTGTTTCTGTCGCTGATCCTTGTCCATACTGATGGTTTGCTGGTAAATCAACCAAAACAACTTTATTTTTCTTATCAAGTTTCAATGTAGCATTAAGAGGATAGAATTCACTTAATCCCCATTCCTGCTCCTTTAAATTCACCATATTTTCACCAAATAACCTAAGCCATGTTTTATTGTTTGTCTCTTTAACTACCGTTGAAACTGGTACAAGAATTTGTGCTTGCTGGTCAGGTATCCAATAGGTTATTACTTTTCCCTTACCCACTTCTTCATCATAGATAGCCGTTTTCAAAGTTTCAATTTTTTCCGTAGCAGCAAATGTTCTTGCTTTTGAACTTGCACTATCCTTTTGCATGGCAAGGGTTGAATTCTTATCTGTAGTCTGCATGTCTTGTTCGACTGAGGATTTTTCTTGTTTTTCATTATCTCCTGATAAATCGGTCCCGACCATTAATTTAGGAACTAAGATAAAGAATATAAATAATGCAGCTACCGTAGCGAGCCCAGGTACCAGCCATTGTTTTATTTTTGATTTTCGTAAAGTAAGATTTTGAAATATGTCACGAGGATTGCGATCATCTTGTATTTTAGGCATTTGCCTTAATAATTCTTCGAGCTGCTTATCGCTCCACTCTGACTTTCTCACTCGCTGATCCCTCCTTTTCATAAGACAATTCCATATATTTCTTCAAAACCTTTAAAGAACGGTGTTGTGTAGTTTTTACCTTACTTTCAGTCCATCCTAAAGCCTGGGCTGTTTCAGCAATTGATAAATCTTGGATATAACGTAGAATAATCACGGCACGTTGATCAAATGTGCAATATTCCAAGCAGTTATATACCCATCTGATTTCTTCCTTTTGCATTGCAATTTCTTCTGGAATTGGATATACGTCTCTCAATTGGTCAGTTGACCAATCGAATTTTTCGAGTAATCTTTCTTTCCATCCTTTTTGTTTTCGGAAAAAGTCAATGGCTACATTTCTTGCGATCGAAAATAACCATGTTTTCTCACTGCTCTTCCCTTCAAAACGACGATAGGATTTAAACACCCTTATATAGACCTCTTGGACAAGATCCTCGGCTTGTTCTTTGTTTCTAACCATATAAAATAGAAATTGAAAAACGTCATGATGATATTTTTGATAAAGTTCATCGAAAACGGAGTCCATCAATTCCCCTCCCCGTTCATAATATTAGTCGAATTATATGTATAAAAGTTTCACCTTATAAATATAGACTGTTTTGTGACAAAAAGAAAGGTATTATTTGGAATTCAATTCCCAAAAAATATGATAAAAAACTCATCCCGGTAATGGATGAGTTTTGAAATGTATCTAGCTCCAGCGCCTAGGGGCTCGAGGTCATAAGCCCCTAGACAAGTCGCTCTCGCTTTTAATTGTTTCTCATGAATCAAGAACAATCGGCAAAAAACTTGTTCATTTTACTATTTTCGAGGCAATAAGAAGGAAAATGTCGTCCCTTGATCGAGTTTACTCTGAACAGAAATATGTCCATGATGTGCATCAATAATATTTTTAGCTATGGCCAGTCCAAGACCTGTTCCAGCTCTGCCTCTTGTTCGCGCTTTATCTGCTTTATAAAACCGCTCAAAGACAAATGGTAAGTCTTCTTCAGGAATACCAGAGCCAGAGTCTCTCACTCGAATCATGATCCCCGTGTCTTCTGATGTCACACTTAATTTAACTGAGCCGCCTTTAGGCGTATGTCTAATAGCATTATCTATTAAATTCGTAAGTACCTGTTCAATACGATCAGGATCAAAGGAAATTGAAGTGATTCCATTTTCAATTTCTGCATATAATTGAATTTCATTATCTTTAGCTAATCCTTGAAACTTATGGATAATACGATTAATAAATGATGATATATTCATTTCCTCTTTTGTTAACTGGAGATGACCTGCTTCCATTCGGGCCAAATCCAGTAATTCATTAACAAGTCGGCCCATTCGCAAGGATTCATCATAGATGACCTTTGCCATTTCCTTTTTCTCTTCCTGGGATTCAGCAATATCGTCTACAATTGCTTCACTATAACCTTGTAACATGGAAATAGGCGTACGTAGCTCATGTGAAACATTGGCAATAAAGTCTTTTCTCATTTTATCTAACTGTCGTTCTTCCGTCATATCCCGCAAAACAGCAACCGCACCGCGAATAAACCGGTTACTATATAACGGACTAACTAAAATAACCCAGTGCCTGCCTTGAAATGAAATCTCGCCAATTTGTTCCGCTTCCGTATCAACAGCTTGCTGAAAAAGATCCATAACTTCTGGTGGTATAGCTTCGGAATCAGAACTAAATGCCCCCATTTCATAATACCAATACTGAAGAAAACGATCTGCTGGTGGATTGGTAATTAGAATCGTGCCATCCCGATTAAAAGTTATAACCCCATCAGCCATACTGCTTAAAATACTAGAAAGCTGCTCTTTTTCTTGGCTAAGTGCACTCATATTAAATTTCAATTGCCTTCCCATCTGATTAAACGCAGTTGCCAGTTCACCAATTTCATCGTGAGTAAGGATAGGAACTTTCGTATCGAATTTCCCCCTTGCCACCTCAAATGCCGCTTCTTTCATCTTTCTTAACGGAGCGGTAATTCTTGTGGATAAAAAGAAGGCAAATATAGTCGTAAGGATAATAGCGACACCCGCAACAAGGAGAATAAATTTAGTTGTTTCATGGGTAGTCTCTTGCATGACTTCCAATGATTGATAAATGAAAACTGCACTATGCTCTTCTCCAGGAAGGTGCAAAGGTACACCAATAATCGTATACTTAGCACCTTTTTCTTCATCATTAAACGCAAGAGTGGAGATCTTTTCCACTGTAATGTCTTGATTAAATACTTTTGATAAATTTGGATCATTTTTAATATCTGTCAATGATAGCCTTTTTGTATTTTCCGTGTTTGGAGAGTAATAGATTTCATCGTCATTTTTTATGACCACAACATTATTCACTTTATCGATAATTTCCCAGGATATCTCTAAGCCAAGTGGAAAATTATCATCTGGATGTTTTTGTATAACGTTTGCAATTTTTTTAGCTGTATTGGTTAAATCATTCTTCATCTCATCAGCATTGTAGTTTTGGAAAAATTCGAGAAGCATGATTGTCAAGATGAATAGTACAAATGATACTAATAAAAGAATCGTTAACCAAAGCTTTCCTACAACACTTCTTAAAAAGGTCATTCATTAATAACCTCAAATTTATATCCTACACCCCAAACTGTAACAATCATTCTTGCAGCTTGTTCGGAAACCTTGTTTAATTTTTCACGGAGACGCTTTACATGCGTATCAACTGTTCGTAAATCTCCAAAAAATTCATAATGCCAAACTTCTTTAAGTAACTGTTCGCGATCAAAAACTTTATCCGGTGCTTTCGACAAGAAATAAAGTAACTCATATTCTTTTGGAGTTAAACTAACTTCTTTACCATCAGCCATTACTCTGTGTGCATCATTATCAATTGTTAAATGTGGAAATACAATTACGTCTTTAGTTGTTGTTTCCGTTTGCAGGTAACTAGTTTGTGATGATCTCCTTAACAATGCTTTGACTCGTAAGACCACTTCCCGAGGGCTGAATGGTTTGACAATATAATCGTCTGTACCCACTTCAAAGCCTTGAACACGATTAATTTCTTCACCTTTAGCGGTAAGCATGATTACCGGTGTTGCCTTTTTTTCTCTTAATTCACGACAAACTTCAATTCCATCCTTGCCAGGCATCATTAGGTCAAGGAGAATGGCATCGTAATCATTAGCAAACGCTTTTTCTAATGCTTCATTTCCATCTTCAGCTTCATCAATTGTATAATCTTCACGCTCTAAATACATTTTTAATAAACGACGAATTCTTTCCTCATCATCTACAACTAAAATTTTCACGTCTTTATCCATTATTAATCCCCCCATGGAGTTTATTTTACAAAATGGTATTGTTTTATGCTATATATTCCTGCTAATTCCCCATTTAAAT
Source organism: Neobacillus sp. 204 (assembly GCF_046562815.1). Classification (NCBI taxonomy): domain Bacteria; kingdom Bacillati; phylum Bacillota; class Bacilli; order Caryophanales; family Bacillaceae; genus Neobacillus; species Neobacillus sp. 204. The sequence goes on from NZ_JBJORY010000006.1 coordinate 123,409, forward strand.
TGTGACAATATTTTGACAAACCCTAAAACATTTGAGTTTTAAAAAGGCCCTCACTTTTTTAAAAGTGAAGGCTATAAAATTTATTTATTTAAGAACCCGCATAGGAATGAAGTCCTGCAATGACAAGGTTAACTGCAACAAGGTTAAACATAATGATTACAAAGCCAATTACAGCTAGCCATGCGGATTTTTCGCCATGCCATCCTTTTGACAGTCGTAGATGTAAAAATGCTGCGTAGAACAAAAAAGTAATTAATGCCCAAACTTCTTTTGGATCCCAGCCCCAAAATCTTGACCAAGCCATTTGTGCCCATATCATGGCAAAAATGAGTGCTCCAAGAGTAAAAACCGGGAAACCAATTAATACAGACCGATAACTAATCTCATCAACAAAGTCTAGTTTAATGTTTTTAACAATCGGTTTAAGGGCTGCAGCAATACGCTTTCTTAAGATCAGCCTAATTAAGCCGTAAATAACGAGACCTGCCATCAATGACCAAATGACAGTATTTAATTTTTTGGCATTGATGAAGGCTGGTACCTCAAACAAAGGCTTGAATCGGTCTTTAGTTAGTAGTTCCCCTTCATGAGGTCCAGAAATGGCAGGCATTGTAAATTCAACAACTGCTGCATTATCGTGTTTATCAATCCAATTAAATTTTTCATGATAACCTAACCCTGAAAAAATCGAAGATACAGCAACAAAACCGAGAACGGCAACTAAAGCAAACATCACCGTTTCAAGCCAAAAAGTTCGTTTGCTGGATTTTGTTTGATCAATTGCCTTTACGAGATAAATAAGACCAGCCGCGAAGCTAATCGCTAGAATAGCTTCCCCTATCGCCGCTGTAGTTACATGAATATGGAGCCAATAACTTTGTAATGCGGGTATTAATGGGGTAATATCCTTTGGAAACATACTAGCGTAAGCAATTACTAATATGGCAACTGGCATTGTAAATAATCCTAGTAAGGTCGTCCTATAAATAAAATAAATAACAATAAATGCACCTACAAGAGCCATTCCAAAGAATGTCGTGAACTCAAACATGTTACTTACTGGAGCGTGTCCTGCTGCAATCCATCTAGTAATAAAGTAACCTAACTGCGATATAAAACCAACAATCGTTAATAAGACAGCGATTTTTCCCCAGCTATTGGTACCTTGCTTTTCATTACCTGCCTTTTTTGATTTAATTGACCCTCCAAAAAATAAGGTTGCAATTAAATATAGAACAAACGAAATAAATAATAAATTACTACTTATTGTTGCCAACTAGACTCCCCCCTTATCCATTTCTTCAATTTGCGCTTGATCGATTGGCATTGCAAGATTCGTTTCTGCCAATACGCCCTCAATTTCTCTTCTTAAACCATACCAATTTTTGTTTGTATGTGCCGCAATCCAAACTTGACCGTTTTTGTTTTGAATCCAAATACGGCGATGGTTCCAATAAGCACCTTGAATAACACCAATCATAAAGATGATTCCACCTAATATTATCGCCCATAATGTTGAATCCTTACGAACAATAAACCCTGAAACATTTGTCGTTTCAATTCCTTTAAAAGACATCTTATATTGATTATCACCAAATGGTTCAATCGTTTGCTTAATGGCTACAAAACTCGTTTCCCCTTTTGGCTTTTCAGGAGAGACCATCCGAAAAACAAAAGCTGGGTTATTTGGTACACGTGATTTGGTTGTTGGCTCGCCATTATCCGCAAATTCAAAATCAGGAAAATAGTTAAGAATTTCAACCGAATAACCGTTTCCAAGGTCATACTTCATCTTTGGTTCTCGGAGGTCTATTGTCAGTTCTCCAGTTGATTTATTTGTCTGTTTATTTGTCAGAGCAAATGACATCTTACTTAACTCATTCCTGAAAGAAGACTGAAATACCGAATAGCCTTCATATTGCAGCGGTAAATTGACTCGAACCTTATAATCTTTGATCTTCTTAAGCGTCGGTTTCTCACCAGGGAGGTTTTGTCCAACACGCTTATATAAAACAACGTTGGATTGATAATTTTTTACAACCTCACCCGCTTTTTCAATGGCCTTTTCAAAGGTTTTATCTTTGTTTTTGTCGTAATGCTCCAGAATGAACTTGTTATTTTGAAGATAGAACTGTCCATCCGTCTCTGGAACAACAGCTGTTTCGCCTTCCCGTACCCAAAGGTCCTCATTTACGTACATCCCAGGAATGAAACGCAGCATTCCACCAAATAAGAAAATAATTAAACCTACATGGTTTACGTATGGACCCCAGCGAGCAAAGCGGCCCTTTTCTGCTAAAATATCACCATTTTCTTCGCGAATATGGTATCGTCGTTTCTGCAGGTGTTTCTTAATAGTTGCAAAATCACTTTCACTTGCTATTTCGTTCACACCGAAAACACGCTGACGTTTTAAAAAGCCTTCGTGTCTAGTTACTCTTTGAGCCTTAAGGGCCTTATATAAAGGCACAACTCGATCAAGACTGCAAATTACAAGCGAGATACCAATCATCGCAATCAAGATTAAGTACCACCAGGAACCATATAAGTTATTAAATCCTAATTGGTAATATAATTTACCAAACCAGCCGTATTCTTGCTCGTAGTATACATCTGCAGGTAAGTTGATATACATTTCTTGCGGCAAAATGGTACCAAGTGATGATGCAATTAAGGTAATAATAATCAGCCAAACTCCAACTTTTACTGATGAAAAAAAGTTCCATATTTTATCAATAATCGTTTTATTGTATGTTTGTGAACGGCGTGCACTTCCTTCATAGCGCATATCAATAAGCTGTTCAGAGTTAGTTTGATTGATCAGCTCTTTACCACATGCTTCACATAAAACTGTTCCATGGGGATTTACATGTCCACATTCACATTTAACATCTTTCATTGAAAAAACTCCCTACAACCTTAAGGTTTAATTTTCTCCATAAACTCCCTTACTTTTTCTTCTGTAAGTTCACCCGTATAATATTCTACGACCTTGCCATTCTTATCAATTAAAAATGTAGCTGGAAGCGGATCAATTCCATAAGTATTCATGACTTCTTTATCTGTATCAATCATTATCGGAAAATCCAGTTTTAGACGTTCTGCAAATTGATTAACTGCGAGTTCAGATTCTTGAATATCTACTGTCAAGACTTGCACGCCTTTGTCCTTATACTGATGGTACTGATTATTAATATAAGGCATTTCCTTTTTACAAGGCGGACACCATGTTCCCCAGAAATTCAGGAATACCCCTTGTCCCTTGTAATCTGATAACTGATGTTTGTTTCCTTGCATATCGACCAATGCAAAATCAGGAGCCTGCGCTCCAACCGCTACTTTTTGTTTGGTATCTTTTGTAAAATTAGCATAAAGCGTATAAACAACGGCAGAACCTAGTAAAAGTAAGATGATTGATCTTATAACTAATCGCCGTTTTTTCATATATAACCCTCCAATAAATCACCTGACACAGTTTGTCTAAATTATAGCATTTTCCAACTTAATCACAGTGTTAATGCAGAACATAAATTGTGACGGTTTTATGAATTTTTTTTGGTCGACCCCATTCCGATTGCCCTAAGTTGCTTCACTTCATGTGGAGTCAGTTCTCTTGCATCACCTGTTCTTAAACCATTAAGTGTTAAGAATCCATATCGTTCACGCTTCAATTTCACCACTTCATGGCCAATTGCTTCAAACATCCTTCTAACCTGACGATTTCTACCTTCATGGATGGTTATTTCAACGATTGCGGTTTGCTTTTTATTATCTGCTGTTATTAATTTCACTCTTGCAGGGGCTGTTTTTCCATCTTCTAAACGGATTCCTCGTTCTAGTTTCCTCAGATTTTCTTTTAATGGAATTCCTTTTATTTTTGCAACATAAACTTTATCAATTTCATTTTTTGGATGCATGAGTAAATTGGCAAATTCTCCATCATTTGTTAACACTAATAAACCTGATGTATCGTAATCAAGTCGACCTACTGGATAAATCCTTTCCTTTAAATGTGGAAAGAAATCGGTAACTACTTTTCTGCCCTTTTCATCATTAACACTGGATATAACACCTCTTGGTTTATATAAAAGGAAATAAACTGGTTCTTCCTTCTCAATCTGTATTTCATTGACTTCTACCCTATCAGACGGTGACACCTTCAGACCAAGTTCAGTAACAACCTTTCCATTAACCTTTACTCGCCCTTCTTTTATTAATTCTTCAGATTTTCTTCTAGAAGCAATGCCCGCTCGAGCAATTACTTTTTGTAATCTTTCCATTATTCCACCTCGAATTTATCTATATAAAAAAGATAAGATACCAGCATATTGCTATTGTTTAATTTGAGCAATCGATCACATTGCATGCTCGTGAATCGAAAACAGGAACCTATCCTTATGAATTATGACACAATTCCTTTACTTTTCAAAGTAACGGATGTAAATAGCGGAAAAAATAAAAGAGCATGTTCAAAAGAACATGCTACAGTCAATTTTTTGTTATTTTGTTCCAAAAATAAAAGCAACTACTGCAATGGCGGCGATAATGCCGACAATGTCAGCAAGGAGACCTACTTTTAGAGCATCCCCCATCTTTTTAATGCCGACTGCCCCAAAATAGACAGTTAAAACATAAAAGGTCGTGTCTGTGCTCCCTTGCAAAACAGATGCTAATCGGCCAATAAACGAATCGGGGCCATAAACAGCAATTAAATCACTTGTCATCCCGAGTGCAGCGTTTCCAGAAATCGGTCGAATGATTAATAATGGAACAATTTCAGCAGGCACCCCTATTGTTTTCATGAATGGTCGAATCCAATTCATTAGAGCATCTAAGGCACCCGATGCCCGGAAGATGGATATAGCCACGAGCATACCGACTAGGAAAGGAATAATAGATACGGCGATTTTAATGCCTTCCTTTCCCCCTTCAACAAAACTTTCATAGGTTGGGACTCTTTTAATCGTACCATATAATAGAATAAACCCAATGAGTAAAGGAATAAAAGTTAACGATATTACTGAAACCAGCTCCATGTTTTCTTCATCCTTTTCTGTTTCTGCGATAATAGAAATAACGGTCAATTAAGATCGCACCTAATGCCGAGATTATGGTCGCGATGATTGTTGGAATAACAATCTCTGTAGGTGATGCAGAATGATAATTCATTCTTATCGCAATGACAGTTGTTGGAATAATCGTAATGCTTGCAGTATTAATGGCTAAAAAGGTGACCATGGATCTGCTAGCTGAATCCTTTCCTCCATTTAACTTTTTCAGTTCCTCCATCGCCTTAATACCAAGAGGAGTCGCCGCATTTCCTAAACCAAACATGTTAGAAATCATATTCGATAATATATACCCCATTGCAGGGTGGCTTACAGGCACATCAGGAAATAGTCGTTTAACCAGTGGGCGAAATAGTCTCGAAAGACGTTCTAGCAGGCCAGACTCCTCAGCAATTCGCATCATTCCAAGCCAAAAAACAAGGACACTAATAAGCCCAATACAAAGTGTCACCGCTTCTTTCGCCCCATCAAATATGGCTTTGTTGACTTCCGCCATTGTTCCATTGATTAGGGCAAAAACAAAACCGACGATTGTCATAAACACCCAGATATAATTAACCATTGTCCTTCACACCAATGAAGATAAGAAAAATTTTCTTTACGAAATCAAACAATCCTTCTTTCTTTTCAGGTACGTTTTGATAGTAAATGGGGGTTTCCTGGACAACTCGCCCGTCTAAATAAACTGCTGCCTTACCCACGATTTCCTCATTTTTTTTATCTTCATCGAATTTTCGAGTGGGTTTGTTCAACTTATATTTAATAGAAAACAAGTCCATTTCCTCACTTGTTACCGGATAAACAATAGTTTTTTTAACATATAAATGATTTTTATAATATTTATTTTTAATACCATCAATTTTTCCCTCATGTAATACCTCAGCCATATCAAACCCTTTAAAACCACTTTCATACATGGTAATATGGTCATTCCAATCGTCTGGGTCATTCAAGGTGACTGCAATTAAATTCATATCTCCCTTGGTTGCAGTAGTAACCAGTGTTCGCTTAGCAAGTTTGGTGTAACCTGTTTTTCCACCAGTGGTATATTTATATTTTGTAAGCAAGCGGTTTTTATTTTTCCAAACACGGTCCCAATCCTCTGTAGGATTTTGTGCTCTATAAACCTTGGTTCCAGAGATTTTTTTAAATGTCTTATCCTGCATGGCATAACGCATTAACACAGCCATATCGTAAGCTGTGGAATAGTGGTCTTTATGATCATCCAGGCCATGAGGATTAGAAAAATGGGTATTTAACATCCCAATTTCTTTTGCCTTTTGATTCATTAAGTAGGCAAATCCTTCTACACTTCCCCCAACATATTCAGCGATGGCTACAGCCGTGTCATTACCAGACCTGAGCATCAATCCATAAACTAAATCCTTAAGCTTAATTTTTTCACCAGGTTTTAAATAAACAGAGGATCCTTCCGCACGAGTTGCTTGTTCACTTACTTTTACATATTCATTCATTTTCCCTGATTCAATTGCTAGTTTCGCAGTCATTATTTTGGTAATACTTGCGATTCTTCTTTTTGTGTGGGCATCTTTCTCATAAAGAATACGCCCTGATTTCTGCTCTATCAAAACAGCACTTGCTGCATTTACGGTAACAGAAGCTTCCACCTTTTGAGGAATGTTAGCAATGAATATTGAGACTATGAGAGAAAAAATAACTAGTTTCCAAATCATTCTCATTAGATTAACCTCGTCCCCTTGTAAAGTTATCGACTATAGAGCGCCAAAGCGCATTTGCTTTTCGTTTTTCTTGTACAAGTTTATGCAGGACAAGACTCGTTATGACAGTTTACAGAAGAAAAACGAAAGCAGACGACAATTTGCCGTCTGCTTCCGCTAGGATAAGTAATCATTCTTATATTCCGAAAACTGTCTAGCTACAGCGACCAGCGACTAGTGTACTTCGCTCTCTTCCCTACGATAAGTCAACATCGAATCGCTCCGCTCTCCGTGTTTCCTTTATCTCAGTCAGAGCGCTCCAGTCCATACGTCGCTAAACGGTCGCTTCCGCTTTTCTTTTAAAACGCAGGCCATTTAATGTCCGATGCTTTTTCAAAGCGCATTTCTACATCATGCCAATTGACTATATTCCACCAATTGTCTACATATTCAGGCTTTTTGTTCTTGTACTGAAGATAATAAGCATGCTCCCAAACATCTAATACTAACAGTGGAATGGTATCCCATTGAGTCAATAGCATATGTCGTTCAGATTGTAGGACCTCCAAATGCCTTGCCCGTGGCGACCAAACCAATAGAGCCCAACCTACGCCCTCTACTTGTTTCGCCGCTTCAGAAAATTGTTTCTTAAAAGCCGATATACTTCCAAAGTATTTTTCTATTTCCCTTTTTAACAGACCTTGCGGATTTCCTCCTCCATTAGGGCTCATGTTTTTCCAAAAAATCGTATGAAGGTAATGCCCTGAGCCGTGAAAGGCAAGTTCTCTGGACCAATGTTTAATTAAGGAAAAATCATTCGTTTCTCTTGCTTTTTTTAGATTAAGTTCTGCTTTATTTAATCCATCTACATAGGACTGGTGGTGTTTATCGTGATGAAGCCTCATGATTTCCTCTGAAATATACGGTTCCAAAGCATTATAGGGATAAGGTAGATCAGGAAGTGTATGCCCCCCTGGAGGAAGCTCTTTTACTGCCACCGATGTGACACCGCTTGCTTGTTTTCTATTAAAATAATTTTCCATTTGCAAATGGATATATTCAGCCTTTGCTTGTAGTGTTAGTAGTTCCTCATTGGATAACTGCCTTTTTGTACTTTCAATTAACTCAGTAAAATTATCCAGTTGTTCCCACAATTCAGAGTTACCCCCCTCCTTTTCCGTTTGAAGAAACTGCTTCATTTGCTCATTCCATTCAAACAATTCGTTAACATATTGACTAAACTTATTATCCATACAATCCCTCATCCCCTACTTGTGTTGATAAGTAATCTATCTAAATGGTATGAGTGAGACGGTTTAATAAGAACAAAATAAAGGCCGCCCTTATTAGGACAGCCTTTAACAGAAATTCTTATTTGGATTGGATCATTTTTGTTCTGTAATCTGTTTCATAATACTCAAGTTCTTCCCTAATTCTTTGAAAGTCACCTTCTAAACTTTTAACCAACTGAATGATAGGGTCTGATACAGTGCGGTAAAACTTAATCGAATTCCTTCCAGTGTAAGCTGACCTGCTGTCTTCATACCAAGCATCATTCTTCGGGGAGAAAAACTCTTCAATACATTGGTGATATATTTTATAAAGTGTTTTTTCCGCGGCTGCTTTTTGAAAAGGGCTGCCCTGCAAAATAACGGAGCATGCATCTAACCCTTCTTCACTATAAACAATTATTTTCCGTAAATTTGCAAAGATCAATTTATTATAGGTTCGATCTTCTTCATTTTCTAAGTTTAGTTGTGAAATAGTTGCTTCATTTAAAAAATTCTCTAATGTTGAAATTGACTTTCCTAGAAAACTCTTTACTTCATTTAATTGTGTTTTTACCAATGTATTACCCATTGTTTACCCCCTAGTTTTTTACTTCGGTAAGAATACTTATTGTGGCTGCATAATGAATTCAAGCGGAGAACGAAGCTCATATTCTTTCTTTTGATTTAAAGAAAGAAAGATTTCAGGTAATTTATTATAATTGATATCTTGAAAATAAGAAGCAAATTCTTGCTTAGAATTAATATAAATACGTTTCCGACTCCTCAGACCTGGATTTTTCAAGAGACAGACAAGCGCTACAATATCTTTAAAGGCAACTTCCTGATCTTGCTTAACAAAAATTGGGTCTTGCTCGTATGGTGTGAATTCATGGCGAATTTCATCAAAGTATCTTACATATAGAACATGAAGGGTTTTTTCCTCTCCATCTTCATAAAAAGTAATGATACTTCGATTGAAAAAGTCCTCAGAAGTATTTGATTTTTCTTTTTCCAATTCAAACCCTTTACACTCTTTAATTAACAAATTAATTCCACTCCTTGGCCAATGAAAATATGGAAAATAAATCAGTCCAACTCATTGAGAAAGAATTTAATAAACTTAGCTATATTTTATCATAAATTCAAATAAGTATTTGAAAATTAAGAATTAATCGTCTCATTAAATTTCTCAAAAAATAGATCGGCTTCTTCCTGAATAAATTCCTCTTCTGCCTTTTCAGGAAGCTGAGGAAGTTCTTCAATACTTTTGAGCCCAAAGTAATCAAGAAACTCTTTTGTCGTCCCGTATAAAATAGCCCTTCCTGTCCCTTCCGCACGACCAACCTCTTTGATTAACACTTTTGCCATCAGGGTATGCAAAGGTCTTTCTGTTTTGACACCACGAATTTCCTCGATTTCAGCCCGAGTTATTGGCTGTTTATAGGCAATAATCGCTAATGTTTCTAATGCTGCTTGTGACAATGTAGAGGTATGAGGGGAATCCACTAGCTTTTTTAAATACACAGCATTTTCTTTCTTTGTAGCAAGCTGATATGTTCCGGCAAGTTGGACAATCATAATTCCCCTATTGGGATCACCATCATATTCTTTTTTTAGATCCGCAATGATGTCATTGGCTTTTAGTTCACTAACTTCAAGGACCTCTGCAAGTTGTTTCAGTGAAAGTCCTTCATCTCCAGCAGCAAACAAAAGGCTTTCTAGAATACTGTTCCAATTAATGATGTCCAATCATTTCTGCCCCTTTCTTTACAGCTTCAACATAAATATCTCCAAAGTTCTCTTGTTGCTGTGCATCTATCTCTTTTCTTTTAATTAGTTCCAGAACTGCCAAAAAAGTTACCACGATGTGGTCCTTCGTAGGATAAGGAAATAAATCATTAAAGTTTTTCCGTCCTTTAAGCTGTTTTAATTCAACCATAATTTCTGTCATTCTTTTATCAATCGATATTTCTTGTCGTGCAATCTTCGTTGCCATCGGGCGTTGAAGCTTCTTCCGCCTCATTAATTTTTGAAACGCTGCCAGCATATCATATAAAGAAACATTTAGCTCTGTTTTTTCAGGCTGGCTTTCCTTCGTAAACTCGGAGAGATCACTTGGTGGCTTTGTATACATGAGCCCACGTTCCACTTCCATGGATTTTAAGTCATGGGCCGCTTCTTTATACTTTCGATATTCTATCAGGCGCTCAACAAGTTCATCTCTCGGATCTTCTTCATATAACATGTCGGGATCCTCTTGACCCTGAACCTCCTCATGTTTGGGTAAAAGCATTTTACTCTTGATTACGAGTAATGTCGCAGCCATCACCAAAAACTCGCTTGCGACATCTAACTTAAGCTCATTCATGGTCTTTATATACATTAAGTATTGCTCAGTTATTTGGGCAACTGGAATATCATATATATCAATCTCCAGCCCATTAATTAAATGGAGCAACAAATCTAACGGTCCTTCAAATGCATCAATTTTCACTTGATATGGCATTGTACTTCACCAAAATTCTTTAAAAATAAGTTGTTGATTATTCCCTTCGACTATTAATAGTATAGAGGATTAAATAAGGTTATCCAATAGAAAAATCAACTTGGCGTGGGAATATTATCAAATCATGATGTTTGCCCATAACAATGGACAAATCTCCTACATATGATGACAAAGAAAAGAACAAAACATCTTTTAGGAGGTAATGAATATGTCTGATGGATTTGGATCCGGATTTGCGTTAATTGTAGTTCTATTTATCTTGTTAATTATCGTTGGTGCTTCCTGGATTTATTAATTAATCTTGGAAGGCTAAAGGAACTACCTCAAAACCGGTTTCCTAAGGCAGCCATTTTTAGTCAGAACTACTGGCCCCGTCATCCTTGACGGGTTTTTTTATTTACAGGTTACTTAGGTTATTAAGGAATCATTCAACTGTGATAAACTATACCTACATATTTAGTAAGGGGGGAATTGCTTGTACCCGAGCGAGTATATCCAATTTTTAGCCCATTTCCATGGCGACCGTGATTATTTTGAATGCCACGAACTTCTTGAAGACTATTGGAAAAAGACGGATCCAAGAAATAAAGATTCCATTTGGGTTGGTTTAATTTTATTATCCGTGTCTGCTTATCATCATCGTCGTAATAATTTTAGCGGTGCCTTACGAACCTTATTAAAGGCAAGTAAGATTTTTGAATTCCAACCAGATTCTTTGGCTAAACTTGGTATAAATAATATAGAGTTTTTCCAATTATTAAATGAGCAAGTATCCACCCTTCAAAAAGGGGAATCTTATCGAAGCTTTTCCCTGCCAATCTGTGACAAAGCCTTAGCTGAATTGGCAAAAAAGGCATGTGAACAAAAAGGGTTTATGTGGGGAAAAGAAAGTGATTTAACAGATAAACTGCTTATCGACCGTCATAAATTACGTGACAGAACCAGCATAATTGAAGAAAGAAAGCAGTCATTAAAGACGCGAAAAGGCAGCGAATAATTATTATTCACTGCCTTTTTGAATGTAAATCTAGCAAAAATCACATTTTTCGATAAAAGCGGCTGTATTTTCATTAGCAGTAATTTCTTTTTCAGCATACATTTCTTTTAGAGCTTTAACCATTTTTTTACCGATTCCCTGATGCCGATGGGAAGGGTTAACGGAGATATGCAAGATTTCTAAAGAATTGGTATCATTGTGTTTCAAGACACCCAACAGCCCAATGATATCTTCTTCTTTCCAAAGAAATAACTGCCATTGTTCTTCGGTTTCATATTCCTTCATCGTATGCTGCAGCTTTTTTAAATCTTTTTCGCTGGGCATAAAAGACAATAATCCCATGGCTATTTTTTCAAAAGCTTTCTTATAACGAATTAACATTTAGATCCCTCATTATATTAAATAAACCGACTAACTAGATGGTTTAACAATAGTATATTTTTACCAAGTAACTCAATATTAAAACATTATTCATTATATGTAGTGAAAGTTATTATGTTTCATTAATCCCCATGATACATAATTAATAGACATTCATCAATCAAAATTATTATTAGTGTTTCGGTCCGATAAAAATCCAGTAGATAACTCCCCATAAAACGGAGACAGCGATAAGAATACTAAATATAACCCAGTTGCTTCTCTTCATTAAACAGTTTCCTCCAAAAGTAATTTGAAGATGTCTTACTGTCCTACATTCTACACTAAATTACAAGAATAAGCTATTCTACCCACATATTTTGCATTTTTCCGAACAAGATTTATTTTCTATGAAACTTCAAGCTTAATATTTACGTTATAATTATTGAATTCGGTTATATTAATAACAGAATCACAAGTCACAACTTTTCTTGATTACCTGTAGAATTCCGAGGAGGAAACTATGAAAAAAATTCTTATTTACTTCATGTTAGCATTTTTAATTTTCATCCCAGTTCGCACCTTTGCTGATGTAGTTGAAGGTGACATGATTGTTACACTAGGAGAAAATTTAACTGAAGATCAGAAGACGTCACTATTGAGAGAAATGGGTGCCCCTGATGATGTTCAAATCGTTACAGTTTCAAACGCGGAGGAGCACCAATATTTAGGAAAATATGTATCAAAACAGCTAATCGGCACAAAAGCCATTTCATCTTCTGCGATAACCATCCAACCTAAAGGTGCTGGTATCACTGTTGAAACGAAGAATATTAATTGGGTTACGGACGAGATGTACGTCAATGCCTTGATTACGGCAGGGGTTAAAGATGCAAAAATTTATATTACAGCCCCGATTACTGTCTCAGGAACTGCTGCCTTAACAGGAATAATTAAAGCCTACGAGATATCTGCTGATAAAACCATTCCAGAAGAAGTGAAGCAGGCTGCAAACCAAGAAATGGTCGAAACAGCGAAACTAGGTGAATCCATAGGTGATCAGAATGCGGCCGCTTTAATTGCTAAAGTGAAAGAAGAAATTGCTAAAAACAAACCACAAAATGATCAAGAATTACGAAATATTATCGAACAAGCGGCAAATGATTTAAATGTAAAGCTTACTGATGAGGAAATGCAACGGTTAATGGACTTTTTTAACAAACTAAAGGATTTAAACATTGACTGGAACCAAGTTAGCGATCAACTTGACAAGGCAAAAGATCGTATTTCTAAATTTCTAGAATCGGAAGAAGGGCAAGGCTTTTTAGAAAAAGTAAAGCAATTTTTTGCCTGGCTAATTGATACGATTAAATCAATATTTTCATAAAAAAAGCTGCCGCAAAAATTCTGCGGCAGCTTTTTTATTTTAATGGTAAATCATGTTGAATTAAATCCTTATACGTCTCTCTTTTTACTACAAGAGTTGCACTTCCATTTTCTACAAAAACAACAGCTGGCCGTGGGATGCGGTTATAGTTATTTGACATGGAATAGCCATAAGCACCCGTGCAAAAAACGGCAAGAATATCTTCTTCCCCTGCCTCTGGTAACGGTAAATCCCAAATCAACATATCACCTGATTCACAGCATTTCCCAGCAATGGATACCGTTTCTTTCGGATTCGTTAATGGCTTATTCGCAAGAACAGCTTCATATTTCGCCTGATAAAGGGCAGGTCGAATATTATCACTCATACCACCATCTACTGCTAGATACTTTCTAACACCAGGAACTTCTTTGGATGAACCCACTTTATAAAGGGTAATTCCAGCATCGCCGACAAGCGAACGGCCTGGCTCGATCCAAATCTCTGGCATTTTTAAAGAGTAGCTATCCGTTAATTTTTTTACTTCACGAATAATTTCACTCACATATTGAGAAGGTAGGATTGGTTCGTCCTCTTTTGTATAACGGATTCCAAAGCCTCCGCCCAAATTTAATACTTTTGCTTCAAAGGAAAGCTCCTTTTTCCAAGCTTCCATCTTTTCAACTATCTTTTTGGCTGCTAATAAAAATCCAGTGGTTTCAAAAATTTGCGATCCAATATGACAATGGAGTCCAAGCACTTCAAAATTTTCGTTTTGCAAAGCCTGTTTTAATGCCTGTTCCGCTTGTCCATTTTGTAGATCAAACCCAAATTTTGAATCCTCTTGCCCAGTTAAAATGTAATCATGTGTATGTGCTTCGATACCTGGAGTAACTCGCAGCAGGATGTTAACATGGGCATTTTTCCCCTTTGAAATGGTTTTCAAAAGGTCCAATTCAAAAAAATTATCCACAACAATGCAGCCAATTTCATGCTCCAATGCCATTTCTAATTCTTCTCTGCTTTTATTGTTTCCATGAAAATGAATTCGGTCGACAGGGAACCCTGCAGCAATAGCAGTATATAATTCACCGCCCGAAACTACATCAAGTGACAACCCCTCTTCCTCAGCGAGCTGAATCATTGCAATGGTTGAAAAGGCTTTACTAGCATAGGCAACCTGCGCCTTGATTTCTTGTTCATCAAATGCCTGTTTAAAAGACCGTGCCCTATCGCGCATTAACGCTACATCATATACATAAAGGGGAGTTCCAAATTCCTTCGTCAACTCAACAGAATCGACTCCACCAATTTCTAAATGACCGTTCTTGTTTACACCTGTTGTCCCGTAAAAATACATACCCTTCCCTCTCCCCCAAACACTTACTATAGTTTATGCGGACAATCATAAAAGATAATAATAAATAGACAGAATCTCCAAAAGATACTGCCTATTTTTCATTCTTTATCCCTTTATTTAATTAAAAACACTTTAGCATATCTGCTAAAAAAGTGCAATTATTTCTCGTTAGCTTTCGGCGGCTGCCGGTATCGGTTCCTAGGATGGACAATACTTGGTCTGAGAATGGACCCAGGTATTGCTCTGCGCACAATGATTTGTAAAAATCCTTTTGGTTCAAAAGGAAGGAATGGCCAAAGGTATGGTGTATTAAGGGCCCGCATTTTAACAAGGAAAAGAAAGAATACTGTCGCCCCAATGACAAATCCAGGAAGATGAAATAACGATACCAGAATTAACAGTGTCAATCGACCAATTTTGTTTGCTACACTTAATTCATAACTAGGAGTTGTAAAAGAGCCTATCCCTGCAACAGCTACATATAAGATTACCTCCGGAACAAACAGGCCAACGCTAATTGCTATCTGTCCAATTAATACGGCTGCAATTAAACCCATTGCTGTCGAAAGCGGCGTAGGTGTATGAATGGCCGCCAATCGTAAAAACTCAATCCCAAAATCAGCCAAAAATATTTGAACAATAATTGGAATATTGGTCTGTTCATTTGGTCCAATAAATGAGAGTTTTTCAGGTAATAAGGAAGGTTCTAATACAAATAACATCCATAATGGAAGTAGCATAATTGATGTTATAACACCTAAAAACCGTGTCCAGCGTACGAACGTTCCCATCGCAGGAGATTCACGAAACTCTTCTGCATGCTGTAAATGATGAAAAAAAGTCGTAGGAGTGATTATAACACTTGGGGAGGTGTCAACATAAATAACAACATGTCCTTCGAGAAGATGAGTTGCAGCAATATCAGCACGCTCCGTATATCTTACCAGCGGAAATGGATTCCATCCCTGTTTCAGGATGAATTCTTCAATTGTTTTATCGGCCATCGGAATACCATCTGTTTTAATCCCTTGAATTTCTTTACGGATAACATTTACCATATCTGGATCTGCAACATCTTCTAAATAACCTAAAGCTACATCTGTCTTTGACCGTTCTCCTACCTTTAGCATTTCAAAGCGCAGACGTTCATCTCGAATTCTCCGTCTTGTTAATGCTGTATTCAAAATAATATTTTCAACAAATCCATCCCGGGAACCTCTAACTACCTTTTCTGTATCAGGTTCTTGAGGCTGCCTTCCTGGATAGCTTCTTACATCAATGATAAAAGCTGTGTTTTGCCCTTCCATGACAACAGCAATTAATCCGGACAAAACCTTATCGACAATGAGATCAAGTGTGGTAACTCGGTCAACCGATTGATTAACTAGTCTATTTTCAACAACCTTAAAGAGATCGGTTGATAATTTTTCATGGTCATTGATTTCAACTAATTCTTCGATTATTTCAATAATGAAGCGAGTATCACACAAACCATTTACATAGTAGATATGTACATCTTTTTTGAGGATTTTTAATTTCCTGATGCCAAAATCAAAGCTTTTCCCAAGACCAACCCGCTGTTTCATATAATTTTCTATTTCAGTTACAGATTCCGGGACAGGCCATTTTTGTTCATTACTTCTTGACATGGAAGCCACTCCTTTCAAGTATAAGCTCCACTGCTTTTTTCGTTATCGGGGAACCATTTTTGTAGGAATCATGTCTGGACATCTTGCCAATATCGCCAATTCCTACGATGATTGGTACCTCTAATTCATCAAGGCAGTATACTGTATCACCATTTATTCTCCCGACTTCAAGCTCAGCTATACCAAATTTATCTACTCCATATGGAGTTAAATTTCCATCTCGATCGATACTTACATCTACCCTTGACCATTCTTCATGCCTTGACTTTGCGGCAACGGCTATGATGCCTAAGACTTCAATTTCTTCATGTCGAGCGACATATTTCAAAGCGTTCTCACCAGCACCTTCACCAACTATGCCACTATCATCAAACATCACTAATACAGGATCGTGAGGGGTTTTTTTTATTAATTGGATGATTTTTTCACCAGTTAATGTCGACGGATTCCCTTGGGAACTCGAAATACATCTGCCGCCTATTTCTCTAGCAACATGCTCCACAGCTCTCTTTGCATATTCATCACCGTCAGTAATTAAAATAACACGCCTCCGAATGCTCATTGTGTGATGTCCTTTCTTTGCGCAAGTTCTAGACTTTTTTTCAAAAAGTTCTAATGGTGAACAAAATAAACCCATTGAAAGATAGAACCAAAAATTTTCCCTAATACGATTGCCATTATTAATATGACAATCTCACCATCCAATCGGACTCTTTTCGCAAGAATAGGCAGAACGTTTAATACCTCAGTGAGGGCTGCAGCTAACATGCCATAAAAAATTCCACCTGTCATTCCTAAAATAATTAATGGAAAGGACGGAATATGTAAAACAGGATCTCTAAGACTCGCTCCTACCCCGGTGAGTGCCCCTAGAACCACTGCCCATTCATAGTGCTGAATCATTTTCATTGTTTTGCTAAGTTGCGTCAACCTAGGGATGATCCCTAATACCGTTAGAAAGGCCACAAAACCAGAACCCACTGCTAGTCCACTTGCTAATCCTAAAAAAAGGATAGCTATTATTTTAATCATCACTGATTTTTTTCATACTTTCTTTATTTTCATGGATAATTACGTAATTATCTAAATCCATTTGATAATTAAACATTTCTACCTCTAGTGGACTGGGTTCATCATTTATACGTTTCTTAAAAAAATGATTAAAAAAAAGAATCATTCCCATGCCTAACCCAATTGAATAGGGAATTTGGAACAGTAATGGTTTTGTTTCTTTTTTTCCAGTAATGATCGTATATAATTTTTCTTGTACACTTTTCATACTTACATCATCATGAAAATTCATAATCGCCATGGCTGAACCAAAAAATAAGAGAAACCATATTAAAAGGAAAAAAGGAAGGGAAACTCCCTTTTTCTTATAAGTGACTTCAATAATGGTTTGGGCTGGGCCAATCGTTTGAACTTCCATTTCTCCAAATTCGCTTTTAATTAAGTGGATTACTTTCATAACATCTATGATGACTATATTCTGGTCTGTATCTGTTAATTGGTGTATCATCATAGTTTGTAACGGTGAAAGAACTTCATCTGGGGCAATGACTTGGGCAATATCTTTTAACAATACTTTTTCTTCAGGCGGAGCCTGGACACGATTCCGCATGCGGATGTATATTGTTTCTTCCAAAACATTCACTTCCCACACAATGATTTCCTGTATAAATAGTATGAGTAATAAGTACTTTTTTCATTAAAGCCAAAAAATACCATGAAATTCGAAACAAAAAACCGTATGGATCACAGATCCATACGGCCTTTCATTTGCTGCAATATTTTTTTCTCAAGTCTTGATACTTGGACTTGGGATATACCAAGCCTAAGAGCAACTTCGGATTGTGTTTGGTCCTTATAATACCTTAAATAGACTATGAGTCGTTCACGCTCATCTAATTCTCGGATGGCTTCCTTTAGTGCTATTTTATCAAACCATTTTCCCTCATTGCCATCGTCAATTTGGTCAAGTAATGTAATAGGATCTCCATCATTTTCATATACAGTTTCATGAATAGAAGAAGGTGTTCTGCTAGCTTCTTGAGCGAGTATGACATCCTCTGGTGTGAGTTCAAGATGTGCTGATATCTCGTTAACGGTTGGTATTCTGCCAAGCGTCTTCGATAATTCGTCTTTAGCTTTTCGAATTTTGTTTCCCATTTCTTTCAATGACCGGCTAACCTTAACGGTTCCATCATCACGGATAAATCGCTGGATTTCACCAATAATCATCGGGACTGCATACGTCGAAAACTTTACATCGTAGGAAAGGTCAAATTTATCCACCGATTTTAATAACCCAATACATCCAATTTGGAAAAGGTCATCAGGGTCATACCCTCGATTAAGAAACCGTTGGACAACAGACCAAACAAGACGCATATTTTTTTCAACGATTAAATCCCTTGATTCTTGGTCCCCATCTTGGCTCTTTTTGATGAGCTCTTTTACTTCATTGTCCTTTAAATATGTTTGACCTTTATCATTCTTAACCTCCACATCCATCGGCAAGTCTCCTTAATTGCAAAGCATTTTGCGATTTTGTAAATGCTTTCGTAATCTAACTTCGGTTCCTCGACCTGGCTGTGAATGAACCTCTACCTCATCCATGAAATTCTCCATGATAGTAAAACCCATACCGGAACGCTCTAAGTCCGGTTTTGTTGTAAATAATGGCTGACGAGCTTCTTCCACATCTACAATTCCCAATCCAACATCTTTAATTGATAGATCAATTAAACTATCTTCGATGATTACTTGAATATAAACAATTCCATTCGGATCATTTTCATAACCATGAATAATCGCATTGGTCACTGCTTCTGATACTACTGTTTTTATTTCTGTCAATTCATCCATATTAGGGTCTAACTGGGCAATAAATGCTGCCACGGTTACTCGAGCAAATGACTCATTTTGACTTAATGCACTGAATTGAAGATTCATTTCATTCTTCACTCAGGCCACCCCCAATCTTTGCAATGCAAATTCTTCTGTCGGTTCCATTTTTATAATCTTAAATAAACCTGACATATCGAATAATCTTTGTATCGCGGGGGAAATTGCACATACCACCATTTCACCGTGGACTTGTTTAATTTGTTTGTATCTGCCTAATATTACGCCTAAACCTGAACTGTCCATAAAAGCTAGATGTTCCAGATTTAAGACGATATGACGAATTTCATTTTTTTCAATAACGGTTATCGCTTTTTCGCGAAGCTCATCCGCGGTGTGATGGTCTAGTTCACCGCTTAAACGAATACATAGAACATCATGTTTTGTTTCCATATCAATATTAAGACTCACTATTCCGTCCTCCTTAATCTGGTATAGTGAGACAATTCTCTATCGGCGTATTAATATCCTTCTGCAAATACAAAACTAGTCGTATTTCGCTAAAAGAAGTGGTGTATCTAGAAGATTCGACACATTGAAAAGCGGAAGCGCCCGTTTAGTGAAGTCCACTAGTCAGTGGGCGCTGGAGCTAGACAAAAAGAGGAAACGTCCGTTATTTACCGGCCTTTGTAAACATTCCAAATGAACGTTTATAAAGGGTCCACCATCCTGCTTCTTTTACACTTTCACGTGCTAATAAAGGACTTTCTACAAAGACTTTTCCATCTTTGATTAATTTAATAGTTCCTATTTTGTCGCCTTTATTAATCGGCGCTTTCAAATTTTTATTAATAGTTATCTTTTGTTTGACATTCTCAGTTTTTTCACCTTTTTTCGTAAGCAAAGAAATCGGCTCGCTTGTAACCGCTTCGATAGACTTTACCTGTCCTTTACTTATTCTTGCTTTTGCTAGTGTCTGAGCGCGTTTATACATCGGATGTGTTTGGTATTGATTAAAAGCATAATTAAGCATTTTTGTTACTTGGGCATTTCTTTCCTTTGAAGTAGGTGCTCCGAACACAACAGCAATGACACGCATCCCATTCTTTTGGGCTGTTGCTGTTAAGCAGTACTTTGCTTCCGCTGTAAAGCCGGTTTTTAATCCATCCACACCAGGGTAAAATCTCACTAATTTATTGGTGTTAACAAGCCAGAATTTTTTGTCTGTATTTTCACGAAGATACGCTTCGTACATACCTGTAAATTTCGTAATGTCTTCATATTTTAATAGTTCTTTCGCCATAATAGCCATATCACTTGCAGTGCTGAAATGACCACTAACAGGAAGTCCCGTTGTATTTTTAAAGAAAGTATGTTTTAAACCTAGTTCTTTAACTTTATCATTCATCATGTCAACAAATGCTTCTTCTGAGCCGGCAATCCTTTCGGCCATAGCAACAGAAGCATCATTCCCTGATCCAATCGCAATTCCTCTTAACATTTCCTTGGTGGTCATTTCTTCTCCAGGTTCAAGAAAAATTTGTGAACCACCCATCGAGGCAGCATACTCACTTGCACGGATTTTTTCATTCCAAGTGAGTTTTCCTTGATCAATTGCTTCCATAATTAAAAGCATTGTCATAATCTTGGTCATACTTGCTGGTGGTAACTCTTCATTACTGTTTTTGTCATATAGGACTTTTCCAGTATCACGTTCAATTAAAATAGCGGATTTCACATTGTCGACGATATCAGAATTCTTCTTTTCTTCAGCAGCAAATGCTGATGAACTCCATAAACTTGTAAGTAAAAAAATTGTCACTATCAAAGAGACAAATCGTTTCATTCGCATAACCCTCCATTCTTTATAGCATCCATTTTTTCCAAAATTAATAACTTTATACAGGTATTTCCTCCTGAACAAAATAAAAATAGGGTGTCAGGCACCATGTGAATTTTTCACATGGTGCCTGACACCCTTTAGCATTACTTTATTCGGTTATTTCTCCATGAATGAGGATGGGTGCGTCTATTTTTGTTGCCGAAATTTTAATGTTGTTGTACAGTCTTGTTTTTACTTCTTCTACATTTTCGAAATTGCTGTAAATCGTTACTAAGGATTCACCTTTGCTGACTTGGTCACCGATTTTCTTTCTTAAGACAAGCCCCACTGCTAAATCAATGACTGATTCCTTTGTTGCTCTTCCTGCTCCAAGGATCATTGCCGCTGTACCAACTTCATCTGCAACAATTTCAGATACATAGCCATCCTCTTTAGCCTCAAGTTCAATGATATATTTTGCTTGCGGCATTTTCGAAGGATCATCGACAATTGACGCATCTCCACCTTGAGAACTTAAAAATACTTTTAATTTTTCAAGCGCTGAACCGTCTTTAATTACACCCTCAAGCTTGGTACGTGCTTCTGCTAATGAGTCAGCCTTTTCTGCTAAATAAACCATATGGCTGCCTAGAGTTAAACAAAGTTCCGTTAAATCTTCTGGACCTTCACCTTTTAATGTATCAATTGCTTCTTTTACTTCAAGGGCATTCCCAATCGCAAAACCAAGCGGTTGACTCATGTCAGAAATAACAGCCATTGTTCTTCTGCCCACATTATTTCCAATCCGTACCATTGCTTTTGCAAGTTCGCGGGAATCATCAAGTGTCTTCATAAATGCACCTGCACCGGTTTTCACATCAAGAACAATAGCATCAGCACCAGCTGCAATCTTTTTACTCATGATTGAACTTGCGATTAGTGGAATACTATCCACTGTTGCTGTCACATCTCTCAAGGCATAAAGCTTTTTATCTGCAGGAGTTAAATTTCCACTTTGTCCAATTACAGCGATCTTGTTTTTATTTACAAGGTCAATAAATTCTTCATTCTCAATCTCAACATGGAAGCCTTTTACCGCTTCTAATTTATCAATTGTACCTCCAGTATGACCTAAGCCTCGCCCTGACATCTTTGCAACAGGGACATCAAGTGCAGCAACAAGTGGCCCTAATACTAGAGTTGTTGTGTCACCTACACCGCCGGTAGAATGTTTGTCAACTTTAATTCCTTCAATTTGCGATAAATCAATTTGGTCACCTGATTCAACCATTGCCATGGTTAAATCGGCTCTTTCCTGCTCAGTCATGCCTTTAAAAAAGATAGCCATCGTTAAGGCGCTAACTTGATAATCTGGGATCGATCCATCGGTATAACCATTTATAATGAATGTAATTTCATCTTTTGTTAATTCCTGTCCATCTCTTTTTTTCTCTATTAAGTCTACCATTCTCATCATAATCACCACTTTACGAAAATTTCCTACATCAGAATTTATTTTTTTCCACTTTACTAACTGTCTAGCTTCCGCTTTTCTTATTTAGCGATTGTTTTTACTATTTCTTTTATATATTGAAGGAAGTCAGCTTTTACTCTTTCGGTTGTTTCAATAACTTCATCATGGGTAAGTGGTTGGTCAAGAATACCTGCTGCCATGTTCGAAATGCATGAAATACCAAGAACCTTCATTCCACTGTGACGGGCAACGATTACCTCGGGGACTGTAGACATTCCGACCGCATCTCCGCCCATTGCTCGAACCATCCGTATTTCAGCAGGTGTTTCATAAACTGGCCCAGGATTTCCGAAATAGACTCCTTCCTTAACATTGATGTTTAAGCGACTGGCAATTTCCCTTGCAGCAGCTCGTAATTCTTTCGTATACGCTTCTGACATATCAGGGAAACGTACACCAAGCTTGGAATCATTTGGTCCGATTAACGGATTTGTGCCCATATTATTAATATGATCTGAAATGATCATTAAATCGCCTGCAGAGAAGCTCTCATTAACTCCGCCTGCAGCATTGGTCACGATTAACATGTCAACGCCCAACTCTTTCATGACGCGTACAGGGAAGGTTACCTTTTCCATACTATATCCTTCATAGAAATGGAAACGTCCTTGCATGGCAACAACTTCTACACCACTTAATAATCCAAACACCAGTTGACCAGCATGGCCTTCAACAGTAGAAATAGGGAAGTCTGGAATCTCGTTGTAAGGAATTTTTACTGGGTTCGCAATTTCATCCGCTAGTACTCCTAGCCCAGAACCTAAAATTAGTCCTATTTTAGGTGTATTTGCATATTTCTGTTTTAAAAAACTTGAAGCATTTTGAATTTTTTCCGTGTTCATTCTTAATCCCCCTTGTTATTTCAATTCATTTAAAAAGCTTTTTCCATAGTTAGGTAATTTAACATTGAAGTTTTCTGCAACGGTTGCACCTAGGTCAGCAAAAGTCTCTCGTAGTGGGAGTTCTTTCCCTTCGCTCATGCTCTTTGAATAAACTAATAAAGGTACATATTCACGTGTATGATCCGTACCTGGTGCTACTGGGTCATTTCCGTGGTCGGCTGTAATCATTAGTAAATCGTCTTCTCTCAATTTAGCAAACACTTCAGGGAGTCGAGCATCGTACTCTTCCAATGCTTTTCCATAGCCTTCAGGATCACGGCGGTGTCCATATAATGCATCAAAATCAACCAGATTTACGAAACTAATTCCTGTGAAATCCATATCTAAGGTTTCCACTAGCTTATCCATTCCATCCATATTAGACACTGTTCTCAAGGATTGAGTTACGCCTTCTCCATCATAAATATCGGATATTTTCCCGATCGCAATGACATCGAAGCCACCATCTTTTAATTCACTCATAACCGTCCGGTCAAATGGTTTAAGTGCGTAATCGTGTCGGTTCGAAGTACGTTTAAAGTCCCCTGGTTCACCTAAGAATGGGCGGGCAATGACACGCCCAACCATATACTTTTCATCAAGCGTTAATTCACGGGCGATTTTACAAATTTTGTACAGCTCTTCAAGTGAAATGATTTCTTCATGCGCTGCAATTTGAAGAACCGAGTCAGCAGAAGTATAGACAATCAATGCCCCAGTCTTCATATGCTCTTCGCCCAACTCTACGAGAATTTCTGTTCCGCTTGCAGGCTTATTTCCAATAATTTTCCGACCTGTGCGCTTTTCTAATTCCGAAAGAAGCTCCTCAGGAAATCCGTCTGGGAATACCCGGAATGGGGTTTGAATATTTAAACCCATAATTTCCCAATGTCCTGTCATGGTATCTTTACCGTTTGAGGCCTCCATCATTTTAGTATAAAAAGCTAACGGTTTATCTGCTTTTTCTATCCCTTTTACTTCACGGATATTACTTAATCCCAACTTGCCCATATTTGGCATGTTTAGACCGTTCATTCTTTCCGCAATATGACCAAAAGTATCTGCACCTTTGTCACCAAACTTCTCTGCATCTGGTGCTTCCCCAATCCCGACCGAATCCATAACGATAATAAAAATACGCTTATATGTATTTGCAGCCATTCAATTCTTCCTCCTTCTTCACTAGAAAACGTTTGCAAATATGAAAATCATACAAATATGTTGCCCTCATTATATAGGTTTATGAAAACTAATATAAATCTATTCGTCAGAAGTCTGACATCTCTATTGTACTAAATGTTTCAGAAATTACAAGAAAAAAAGCCACCAAAATTCAGGCAGCTTTGTGACAATTATATGTTTTTTTATACTTTGATTCTATTAAGCTCGTGGATGAAATTTACTATATACATCTTTTAACTTTGTTTTTGTTACCTGAGTATATATCTGTGTTGTTGAGATATCTGCATGACCTAACATTTCTTGGACTGCTCGTAAATCAGCCCCGTTTTCTAACAAATGCGTTGCAAATGAATGTCGAAGGGTATGTGGTGTAAGCTCCTTATCTATACCGGCTTCTTTCGTAAGCTTTTTCAAAATTTTCCAAAATCCTTGGCGAGTCAACCGTTTCCCCTGATGGTTTAAAAACAAAGCCTGTTCCTGATGTTTTGTGGAAACAAAACGGGGTCTTCCTTCTTCTAGATACTGCTTTATCGCAACAGAGGCTGCACGTCCAATTGGAATGATTCTTTCTTTATTCCCGATGCAGCGAACAAATCCCATCGATAATTGCACATTATCAATCTCAAGACCTATTAGTTCACTAACACGGATACCGGTCGCATATAGCAGTTCAAGCATCGCCTTGTCCCTAATTCCAAAATGATCATGTGGCTTTGGTGCGTCCAATAGAACTTCTACTTCCTTCAAACTCAATACATTGGGAAGTGACCTTTCATGCCTTGGTGTTTCAATTTGAACGGAAGGATCTTGGTCAGTTTCCTTTGCCCTTAATAAAAATTGATGAAATGCCCGTACGGAAGCGATGTGTCTTGCCAAGGTTTTCTGTGATTTCCCTTGTTCTTTTAAAAATTTTAAAAAATGAACGATATGTACACGTTGTACATCATTTAAAGAATGGATAGATTCCACATTAATCAAATAATGAAGATAGCTTTTTAAATCCCGCTCATACGCCATAATTGTGTTATTGGATAAACCTTTTTCAACGATTAAGTATTGCATAAAATTCTTTAATTGCTCGTCCATCGCATTTACTCCCCATTTAAATAAAACAACATCAGCCGATCTAACAAGGAAGAATTATCCTCATTTACTGCGTTGGAAACCTTGAGCGCAGCCCCTTCCGGTTCATCATAGCGATGATAATTTTGGTATTCTTCATTTACCAACATGATACCATAATAAAAAAGAATCGTGCATCCTGTGAATATAATAAAAACTTTTAACGTTTTTAGTGCTGCTTTAATAAATAAGATCATCCTGCTTCCCCCAATTTCCAATCGTCTAGTAAAATGTATGCCAAAATGGACGATTTTTATACCTAGTCATTGGTAATAAAGGAGAAGCTCTAAATAAATGTAACTTAACTAAGGCTGTTTTTAAAGATGGTCGCTATTTAGCCCGCAGCCCGAATACACTTCGCTTTCCGCGGGTGAGCTGTGAGCCTCCTCGCTCGTACCTCGCTGTGGGGTCTCACCCTGCTCACTTTTCCCGCAGGAGTCTTCGTGTATTCGGGCTGCTCAGTACTTCTACCATGTTTTTCATCTTATTTCAAGAACAACAAACTTTTAGAAAACACCCAAGTAAAAGAAAAAAAGCCCATTTCACGGAGCTTCTTTTGGTTAGTCTTCTTTTTCTTTTTCTTTTTCTTCGTCTTTCTCTTTATCCTGGCATCGGTAACAGATCCCATGAAAAGTAAGGCGATGGTCTTTTATTTTAAAATTCCATTTATGTTCTACAACTGCTTCCACATCTTCAAGTAAATCCTCTTGAATTTCATCAACGGCACCGCATTCAATACAAACAAGATGGTGATGAAAATGTGCTGCACCTTCCTGCCTGAGGTCATAACGGGAAACCCCATCCCCAAAATTTATTTTATCAACAATTTTTAATTCCGTTAATAATTCCAACGTTCGATAAACGGTTGCTAAACCAATTTCAGGCGATTTTTCTTTTACGAGGAGGTATACATCTTCTGCACTTAAATGATCCTCTTCATTTTCTAATAAAACTCGAACGGTTGCCTCACGCTGAGGTGTTAGTTTATAACTTGCTGAATGCAACTGTTTTTTTATTCTCTCAATTCTAGTTTCCATCCTGAAGTCCCTCCCTCGCCACTGTTAATTCTCATTATAACAGATGGCAATTGAGAATCAAAATAAAATTATTATAAATAACAATAAACCAATAATAATAACTAATATTATATAGTAATTATTTTAAACTCGTTGAACTTATGATGGTTTTCATTAACCATGGTGAAAGATACGCTTCGATGCCGGATGCTGCCGATATAAATAACACGGCAATAATCAACGCGACAATGTATCTCTTAAAAAAAGGTAAGATTGGCTGGGCATATTTTTTCATAAACTGTTTTTTTATCATTCGGAGTGAGAAAATTACTGATAATGCTGCCATCAGTATGAAGACAGGAATGATAATCAAATTCTGGGGTAAAATTGATACAAAGGCAAGCATAAACCCCTGCCAGCCCATTTGGCTGACAAGAAAACCAACGGTAAACCCTACCACCATTCCTTTAATAAATAATAGAATGAGAATGACCGGGAGACCGATAATTGAAATACCAAGGATCCACATGAGCCCTATAAACTTACTATTATGGAATAAGCTTTGTAAGAATAAATTATTGTCCTCAGCATCTTTCCCACTCGAGACTTGTCCAAAAAATTGTGATAAATAGTAGAATAAATCTTCTTTCTGGATAATGCTCATACTGTTTACGACAATTGCCCCGAAGATTACTCCCATTAAAAATAAGACGACAATAAACAAAAAAATTGAGGAATGCTCACGGAAATAACTAGCGGCATCGGACTGGTACAATCGTTTTTTCATTTGCGTATCCTCCTACTATTCTCAGTTCAGTTAATACATTGTATGCCAGTCTAGTATTTCTATGCTCAAAATTTAATAGATTACATTTTTCTCGACCACAATTCTGTTAAAAAGGTCAGGTATGATGGATTTTTCAAACTGGAGTCGTTGGACATGGTTATTGACGACTGGTACTGTCAAAAAAGTGTGGGGATGGTCGCCAATAAGGGTTATTGACGACCGGTACTGTCAAAAATGTGTAGAGATGGTCGCCAATAGGGGCTATTGACGACCGGTACTGTCAAAAATGTGTAGGGATGGTCGTCAATAGGGGCTATTGACGACCGGTACTGTCAAAAATGTGTAGGGATGGTCGTCAATAGAGCGTATTGACGACCGGTACTGTTAAAAAAGTGTAGAGATGGTCGCCAATAGGGGCTATTGACGACCGGTACTGTCAAAAAAATTTAGATACGGTAGTCAATACGGGATATCTTTTTTAATCTGAAATTTTTCCGTATTTCCCACCGCCGCCGGCTGCTAGATTTACTTTACCCTCTCTAGCTTTCAGGATCAGGTCGGCGATTTTTGTTGGGACAACCTCTTTCAAACCTTCATATGGAACATCATGCAAAATCGCCATTTCACTGCCAAAGTGATCGACCAACTTCTCAAGTAAACGAGGCCCTAAGCCAGGGATAAACTCTAACGGAACTTGGTGGATATATGGCGGACGGTCTTTTGGGCTTTGCTCGGCTGTTTTCAGCTCAAGGATCCTGTCCGCTACACCTTTAATAATCTTTGTGTTTCCACATAGGGTGCATATTTGATCGTCGTTGGCTGCAGGATTAAGGCATTCTGCACAAACTGTTTTATGATATTTACCAAGTAATGGATCAAGACCATAATTTGCGATAATTCTCCGTCCCTCTTCCTTCTTTAGGGCCTTTTTCAACTCTAAAAATGTTGGTTCCTTCATCGTGATGACTTGGTATTCTCGGGCAATTTTTGCAAGCGAATGGGCATCAGAATTCGTCACAAAGGTATAATCATGTAATTCCTTGATTTGGTCCGCCATATAAGTATCTGAGCTTAATCCAAGTTCAATCGCATCAATCAATTCTGGGTCTAATACTTCAGTTAATGAACGATTGACACCTTTCCCATACAAGCTTTTAAAAGGCGTGAATACATGGGCAGGAATGAAGATTCCCCCAAACTCTTTAACCTTCTTTTGTAAAGTTAGGCCCGAGGCATAAATCCTTTGTGAGCTTAGTTGAATATTTTTTAAGTGGCCCGACAGCCACGAGGAGAACTCCCTCATGATGGAAAGATTAGGAAAATACGTAAGCAAATGGATTGGGCCATTACATTGCTGATCGTAAATCTCTAATTCTGAACCAGGAATAACGGTTAAATCACCAAATACCAAGCCCCCCTCTGGATGTTCCACAATATCTCCACTTTGAATAAGACTTTCCATTTCAAGGATGACTTCAGGTGAATGACTATCTATGATTCCCACCATATTAAGCCCCTTCTCATGTCGAGCATGTTCAATGATATTCGTAAACGTTAGTGACTTGGCCCCAGTGATTTTTACCGGCTTTCCTGTCCAGGTCCGGCCAATATGAATATGTAAATCTACATAGTAGCGATTCATTTATTTTTCAACGCCTCTTGTAACTGTAAATACTGCACTGCAAAAATCGTTTTAGCATCATAAATCTTTTGCTCTTTCACATATTGAACAGCTTCTTCAAGCGTTAATTCCTCAAGATTCACAAACTCGTCTTCATCGAGTGCGGCTGCATTTTCTTTTTTAGTTAACCCTGTTGCTACATAAACATGAACGATTTCATCGGCAAATCCCGGGGAAGTATAAAATGAGGTAAGCCATTCTAGGCTATCGCACTCATATCCCGTCTCTTCTTCAAGTTCACGGCGTGCACAAAGCGCAGGTTCTTCTCCTTTTTCCAGCTTTCCGGCGGGGATTTCAACAATTGTGCGTTCCAGTGCTTTCCTGTATTGCTCGACCATAACGACTTTCTTGTCGTCAGTAATCGCTAAAATAGCGACAGCCCCGGGATGCTTAATGATCTCCCGTTTGGATTGTTTCCCGTTTGGAAGTTCGACATCCTGTAAATGAAGACTGATTACTTTTCCTGTGAAAATTTCTTCGCTCTGGAGCGTTTTTTCTTCGAGATTGCTCATAAGGGTCACTCCTGTTCTATTCCTATAATCTGCTCATACATTTTAGCATACTTTAATTGGAGGGGTATGGGATGAAGGTGTATGTTCACGAAAAGGGAATCCTTCTTGTTGGAAAAGGATGGGAAATAGTTCAGAAACTAAAAGAATATAACAAAGATCATCTCACCGTTTCCGACTGGGTTGAAAAGGTCAATCAAAAATAAAGCCTTTCAATTGTAGTCTGTCCTTTTCTTTATTAAAATTATAGAAAAAGGACGGGTGATATTTTGAAAAAGAGAAGACTAGGAAATTCAGATTTATATGTAACGGAATTAGGGCTTGGTTGTATGTCAATTGGAACCGAGGAGAAAACAGCTAGAAAAATTATTGAAGCCTCACTTGAGGAAGGAATCAATTATTTTGATACGGCAGATTTATATGATTTTGGTGAAAACGAAAGAATTGTTGGCACAGCATTAAAGGATATACGTGAAAATGTGATTATTGCCACCAAAGTTGGGAACCGCTGGAGTCAAGATAAGAAAGGATGGTCATGGGACCCGTCGAAGTCATATATAAAGGAAGAGGTCAAACAAAGTCTTAAACGACTGGGTACAGACTATATCGATCTCTATCAGCTGCATGGCGGTACAACCAATGATCCAATTGAAGAAACCATTGAGGCGTTTGAAGAATTAAAAGCGGAAGGCTTTATTCGCTATTACGGTATTTCATCGATTCGCCCGAATGTCATTAGGGAATACGTTAAAAAGTCTAGTATTGTATCTGTAATGATGCAATATAGTATTTTAGACCGCCGCCCTGAAGAAGAAGCACTACCGCTTTTGCAAGAACATCGCGTTAGTGTTGTGACCCGCGGACCGCTCGCAAAAGGGCTTTTAAGTGATAAAATGCTGAAGAAGGTAACGGATAAGGGTTATCAAGACTACAGTTTAAATGAGTTGAATGAAGTCTTGCCAGTATTAAAGGAAAAGGTAGCAGCCTCACGCTCCTTTACCCAGATAGCCCTTCAGTATAATCTCGCAAACCCTGCTGTTGCCTCTGTTGTAGCCGGGGCAAGCAGTCCAGAGCAAATTAGGAATAATGCGAAAGCCGTCAGAAATCAGCCATTGTCTGATGCAGAAGTTTCAATCATTAAAGTATTAACGAAGGCCAACACCTATCAAGAGCACCGATAATAGTTACCAAAAAAGGAGAGCCCATTCTGCTCTCCTTTTGTTATTTTTACCCTTCGTACCGACATTATTTAAATTCCTTCCAGTTCATGCCGTTCTCATTTAATAGTTCTTCAAAAGATTTGTTTTTTTCTTTTAATCTTCTTTCTTCCCGCTTTCTTTGCTCTTCTTCCTCTTTTCTTCTTTCTTCTGCTGCTTTGAGCTGTTCCTTTTGTTCTTTTAATTGTTTAAATAAATGGGGATTAATCATATCGCCAAGCGTTACCGCTGAATCATCCTTTTTGGGTTTCGATTGAGTTTTTTGTCTGTTTTGCTTTTTCATTCAAAACGCCTCCGTAGTTAAAATTTCATTTTTATTATACCATGTCATCAATAATGCCCACAGAAAAAAGCAGGCTATCTGATTCTGTCAGCCTGCTCTTCATGCGATTTTAATAAGCTTCAATTTTTACGTTTTCATCCACAGATAGTATGGCTTCCGTAGAATTGACAACTTCCTCGATTGTAAATCCTTTTGCTAATTCCACAAGCTTTAGTCCATTGTCTGTTACATCCATGACAGCACGTTCGGTAATAATCCGATTGACTACCCCTTTACCTGTTAAAGGCAGCGTGCATTGTTTCAATATTTTTGATTCACCTTTTTTATTGACATGCTCCATGATCACAATTATTTTCTGAGCACCATGAACAAGATCCATCGCGCCACCCATGCCTTTAATCATCTTCCCTGGAATCATCCAATTCGCTAAATCGCCAGTTTCGGATACTTCCATCCCACCAAGGATTGCCAAATTTACATGTCCGCCCCGAATCATCGCAAACGATTCGGCGCTATCGAAATAGGCTGCACCACTAATCGCCGTAACGGTCTCTTTACCAGCATTGATTAAATCGGGGTCCACCTCATCCACACTAGGATAGGGCCCGATGCCAAGAAGACCATTTTCAGATTGCAAGACAACTTGTTTATTAGCTGACATATAATTCGCAACGAGGGTTGGCATACCTATTCCTAGGTTTACATAAAAACCGTTTTCTATTTCTTTCTCTGCCCTGATTGCAATTCTCTCTCTGACAGAGAGTATTTCATTCGTCATTTTTCTCTCTCCCTTCCCCCAAACTATTTTTTCACAGTTAATCTCTCAATTCGTTTTTCCTGCGTTCCTTCTATCATTGTTTGCACGTAGATACTTGGGGTATGAATAAAATTAGCATTCAATTCGCCGATTTCATAAAGTGTCTCCACTTCAGCAATTGTCACTTTTCCAGCCGCCGCAATCATTGGATTAAAGTTTCGTGCCGTCTTGTGGTAAACAAGATTTCCCATCTTATCACCCTTCCACGCCCTCACCAGACTAAAATCGGCAGTTAGTGCCTCTTCCAGCAGGTATTCTCTTCCGTTAAAAATCTTTGTTTCTTTCCCTTCAGCAATCGGTGTTCCTACTCCAGCAGGTGTATAAAATGCAGGAATCCCAGCTCCCCCAGCCCTGATTTTTTCAGCGAGTGTGCCTTGAGGCGTCAATTCCACTTCAAGTTCCCCAGTTAATACCTGTCTCTCAAACTCTTTATTCTCACCGACATAGGATCCAATCATCTTTTTGATTTGTTTATTATTTAATAAAAGTCCTAAACCCCATTCATCAATCCCGCAGTTATTTGAAATAACAGTTAAATCCTTCACGCCTTTTTCAGCTAAGGCAAGAATCAGATTCTCCGGTATTCCGCACAACCCAAATCCACCAACCATTAAGGTAGCCCCATCATGTATTCCGGAAACTGCTTCCTGGAAGGATGTACAAATTTTCTTCATATCGTTTACACCCCTTAAATTAATGATTCTTATGCTAGTTCAACGATTGTAGCGACCCCTTGCCCTCCGCCAATACAAAGAGTTGCCAAACCAGTCTTCGCATTTCTTCGTTTCATTTCATGAATTAGCGTAACCAAGATTCTCGCTCCACTTGCCCCGATTGGATGGCCAAGAGCAATGGCTCCTCCATTTACGTTTAAAATGTCTTTATTAAACTGAAGCTCCCGGCCTACTGCTAGTGATTGCGCCGCAAAAGCCTCATTTGCTTCTATCAAGTTAACATCTTCCATAGAAACGGATGCCTTTTCTAGTACTTTTCTTACTGCTGGGACGGGGCCGATCCCCATAATACTTGGATCAACACCTGCATTAGCATTCGCCTTTATCGTCACTAAAGGTGTAAGTCCTAGTTCCTCTGCCTTTTTCTTACTCATAACGACAACTGCGGCTGCGCCATCATTAATTCCAGAAGCATTTCCTGCTGTCACACTGCCATCTCTTTTAAAGGCAGGGCGCAGTCCAGCCAATTTTTCCACCGTGGTTCCTTTTTTCGGATACTCATCTGTAGCAAAGATTAACGGGTCACCTTTCCGTTGTGGAATAACCACTGGGACAATTTCATCTTTAAATCTTCCTGTTTCAATGGCATTGACTGCCTTCTCCTGACTCCAAGCGGAGAATTCATCCTGCTCTTCTCTTGTAATCGAGTATTTGCTTGCCAAGTTTTCTGCCGTAATCCCCATATGATAGTCGTTAAACACACAAGTGAGGCCGTCAAATGTTAACGTATCAACTAATTTCTGATCCCCCATTTTAAAACCATCGCGGGCATTCTTTAACAGGAAAGGTGCTTGGCTCATATTTTCCATTCCGCCAGCAACGACTATTTCTGCATCCCCAGCCAATATAGCCTGGGTCGCTAAGTGGACTGCCTTTAAACCGGAACCACAAACTTTATTAATCGTCATCGCGGAAACGCTTTCAGGAATTCCCGCATTAATGGCTGCCTGCCTTGCCGGATTTTGGCCCAGTCCTGCTTGGAGGACATTCCCCATAATAACCTCATCGATTTGATCCGGATTTACCCCTGCCCCTTCAAGGGCCCCTTTGATAACTGTCGCTCCTAATTCAGGTGCAGATACATTTTTTAAGGTCCCATTAAAATTTCCAAGGGCCGTACGAACTGCACTGACAATGACTACTTCCGTTTGACTCATTTTTGTTTCTCTCCTTCACCTTTTTTCCTTTACTATTTCTATTAAAATGCAGAAAATCCTCTTATTTTGTCAAAATTTCTATTATTCTTGCTTTTTTTAAATTAACGCTACTACAATGAAAGTATGATTATTGGAGGTGGAAAATGAATGCTAAATTTACCTAAAAAGGTCACCATTATCGAGGTCGGCCCTCGTGATGGACTGCAAAATGAAAAGTTATTTGTACCAACTGCTATTAAAAAACAATTTATCGGAGCATTAAGGAAAGCTGGTTTTCTGGAAATGGAACTCACATCGTTTGTGTCACCGAAATGGGTGCCTCAAATGAGCGATGCCGCTGAAATCGTAGCTGACTGCCTTGAGGCTGATGCCAGAAATATCGTTCTAGCTCCGAACCGTAAAGGGATTGACAGGGTATATTCCACCGATTGTCAAGCTGTTGCTGTGTTCGTTGGCGTAAGCAATAGCTTTAATCTTAAAAATATTAATAAAACAACAAAGGATAGTATGGCGGAACTTGCACCGATCATCTATGAATTAAAAGAGAAGAATTATTTTGTCCGGGCCTGCATTTCTACAGCTTTTTATTGTCCATATGAAGGAAAAATCGATGAGAGTGCTACGATAAATCTTTGCCGGGAATTTGTTGACGCCGGTGTCGATGAATTAAGCGTTGCCGATACGATCGGGATGGCAACCCCAGACGAAAGCTTTTCCTTATTTTCGAAGTTGAAAAATCTTTTTCCTAATACATTCTTAACCGCTCATTTTCATGACACCCGAAAGCTCGCCCTTGCAAACATTTTAGCTTCTCTCCAGGCAGGAATCGATCGGTTTGATACGTCAGCCGGCGGCTTGGGCGGCTGTCCCTTTGCACCTGGTGCTTCTGGAAATGTAGCCACAGAGGACGTGGTTTATATGCTTGAACGGATGGGAATTGATACTGGGGTTGATTTGGACAAACTAATCGATGCGATTGAAGTCGTTCGTCCTCATCTTTCCAGGAAAATTGAAAGCGGATACTATCGCCTTCATGCCCAAACTGTCTAAATTTACTTTCTGTGAATAATCAGTCTTCTACTAATGCATCTTATTAATTGAGACTAGCTTGAAGGGAGACTGATTATTTTGAGCCAAAAACGTGACAAAGGTTCTAGTCAAAAGGGAAAAAACTATGCAGACACAGCTGGTGGAGGACAGCGGATCATGGCCGCTGAAGAAATCGAAAAAGCAACCCACCCTACCAAAAGACAAAACGCACAGCAATGAATAAAATTGTAAACTCGGAAGCCGCTCATTGGTATCAGCGGCTTTTTCTATGCTAGAATAAAACTGTTAATTTATGGGCGCTGGGTGTAAATTTTTCATATGTTATATAAAATGCTACGGGAGGTGCCATAGTGAGGAAGGCATTTCGAACCTTGTTTGTCGTGTTGTTTTTCTGGTTATCTCTTGGTTTGTATTTTACAAACCGTCTCATGTATATGAAAAAGAAAGATGAAGAATTAATTTTAAGACGGGAAAAGGAGGCTGGCAGGTATAATCCCGAGGAGTTTGAGTCCTTGCCGAAGCGGGAGATTGATATTCCTTCCCCTTTTGGTTATATGATTAAAGCCCTTCTTGTTGAACCGCATCAGACCAATCGTTATATCATTATTTCTCATGGTGTAACCGAAACGAAAATTAATTCGATTAAATATGCGAATCTGTTTTTAACACGCGGGTTTAATACGTTAATTTATGACCATCGCCGCCACGGGGAATCTGGCGGAAAAACCACAAGTTTTGGTCATTATGAAAAATTTGATTTAAAAACAGTCGTCGATTGGCTCAAAAAAGAAAAAGGACCTCAGCTTGAACTTGGGATTCACGGTGAATCGATGGGGGCTGCTACCATGCTTCTTTATGCTGGTCTTCTTGAAGACGGTGCTGATTTTTATATTGCTGATTGTCCATTTTCGGATTTTAAGGAGCAGCTTGCTTATCTAATCAAAAGGGATTTTAAGCTTGTCCCAAGTCTTTTACTGCCACTTGGTGATGCCCTTTTACGCCTGCGGGATAAATATTCGATTCGAAATGTATCTCCGATTTCGGTTATTGAAAATATCAAACATCCGATTTTGTTTATTCACAGTCAAAAGGATGATTTTATTCTCCCGACAATGACAAAGGATTTATTTGAGCAAAAAAAGGGGCCTAAAATGCTTTTTTTGGCCGCTAATGGCCGCCATGCCCAGTCATTTAATGAAAACCGCGCGGATTATGAACGAGTGATTGATGAATTTTTACAAAAGTATGTTGACCATCCGTTGCCAAGCTAAAAACAGACTGTCCAAAATGGATCAGTCTGTTTTTTCTTTGATGATTAAACTCATATGGCCATTTAGGATTTGCTGTGGACTTTTTAGTTGAAAGCAATTTGCCGATGGGGAAAAATCAATTTTCATTTGCTCATCGAAAAAAACAGTTTTTGATTTTTCTACATAAATCGTTCTATCATTTGTCTCAATCGCGATATCATTAGTTTCTACTTCCGGTATAAACCACAAAACTACTACCCCGTTTACGGCACACCCACAGCCGTCTGTATCGTACTTTAGCTTTAAGTAGCCTTCTCGGCCATTAATTCTCTCATTTATTTTTTCAGCTGCCGCTGTAGTTATATTGATCTCCAAGTTTATCGCTCCCCTCTTTTTAGCATATGGTGATTGTACCATATGTTTGGTGAAGTTGTTTCTTCTTTGCTTATGGATTTAGTTGCTTTTTCCTCATCTTCCATTTAATCTCATTATTAGAAATTAAAAAAAGGGGTGCTTTTCATGTCAAAAATACAAATCAAAGTAAACGATAACGGGTCACTGAGAATTACAGGTGATGTGGAATTGTTAGATGGCGAAGGCAATGTCTATACAACAAAGCCGTCCTTTTCCCTCTGCCGCTGTGGTTTATCCAATAACAAACCATTTTGCGACGGCTCGCATAAAGGAAAATTCGAATCCCAGGTTCGGGCTCCAAAAGAAGAATAAGCATAGAAAGAGCGGCTTCGCAATATGAAGCCGCTCTTTCTTATGCTTCTGTCATCCGGATGTCAGCAATGGCATCAATCGGAATCCGGTGCACTTCTTCAAAGCGGTCTATCACATGAAGCCGTTGGGTCAGTTCGTCCCAGTAATGGATTTTGCCAATCACGATTTCATAGTTCTGATTTCGATAATGGGTGATCGTCACGTACTGATCATATTCAATTGCTTCGGACAAGATCTCGTTCATGCGTTCCAGCTGCTGTTCATCCATTTCTCGTTTCTGTTCATACCGATCTTCCTTCACCCAATCTCTGAGCAATTTCACATGCTCAGGAAGCATCATTGACGTCCATTTGATCCTTCCGCGATCGCGAATCATATGCTTCTCCTTCTTTCGGTCTTAACTCAGTTTCAGTATTAATATTTGACTACTGTCTAGCTCCAGCGCCCAGCGGCTAGTGTACTTCGCACTTCTCCCTACGATAAGTCAACATCGAATCGCTAACGCTCTCCGTGTTTCCTTTATCTCAGTCGAAGTGCTCCACAAGGAACGCTTCGGCAGCATAAGCATCGCACGAAGGAAAAAGCGTTAGCTTTTTCGAGGAGTCCATACGCCGCTAAACGGGCGCCTCCGCTTTTCTTATTACCTTTTATGTCCTCCAACTAACGTGGCCCGATGCTTTGCTGTTCCAGCAGCTGTATAAGAAACAGCACGCAGCAAGGAACCGGAACCAAAGCGTTTACGGACAGTATCCACCACATAGCCAAGCTCACGCCTCTTATAGGCACCCATGTCGAAAAGATCGAGCTGAAGCTCACGGTCATCAACAATGTTGCTAATGGCAATCGAAATCTGCCGTACCGTCTTTCCAGTGTAATGTTCATGAAATAATTCAAGACAAACACAATAAAGCTCCATCGTCACATTCGTTGGCTGCCCAATCGTTCTGGAGCGATGAAAACCGCCGCCAAATTCGTCCTGGCTGTAGCCAACTCCGAGACTAATGGTTCTCCCTGCCTTTCGATGCGTCCGTGCCCGCCTTGCTACCTCCTCACACATTTCTAAAATGACCGTCTTAATTTCCTTTTCCTCCTTATAGTCCCTTAAAAGAATTTGACTTTTTCCAAAGCTAATCTGCCCTTGGATAAGTGGTGCGCCCAATTCAGAAAGATCGACACCCCAGGCATGATAATAAAGCTGATTCCCCATGATGCCGAATTTCTTTTCTAACTTTTCTAAATCATAGCGAGCTAGTTGACCTACAGTAAAAATGCCCATCCCATTTAATGTTTTTTCAACACGCCTGCCGATCCCCCACATTTCCCTGAGCGGTGACACCTTCCAAAGTTTTGTCTGAACATCTTCATACGTCCACTCGGCCACTCCTCGTTTCTTGGCATCAAGGTCAAGGCAGAGCTTCGCCAGTAACATGTTCGGACCTATTCCAACAGCACATGGCAGCTGAAATTCCCGCTCAATATCATCCTTTATTTTTTGGGCAATCGTATGGGCATCCCCCCATAAACGAATGGCACCATCCACTTTAATAAAGCTTTCATCAACGCTATAGACATGAATCGCTTCTTTTGGAACATAGCGATTAAATACACGCGAAATTTCGGTGGCAATTCGCAAATACGTTGCCATTTTAGGCTCAACAATTTGAATCCTAGGGTCTTTGGGAATCTCAAACATCCGGGAACCCGTTTTGATACCAAATTCTTTTTTCATCCGCGGCGACGCAGCAAGAACAATACTTCCCTGCCGCTCTTTTTGACCGACCACAGCTAAATAACACTCCAAAGGGTCAAGACCATACATGACAGCCGAACAGCTGGCATAGAAGCTCTTCATGTCCACACATAAAATTTTATTTTGCGGCAGTGCGCTGTAATCCACCATGACGTATCCCCCACAATTTTAATATCGAACATAAGTTCCTTTTTATTATATTCACTATCATAAGCGAATATGCGTTCGCATTCAATGGAAACTTTTTGACAGGTTTCAATATGGAGATTGGACGGAAAAACGATATAATGAGGAAGAGAGGTGCGTTCGTATGGAGAAAAAACTGATAAAAAAAATGATTTTAAACTGTTTTAAACAGTATTACGAAGCAGAATCAATGCCTATTAGTGATAAAGACTTGGAGGAGTTGACAATACGGATTTTTCAACTAAAAGAGGAAGAACCTACAGCGAATTTATTCGAGGTTGTGAATGACGCGGTGTATGAATTTTTAACTGGGTAGATAAGTATCTGAAGTTTGCGATGATTTCCAATTAATATCCAGCAAATGTCGTAAGTTTCGTAAAATGTGTAGTAAATGTCCATAATTATGTAGTAAGTTCCAATAAATATGTAGTAATTCTCAGTAATTATGTAGTAAGTTCCAATAAATATAAGAATCTAAAAAAAGCCCCTGAAACAGAGGCCTCCTCATAACGTCTATTTCTGATTAAAAGCACGTCTGCCAATTCGCTCGAACAGCCGGGGGAAGAGTACGTACACAACACTGCCCATATTCATCCAACGCGGCAAATTAATCTCCCTTGTTTTCGTCAGCATGCTGTCGACGACCTTCTGGGCAACATACTCGGGCTTAAGCATAAATCTCTGCACATTTTTAACATACGTACCTTTTTCGTCGGCTATATTAAAAAAATTGGTAGCGATTGGTCCAGGATTCACTGAGGTTACAAGGACATTAAAATCTGCTAACTCCATTCGCAGTGAGTTCGTGTAACCAAGAACGGCATGCTTTGAGGCTGAATAGACACTTGATTTTGGAGTGGCAATTTTCCCAGCCTGTGAGGCAATATTAATAATATGGCCAAAACGTCTTTCACGCATTTTCGGGAGCACCATGCTTGTGCAGGCCATGAGCCCCACCACATTCACATCAAACATGCCCTTAATTTCATCCAATGTCGCCAAGTGGGCTTCACGAAAAACTCCAAAGCCGGCATTATTGACTAGAATATCAATAGCTCCTATTGTATCGAAAACCCGTTGGAAAACTGTCTGCACCTGATCTGTATCCGACACATCCAGTTGAAAAACATCCACTTTAACCTGATGCTTTTGCTGTAGTTCTGTTTGCAGCTGCTCGAGTTTACCAATATTTCGGGCTAATAGCACAAGATTGGCCCCGTTTGATGCACAAAGCTTGGCGATTTCCGCCCCGATTCCTCCCGATGCACCTGTAATCACGATATTTCTACCTTTTAATTGTTCCCTAACCATTATTACACCTCATCTGAGTTGATCAAACGCTAAAGCTTAGCTTGATAAAGCACGGGATTTGTACCCTTACTAATAATCTCTCCGATAGATGATAAATAGTCAAGTTGTGCGACAGTTTCTGAAATGGTCAACATCAGTTCACGCTGATAAACAGACGGAAACAGACGTTTACAAATTTCAAAGACGGTAAGCTCTTCTTCTTTTAACCAGCTATGAACCGTCATAGCCCGCTCATGTTGGCGCTTCAATCGTTTATCTACCAACTCTGCTAACTTGTAAACTTCCTCACCATGCCCTGTGTAGACACATTGAATTGGATAGGAAAGTAGTTTCTTCATAGAGTCATTGTGCTGAAGTTGAGGCTGCGGTCTTTCCGTTTCGCCAGGGGCTGGCGGTTCAAGCAAAGGATTCGGGGAAATATGAGCTAAAATTAAATCTCCCCCAATTAAAATTCCATCCTTTTCCCTGTAAAGGGCAATGTGGCTTTGGGCATGACCCGGTGTTTCAATTACGTCAAACTCATTTAAACCAAGAGGTCTCATCCCCTCAACAAGATGTCCGGTCAACGAGCGGTTACAAGAATACTTCATTGTTTTTCTTAACTTAGAAAGCAACGAAAAATATTCCTCAGGGAGGCCGAACTTTAAAAAATGGACACGAAAAAATTCTTCTTGTTCTTGAAAAAATTCTTCTGTTGGATGAATCCATCGTTCATTCAGATAATGACCATATACTTCTAAGGAATCAGGAAAAAAATCAAGCATCCCAACATGATCGGGGTGATGATGAGTTAGAATTACCTGCTCGATATCAGCAGGGCTTAAGCCTAAATCCCCCATTTGCTCCTTAAGTGACATCCATGACTGTTCCGTTTTTACGCCAGCATCAACAAGCGTTAATCGCTCGCCTTTGATCAAATAGACATTGACATCCCCGACCGGGAAAGGAGTCGGCACCGTAATTTTTGCTATTCCGTCTTTCCATTTTGTCATTATGAAATCCCCTTATCACTATTGTCGAATAAAGAATCCAATGATATAGATATGAACATTATGTGACATTTATTATTTAAATAAAGTGTAGCGACTTTTTAACCAATTGTCATTATTTCTGCATAATTTTTTAGAAAAAATAAAAAATTCACTTAATTTATCTATTGACAGATAGGTTGTTTATCTTGCATAATCTAGTAAAATTTGATTCGTTAAAGCGATGAATAAGGCCAGTAAATGAGAAATGGCGAAAGAGAGTGAAGTTCGAAGGCTGAAAGACTTCACCGCCCTCTTAATCATTGAACCTACCTTAGGAGCACTTAGGAAAACCTAACGCATATCCGGCGTTATCGGAGTCGAGTGAACCCTTCTTGATTTGAAAGCGAGGGTAAATGAAGGTGGTACCGCGGAAGCTAAACTTTCGTCCTTTATGGATGAAGGTTTTTTTGTTTTTTTCGGTAAAATGAAGGAGGAATATTCATGAATAAAATTGCAATTATTGGTGCAGGTTCAATGGCTGAAGCATTCATTTCAGGAATTCTTGAAAATGGTTTGATAGATAAAAAAAATATATGGATCACAAACCATTCGAATCAAGAAAGATTAACTAATTTAGAAACTCGTTATGGAATTCGAACCACTTATCATTTGCATGAGCTGTTTGATCAAGCAGACATAGTAATGTTAGCAATGAAACCAAAGGACGTCGCAACTGCCATTCAAGCAATCCGCGAACACTTAACTGAGCAAATGCTTGTCGTCTCTGTCTTAGCGGGTGTATCCATGGAAACGATTGAATCGTTGGCAAGAATACCACTTGCGATTGTACGGTCAATGCCAAATACCTCGGCTGCTGTTGGAAAATCAGCCACCGCTGTAGCCGCGAATCATCGTGTTACCCAGCAGCAATTAGAAACAACTAAGAACCTTTTTGGTACAGTTGGCTTGGCTTCTTTTGTAGAAGAAGATCAGTTAGATGCGGTTACGGGACTTTCTGGGAGCGGGCCCGCGTATATTTATTATCTAATTGAAGCAATGGAGAAAAGTGCAATGGAAGTAGGTCTTGAAAAAGAAATGGCCAGTGAATTAATTGTGCAAACACTTCTTGGTGCAGCAGAAATGGTGAAAAACTCAAGTAAGTCCTCTACCCAGCTTCGCAAAGAAGTAACAAGCCCTGGGGGAACAACAGAGGCTGGTATTAGGGTGCTTGAGGAACATGGGGTCCAAGAAGCATTCATTTCTTGTATCAAAGCAGCAACAGCCCAATCAAAAAGGATGGGGGCTGAATTAAGTTCCAAGCTACAAACTGCGGACCAACCTCTCTAAATTGGATTTTTGCCCTTATTGCATTAAACTAGTTAAAAAAGCTAGGGAAGTGTCGGGCATGCTAACGATCTTATTTTCTTTAGGTATTCTAGTCTGGATTACTTTTCTTTTAGACGGACTGATTGGTTTACGAAAAATAGATCCATTAGAAAAGGAAGACGACTTAGAGCTTGGATCGCTGTTATCTGTAGTGGTTGCTGCACGTAATGAAGAAAAGCAAATTGCTGCAAGTATCCTCAGCCAGTTGGACCAAACCTACAAAAATGTGGAATGGATTCTTGTCAATGATAGGTCAACTGACACAACCGGAAACATCATGGAAGAATTAACAAAAAAAGACCCGCGTATAAACGTCATCCATATTGACAAGTTACCTGAGGGCTGGCTTGGGAAGAATAATGCCTTATACATGGGTGCACTTCAGGCTTCAGGTAAATGGCTATTATTTACCGATGCTGACGTGAAATTTGAAAAACATGCCTTTGCAAAAGCGCTCCATTATTTTGAAAGGAACGACTTAGATCACCTTACTGCAGCGCCAAACTTAAGCGCTAACCGGTTTTGGTTAAAATCTTTTGTCGCCTTTTTCTTGTTTGGTTTTTCTTATTTTAAACGTCCGTGGTTAGCCAATCATCCAAAATCAAAAATTGGAACAGGGATTGGTGCATTTAACCTTGTGTTAAATGAGGCCTATAAAGCTTTTGGAACTCACGAAAAGGTTAAAATGCGCCCGGACGATGACTT
Organism: Neobacillus sp. 204; assembly: GCF_046562815.1. Classification (NCBI taxonomy): domain Bacteria; kingdom Bacillati; phylum Bacillota; class Bacilli; order Caryophanales; family Bacillaceae; genus Neobacillus; species Neobacillus sp. 204. The sequence continues at coordinate 166,590 of NZ_JBJORY010000006.1, forward strand.
GCAGCTTGGGATGAAAATGAAAAAAGCTGGCTTTAAGCAAAAAATTGTGACTGCATTACATCTAATCGAAGTGGAATGGTATGGAAGTTTAAAAGAGGCTTTAGTCGGCCTAGAGAAAAATACATTTGCCGGATTACACTATCGAATCAGTATGGTGATTTTTGCGATCCTCGGGGTTTTTATCACCAACGTCCTGCCCTTTGTGACGATTTTTTCTGGAAACAAGACGGTTGCCCTATTATCCTTCGGAAATATAGTGCTATGCGGTGTTCTTTATGTAATCGTCATAAAAAAACTAACCTTATTCTCCCCGCTCATGTTTTTAGTTTTTCCAATCACTGCCTTGCTGTTTATTTATTCGATTATTCGTGCGAGCCTACTAACCTTTAAGCGCGGAGGTATTGTTTGGCGGGGAACAACCTATCGGTTAAGCGAACTCCGAGAAAAAGATTAGAAGCTTGATTTTTTCATTAAAATGATCCATTTGCTATACTAAAAAGGGATCTTATATTGAATTTAGGAGGCTTCTGAAAATGGCGGTAAAACTGTTTTCCCCCTTCACAATAAAGGGAGTTACACTCAAAAATCGGATTGTGATGTCTCCGATGTGCATGTATTCGAGCCATAACCAGGATGGCCATGTACAAAACTGGCATCGCACCCACTATGCAAGCAGAGCAGTTGGCCAGGTTGGGTTGATTATTGTTGAAGCAACTGCCGTTTCACCACAAGGCAGGATTTCTCCACAAGATTTAGGTATCTGGAGCGATGAACATGTAGAGGGCTTTAATGAGCTTGTCGGTCTGATGAAAGAGCACGGTGCGAAAACAGGTATTCAACTCGCCCATGCCGGCAGAAAAGCCGTTTTAGAAGGTGAGATTCTTGCCCCATCTGCACTAGCTTTTAATGATAAAATGAAAACACCAAAGGAAATGTCAAAAACAGATATCAAAGAAACAGTTGCTGCATTTAAAAAAAGTGCGGAGCGTGCAGTAAAGGCTGGTTTTGATGTGATTGAAATCCATGGTGCTCATGGCTATCTAATAAATGAATTCCTTTCACCACTTTCCAATAAAAGAGCCGATGAATACGGTGGTTCAGCTGAAAACCGTTACAGATTCCTCCGAGAAGTGATTGATGCCGTGAAAACCGTTTGGAACGGTCCATTATTTGTAAGAGTTTCTGCTCATGATTACCACGAAGAAGGGTTAACACCAAAAGATTACATAACCTTTAGTCAATGGATGAAGGAACAAGGTGTCGATTTAATTGATGTTAGTTCAGGTGCGGTGATCCCGGCCCATATTCGCGTTTATCCCGGCTACCAGGTAAAATACTCCGAAACGATTAAAAATGGTGCTGACATGTCAACAGGTGCAGTAGGATTAATCACCTCAGGGATTCAAGCGGAGGAAATATTACAAAATGACCGAGCAGATTTAGTCTTCTTAGCTCGTGAATTGCTTCGCGATCCATATTGGCCTCGTACTGCAGCAAAGGAGCTTGACGTTACGATTGAGGGACCAAAACAATACGAGCGCGGTTGGGTTTAGAAAAGCGCAAGCGCCCGTTTAGCGGCGTATGGACTGGAGCACTTTGACTGAGATAAAGGAAACACGGAGAGCGTTAGCGTATTCGTGCTTGACTTATCGTAGGGAAAAGGGCGAAGTACACTAGCCGCTGGGCGCTGGAGCTAGACAGTTATCTAAGTTCAAAATTTTATACTTTATTATTTTATCAAAAAAGAGGGTGTCAATTAGACATCCTCTCTTTTTGTTTATCTATAATTATCAAATTCCCTGTTAGTTATGAAGCGGAATATTAATTTCTTTAAAATCCTCGGCAATATCCGTATTAGGAAATACTTCCTTTGCCTCTTCCACTAATTCTAGCCAGGCCTTTCGATCATAACGAGAACTGATGTGAGTTAGACACAACAGCTTACAACCAGCCTTCTTTGCAACATCTGCAGCTTGATGGGTGGTTGAATGAAAATAGTCGTGGGCAAGTCTTTCTTCATTTGCAGAAAAAGTCGCTTCATGGACCAAAAGATCTGCATTTTTAGCCAATGAAATCGCATTTTCACAGTAGCGAGTGTCACCCAAAATCGTGACAATTCTCCCCTTTTGTTCCGGACCAAGAAACTCATTTGGATCAATTGTCCTGCCATCATCAAGAGTTACTGCTTCCCCATTTTTAATTTTTTTAAAAATCGGACCCGGCTGTACGCCCGCTTCCTTCAACTTATCAGCAAGCAAAGTTCCAGGCCTATCCTTTTCGACAATTCGATAGCCATAGGCAGGTATACCGTGGTCGAGCCTAAGCGTTTCCACCGTAAACTGGTCATCTTCAAAAATAATCCCCTCTTCAATCTCGATTACAACCAGAGGGTATTTCAAATAGGTCTGGCTTAATGATAGGCTGACATGAATATAATCTTTAATCCCTTTGGGCCCAAAAACCGTTACCTCTGATTCCCCGCCTTGAAAAGAACGGCTTGATAACAATCCAGGCAAACCATAGATATGGTCACCGTGAAGGTGCGTAATAAAAATTTTTTCAATTCGCCGTGGCTTTATCGATGTATGTAAAATTTGATGTTGGGTAGCCTCACCGGCATCAAATAACCAAACAGCCCCCCGCTCCTCAAGCAATTTCAGTGCGATTGACGTCACATTGCGGAGTTTTGCCGGCATTCCTGCCCCTGTTCCTAGGAAAAATATGTCCACAAATAAAGCTCCTCTCAAATTCCGTTCCTTTTATTCAATATTGATAATAATAGCATAAACAAAAAGCAATTTCTTCTCAAAGGACAGCTATTTATTTAGTGAATATCAGGGATTATTATGTGAAAAATAAAAGAAATTACCGACTTGCATTGTATTATTTTTGCGAAGTTTAATGGAATGAGATAAAATCAAACAATATGAACATAAGATGATTAGGCATTTTTACATAAACAGAAAAGAGGTATTTACTTTGGAGCAAACTGGAAACATGACTTCATTAATTATGATTTTTGGTGCGACTGGTGATTTAGCAAAACGGAAGTTGTTTCCTTCCCTTTACCGGTTATTTGAAAAAGGTAAATTAACTAAATTTGCGGTGATTGGGGTTGCAAGAAGATCCCTTGCCAACGATGAATTTCAACATTCAGTCAAAGACTCGGTACTATCAGCACTAGGAAATAAAGACAAGATTGATGACTTTATCTCTCATTTTTACTATCAATCGCATGATGTTGCTGATTCCAATTCTTACGCTTTATTAAAAAATTTAGCGGATGAGATTGATCAAAACTATCAATTAGAAGGCAATCGTATCTTTTACCTTGCCATGGCACCTGAATTTTTTGGAACCATTGCTTTGCATTTAAAATCAGACAAACTTACAGACGTAAAAGGTTATAAACGCCTTGTAATTGAGAAGCCATTTGGACATGACTTAGCATCCGCAATCGAGCTGAATAAACAAATTAGAAGTGCCTTTAAAGAGAAAGAAGTTTATCGAATTGATCACTATTTAGGCAAAGAAATGGTGAGGAACATCGAGGTAATTCGATTCGCCAATGCTATTTTTGAGCCTCTATGGAATAACCGATATATTTCAAATATTCAAATCACCTCTAGTGAAGTACTCGGGGTTGAAGAACGCGGACGTTATTATGAAACAAGCGGCGCCCTTAGAGATATGCTGCAAAACCATATGATGCAAATGGTGGCATTACTTGCGATGGAACCACCGATCAACCTCTCTACCGATGAAATTCGTTCTGAAAAAGTCCGTGTGTTTCGTGCGCTTCGAACAGTTGAGGGTGAACAAGTCAATGATTATTTTGTTCGTGGTCAATACGGTGAAGGTACAGTTGAGGATGTCCAAGTTCCTGCTTATCGTGATGAACCGATGGTTGACAATGAATCGAACACAGAAACCTTTGTTGCGGGTAAAATTATGATTGATAATTTCCGCTGGGCTGGTGTTCCTTTCTACATCCGAACTGGAAAAAGAATGTCAACAAAATCAACAAAAATTGTGATTCAATTTAAAGATATTCCGATGAATTTATATTATCAAACGGAAAAAATGTTAAATCCAAACCTCCTAGTGATCCATATTCAACCAGAGGAAGGCATCACTCTGCACCTAAACGCTAAGAAAGCAGGCGGTCACTTAGATGCACAGGAAGTAAAACTAAGCTTTGCTAATACAGGAATCCATGCAATGAATACTCCTGAAGGCTATGAGAAACTTCTGTACGATTGCATGAGAGGCGATGCCACGAATTTTACACATTGGGATGAAGTTGCCTATTCATGGAGTTTTGTTGATAAAATTTCTGCGGTATGGGAAAGCACCAAGGCAGAAAAATTCCCTAATTATCAATCTGGAACAATGGGTCCCAAAGAGGCGGATGAGCTCTTAGAAAAAGATGGCTACTTCTGGTGGCCGGTTACTGATTTAGAAGTAGATATGTGTAAATAAGAAAGCATAAGCCCCCACATCAAAAAAACACCACTTTGTTATAACAGCAAAGTGGTGTTTTTTAGTCTGGGTCATTTTTTTTATTGGGAAATGATTGGAGAAAATCTTTATTAAAGCTCGTTCCAGTTCCAATATTATGGGAAGAGTCATTTTGATGCGATCCCGCATTTTCAATAATTTTTTTTCCGTATTTTTCACGAAGGCTAGATAGTGTATTAAGTAAGGGTTCTTTTTTTGCATCCTTTTCATAGGAAAATAAATCTAACTGTTTATAGGCATGGTCATGATCAACTAAATCATTTCCTGTGATTCCTAACAGTCGAACAGCGTCTCCATTCCAAGCTTTTAGAAAAATCTGCTGAGCAAAGGAAGAAATATTATCTTTATGATTAGTTGGGTTGGGAAGTTTTTTACTTCTGGTTATCGTTCTACGATCCTTATAACGGATTGTTATCCCAAGTGTTCCTGCAAGGACCTTCTTTCGCTTCAGCCTTACTGAAACCGTTTCTGCTAATGACGTTAGCACAAGAAAAAGTTCATGCTGATTACTAATGTCCCGAGGAAGGGTTGTAGAATTGCCGATACTCTTAAATTCCTCAATCGATTCCGGGTCAACAGGTCGATGATCAATTCCATTTGCTCTTTCTTTTAATCGAATTCCATTAATTCCAAGCAGTGTTTTCAGTTGAATCTCATTGCCTTTAGCTAAATCACCAATTGTATGAATCCCAATCGTCTGTAACTTTTCCGCTGTTTTATTTCCAACACCATGCATTTCGTTCGTATTCAAAGGCCAAAGAATGTTTGAGATATCACGTTTTCGAAGAATGGTAATCCCCATTGGCTTTTTCATATCAGAAGCGGTTTTCGCTAAAAATTTATTAGGAGCTATCCCAATACTGCAAGGGATATCTAGTTGTTCTAATATCCTTTTTTGAATACTTTCAGCGATTTCTATCGGACTGCCGTATTCGAAACTTTCCGTTATATCTAGGTATCCCTCGTCAATCGAAACGGGCTCTACCAGTTCTGTATAGTGCCTGAGAATTTCGAACATTCCAATGGAAACGGTACGATAACGCTCAAAATTCGGTTTCATAACGATTAACTGCGGACAAAGTTTTCTCGCTTCCCAAAGCGGCATCGTTGTTTTCACACCAAATTTTCTTGCTTCGTAATTGCAGGTAATAATGATGCCTCTACGCTCCTCCACATTTCCAGCAATCGCGAGCGGTTTCCCCTTAAGATTGGGATCATAGGCCATTTCAACAGATGCATAGAAGCTATTCATATCTACATGTAAAATGACTTTGCCATTTTTAGGGTACATTTCCTTCATGCCGGCACTTCCTTAACACATTTTCTTCCCTAAGTATATTAGAAAATTCGCTGACTGGCGAGCCCCTAAGGGCGAAGACAGAGGCGTAGTTGCACTTATGCGAAAGGAAAGTTATACTTTCCTTTCGGCGCAAAAAGGAGAACCCACGGTTAGGTCCTCCTTTCAAATAGATTATTGATTAGCTACTTCATCAATAATCGCAAGTGTCATTTCGGCAAGCTTATACAATTCTTCAACTGGCATGCGTTCATTGGTTGTATGAATTTCTTCATAGCCTACAGCAAGATTAACAGTTGGAATGTTAAACCCAGCAAATACGTTGGCATCACTGCCGCCGCCGCTATGCTGAAGTTCACAACTACGACCAATTTTTGCAGCTGCCTTACGTGCGACTTCCACAACATGATCGCCTTCACCAAATTTAAAGCCTGGATACATGATTTCCACATTTACTTCAGCCCTGCCGCCCATTTCTGCTGCAACTGTTTCAAAGGCTTCCTTCATTTTGCTTACCTGAGCTTGCATTTTTTCAGGGATAAGTGAACGTGCCTCAGCTAAAATATCAACACGGTCACAAACGATGTTGGTTGCCTGGCCTCCTTCAAAGCGGCCAATGTTAGCAGTGGTTTCGTGATCAATTCTTCCTAACGGCATTCTCGCAATCGACTTTGCTGCAATCGTAATTGCGGAAACCCCTTTTTCAGGTGCAACACCAGCATGAGCTGTTTTACCGTAAATAACAGTTTTTATCTTTGCTTGTGTTGGGGCAGCTACAATTACGTTACCAACTAAACCATCGCTGTCCAGCGCATAACCGAATTTTGCTTTCATCAGTGAAGAATCAAGGGCCTTTGCACCGACAAGACCGGATTCTTCCCCAACGGTAATGACAAATTGAATCAAGCCATGCAGTAGGTTTTGTTCTTTTAATTGACGAATGGTCTCAAGCATAACTGAAATACCCGTTTTATCATCGGCACCTAAAATAGTTGTGCCATCCGTAACAACATAACCGTCTTTAATCGACGGTTTTACACCTTTAGCTGGTGTAACAGTATCCATATGACAAGTAAAATAAATCGGGTCAACTCCCTCTTTAGTTGCCGCGAGTGTGCAAACGAGGTTGCCCGCACCATGTCCTGTTACAGCTGTTGTATCATCTTCAAAAACTTCGAGGCCCAGCTCCATAAATTTTTGTTTTAATACCTTTGCAATTTCTGTCTCAAATTTTGTTTCTGAGTCAATTTGCACCAGTTCTAAAAATTCCTTCAAAAGACGTTCCTGATTAACCATGTTATTGACCCCTCCAATTATGTACTCACTTTTGTTCAGCACCAGTGCCAAGGCGCTTTCACTTTTCCTATTTTAGTATACCTTTAAATAAAAGTATCATCAAATGATAGGGAGTACACCCAAACCACGTTAAAGAGGGATGTTCCCGTGCTTTTTAAATGGCCTTGATTCTTTTTTGTTTCTAAGCATTTCTAAACCTTGCACAATTTTCATTCTGGTTTCTCGTGGATCGATGACATCATCAACCATACCTCGGCTCGCCGCCACATAAGGATTGGCAAACTTTTCACGGTATTCATCGATTTTTTGCTGTCTTGTCAGTTCAGGATTCTCACTATTATTAATTTCTTTTGCAAAAATGATATTAGCCGCCCCTTGTGGCCCCATAACAGCGATTTCGGCATTCGGCCAGGCAAATACTAAATCAGCACCAATTGATTTACTATTTAACGCCACATAGGCACCACCATAGGCTTTTCTTAAAATAACCGTTAACTTCGGAACGGTCGCTTCGGAGTAGGCAAATAAGATCTTGGCCCCGTGGCGAATAATTCCACCGTGTTCCTGCTTGACTCCTGGGAAGAAGCCTGTCACATCCTCGAAGGTGATGATTGGGACATTAAAAGAATCACAGGTTCGGATAAATCGAGCAGCTTTATCCGAAGAATCAATATCCAAACCGCCAGCCATCACCTTGGGTTGATTACAGACAAGACCCACAGATTCACCTTTGATTCGAGCAAACCCAACGACAATATTTTTAGCAAAATCCTTTTGTACTTCCATGAAGCTGTTCTCGTCAACCACTTGCTCAATTACTTTTCGAACATCATACGGACGTACCGTATCAAAAGGAATCACATCCATTAAATCAGGACGATAATCTTCGTCCTCCTGTACCTCAAATCTCGGAGCTTTCTCTTCATTATTTTGAGGAAGGTAACTCAGAAGCCTGCGGACGTTTTCTAACACCTCTTCTTCCGAATCGGCATGAAAATGGGCGTTCCCACTAATGGAACTATGGACATTTGCACCGCCTAATTCCTCTGCTGAAATCTTCTCTCCTGTTACCGTTTCAATGACTTTAGGTCCCGTAATAAACATTTGACTCGTCTTTTCCACCATAAATACAAAATCAGTAATGGCTGGTGAATAAACGGCACCGCCCGCACACGGACCCATAATTACCGATATTTGCGGAATGACACCGGAATAAATAGCATTTCGATAGAAAATATGTCCGTAGCCATCTAAGGATACAACACCTTCTTGAATACGTGCCCCGCCAGAATCATTTAAACCGACAAAAGGGGCCCCATTTTTCGCCGCTAAATCCATCACATTCGCAATCTTCTTGGCATGCATTTCCCCTAATGCACCGCCAAAAACCGTAAAATCTTGTGAGAAAAGATAAATGGGGCGGCCGTTCACTTTCCCATAACCAGTTACCACCCCGTCTCCTGGACCCTTTTGTTCATCTAGACCAAAATCATTGGTACGGTGCTCAATGAAAGGATTTAATTCAAAAAACGTTCCTTTGTCTACTAAAAGATCAATTCTTTCTCTAGCAGTCAGCTTTCCTTTTGCATGTTGTTTCTCAATTCTCTCATCGCCGCCACCCATCTCGACTTCCCGGCGTTTATCATACAATTCATTTATTTTTTCATAGATATCTATCATTTTACCCCTTCATCCCCTTCTTCTCACAAAGCTCAAATAAAACCCCAGATGCCGATTTGGGATGCATAAAGGCAATGTTTGCTCCTCCAGCACCAGGTCTTGGCTGCTCGTCAATCATCTGTATCCCTTTTTCTCTCATTTCACTTATTCTAGCTTCTATCGATTCGACCCCCAGGGCAACATGGTGGATTCCTTCACCGCGTTTTTCGATAAATTTAGCAATTGCACTTTCTTCCGATGTCGGCTCAAGCAGTTCAAGCTTTGTACTACCTGCCTGTAAAAATGCAACTCTTACCCTTTGAGTATCAACCTCTTCGATTCCTAGCAAAGACAGATTTAACACATCCGTATAAAAAGGAAGCGTTTTCTCAAGAGACTTTACAGCAATTCCAATATGGTCGACCTTCTTAATCATAATTACCCCTCTGTTCTAAATATTAAAATTTATTCGACAATATTCTTATTCGATAAAAAATTCATAAATCCTTCCTAAATTACTTAGTTGTTCCGTTGTTCATTTTTCTATTTCCTTGTACAATATAAATAAAGCTGCAAAATGTTAAAGGAGGTACCCACTTTGAAAAGCAAGAAAACGAGAAAAATCATTGTTTATTTGATGTTATTTGCTATGCTGGCCTCAACTCTCCTAATAGGAATAGGTACATTTCTATCTTAAAAAATATATATGAAAAGGGACTGTTCAAACGAACAGTCCCTTTTCTATTTGATTGCGCCATAATCTCTAGCAAGTGTCTCATATGACTTTTTTGAAGAAATAACTAATACTTTTGTTCCTAATGGAATGAACGGAAAAAGTGAGGTAACCACTTCATTTTGAGTGCGGATACAGCCTTGCGAGACATATTTTCCGATTGATGCAGGCTGATTCGTTCCATGGATGCCATAGGTTCTGCCATCTGTTCCCTTTGCATCAAAGCCAATCCATCTCGCTCCTAGTGGATTCTTGGGATCTCCTCCAGCGATATCCCCTTTCCGAAAGTAAGGTTCCTTAGCCTTTACCGTAATCGTAAAAAGACCTTCTGGCGTTAACTCTTGTGTTTTTCCGGTCCCCACACTTACAACGGTTTGGACTTTGTTTTCATTAATAAATGCCATTTCATTTTTACTTTTATTCACTATAACAAATGGGTCACCCGGCATAGGGTTGGGCCCCAACGGCCAAAGGGGTGAAATGAAAAAAGCAATCAGGATTGGCGATAAGATTTTTATCAAAGCAGTCACCTGCCTTTTTTTTCCTAGTTTGCTTCAATCTTTTTCTGTTCATTCATTTTTGAAGAAGATTTTATTTCCCGATAAGAACTTTTAATGATGAGATATTCATTCATTTCATTTACTAGTTGAAGTAAAGCTGCCCTCGTTTCAAATTCTTCTCTTGTCTTTGGGAGCTCCATTTCCTCAAATTCCTTTTTCATTTCTCTTAATTTTTCAAGATAAATATAAGCTGTATTTCCAGGATGGACATTTTCAGAAAGTTCTTCCAGAAACTCAGCTACCATATGTCCTTGCTTTACAGTCCGGGTAATGGAGGTGACTATTGGTAAGACACGTTCGATAATTTCAAATTGCTTTTGTCTCATTTTAAAATAATGAAAAAATATATTCTCATCTCGTAAAAAATGATTTTCTACATCCTGAAGGGCTAGTGCGATCGCTTCATCAAGTAAACGAGCACCAACCGTAATCTCTTTTCCATCCCAATTACTATCCCCAGTCCGTAAATAACGTACCATTTCAACGAAGATGATTTTAAAATTCTCCTCAATTTCATTTTGATAATCCTTTAGTTTTTTATCGACGCTTGGCATATAAAGATTAATGAGTAGTGCTACCCCAATTCCAATAGTAATTACCCCAAGCTCATTTAAAAAAATGGCCATAGTTATTTTTTTGGCCATATAAATATGTAAAATAATAACACTGCTTGTTACAATGCCGTCAGGCGCCTTTAACATTACAATCGTCGGAATAAAGAAAAATAACATAATTCCAATTACAATCGGATGGTAAGAGATTCCCTCAAAAAATAACGCGGAAAAAGGCATCGCTAATACACAGGCTAAAAATCGATCCAAGGCTGTACGGAGCGATCTTCGCTTCGTAACCTGAATACATAAAATGGTTAAGATCCCCGCGGAGGCGAAATTTTCCAGTCCTACCTGCTGTGCAAGTAAAATCGAAATGGCGGTTCCTACTGCTGTTTTAATTGTTCTGTAGCCGATGCGAAATTTCATTATGATCTCCTCAAAATAAAAAAAATAAAAGATGATCGATTAGACCATCTTTAGCATATCCCTATTAGAGCATTTTTTGCAAGAAATCTTGTGCCCGCTGGCTCTTTGGATTAGTAAAAAATTCTTCAGGTGGGGCATCTTCAACTAGCACTCCCCCATCAAGGAATAGGACCCTGTCTGCTACTTCTCTAGCAAAACCCATTTCATGTGTTACGATCGCCATGGTCATTCCTGTATGGGCAAGAGATTTCATAACCTCTAACACTTCTTTTACCATTTCCGGGTCAAGTGCGGACGTTGGTTCATCGAAAAGCATGACTTCCGGCTGCATTGCTAATGCTCGTGCAATCGCGACCCGCTGCTTTTGACCTCCAGATAACCTTGTCGGATATTCACCAGCCTTTTCAGTTAGTCCTACTTGTTCTAACAAATCGAAGGCAACCTTTTCTGCTTGATCCTTTGATAATCCTTTTACTTTCATAGGAGCATAGGTGAGGTTTTGTAAAACGGTTTTATGTGGAAATAAATGAAAGTGTTGAAAGACCATTCCCACGTTTTGGCGGACCTTCATGATATTTGTTTTTTTATCAGTAACCTCATGATTTCCTACCCAAATTCTTCCGCTTGTTGCGCTTTCGAGTACGTTCATGCAACGCAGGAAGGTTGACTTCCCTGAGCCTGAAGGTCCAATAATGGCCACAACTTCTCCAGCCTGTATGTTGGTTGAGATCCCTTTTAAAACTTCAAGCTTTCCATAATTCTTATACAAACTTTCTACCTTAATCACTGCGTCTCATTCTCCTTTCAAGCGCTTTTCCAAAGAAGGTTAGGGTGATAACCATCAGGTAATAAATTAACCCGGCAATTAATAGAGGTTCGAAAAAGGAGTAATTTTCTGCCCCCACTTGGTAAGAACGGCGCATAATATCCATTACACCTATTGTTGTAACAATCGCAGATTCCTTCGTAAGTGTGATAAATTCATTCATTAAGGCAGGGAGGATATTCTTCAGTGCTTGTGGAAGAATGATGTCCCACATCATTTTTCCGTATGGAACTCCTAATGCCAATGCTGCTTCCTGCTGCCCCTTATCAACAGCAAGAATTCCTGCCCGGATAATCTCTGAAATATATGCCCCTGAATTAAGAGCAAACGATAAAATCGCGGCTGTATAAGGCTCAATTTGATAACCGATAACCTGCGGCGATCCAAAATAAATCAGCATTAACTGCAAAACGAGTGGTGTTCCCCGAAAAATCGAAGTATACGCGTCAGCAAGCCAGTTAAGAATTTTAATCGAACTAATTTTAAATAAAGATAATATAATTCCTAAAGCAAACCCCAATATGCCAGCTAAAATTACAATTTGAAGGGTAACTAAAATACCTTTTAAAATATATGGCATGGAGGGAATGAATTGTGTAAAATTCAAGTTCATTCATTATCCTTCCTCTCTATAAGAATAAAAATCTTAGAGACGTTCAAAAGTGAACGTCTCTAGGTAATGTAGAATTACTTTTCTCCACCGAACCATTTAACAATCAATTTTTGTAATTCACCGTTTTCTTTCATATTTTTTAATTCATTGTTGAATTTTTCCGTTAAATCACTGTTTTTAGGAAATGCGATAGCGGAACCTGCTTCTTCTGGATCGTCACTAAGAGTAAATCCTGTAAAGTCCTGTTCTTTCTCAAAATACCCCTTTGCTACTGTATCTTCAATAATAGCTGCGTCAAAACGTCCTGATTTAATTTCTTGAATAAGGTCTGGGATACGGTTACGGTTTTCAATTTTAATAGGAACCTGCTTATTAATCTCTTGTGCTTTTCCTTCTTGAATAGAACCAAGTTGTACTCCAACTGTTTTACCCTTTAAATCCTCAATTGTTTCAATTCCGCTGTCCTTCTTAGAAACAATCATGTGCTGAGCGGTATAATAAATATCACTAAAATCAACATTTTTCTTTCTTTTTTCAGTAGGTGTCATTCCTGCTAACACAAAGTCGGCCTGTCCTGATTTAAGCGATTGAACCAAACCTCCAAAATCCATATCCTTTACTTGAACTTTATAGCCAAGCTTAGCAGCGATTGCTTTTGCCAAATCAACGTCAAATCCGATAATTTCATCACTTTTCTTTGTTTCAACATATTCAAATGGCGGATAGTCAGCAGAGGTCGCCATTGTTAATACTTTCTTATCTGCCGTTTTGTCTTCATTTGCTCCGTCCTTATTATTCTGTCCGCAAGCAGCTAAAACTACTAATGTTAAAATCATGGTAAAAAATAAAACTGTTTTTTTCATGATGTATCCTCCTATGATAAATAATATCTGCTTATTCTGATTTGAATTTTTATTCAACAAAACGAATATTAACACATAGATTTTGATTTGAAAAGATACTTTTCTAATATAAAAATATTCGAAAGATTCTGGACTTTAATATATTAAGATAATATTTAAAGCACATTAAAAAGCACCTCTTTGAGAGAGATGCTTTTAGAAATCATGTTAGCTTCTAACGGAGTGTCTAAATTCATTTTTCATTTTTTCCAATACTTCTTTATTGGTAATTAAATCAAAACCAGTTAAGGCAAGAGCCAATGCTCCTCTAGATAGAATCTGATGGGAGTTATCAGTAATTGTTAAATCAGCAAATTCCCTTGTATGGGCAATTAATCCAGGCGAATCAAGACCAATATAAGGATGAATGGCTGGGACAACATGGCTCACATTCCCCATATCAATCGAACCATATGAATTTTTTGATTTGTGAACTTGCTTAACACCTGTTGATAAGAGATTTGCTGTAAATACCTGCGACAGTGTATGATTGGTTACCATATTATCATAGCTTAATTCATAATTTTCAATATGAACCTCTGCTCCTGTCATGGAGGATGCCCCTTTTGCAATGCTGATTACCTTTTGAACAACCTCGTTTAAATAGCTGCGATCCTTGGCTCGAACATAAAACTGAGCCACCGCTTTATCAGGAACGATATTTGCTGCAACTCCACCTTCTTTAATAATCCCGTGGATTCTAACATCAGAAGTCACATGCTGACGAAGGGCATTGATTCCATTAAATAATTGTATGACAGCATCCAGTGCATTAATTCCCATCTCTGGCGAAGCTGCTGCATGACTTGTCCTGCCTCGGAAGTCAAACTGAATCGCATCCATTGCTAAAGATTCACCACTTTCATAGGATTCGTCTCCTGGATGTAAAATCATTGCCGCATCTATATCATCAAAGATACCTTGTTCTGACATCGGCACTTTTGCACCGTTTGTTTCTTCAGCAGGCGTTCCTAAGACAACAACACGGCCGCCAATTTCATCTACCACTTTACTTAAAGTCACTCCAGCCCCTGCACTCATCGTCCCTATCATATTATGTCCGCACCCATGCCCAACCTCAGGTAACGCATCGAATTCGGATAAATAAGCAATCGTGGGGCCATCCTTCTTACTGTCATACACCGCTCTAAAGGCTGTAGGCCGTCCAACGATTCCCTTTTCAACAACAAAATTATGTTCTTCAAGGAACTCTATTAACCGTTTACTAGATTCATATTCTTGATCCCCTAATTCAGGGTGATGGTACAACGTATCACTAATTTCCCATAATCTATTTTGAATGGTTTCTAAATAATTTTTTAATAAATCCTTCATGATGATTACTCCCCTGCATTATGATTAAAGTTACGAAATAATTAATAAATATACATTAAAAATACCATTTCTACAAGAAAAAAGCCAAATCTATTTATGATTTGGCTTTTTTCTTATTCATTTATTATACTTCTTCGCAATATTCATCAAATTCTTTTTGAAGTTTTGAAACTACAGTTGCTGGATCATATCCTTCAATTTGATGTCTTTCGACCATTGATATAATCTTACCGTCCTTTAATAGGGCAAATGACGGTGAGGATGGCGGATAGCCAGTAAAATAACTTCTTGCCTTTTCAGTTGCTTCCTTATCCTGCCCAGCAAAAACAGTGACTAGGTGATCTGGGCGCTTATCATAATGAAGGGCATGTGCAGCTGCAGGGCGGGCAACGCCACCAGCACATCCGCAGACAGAATTAATCATGACTAAAGTAGTCCCTTTTTGTTCAAGGGCTTCTGAAACATCCTCAGGTGTTTTCAGTTCTTTATATCCAGCAGACACGATTTCTTGACGGGCCTGATTTACAACATCATTCATAAAGAAATTAAAATCCATACTCATTAAATTCACTCCTTTGATTTATGCCGATATCTACATATTAACAGTTAAAATATGTTTTTTTCAAATGTAGCAACTTATTTCTTTCGAAGAATTTAATGGCTGTTTCACTTTTCTATCTTAAATAGATCTGAAATAATGCATTAACTGCAGCAGCTACCGTCTTTTCACCTGCAATTACTTCATTTTCTAAATTAGGGAGGGCATCTTTCACACCATTATGATGAAAAAAATGAAATTGGAGCTGGTCGTTAATTAGCGAATAGAGCCATTCCTTCGCTTGGGCCTTCCTTCTTTCAATAAGCACACCTGATGTTTTTCCCAATTGTTCAAAGGATTGAATGACCTTCCAAATATCGCTTATCCCCTCTTTTGTCAAGGAAGAACATGTATAGGCTTTTGCAGCCCAGCCTTTTGTGGCCGGATTCAGAAAGTGAAGGATACGGTTATACTCTTTTCTAGTCTGCTCAGCGATCTGCTTGTTCGCTCCATCTGCTTTATGAACAAGTACGGCATCTGCCAATTCCATAATCCCTTTTTTCATCCCTTGTAATTCATCACCTGCACCGGTAAGAACGAGCAGCATGAAAAAGTCTACCATCTCTCTGATAATGACTTCACTTTGCCCAACACCTACTGTTTCGATTAAGATGACATCAAAACCTGCTGCCTCACAAATTATCATAGCTTCCCTTGTTTTCCGATGAACACCGCCTAGTTTTCCTGCGGTTGGGGAAGGGCGGATAAAGGCTCGAGGGTTCCTTGATAATTGCTCCATTCTGGTTTTGTCACCAAGAATACTGCCACCGCTGATGCTTGAGCTTGGATCAATGGCTAATACTGCCACACGGTAGCCTAAGCTGCAAAGGTACGTACCAAAAGTCTCTATAAATGTACTTTTTCCTGCACCGGGAACTCCTGTTATGCCAATACGGATGGAATTCCCACTTTTAGGAAGAAGTTGTTGCAGCAGCTGTTGTGCTTTTTGAAAATGCTGTTCGGCATTGCTTTCAACAAGGGTAATAGCCCGAGCTAAAAGACTCCTATCGCCTCTTATAACTCCTTCATAAAGCTCTTCTACCGTCGGTTCAGAGTTCCTTCGCTTTTGAAAGCGGATATTAGATTGGATAGATACCGTTTGGCCATCAAGCTCCTGACCTTTTCTTATCACGCTTGAACATTTATCTGGTTGGTTCGGATCGTTCCATTCCGGCTTTTGATCAGGAGTCATTATGGGGCCACTTCCTCATAACCTAGTTTGCTATAAATCTCCTTGACTACTTTCCCCGCCGCGACTGGAATAATCGTCCCCGGCCCAAAGATGGCTGAAGCACCGTGATCATATAAAAATTGATAATCCTGCGCTGGGATAACGCCGCCAATAACCACCAGAATATCATCTCTGCCAAGCTTTTTTAATTCCTCCACCAATTGCGGAAGAAGCGTTTTATGACCTGCAGCAAGCGAACTTATTCCAATAACATGAACATCATTTTCAACAGCTTGCAGCGCAGTTTCTTCAGGAGTTTGAAATAATGGTCCAATATCCACATCAAATCCAAGGTCAGCGAAGGCTGTAGCAATCACTTTGGCACCTCGGTCATGACCATCCTGACCCATTTTCGCAATCAGTATTCTTGGTCTTCTACCTTCATTTTCAAGGAATTCGTCGGTCATTTTTTTTACTTCGGAAATTTCTTCTTCATTGCTAAATGCAGTGCTATATACACCACTAATCGAGCGGATCACGGCCTTATGTCTGCTCGCCACATACTCAATTGCATCGGAAATTTCTCCAAGTGTGGCTCTTGCCCTTGCCGCTTGGACAGCCAATTCTAGTAAGTTATGTTCACCAGTTTCTGCTGCCTTCGTCAATGCAATTAACGACTCTTTGACTTGCTTTTCATCGCGGCTGGCTTTTATTTCATTTAATTTTTCGATTTGTTTTAAACGAACTGCTGTATTATCAATATCTAAGATGTCAATCGCTTCTTCCTTTTCTAATCGATAGCGATTTACACCGATAATCGTTTCCTTACCAGAATCAATTTGTGCTTGTCTTCTGGCAGCTGCTTCTTCAATTCTCATCTTTGGGAGGCCTGTTTCGATCGCACTTGCCATTCCACCGAGATTTTCAATTTCTTCGATATGTGTCCAAGCCCTTTTAACCAATTCATCTGTTAATTTCTCAACGTAGTAAGAGCCTGCCCACGGATCTATAACATTGGTAATCCCTGTTTCCTCTTGTAAAAACAATTGCGTGTTACGAGCAATCCGGGCAGAAAAATCTGTGGGCAACGCTATGGCTTCATCCAGAGCATTTGTGTGCAGGGATTGGGTATGTCCCATTGCCGCAGCATGCGCTTCTATCAGTGTACGTGTAACATTATTAAACGGATCTTGCTCCGTCAAACTCCAGCCAGAAGTTTGCGAATGGGTACGTAACGCTAATGATTTTTCGTTGTTTGGAGAGAAGGATTTCATCATTTTTGCCCAAATCAACCTAGCAGCACGCATTTTTGCTACTTCCATGAAATAATTCATCCCAATTGCCCAGAAAAAAGATAATCTTGGAGCAAAGGAGTCAATTTCAATTCCTGCCTTAAGTCCTGTCCGAACGTATTCCAAACCATCCGCTAGGGTGTATGCCAGTTCTAAATCGGCTGGTGCCCCCGCTTCTTGCATATGATAACCGGAAATACTAATACTATTAAACTTAGGCATGTGTTTGGACGTATATTCAAATATATCCGCGATTATTTTCATAGACATTTCGGGTGGATAAATATACGTATTACGGACCATATATTCTTTTAAAATATCATTTTGAATCGTACCAGCCAATTTCTCCTGACTTACCCCTTGCTCTTCGGCGGTCACGATGAAAAAAGCAAGAATCGGCAGAACAGCCCCGTTCATGGTCATTGATACGGACATTTGGTCTAATGGGATCCCGTCAAACAGCGTCTTCATATCAAGGATAGAATCTATCGCCACCCCTGCTTTACCGACGTCTCCGACCACTCGGGGATGATCGGAGTCATAGCCCCGGTGAGTGGCTAAATCAAAAGCAACCGATAATCCCTTTTGTCCCATCGCTAGATTTCGTCGATAAAAGGCATTGCTTTCCTCAGCAGTTGAAAAACCTGCATATTGTCTTACAGTCCATGGGCGATTAACATACATCGTTGGATACGGTCCTCTTGTATACGGAGGGAGCCCAGGAAGATCATCAAGATGCGGAAGGTCTTTACGATCATCTTTGGTATAGAGCGGTTTTAAACTGATTTGTTCATTCGTCTCAAACAAAAGATCATCAAATGCACTATTTATTTCTTCGTCAACCTTTTGCTCCCACTCTTCCTTTGTCACAAATTTTTGTTCGTCAAATAAGGATATATTTTGAAAATCAGGCTTTTGTTTCTTCAACCTTACTCACCTCCAACTCGCTAAGAATTAACAACAGCGTTTCATAGCAATTGCTTTTCATATGGATAAACTGCTTAATGCCTTCATCCATCCACAGGCCCTGTTTTTCTTTTTCTGGCAGTCCTGCTAAGTAAAAAGTCCGCTCAGGGAATTCAGTTTTTAAGACATTTAAGATGTCATGTCCAATTATTTCATATTGATCATTCGTTCCGCATAAGCAATAGTGCATTGCAGGATGTTCTAAAACGAATTGTCTGGCATTCTCTACAGATATAATAGGATTACTTTCAACCGCTTTTAAACCTCCGGCTGCAAGAAACCCCTTCATAAAGTCAAGCCTTGCTTTATGCTGCTTTAACCCACCGAGACAAATCATACCTACAAAGGGCTTAGCTCCTAATTTCCCTTCGAGATCTACTGCCTTTTTTCGTAATTCTTCGAATGGTTCTGCCAACCTATGGTCTGGAATAGCCTCTATTTTTATTAACAGGTTTTTCCCATTTGCAAAATATGAATTTTTCTCTGGCGCTTTTTTATATGTAACCTTTTCATCCAGATTTGCGTAGACATTTGTACCAACAATACTTTTCTTCCTTGTTTGAATATCATGAATCTTTTTTTCATAGACAGCAGCTATTTCCTGCTGAAGCCAATTGGATTTTAAAGTTTCAAGAATACCGCCATTTGCTTCAATTTGCTGAAAAAATCCCCATGCTTTTTCAGCAAGTTCATTCGTTAGATGTTCTACATACCAAGAACCGCCAGCAGGATCAATGACTTTTTTCAGATGTGCTTCTTCCTTTAAAAGCAATTGAGTATTTCTAGCAATTCTTTCCGAAAACGAAGTGACACCTGTGAGATCATCGAAAGGACTCACATGTAAGTACTGAATGCCCCCAACCACGGCCGCAAAAGCTTCATTTCCAGCCCGGAGGAGGTTAACATACGGGTCATGTAAAGTCTTTGTGATAGTAGAAGTTTCAACAGCAATATTCATCCTGGACTTATCTTCATTAGCTCCATAAACACTGCTCACACGGCTCCATAGGACTCGGGCAGCGCGAAGCTTTGCGATTTCCATGAAAAAATTGCTGCCAATCGAGAATTGAAAAATTATCTTTGCAAAAATTTCGTCTAGTTCCAATCCGGCTTCCTGAAGCTTTTCAAGATAAAATATCCCTTCTGCAATGGCGATACCAAGTTCTTGAACAGCGTTTGCCCCGCCATTATGATATGAAACAGTATCTATTAAAATCGTACGCAGGTTGGGAAACGTTTCGGTAGAGTTCCTAATGTTTTTAACCCAATCTTCTATAAATTCTTCAGAAATATCTCCTGCTTTAGCAAAAATAGCAACAGGGTCTGCACCAATGTATCCACTGATTTTGTCACAAGTCCCAACTTGTTCCAGCTCTTTTTCTAATAGAGCAAGAAAAGCAATTTGTGAATCCTTTGCATTGATGGAAAAAGGATATTGACTAGATGATTCTGCTAATCCTTTCACTAGATTTGCATCTAGCAAATCTTTTGAGACATGAAATGAAATGGCTGTTTGCCCTTTTTCAAAAGAATGATGGAGTTTCTCTTTCAATTCCTCAGCTGTTTGGTAGAATAATCGTTGAGCAATCTTCCAATCATTAGTGACATAACCTAATGGGAAAATGCCTCTTCTAAAATCTGAACCCCCTGGATAATCGGGTATGATCTGCTCATCATGTTGCGAATAAAGCGGTTTCAAAACTATGTTTTCATATGTAGTAGTTTGTAAGGATTCAACCGTTTTTCCTTTTAAGGATTGTTCCGCTTTTACTTTCCATTCTTCTGTGGATACAGAAGGAAAAGATTGCTTCTTTAAATTTTTCAAAACTCTCGTTCCCTCCCTGCTAAAATTGAAATAAAATTCAAAAAATTGTTCTCAGTACTATTTTATGGCACAAACACGATTCAAGCAATTAAAATCAAACAACCGCTGCCATGATTGGAAGCGGTTGTTTTGTTTTAATAAATCGAAGTCGTTGATTTTGAAGTATTTTCAAGAATTTCCTTCACACGTTGTAAGAACCGTCCGCAAACGAGTCCGTCTAATACTCTGTGATCGAGTGACATACATAAATTAACGATATCACGAACAGCAATCATTCCATTATTCATGACGACTGGACGTTTGACGATAGACTCAACTTGAAGGATGGCCGCTTGTGGATAATTAATAATACCCATAGATTGAATAGAACCAAAAGAACCCGTGTTGTTTACAGTAAAGGTTCCACCTTGCATATCTTCAGATCTTAGTTTACCTGTTCTCACTTTGACAGCAAGTTCAGATATTTCACGCGCAATCCCCTTAATTGTTTTTTCATCTGCCTGTTTAATGACAGGAACATAAAGGGCGTCATCCGTTGCCACCGCAATCGAAATATTGATATCTTTCTTTTGAATGATTTTATCTCCTGCCCACATAGAATTGATTTGTGGGAATTCTTTTAAAGCTTGTGCAACAGCTTTCACAAAGAATGCAAAGAAGGTTAAATTAAAGCCTTCTTTTTTCTTAAACTCATCTTTAATGGAGTTACGGTACTCCACCAAATTAGTTGCATCCACTTCAATCATTGTCCAAGCATGCGGTGCTTCGTGTTTACTTCGCAGCATGTTCGCCGCAATCGCTTTGCGGATGCCTGTGACTGGAATTTCAATATCGCCAACGGCAACTGGGATATTCACAGCTTGAACAGGTGGTGTTTGCGTAGAAACAGGCTGTATCGCTTCCTGCTTTGTTTCTTTGACAACAGCAGACTCATTTTTAGCTTCTACCTTTTGTCCTGCAACCGGAATATTACCTGATTCAATTAATTTTAAAAGATCTTTTCTTGTAATCCGTCCACCTGCACCAGTGCCTGACACCTTGGTTAAATCGATGCCATGTTCTTGAGAAATTTTTAGGACCGCAGGTGAGTAACGGGCTTTGTTGCCTTGGTCAACTGCTTCAACATTTTCTGCACTATTTGTTTCAGTGCTGGAGCTTGGCTCAATTGATGCTTCAGGAGCATCTTGAGTTGTTCCACCTTCCAACTCGATTGTACAAATTTTCTCCCCAACTGCTAAGGTATCTCCTTCTTCAGCAATTAGTTCCTTTATTACACCTGAAAAGGAGGATGGAATTTCTGCATTTACCTTATCTGTCATAACTTCTGCCAGGGGGTCGTATTTATTTACTTTATCTCCTACAGATACAAGCCATTTACTTATCGTACCCTCGGTTACACTTTCCCCTAACTGAGGCATTTTGATTTGTTCAATTACCACTTTTACACACTCCTATTGTCCAGCTCTGGCGTTACCCCTTTTAGTCGCCACGGCTTTTCATTTTAGTACTCAGCTAGTACGCGCATTGCTTTTTCAACCTTGTCAGGATTCACCATAAAGAATTTTTCCATAGTTGGAGAATACGGCATGGCAGGTACATCCGGTCCAGCTAGTCGCATAATTGGTGCATCTAATTCGAATAAGCAATTTTCTGCAATGATTGCAGCGACTTCACCAATAATACTGCCTTCTTTTGTATCCTCCGTAACAAGAAGGACCTTACCAGTTTTCGAAGCAGCCTCAATGATTGCTTCTTTATCAAGAGGATAAACAGTTCTTAAATCAAGAATATGAGCGGAGAAACCATCTTTCGCTAATTTTTCCGCTGCTTGAAGGGCAAAATGGACACATAGACCATAAGTAATTACAGTAATATCTTCTCCTTCGCGTTTTACATCAGCTTTACCGATCGGCAGGGTGTAATCATCTGTTGGGACCTCACCCTTAATTAAACGATATGCCCGCTTATGCTCGAAAAATAATACTGGATCATTATCACGGACGGCCGCCTTTAATAACCCCTTCGCATCATATGGTGTGGATGGCATAACAATTTTCAATCCAGGCTGATTTGCAAATACTGCTTCAACAGATTGGGAATGATAAAGTGCACCATGAACACCACCACCGTATGGAGCACGAATAACCATCGGGCAGCTCCAATCATTATTAGACCGATAGCGGATTTTAGCTGCTTCTGAAATAATTTGATTGACTGCCGGCATGATAAAATCGGCAAATTGCATTTCAGCAATTGGTCGCATGCCATACATCGCCGCTCCAATTCCTACCCCAGCAATGGCTGATTCAGCAAGTGGTGTATCAATAACTCGTTCTTCCCCAAATTGTTCATATAATCCTTGGGTTGCTTTGAATACGCCGCCCTTTAAACCAACATCTTCACCAAGGACAAATACCTTTGAATCTCTTTCCATTTCTTCTCGCATTGCCATTGTGATTGCATCAATATATGAAATTATCGCCATGTTTCATCCCCCTTACAAGTCCGCATAAACATATTTCAGCGCATCTTCAGGTGCAGAATACGGTGCATTTTCTGCATAGTCTGTCGCCTCATTGACAAGCTTCATTACACGGTCATTTATTTCTTTTTCTAACTCATCATTCATGACCCCTGTTTCCTTTAAATAAGCCCCAAAGGTAATGATTGGATCTTGCGTTTTTGCCTCAGCAACCTCATCTGGGGCACGGTAGGAACGGTCGTCATCATCAGAAGAGTGTGGAGTCAGACGGTAAGAAATGGTTTCAATCAAGGTTGGACCTTCACCAAGCCGGCCGCGGTCCGCTGCTTCTTTCACTGCTTTATAAACCTCTAATGGATCGTTTCCATCAACAGTGAAGCCTGGCATACCATAACCAATCGCACGGTCTGAAACCTTTTCACACGCTAATTGTTTTTCGATTGGAACCGAAATCGCATATTTGTTATTTTCACACATAAAAATAACAGGAAGTTTATGTACACCTGCAAAATTGGCACCTTCATGAAAATCACCTTGGTTAGAAGAACCCTCCCCAAAAGTTACAAAAGTCACGAGGTCTTGTCTCTCCATCTTACCCGCAAGAGCAATTCCAACTGCGTGGGGAACTTGAGTTGTTACTGGCGAAGAGCCTGTAACAATCCGATTTTTCTTTTGTCCAAAGTGCCCAGGCATTTGTCGACTACCTGAATTGGGATCTTCTGCTTTCGCAAAACCTGAAAGCATCAGTTCCTTTGGAGTCATACCAAACGTTAAGACTACACCCATATCGCGATAATAGGGAAGAACATAATCTTTTTCTCGATCAAGCGCAAATGCTGCACCTACTTGTGCTGCTTCCTGACCTTGACAAGAAATAACGAATGGAATTTTACCGGCACGGTTTAATAACCACATCCGTTCATCAATACGGCGGGCTAATAGCATAGTTTCGTACATTTCCAATACTTTTTCGTCGCTTAAACCTAAAGCATCATGACGCTTTTCTGTCATCTATTTCTTACCTCCTATTTTTCGTTTGAAAAATCACTTAAGAATGGATTGCTTTCCCATCTACTGCAAGCGCAGCTTCACCAATAGCTTCTGACAAAGTCGGGTGTGGATGAATCGTATGGGCAATTTCCCAAGGTGTAGCATCCAATACCATTGCGAGCCCAGCCTCCGTAATCATGTCAGTTACATGCGGACCAATCATATGTACCCCTAGAATATCATTTGTCTCTTCATCCGCAACAATTTTTACAAATCCATCAGATTCTCCAAAAACAAGTGCTTTCCCAATCGCACGAAAAGAAAACTTACCCGTTTTTACTTTATGACCTTTTTCTATAGCTTGGTCTTCTGTTATTCCTACACTAGAAACCTCTGGATTACTATAGATACATCTAGAAACCAAATGATACTGAAGTGGAGAAGGGTCCTTTCCTGCAATATGCTCGACAGCGATGATCCCTTCATGTGAAGCAACATGTGCAAGTTGTAATCCACCAATCACATCACCAATCGCATATATATGTGATTCTTTGGTTTGAAAGAATTCATTGGTTACAATAAAGCCCTTCTCTACATTTATTTCTGTATTCTCTATCCCAATTCCTTCTGTATTTGCTTGTCGTCCTACAGAAACAAGAATTTTTTCAGCTTTAAATTCTTTTAGCGTACCCTTTACTTCTGCAGAAATTGCTACTCCATTGTCCTTAACAAGCGTTTCTGGGAGGACTTTAGCACTTGTTACCAGTTTAATTCCTTTTTTCTTCATTAATCGCTGCATTTCTTTTGAGATTTCTTTATCTTCCGTCGGAATAATTCGATCAGCATACTCAATGACCGTTACATCCACCCCAAAATCTTTAAGCATTGAAGCCCATTCTATTCCAATTACGCCTCCACCAACAATAATAATTGAACTAGGAAGTGACTCTAATTGCAATGCTTCATCAGAAGACATTACATATTCCCGATCAATTTCAAGTCCCGGAAGTGTCCGTGGTCTGGAACCTGTTGCAATAATCACATTTTTGGGAAGCAGCATTTCGTTGTCTTCTCCGTTATTCATTTCAACAGAAATAGTTCCCGGCATCGGAGAAAAAATAGATGGTCCCAAGATTCTGCCTAATCCTTCATAGACATCAATTTTTCCTTGTTTCATTAAATGCTCAACACCTTTATGGAGCTGATCAATTATTTTATTTTTCCTGCCTTGCACTAAGCTAAAATCAACCGATACATCACTTGTAATAACACCAAAATCTTCACTATGTTTGGTTGTTGCATACACTTCTGCACTTCTAAGAAGTGCCTTGCTCGGAATACACCCTTTATGCAGACATGTCCCACCAAGTTTTCCTTTTTCTACAATCGCTGTTTTTAAACCAAGCTGAGAGGCCCTAATTGCTGCTACGTAGCCGCCGGTTCCTCCGCCTAGAACAACTAAATCATATTCTTGTGCCACTGTTTTTCCTCCCCATAACCTTAAATTTTTGCTGTTTTAAAATTCCCTGGATAAATTTTTTCCTCCTCTTCGCCTCTTAAGACTCGTAGGGCTCCTTCAACTAGTGCTTGAAGTTCATTTTCGCCAGGATGAACAATAACATCAGCAATCCAATTAATTCTATCTGTGATCGATTTAACAAATCCTTTCCCGTAGGCAAGGCCCCCAGTCAAAACGATCGCATCCACTTTTCCAAAGAGAACAGCACTAGCAGCCCCAATTTCTTTAGCCACTTGATAAGCCATTGCATCATAAATTAGCTTTGCTTCTTTATCACCTGCTGCAATTCTTTGCTCTACTTTTACTGCATCATTGGTACCTAGATACCCTACAAGGCCACCTTGACCAACAAGCATTTTCATAATTTCTTCTCGATAATATTCACCAGAATAACAGAGTGCTACTAAATCCCCTACAGGCACTGTTCCGGCCCGTTCTGGGCTAAATGGTCCATCACCATGAAGACCATTGTTGACGTCAATAACCTTACCTTGCTTATGGACACCCACCGTAATTCCACCACCCATATGGGTAACAATTAAATTTAAGTCAGTGTATTTTTTCCCTAATTCCTTTGCAATTCTTCGTGCAACGGCTTTCTGATTTAAGGCATGAAAGATACTTTTCCGCTCAATTAAGGAAAATCCAGAAATTCTTGCAAGTGGTTCAAGCTCATCAACAACAACGGGATCAACGATAAATGAAGGAATATTTAAACCAGCAGCAATTTCGTAGGCAATAATTCCTCCAAGATTTGATGCATGCTGTCCAGCATAACCTGACCGCAAATCCTTTAACATCACATCATTAACCGCATAGGTTCCCCCTTCAATCGGTCGCAGCAATCCCCCGCGTCCACATACAGCCGACAGTTTGGAAATATTTATTCCTTCATTATCCAGTGTTTCCAAAATTGTTGTTTTTCTAAATTCATATTGATCAATAATATTTGCAAAAGAGTTGATCATCTCTGATTCATGACGAATCGTTTTTTCAAAAATAGAAATATCATTATCGAAAACTCCGATCTTCGTGGATGTTGAGCCTGGGTTGATGACGAGAATCCGATATTCATTATCTTGCAACGTTTTGACCTCCAATTTGGTTTTCTTAATGATTGAAGTCGAGTGGTATTTAAATTACCATAATTGTCCGATGAAAGGCAAAGACGCTGAATTCCCATTCAGCGCTTTGCAGATATTAATCTGTAAATTCAAATTAGATAACTGTCTAGCTCCAGCGCCTAGGGGCTCGGGGGCATAAGCCCCTGTGCAAGGCGCTTCCGCTTTTCTAGATTACCTTGAAATTCTATGACTAAGAATATGATGGTCATTTTGGAGGAATTGACTTCTTGAGTTACGAATTCTTGCAATTCTTTCTTCTGCCATCCGGTCTGCTGCCACATAAGTTGGAATGCCATCACGTTTTGAAATTCCAATAATTTTTTCGATTGTTGTATATAGCTGTTCAACCTTTTTCATTGCTCGCTCTTGGTTGTAACCATATAATTCATCAGCTACATTAATTACGCCACCAGCATTAATTACATAATCCGGAGCATATACAATACCCATTTCGTGAATGATATCGCCGTGACGAGTATCCTTTAATTGGTTGTTAGCTGAACCAGCAATAACTTTTGCTTTTAACTGTGGAATGGTTTCATCATTAATGGTTGCACCAAGTGCACATGGAGCATAGATATCACATTCCACACCATAAATTTCATCTGGGTCTACTGCAAGGGCACCAAATTCTTCTACCGCACGGTTCACAGCCTCTTTATTAATGTCAGTAACAATGAGCTGCGCCCCTTCTTCATGCAAATATTGGCAAAGAGTATAAGCTACATTACCAACACCTTGAACAGCAACCACTTTTCCTTCTAGGGAATCTGAACCAAACGCCTCTTTTGCTGCAGCTTTCATGCCACGGTATACACCAAAAGCTGTGACTGGAGATGGGTTACCAGATGAACCAAACGCTGGTGAGATTCCAGTTACGAAATCTGTCTCTTCATGAATTAAATCCATGTCATCAACGGTTGTACCAACATCTTCTGCTGTAATATATCTACCGTTTAATCCTTGGATGTAACGGCCAAAGGCACGAAACATGGCTTCATTTTTATCTTTTCTTGGATCACCGATGATAACGGTTTTACCGCCGCCAAGATTTAACCCTGCTGCAGCATTCTTATAAGTCATTCCTTTTGCAAGGCGTAGAGCATCTTCAATGGCTGCTTCTTCAGAAGCATACGTCCACATACGTGTTCCACCCAAGGCTGGCCCTAAAGTTGTATCATGAATAGCAATAATCGCTTTTAATCCAGATTGTTTATCCTGACAGAATACCACTTGCTCATAATCGTATTGTTCTAAGTACTTGAAAATTTCCATGTGAAATTCCTCCTCTATGATTGAATATTTATTTTGATGTAGCACAGCATAACGCTAATGCAAGAGAATAAAGCTTACTTTCAGCAGAATCTGATCTAGATGTTAAGACAATTGGTACTTTCGCCCCAGCAATAACAGCACCAACTTTCGCATTTGCGAAATAAATTAATGATTTATATAATACATTGCCAACTTCGATCGTTGGTACTAATAAAATATCTGCATTCCCCGCTACTTCACTAGTAATCCCTTTATGTTCTGCAGCAAGTGTAGAAACCGCATTATCTAATCCTAACGGTCCATCTACAATACAACCCGATATTTGACCTCTTTTATTCATTACTGTCAATGCTGCTGCATCTAAAGTAGCCTGCATAGTTGGATTCACTACTTCTACAGCAGCAACTGGCGCTACTTTTGGGATTTCTATTCCAATAGACTTCGCAATGGAAACTGCATTTTTAATTATTTGTGCTTTCTGTTCCAAATCGGGAGCAATATTCATTGCAGCGTCTGTAATAATCATAAAACGATTAAAGCCAGGAATTTCAAATGCAGCAATATGGGATAAGACATTTCCTGTTCTAAGGCCATACTCCTTATTCAAGACTGCTTTTAAGAAAATATTTGTTGGGATATTGCCTTTCATCAGCACATTTGCTTCTTTATTAAAAACTGCCTTTACCGCTAATTCTGCCGCAGCAGCATTAGAATTAGCATGAACAACTTTTAAACAACCTTCGCTGATGTTTTGGCGTTTTTTTTCTTCAATTATGACTTTGATCTTTTCTTCGTCACCATATAGTATAAACTTTGCAAGTTTTTGGTCTAATGCTGCTATAACAGCTTCAATGACTTCTAAATCCTCCGCCGCAGCAACTGCAACGATATTTGTCCTTACTTGGGCTGCTTTGTCAATTAGTGAATCAAGCAACAAGTTGTCATCAACCCTTTCTCCTCTTACTGCAACTCCCATAATATAATATGCAATTTCCGTGCCAAATCTTTTTTCATGAAAACGCTTTATTCCCTACAACTAAGTGTGCATTTTTTTTCGTAGTATGAAATTTATTGCATGCTATTTTTTTCAATCCTATATTTTTCTACTTTATAATATAAATTCCTTACTGACAATCCGAGCGTTTTCGCAGTCAATGTCTTATTTCCATTTAAACGAAGGAGCGTCTGCTTAATAATTTTAGCCTCAAATTCATCCATCAAATCTGATAAAGTACGATCTATTACCACGGAATCATTACTATTGATATAAGAAGGTTCTTTTGTGTTTTTTTTATTTTTTAATTCTGGCAAGTGCTGTACATCAATAAACTGCTCATTATAGTTCATAAAAATTATCGCTCTGCCTAGAATATTTTCTAATTCTCTAACGTTTCCTGGCCAGTCATAGTCGATTAATTGCTGCAATGCTGCTGGAGTAATTCCTTCTACATTCCGTCCATAGTCCAGACTTATTTTTTGAATAAGCCTTTCATTTAAGAGTGGGATTTCTTCTTTTCGTTTCCTTAACGGAGGGATATGGATTGGCATCCGATTTAAACGATAATATAAGTCTTCCCGAAAGGAGCCTTTAGCAATACCCTTTTCTAAATTGACATTAGTTGCGGCAATAATCCTCACATTAATGGATATAGGTTTTGTCCCACCAACACGGATGATTTCTTTTTCTTGTAGTACCCTGAGCAACTTTGCCTGAGTATTCACTGGAAGTTCACCAATTTCATCAAGAAAAATACTGCCATTATTGGCTTCTTCGAAAAAACCTCTTTTTCCACCTCTTACCGCACCTGAAAAAGCCCCTTCTTCATAACCAAATAATTCACTTTCCAACAAT
The DNA here is from genome assembly GCF_046562815.1 of Neobacillus sp. 204. Classification (NCBI taxonomy): domain Bacteria; kingdom Bacillati; phylum Bacillota; class Bacilli; order Caryophanales; family Bacillaceae; genus Neobacillus; species Neobacillus sp. 204. The sequence goes on from NZ_JBJORY010000006.1 coordinate 196,406, forward strand.
GTTTCCGAAATAGCTGCGCAATTAACTCGAATAAATTTGTTATATTTTCGATCACTTGCATTATGTATAGCATGGGCAAACAATTCCTTACCTGTTCCTGATTCACCACGAAGGAGAACCGTTGCAGGAGTTTTTGCCCCTAATTTTGCTTGTTCAACCGCTAGCATCATTTCATCTGATTGACCAATTATATCCTCAAACGTATATTTCGCTTCAAGTTTCCGGATAAGTTGGCGTGCACGGTTCAATTCTCTATTAAGTGATTTTATCTCGGACATATCGTGGATAACACCAACACTGCCTTTTAATTTCCCTTTTACAATTATCGGTGCAACATTAACAATTACTTCCCTTTTGTTGGGGCCCACCCTCATTGGCACCCCGCGAACAGCTCTTCTCGTTTGCAGCACTTTCATGTGCATGCTTTCCCCTTCTGATATATCGGCAGTGGCTGGTTGGCCAATTACTTGATCCTGAGTAAGACCCGTAATCCGTGAGTATGCAGGATTAATTAGTATTCCCCTGCCATTTTCATCCACAACAGAAATGGCATCATCACTTGAATGAATAATGGCTTGAAGCATGGTTTGAATTTCTCTTAAATCTGTAAGTTCCTCTGCAAGATTAACTACTTCAGTAATGTCCTTGAAAACAGCAAACGCACCAATCAAGGTTCCATTTTCCTCAATAATAGGAATACGCGTTGTAATTATTTTTCGATCATTTTCTAAAATCATTTCTTGGTTTGCTTCAATTCTTCGTGATTCCAAGATGAAAGGTAACCGACTAGTTGGAATAACATCAACGACATATTTTCCAATAGCCTGTTCTTTCTTTACCCCAATAATTTCTTGTGCTCGTTTGTTAAATAAAATGACCTTTCCACACTTATCAATAACAACCATACCGTCATTTGTGGCATTAAAGATTAGTTCCTGTTGGTAGGATTCATTCTTGTGCTTTTCAATAAGTTCTTCTTTTTCTTCCATAATCTTTGCAACTAGAAAGGCAACACTTCCTGGAATCAAAACGGTATTTTGATTTTTAGCTTTTCTTAATTCCTGGAAGACTGTATCATTTCCAGTTACTTCAATAATAATATCAATCTTATCAACTAAGTATGGATGCCAGTCTGTCCCTGTTTTAATTCCTTCTTCACGAGCTAATAAAACACCTGGTGCATCTAAATTTCGATCAATAACAGCACATACTTTTAACACTTCTGATTCTTTTAAAATTTTTAAGATTGCTGTACCACCTTTTCCTGCACCAACAATCATAACGTTTTGCATTTTAATACTCCTTAAAAGAAAATTTTTTCATTATCACTTAAGAAAAACACGCAACTTTTTTCATACCTATTTTATATCCAATCACAATCATTGACAAATTTTATCTATGTAATAATATTTTTCTTGAGATATAATCAAAATAAGACTTTTCACTTTGCTAAATTTGATATTGGAAGGATTAATTTATGAAGCGAATTATTGCCCTAATTATTGTATTAATTCCTGGTGTACTTGCTGCTATTGGCATTAAATTAATGCGTGATATGTTATTCGGGATTGTACAAGCACCATTCCCTAATCTATTACTTCAGTTTCTAACTGGATTAGTCTTTTTTGTCGGCGGTCTAGGATTTGTCGCTGGATTTATCTTTCATCGCGACCGAAAAAGAAGCAAGGTTCAAAAAAGATTTAACAAATCAAAATAAAAAGAGGCCTCTAAGGTCTCTTTTCATATTGTTTCCGTATTTTTAACGCCTTTGCTGGGTCGTCAGTAATAAGTGCCGTGCATTTTATATTAAAAAGACGCTGCAGATCCACTTCTTTATTTACAGTATAGGGTCTTACTGCGATACCATTTTCAATGGTTCTTTTGATAATTTCATCAGATATAGCCGAAAATTTAGGATGTATACCTTTCGCTCCTATCGATTGGGAATAGACCCATGGCATATAGATTCCTTCAAGGAAAAGTGGAGCTGTTTCTATTTCTGGGGCTAAACTGTAACTATATACAATACTGTAATGGTTAAACGAAGAAATAATAATTCTATCCACTAACTGATATTGGTGAATAAGCTGTATGATTTTTTCTTCCATTCCTTTATAGGGAATGAGTCCATTTTTTAGTTCAATATTGCATAATAATTTATTTGTGCTGAGCCATTCAAACACTTCAGATAATGCTGGTATAGGCTCCATTTTGCTGCTTTTTTTGTTAGCATTTAATTTTCGGAGATCTTTATATAACAAATTTTTTACAAACCCTGTCCCGTTTGTTGTTCGATCGACTTTTTCATCATGGATGACAACTATTTCTCTGTCTTTGGTTAATTGGACATCCAATTCTAATCCGTCAGCTCCGGCTTTTTCTGCTTCGATAAAGGCTCTTAATGTATTTTCGGCAAATGAAGCGGAATAACCACGATGTGCAAAAATCTGAGTCATATATTCACTTCCCAACTTAAAAATAGGAGGATTACCAAATGAAACCATTACAGTTATCACCTGAAACGGCCATAAAGCTTTCCCAAAAGTTAAATGTGCCGATAGAACAGCTTATGCATATGCCTCAACATATTCTTATTCAAAAACTAATGGAATTGGAAAATGAAAAAGAAAAATAAATCATCAAAAAACTAATATAATGTACAGAAAAAGCCTTCATTCTTTCGATGAAGGCTTTCTTTCATTATTATTCTTTTCAAGAAGCCTTATGCTCCAGACGAAGCTTATCGGCCACCATTGCGATAAATTCGGAATTTGTCGGCTTCGCCTTTGACATGCTCACGGTATATCCAAACAAAGAGGAAATGGAATCAATGTTTCCTCTACTCCAAGCAACTTCAATAGCATGACGGATCGCCCGTTCAACACGGCTTGCAGTTGTATTATATTTTTTAGCGATATCTGGATATAAAACTTTGGTAATTGATCCTAAAAGTTCGATATCATTATAAACCATTGATATGGCTTCACGTAGATATAAATACCCTTTAATATGGGCAGGAACGCCAATTTCATGGATTATACTTGTAATACTTGCATCCAAATTCTTAGGTTTTTGTTCTGTTTGAGAACGGTACGTAGTTGATGTGGATTTTCGTGTAAACGAATTGGCATTACCACTAACCTGCCGAATGTGATTTCCTAAATTCTCCATATCAAATGGTTTCAAAATAAAATATGATGCGCCAAGCTCAACCGCTTTTTTTGTCACATCTTCTTGACCAAACGCTGTTAACATAATAACGTTTGGGAGTACACCCTTTTTAAGATCACGGAGGCGCTCAAGGACAGCTAGCCCGTCTAGATGGGGCATGATAATATCCAAAACTAGAACGTCAGGGTCTGTATGAGATAACATTTCTAAACATTCTTGACCATTATGAGCAACCCCTGCTACTTCCATATCATCTTGGGACGAAATAAAGTCCTCTAATAATCCTACCAGTTCCCGATTGTCATCAACGACACAAACTTTAATTTTCTTCACTTCCAGTTCCTCCTCAGGTTCTTTTCATAAGCTCTATTTTAACTTATATACTAATCAGTTGTATTCTCTTATTAATTCTATTCTAAATTAGAAATTCGACAATGCAACAAAAATTCCTCTCATTTTTTTAATATTTCTTAAAATAGTGATAAAATCTTATCTTTTCTTTGTTTTTCTCGTCCTTTCGACGTAAACCGCGCTTTTTCTAATATTTGGTAAATTTTTGTCGAAAAGTTTTAAGTAAAAAAGCAAAATAGGGATATTTCCTATTTTGCTCCCACGTATTTTAACTGGCTTTATTTTTTGGCATTTCATATATGTTAATTCCAGCTTCATTTAACATCCATTCTATGTGTACACCGTACCCTGAGGTTGGATCATTAACAAAGACATGTGTAACTGCTCCAATTAGCTTTCCATCTTGAATAATTGGGCTCCCGCTCATCCCTTGAACAATTCCTCCCGTTTTTTTAAGGAGTTTAGGGTCGGTTACTTTTATTACCATGCCTTTGGTCGCTGGAAACTTTTGCGGAATTGTGCTGACAATTTCAATATCAAATTCTTCTACTCGGTCATTATCTACAACCGTTAAAATTTTTGCAGGTCCTTCTTTAACCTGATGTGATAAGGCTATCGGCAGTGGTTTATCCATAACACCATTTTTTAAATCTTTTACCATTTCACCAAAAATTCCAAATGGGCTATTCTTTTGGATATTTCCAACAATTTCACGATCCGATGAGAAACGTGCAAGCTTTTCACCTGGGTCTCCGTTACTCCCTTTTTCAATGGAAGTTACTGTTGAACGGACAATTTGTCCATCTTCAACAACTATGGGTTGTTTTGTATCCATGTCTGATATTACATGCCCTAGGGCACCGTATTTCTTAGATTGTGGGTGGACAAATGTCATTGTCCCAATTCCTGCTGCTGAATCTCTAATATATAAACCGAGCTTATAGATGTTTTCTCCCTTGTCTTTTAATGGAGTAAGTTTTGTCGTAAATTTTCCACTTTCCCGACTAATCACCATATCGAGCGCTTTTCCTTCTTGTCCTGCAGTTTGCACATATGGTGCTACATCTGTCATTTTTTCTATTTTATTTCCATTTATTTCTGTAATGATATCCCCAATTTTTATTCCTGCAATTTCACCAGGAGACTTTTTCCCGGAAATAGTATTGATCAAATGGTGGCCCACAACCAATACACCTACAGTATTTAACTTCACCCCGATTGACTGTCCGCCTGGTATAACTCTAAAATCCTTTAATACACGTACATCCACCTTTTTTATAGGAATCCCCGCATACTCTAACAGCATTTCATTTTTTCCATTTTTAGATGCCGTCATTGAAACTGAATGTTTTCCTTGATCAAGTGTGATATTCGAATTTTGAGAAACCAAAGAGGCTGATACCGGTACAGCCTTTTGAAATGTATAGTCTTGTCCTTCAAAAACCGTAATAGACTTGGGTATCGCGAGATATTGCTGTATAGGCTGAAAAAAAATAAGGCTAATTAATGAAACAAGGAGAATTCCACCAATAATCTTTCTAATTAGTTCTAACTTCAAAATTTTTCACTCTCCTCGCTTCTTTTCATTACTTTAAATGGCTACATCTTTAATTTTGCCTCCTTGACAATCATTTATAACTTGGTTCAACATAAAAAAGCTACCCAAAATGGATAGCATTACATTTTTTATTAAAAATATAGTAATTTTAGCTTTTTTGAATGGAAAAAAGGTCTAAAACCAATGTTTAATGTCGGGTCAAAGCGCCACTTCCATTTTTCTTATTCTCTGCAGCTAAAAATAATAATTCTTCTGCATGTTTTTTAGTAAGGTCAGTTATCTCAGTCCCAGAGATCATGCGTCCAATTTCATTAATTTTATCTTCAAACTGTAAAGGAGTGACAGATGTCTTGGTTCTTCCGCCTTTTATTACTTTGGCAATAAACAAATGTGTATCGGCCATAGCAGCTACCTGAGGCAAATGGGAAATACATAGTACCTGTGATTGGCTAGCCACCTTATATATTTTCTCTGCAATAGACTGAGCAACTCTGCCGCTTACACCTGTATCTACTTCATCGAAAATAATCGAGGTTACTCCTTGATGCTTAGAGAAAATGCTTTTTAAGGCAAGCATAATACGTGACAATTCCCCTCCAGAGGCAACTTTGGATAAAGGCTTCAATGGCTCTCCAGGATTTGTCGAGATATAAAACTCGACATGATCCACACCGTTTTTAGTAAACTGCATTGTATCTGATTCAAAACGAATTTCAAAAACAGTCTTTGCCATATACAATTCTTTTAGTTCTTTATGTATTAACTTTGTAAGTTTATCTGCCCATTTCAGACGAGTTTCCGTTAACTGCTTTGCTTCAAGGATTAAGTCTTTCTTAATTGAGGCTAATTCTTTTTCTAATTCGCTTATATGGGTTTCTTTATTTTGCAACGTTTCAATTTCTTCTTCAATTTTTACGGCATACTCTAATATTTCATTGATTGTTTTGCCATATTTTCGTTTAAGTCGATTAATTTCATTTAAACGATCCTCAATATCATGTAATCGCTGCGGGTCGAACTCTAAGGCATCTAAATCATTTCTTAAGGACCGGGCTGCATCCTCTAATTGGTAGTAACTATTTGAAACTGCTTCATAAACGTCCTTATAGGCGTTATCTATAGCAGCGGCATCTTCAAGATGCCCCATAACCATACTAATCCAATCTAGCCCTTTCTGTTCCCCTTGCAAGGCAGTATGACTCGATTGAAGAGCTTCAAACACTCTTTCAAAATTATTTAGTCTTCTTTTTTCCTCAAAAAGTTCTTCATCTTCATTAATTTTTAAATTTGCAGTTTGAATTTCATCCAATTGGAATTGAATGAGATCGAGCCTGTGAGCAGTTTGCTGGTCATTTTCACTTAATGCTTTTAACTTCTGTAACGTTTGCTCATAACGACGAAATACTTGCTGGTACTCACCTTGAGTGGGAAAAATATCGTCAGCACCAAATTGATCAAGCAATGCTAAGTGTCTCGACTCATCCATTAACTCTTGATGCTCATGTTGGCCATGAATATCAACGAGCGTGGACCCTATTTCCCTAAGTGTGGAAATCGTGACAAGCTTACCATTCACACGGCAAATACTTTTACCGGATTGGGAGATATCTCGTCTTAAGATGACCATTCCTTCCTCAATCTCAATACCAAATTCTAAAGCTTTAGCAATAACAGGATGTTTACTATCATCTAACTGGAAAAGCCCTTCAATTTCTGCACGTTCCTCTCCATGCCGTACAAATTCTGCAGACCCTCTGCTACCAACTAATAAATGAATAGCATCTATAATGATCGATTTTCCTGCACCAGTTTCTCCCGTTAATACCGTAAGTCCCTTTGTAAAAGTTACAGACAAGGATTCGATAATAGCGAAATTCTTAATAGATAATTCTGCTAACAAGGAACATTCCCCCAATTAAAGCATATCTAGGAACCGGTTTGTGATGACCTCAGTATCTTCCGGAGTTCGACAAATAATTAACATGGTATCATCACCGCAGATGGTTCCTAATATTTCTTCCCAATCCAAATTATCGATTAATGCGCCAATTGCCATTGCATTACCTGGTAAGCACTTCATAACAAGCAAATGTCCAGCTGCATCAATTCGAACGAACGCATCAATTAATGATCTTTTTAATTTTTGTAATGGATTAAACCTTTGGTCTGCAGGCAGACTGTATTTATAACGTCCATCACTTAAGGGAACTTTAACAAGATGTAATTCTTTAATATCCCTTGAAACCGTAGCTTGCGTTATATTATAGCCCGCATTCTTTAGTTCATCCACTAAATCATCTTGTGTCTCTATATCATTATTGGCAATGATTTCTCTTATTTTAATATGACGTTGGCCTTTATTCATTGTCTCACCTCATAATCTTTAAAAACGATTTTAATCAAAGTATTATCGTACTAACATGTTCTTCTACCCATATGTTAGCCGATTTTAATAAACTTGTACATTTTTTCTTATATTAAAGAATGGATTTTCTTTAGATGAAAAAATAAGAAAAGGATAAGCATCTGCCTATCCTTCTGAATTTTGTTTTGTTTTAAATTCCAAATGGGATGCTTTTACAACTTCAAGTGGGGTAACAGGTAATTGAATGACTCCTGTTTCCCGTTCACCTTCCCATTTTAAATGGAGCAAGTATTCAATATTCCCATCACCACCAGTGATTGGTGAAAAGGATAAATCTTTTATCGTATAACCTTGTTGCAGTGCAAAATTAATGATTTTATCAATTACTTGTAGATGTACCTTCTCATCACGAACAATCCCCTTTTTACCAACCTGTTCCCGTCCCGCTTCAAATTGCGGCTTCACCAGGGCAACAACGTCACTTCCAGAGACTAAAAGTGTTTTTAAGACAGGCAATATCAAAGTTAACGAAATAAAGGATACATCAATTGTTGCAAAATTTGGCATTTCTCCAATTAAATCAGCAGGTGTAACATAGCGGAAATTTGTTCTTTCCATCACTACCACTCGTTCATCCTGTCTAAGTTTCCAGGCAAGCTGATTATAACCTACATCCAAAGCATAGGACATCTTTGCTCCATTTTGCAGTGCACAATCTGTAAAACCACCAGTTGAAGATCCAATGTCTAGCAGCACTTTATTTGAAACACTTACATCAAATACTTTTAGGGCCTTTTCAAGCTTTAATCCCCCACGGCTTACATACGGAAGGACCTTCCCTTTTATACTAAGTGGAATGTCCACTTTGACTTTCTCGCCAGGTTTATCCAAACGCTCTTCGTTGGAATAAACAAGACCTGCCATAATTGAACGTTTTGCTTTTTCTCTTGTTTCGATTAAACCTCTTTCAACTAGTAAAACATCTAACCGTTCTTTATTTTTCATTTTCTAAGCCCTTTGTTGTTTTTTTCTAGCTAGAATAGAAACCCTTTTAATTACTTCTTCGGTAGTGAAACCAATCTCTTCAAGAAGGGAGTTGACATCACCATGTTCAATAAATTTATCCGGGATTCCAATTCTGTCAATGTGTGAATGATAAAAGCCTTGGTTATGCGCGAACTCAAGAACTGCACTTCCGAAACCGCCTTGTAAAACCGCCTCTTCAATGGTGAGGATTGGCATATTCTTCGAAAGTAGATTCGTAAGCATTTCTTCATCCAAGGGCTTGATAAAACGGGCATTCACAACCTTAACGGATATTCCCTTTTTCTCAAGTACATCAGCAGCTTCTAGGGCCATTGGAATAGTTGTACCAAAGGTTAAGATTGCCGCATCATCACCTTCTTTAAGAACTTCCCATGTACCTATTGGAATTGTTTGAAGTTCTTTATCCATTGGAACTCCAATTCCATTTCCACGCGGGAATCTCATGGCAATCGGACCGTCATCATATTTCATTGCGGTGTAAACCATATGCTGTCCTTCATTTTCATCCTTTGGCATCATTAATACAATATTAGGGACATGTCTTAAAAAAGCAATATCAAATACACCTTGATGGGTCTCACCGTCAGCCCCAACCAATCCAGCTCGGTCAATCCCAATAAAGACATTTAAATTTTGCCTGCAAATGTCATGAACAACTTGGTCATACGCACGTTGTAAAAAGGTTGAGTATATAGCAAGGAACGGTTTCATGTTTTGTGTAGCTAAACCTGCAGCTACCGTAGCAGCGTGTTGTTCTGCAATCCCTACATCATACATCCGCTCTGGGAATTCACTAGCAAACCCTTCAAGTTTAGAACCAACCGGCATAGCTGGTGTTATCGCAACAATCCGGTCATCGGTTCGGGCAAGCTTTCGAACAGTTTCACTAACTAGACTGCTCCATGCAGGGGGTGGAGTTTTTGCCGGCTTAACGAAGGCACCTGTGTCCATTTTATATGGACCTGTGCCATGCCATGTGCCTTTTTTGTCACTTTCAGCCGGTTGATAACCTTTTCCCTTTTTAGTAATTATATGAAGAAGGATTGGGCCCTCTGTCTTTTTCGCATAGCTGAAATTTTCAAATAACGCTTCAAAGTTATGTCCATCAATTGGACCAAGATAGGTAAAACCTAATTCCTCAAAAAACATCCCGGAAACAAATAAATATTTAAGGCTGTCTTTCACTCTTTCAGCAGTTGCAGCAAGTTTCCCCCCAACTGCAGGTACTTTTTTCAAAAGTACTTCTAGTTCATCTTTTACCCATTGATACTTTCCAGCTGTCCGTAGTTGGCCAAGGATATTATGAACTGCACCAACATTAGGGGCGATTGACATTTCGTTGTCATTTAAGATAACAATCATGTCTTTTTTCTCATGTCCAATATGATTTAATGCTTCCAATGCCATACCACCCGTTAAGGCTCCATCACCGATAACTGGAATAACAAAAGATTTTTCCTTCTTTAGATCTCTAGCTATAGCCATTCCCATCGCCGCAGAAAGAGATGTGGAGCTGTGACCAGTTTCCCATACATCGTGCTCACTCTCAGACCGTTTTGGGAATCCACATAAGCCTTTATATTGACGCAAAGTATCAAATTCACACGCTCTGCCAGTTAGAATCTTATGAACATAGGACTGATGGCCAACATCCCAGATAATTTTATCTGTGGGGCTGTTGAAACATTTATGTAAAGCAATGGTTAATTCAACTACACCCAAATTCGGTCCAATATGGCCTCCAGTAACAGACAGCTTTTCAATCAAAAATTTGCGGATATCTTGACTTAAAGCCTCCAATTCGGTATTAGACAGGCCTTTTAAAAAGGCTGGGTCTTTTATTGATAATAGATCCATTTTTGGACCACTCACTTTCATACTATTATGCATTCTCATTTTAGTTTCTGTGTTATATTACACATCCAAAATTTTATTAAAAAATAGCCGCTAACACTTGAGTGATAACGGCATTTACAACGTTTTCTACAATGAAACCAATTATAACACACTTGTTTCAATGCCTCAAATACCGTTTTCTAATGGTCTCTTGAAGCGACTAAATCCGTTATTTCCATCAAAAGGTTCGTATTCAATCCTGTCATGCCTAGATATTCCTTCGAGAGGTTTATTTGTTTATGCAATACTGCAATAGCCCCTTCTAAAGATAACAGCTGGGGGTACGTACTTTTTTGATTGGTGGTATCACTGCCAACAGGCTTCCCGATTAATTGTTGATTTCCAACCAAATCAAGAATATCATCTTGAATTTGAAATGCGAGACCTAAGTGATGGGCGAATGATGAGAGGTTTTCTAATTGGTAATGACTTGCACCTGCCAAAATAGCTCCCGCTAATACACTGAACCTAAGTAATTTCCCTGTTTTATGGATATGTATATACTCAAGCTCTTCTAGGGATAAGGATTTTCCTTCTCCTTCCATATCAGCAACTTGACCTCCAACCATCCCTTCTGTTCCTGCAGCCCTTGCTAATTCAATAACTAATTTTAGCTTAGTGGCATCTGACGCAAATTCAGGAGAAATGTTCCCCATTACCTCAAAGCTGTATGTTAATAAGGCATCCCCTGCTAATATGGCAACGGCATCACCAAAAACTTTATGATTTGTCGGTTTTCCCCTTCTTAGATCATCATTATCCATGCTGGGTAAATCATCATGTATAAGGGAATAAGTATGAATCATCTCAATAGCCGAAGCAGCTAGAAGCCCTTCCCGAGGGTCTATCCCAAATGCGTCCAAAGTAGCGAATAGTAAGAGTGGGCGTATACGTTTTCCGCCTGCTTCAAGGGAATAGATCATCGATTCCTTAATGATTGGAGGGGCATCAAGCTTATTAACCAGCGTCCGAAGCTCTGATTCAAGCAGAAGTTTATGTTCTTGTGCAAATGCATCTAGTAACCCGGTTCCCAAGTATTATTCCTCCTCGTCAATTGTAAAACTCTCCGTCCGGCCGTCCTCTGTTATAATTTGTGTTAATTGGTCTTCTACACTTTTCAATTTATCATGGCAAAGTTTGGATAATTCCATACCTTCCTTATAGAAAAGGATTGCTTCTTCTAAAGGTACGTCGCCTTCTTCAAGCTTATCCACAATTTGTTCTAATTTAGTCATAGCATCTTCAAAGGATAATTTTTTTTCAGTCATCACGTTTTTCGCTCTCCTTAATATTCTCAACTTTACAGAATAAGCTTCCATCTGTTAATTGAATCTGAACTTGCTCGTTTATGTTAACTTGATTAATACTTTTAACCAGCTGATTCTCTTCCGAATACGCTAAACTGTACCCACGTTCCATAATTTTTAATGGGCTCAACGCCCCTAAGGTTGAAAGAATCCGTTCAAAATCAGTTTGTTTCTTAGAAAGTACTTGGAGCATGGATCGTTTCATATTTTTATGTGTAAGATCTAAACGCTTATTTGCTTCAAGTAATGACTGACTCGGATGGTTTCTCTGTAAGCGTTTATAAAGAATTTCGTGTTGCCCCTTTTTAATTATGGACAACCTTGAAGCTCCGCGGACAAGCATTTCCGTTAGTTTATCAACCTGTTCGAGTTTTTGTTCATATAGTCGATGGGGATAACGGAAGGCATAAGATTTCTGAACACGACTTAACCGTTCTTTTTCTAACTGAAATTTCCCTTTCATTGTACGGAGAAGGCGAGTTTGACGCTGCAATACTCGTTCCATTAACTCATCTATATGTGGAACGGCGAGTTCAGCTGCACCTGTTGGAGTCGGAGCACGTAAATCGGCGACAAAGTCCGCAATCGTAAAATCCGTTTCATGTCCAACAGCTGAAATGATGGGAATATCAGAGGAAAATATTGTGCGTGCAACGAGTTCTTCATTGAAAGCCCATAACTCCTCTATTGAACCCCCGCCGCGTCCAACGATTAGCACATCTATTCCATTCATACTATTAGCTTTAGATATTGCCTTAGCTATCGAAGGGGCGGCATTTTCGCCCTGAACGAGAGCAGGAAATACAAGAATATTCGCGATGGGGTAACGCCTTTTAATGGTTGTAATGACATCCCGAATGGCTGCACCTGTAGGTGAGGTAATTACACCAATGGTTCTGGGATACAATGGAATCGATTTTTTTGTTTCAATCGCAAATAATCCTTCTAATTCCAGTCTTTGTTTAAGCTGTTCGTAAGCTAAAAACAATTCCCCGATCCCATCTGGAAGCATTTCTTTTATATAAATCTGATATTGACCACTTGGTTCATATACCGAAATTTCTCCTTTGACAATGACCTTCATGCCGTTTTCTGGCGTGAATTTCATTGTCCTTGAATGGCTCGAAAACATTACGGCTAGAATTCGGGCTTTTTCATCTTTTAAGGTAAAATACATATGTCCGCTCGAATGCTGTTTGAAATTTGAAATTTCACCTCTTACATGAACATCTCGTAAATGTGGGTCTGCATCAAATTTTCTTTTTATGTATTTGGTTAGAGCATTCACAGTTAAATATCTTTGTTCCTGCATATGTAACTCCTTTATATACCCTATAAATTAAAAACAAATACTTCAATTAGCGAAAAACAGTCCTTATCTTAATTACAGATAAGGACAATTTCCCCGTTTAATTGCGGTCAAGGCTTTCTGATGCTGATTTTAGGGTATTATACATTAGCATCGTAATTGTCATTGGACCAACACCCTTTGGAACAGGTGTAATGTATCCGGCTTTTTCAGACACCTCAGCAAAATCAACATCACCACAAAGCTTTCCGGCTTCATTCCGGTTAATTCCGACGTCAATAACGACAGCACCGTCTTTTACATGCTCGGCTTTAATAAAGTTCGGAATCCCAACTGCAGCAATCAGAATATCGGCTTTATTGGTATGTAATTTAATATCTTTGGTTTTTGAGTGACAGTACGTTACAGTTGCATCCTTATTGAGAAATAATTGTCCGACCGGCTTGCCCACAATATTACTTCTCCCAACTACAACAACATGCTTCCCTGCGATTGAAATACCTGTTTCTTCTAGTAACACCATAATTCCGTATGGAGTACATGGAAGAAAGGCATTTTGGCCTGTCATCATCCTGCCGATATTAATTGGGTGAAATCCATCAACATCCTTTAAAGGGGAGATCGATTCAATTACTTTTTTCTCGTCAATGTGTTTAGGAATTGGTAATTGTACAAGAATACCATGTATATTCGTATCCATATTTAATTCTGCAATTTTTGACAGTAGTTCCTCTTCTGAAATCTCCTCTGGCAATTCAATTAAAACAGAATTCATCCCAAGTTCTTTGCAAGCTTTTTCCTTGTTTGTTACATATGTCCGAGATGCATCGTTATTACCGACTAGAATTACAGCAAGTCCGGGAGTTACCCCAAGTTTTTTAAGCCTGCTAACTTCTTCTCCAATTTCCATTCTTTTCTTTTCGCCAATTTCTTTTCCATTAATAATAGTAGCTGTCATTTTCTCTCCACCCTTTGCTCTCGATAGTTCACAATCAATTAATTGTTAAGAAGCTTTTGTTTTACCTTTGAAAGGACACCATTTATAAACTTACTTGATTGGTCATCACCATATATTTTTGCTATTTCGATTGCTTCATCTAAAATAACATTTTCTGGAACTTCATTTCGGAAGAATTTCATTTCATATGCTGCTATTCTTAATAAGTTTCTGTCAACCGTTGCCAACCGATCAATCGACCATTTTTCAAGATTTTCACTGATTAAATTGTCAATTTCGGCTTTTTGTTCGACTACTCCTAGAACGAGTCTAGTAAGATACTCGTCACCTGACTCTCCTTCCAAAACATGGTCAATCGCTGCTTGAGGCTCTGTGTTGCTTATATCAATTTGAAAAAGTGCCTGTAACGCCTTTTCCCTTGCTGTTCTTCTTTTCATTATACCTTTAACTCCTTTAGAGATATTAATTAAATTTTGTCTATTTTTCATAATAAGTCATTGAATAGGTTTCACATTAACGATAATAGCATAACTAAATATGATTCGCACTCTAACCTTGTTATTTTTCCAATATGTAAGCACTTTTATTTAAATCAATATTTCAGAAATAGAAAAACCAAAGGAAAAAGATCCTTTGGTTTCCAAATTTTATACTTCCGCGTCAACGATTTCTGGTTCATTCTTATGGTTTTCAAATTGTATGCCTACCACATGAATGTTAACTTCTTCAGCATCTAAAGCAGTCATATTCAGCAATGCTTGTCGAATATTATCTTGCACCTTACTAGCAACGGATGGAATGGATACCCCAAACTTCATCATACAATAAACGTCAACTTTTATTCCTGACTCAGTTAATTCCACTTTAACGCCCTTACCATGGTTTTTCTTCCCTAAACGTTCTACCACACCTGTTGCGAAATTCCCACGCATCGAAGCTACACCTTCTACCTCAGAAGCAGCAATACCTGCAATAACTTCAATCACTTCAGGAGCAATTTCAATTTTTCCGTGTCCGCTATTGCCTTGTTCCATTTCCAAGACATTAAACTCACTCATTAATAACACCTCCAAATATTAATTAGACTTCATCACATCATGCAATTCTAGGAATTTTGTGTTAAATCCGCCTTCTACAAACTTTTCATGATCTAGAAGTTTTAAATGGAATGGAATGGTTGTATGAATACCTTCTACAACAAATTCACTTAATGCTCGTTTCATCCTTGAGATTGCTTCTTCCCTGCTTGCGCCATATGCTATAACTTTCGCAATCATGGAATCGTAATATGGCGGAATCGTATACCCTGGGTATGCTGCTGAATCAACACGTACACCAAATCCACCAGGTGGAAGGTACATGTTGATTTTCCCTGCAGACGGGAGAAAATTCTTTTCCGGGTTTTCAGCATTAATCCGACACTCGATTGCCCACCCTGTGAAAGTTACATCCTTTTGATTTACCTTTAATTTTTCACCAGAAGCTACTCTGATTTGTTCTTTAATGAGATCTATTCCAGTGACCATTTCTGTTACAGGATGTTCTACCTGGATCCGCGTGTTCATTTCCATAAAATAAAATTTCCGATTGCGGTAGTCATATATAAATTCTACAGTGCCGGCACCTGAATAATCAACTGCTTTAGCAGCTTTTACAGCCGCGCTACCCATTTCTTCCCGTATTTCTCCATCTAATGCTGGTGATGGCGTTTCTTCAAGAAGCTTTTGAAGTCTTCGTTGGATTGTACAGTCTCTTTCTCCTAAATGAATGGTGTTACCATAGGAGTCAGCAAGGACTTGTATTTCAACATGACGAAAATCCTCAATGTATTTTTCAATGTATACACCAGGATTTCCAAAGGCTGTCATCGCTTCTTGCTGAGTGATACTTATGCCTTTAATTAATTCCTGTTCGTTTTTGGCAACACGAATTCCTTTGCCTCCACCGCCAGCAGTGGCTTTAATAATAACGGGATATTGAATCTTTTTCACAAGTTCAAGAGCTTCATCGATATCGTTTATAATCCCAGTTGAACCTGGGACAATTGGAACACCGGCTTCCCGCATTGTTTCTCTTGCGATATCCTTGGTACCCATTTTCGTAATCGCTTCTGGGCTTGGACCAACGAATGTAATATTGCATTCCCGGCAAAGTTCTGCGAAATCTGCATTTTCAGCTAAGAACCCATAACCTGGGTGAATGGCGTCACATGCTGTTAACTTCGCCACACTAATTAGATTTGTAACGTTTAAATAACTGTCTTTTGATGAAGTAGGTCCTATGCAATAAGCTTCGTCTGCCAGTTGAACGTGCAATGCTTCTCTATCAGCTTCAGAGTAGACGGCAACCGATTCAATTCCCATTTCCCGGCATGCACGAATAATTCTAACTGCAATTTCCCCTCTGTTTGCAATTAACAGTTTTTTTATCATCCTGTTATCGCTCCTTATTCAGGCTTTACTAAAAATAAAGGCTGTCCGTATTCTACTAATTGACCATTTTTAGCAAGTATCTCAACAATTTCTCCGTCAATTTCTGCTTCAATCTCGTTAAATAATTTCATGGCTTCTACAATGCACACAATTGAATCTTTTGTTACACTCGAACCCTGTTTAACATAGGAGTCAGCGTCTGGAGTAGGTGAAGCATAGAAAGTTCCAACCATAGGAGAAACAATTTTGTGAAGATTTGTTGTATCAGCTTGCTTGATTGTTTCTTGCTGTTGAACTTCATGAACTGCAACGGTTGGTGCTGTTGCCGCTACAACTTGTGGTACTGGTGTTGATACGACTTTATTTTCTTGTGGAACAGCACTTACTTGTGAAACATATGTAGCCGAAACATTTTTTTTCATTTTAATTTTTGAACCATCGTTTTCATATACAAATTCATCAATACTTGATTGATCCACCAATTTTATTAATTCGCGAATTTCTTGTACTTTTAACATTGAGTACACCCCTCATACAACAAAATTATGACTAACTACTATAACTATACGATAATATCTAGTAAAAGTTCAATGATGTATATTTTAACCCTTGAAATTTTCACCCACTGTCTTATACCCTTATCATAATATTTTTACTAACAAAAGGGAATTTTGGACAGATTATCTCTCACAACATATCATTTTACCCTATTTGGTGGTAATCAATCAAAAAAGGAAAGTCAGTGACTTTCCTTTTTTAATCGATTTATTTCGTTGGCTGGAATTCTACTGCTACATAATTGGTTTCACCGATTTCTTTTTTCACTTGTAAGATGATTTTATTGGCCTCAGTTGCAGAAGGCTTCTTCTTAGATTTAACTGTGACTCTTACTTCCTCCCCATCGGCTCTTACTAATGCATCCTCATACCCCATAGTTTTAATTAGGGTTTCAAGTATTTCTTCTTTTTGGGCTGTTTGATTCAATTTATCCATCTGATCCTTTACTTTGCTTCGTTCTACTGCTGGAAGATCTGTCGAGGCAAGTTCAGTTGTTAAGTCTTCTTGCTGTTGGCTCCTTAGGTCATCTAGTTTCATACGAAGTTCTTCAAACTCTTGATCACCCGCTACGGTTGATACAATTGTTTTATCATCCTTAGCTTCAGTTTTTGTTGTTGTTTTTGTTGTTGTTTTTCCTTTATTTTGTTCCTTCGCATCTTGCTGAATAGCTGCAAGATCATTACTCTTTTGCTCCGGTGAAGTAATGTAATAAACAGATAAAACCACAACTAAACTTAGCATCGTTAACAACCACACTGTTTGTTTTTTCAATAGCATATTAAAACAC
Source organism: Neobacillus sp. 204 (assembly GCF_046562815.1). Classification (NCBI taxonomy): domain Bacteria; kingdom Bacillati; phylum Bacillota; class Bacilli; order Caryophanales; family Bacillaceae; genus Neobacillus; species Neobacillus sp. 204. Next base: position 214,145 of record NZ_JBJORY010000006.1, read on the forward strand.
CCCTTTTATTTTTTAGGCATAACTGCAACACGATGGCTTGGTACATCTAAAGCGCGTGTAACTGCTTCAACGATCAACTTTTTCACTTGAATATTATCTGCGCCTTTCGCTACGACTAGGACACCTCTAATTTCAGGTTTTTTCGTTTCTACCACAATTGGAACCTCTTTTTCACCATCACGGATGATTACTAACTGCTCATCTGTTGAGGCCTCTTGAACTTTACGTTCTCCGCCTTCTCGATCTGTTTCTTCTGTTATTTGTGATTTAGAAACCCTATTTTTTTCTAGAACCTTCTTATCAGTGGAATCTATGTTGACGACCACGGTAACATCGTTCACCCCTAACATTTGCTGGAGGGCTTTCTTAAGTTGACTTTCATATTTTTCTTCATATTCGGAAACTGCCTTATTACCTGATCCCTTGTTTAGACCAAATGCAGGTACATCCTCAGCATCAACCTTATCACTAGCTGTTACTGGGATATCTGCTGTACTCGGAGTTTTCTTAAAGAGAATATTGCCAACTAGCATAAATGCTGCACCAATGCATAAAACCACTATCATATATTGGTATTTTCCTGTCTTCTTTTCAGAATTTCCTTCGATTTTCAGCACCTTTTTAAACCATGAAAATGGTCCCTGGTTCTTGTTATCCATTTTTTTTATTTATCCCCCCTTCAATCGAAACTTCAACTGTCTTTTCAGTTACATTCCATTTTTGCGAAAGAAAAGCGGCTATTTTTTCTGTTTCTTCTGTTGAGCTTTTAGATGGAAGAGGTGTTTCTGTGTTAATTTCTACTTGTTTAATTGCTTCGACTGTCTTCACTTCATTTTCTGGTTGTTTCAGAAGAACCATAACCTTTTGGAGGTTGTCTGGGAATGCTTGGTCGCTTTCTTCATTTGTAGCTATATCAATTTTAGCGATCTCCAATCCGTATTGTTCCATCAACTCCTCTTTCACGTCCTTTTCCAGTCGGACAGCCATTTCTTCTAAAATATATGCATGTTGTGAGGCTTGTATTTCTTTTTTCTTCAAATCTATTGAATTTTTCATATTTTTTTCTCCAGGAGCTTGAAATGAAGGGATGGATCCAAGTGCTGTTTCAAAATCCTTGGAGATCAATTTAAAGATTGGGGTCAGAATAATGGCAATTAAGAGGAGTCCCGTAACCATTTTCGTATACTTTTGCATACTTGAGTTTGGAAGGAGCATATCAATTACCGTTGCCAATAAGATAAAGAGTATTATATTCGTTACCCACTCTATTAAAAAATCCATTTTAATCCCCCCTATCTGATCATCATCGTCAGATTTCCAGCTGCCACAATGACTGTTATACATAAAAAGAACATGAGTGATACAATACCCAGTGCAGCGAAAACATAAATGACACTCTTACTAATAATATCCAAACAGGTAATGATAGGTCCTCCACCTAGCGGCTGTAAAATTGCAGCAGCGAATTTATAGATAAAGGCAATCATTAATATTTTAATTGCAGGAAAAGCTACGATGATAAGTAAAATTCCCACCCCAGCAATGCCTACAGTATTTTTTAATAAGACTGACGCACTTACGACGGTATCGGTAGCATCTGTAAACATCCTGCCGATTACCGGTATAAAGTTTCCTGTCACAAACTTCGCTGTCCTGATTGTTACCCCGTCTGAGACAGCTGCCGAGGCACCCTGTACAGAAATAACACCAAGGAATACCGTTAAGAAGAGTCCCATTAACCCTATGCTCCAATTTCTTAGCAAAGCAGCTAATTGTGACACCTTATACTGTTCTGACATTGTACTTACAATACTCAACAGGGTTGCAAGAAAAAGAAGTGGCAGAATAATATATTGCATAAATAAACCGCTCATATTCATTAAAAATAAGATTACCGGATGAAAGAAAGCTGCCGAAATCAAGCCTCCAGATGCGGCAATTAAGGCAAGTAAAAGGGGAACAAGAGCTAGCACAAAGGAGATCATCGATCCGATTGCCTCATTTGTATAACTGATTGCGATATGAAAACTATTTAATGCAATAATCACTAACACCATATAGACGATCGAATAAGCAACTTTACTAATGGCGCTTTTCTCAAATGCATTTTGCATGGACTGAAGGAACATGCTAAAAATGGTTAACATAATCAATGACCCTAGTAATTTTCCGTTAGCTACAAACTCTTGAAAGGCAAATTTGACTACTCCCATTCCCCATTGTTTTAAAGAAAATTTTTTCTCACCACTGATAAAGTCATACAAACTACCCTTCTGACTTTCTGGAAGGAATCCACCGTATTTATAGCTGATATCCTCCCAAAATTGTTTAAGTTCTGTGATATCGAGAGATTTAAGCTGTTCATCAACTAACTCCTGAGGGGAAAGCGGGTTTGATTGGTCTTTGCCCTCTTCAGCAGCTTGTACACCTGTAATTGATAAAAAAAAGAATACAAGAATGATAATAGGAATAAACTGCCATCGCTGCTTCAACTTTTTCTACACCTCTTTTTCAGGTATGTCATTAACTCGGTATAAGCTTGATAATAGTTTCAATTAAAACAGTTAGTATCGGGATCGCCATTGCAAGAATAATAATTTTTCCCGCTAATTCAATTTTAGAGGAGAGTGCTCCCTGACCGGCATCCTTGGTAATCTGTGCAGCAAATTCAGCGATATACGCAATTCCAATGATTTTTAAAATCGTTTCAATATAAACCATATTCACTTTTGCATTCACTGCCAATTTTTCTAGCATATGAATGATTTCATAAATTTTATCAATTAAAAAAAGAAAAATGACACAGCCTACAAAAACGATTAAGAGAAAAGCGATATTGGGTTTTTGTTCTTTAACAATTAAAGCGAGAAAAGTTGCTACGAGTGCTATGCCGACTATTTTTATGATTTCAATCTTAGGGCACCTCCTTTTATTGAAATAAAAATACAGATTTAATTTTTTGAAAGAGATCATCCACAATTGAGGCTACCTGAAATAATATATAAATGAACCCAAATAACGTGACCCACTGGGCGTATTCTTTTTTCCCCACTTGGTCCAAAACCGTATGCAAAAAGGCTACCACGATTCCTACACCGGCAATTTTAAATATGATATCCACTTCTAAGCCCATTGCTTTTCCCCCTAAAATAATAAAATAATCAGCAACAATCCTGACAAGAATCCCAGGCTCTTTACCATTTTTTCGTATGTTGCTTGCGCTTGGATTGCGTCTGCCTCTTCCCTTTCAAGATGAGTCAGTGTCAGCATAATATGTTTCTGTTGGGACATACGGTCATGTCGACCCAGGGTTTCCCCAAATTGCTTCATTATTTCAAATTCTCCCTGCTTTAATGCCGTAGAACTCCAGATATCTCTTAAACTTGTTTCCCAAGCTTCTTTAACCGTTGTCTCGGTGTCCGTTAATTTCTTGGAAAAGGCTTCAAAAAATGTTGATAGCGGTTTTGATAACTGTTCTGCTAACCTTCTTGCTGCCTCATGTAAAGGGGTATGCCCGTACATAATTTCTGCTTCAAGTGATTGAAGTGCAGACCTTAATGCTCTAAGCTGTCTTGGACGTTCACTAAAGCGTCTGGAAATCTCAAATCCGATCCACGTTGTTGCGACAATGATGAAAACAGCACCTACTAGCTTAATCATTTATGTCACTCTCACTTTTTGATTCATTTCTTTACCATTAGCATCTAATATATGTGTAATTGTTCCAGGGCCTGAGGACCTGCTTAGGACAATAAAGCGCTGAAAGATTTTTTGTTCAAGAATATTTCGAAGCGAAGGCCTGTTCTTTACTTCCTCAATACTTGTCCCATGTGTAGACATCATCAACGTGATTCCAGCATGAACAGCCTCCTGGATGGCTTCGCTATCTTCTTTCCGTCCAATCTCATCAACCACCAAAATTTCAGGACTCATTGAACGGATCATCATCATCATTCCTTCAGCTTTCGGACAGGCATCTAATACATCCAAGCGGTCTCCAAAGGTTAGTTGCGGTATCCCATTAACGCAACCGGCAATTTCACTGCGTTCATCAACAATTCCCACCTTACTTGCCTGTATTCCACTCGTTCCGTAGCCTGAGGAAGCAATTCTTGCTATATCACGTAGTAATGTGGTTTTTCCGGTTTGCGGCGGACCAATCACCATCGTGTGCCTCCAGCTGCCTTGAAAGATATATGGTATAAGCGGTTCTGCTATTCCCACCTTTTCTCTAGCAATTCGGATATTAAAAGAGGAAATATCTCTAATCGCTTTCACCTTACCACCCTCAAGGATTACTTTGCCTGCAAGCCCGATCCGATGTCCTCCAGCAACAGTTATAAATCCTTGTTTAAGCTCCTCTTCAAGGGTATAGATGGAGAAATGACTAATTTTATTCATAAGATGAAACGCATCTTCAGGCTGGATAATATATGATAAAAATCTAGGTGTACCCTTCATTGTCATTTCAATTGGTCGATTGATACGAATACGAATTTCTTCTAATTCTTCTTTTTGATTCGGAGGGATTTTGCTGATTAGGTCGGCTATTTTTTTAGGTAAAAAGTTTAGGATCGTTTCCACGTGTGCAACCTCCTCAAATTTGCCTTTCTCATTATTTAAAATGTATGCCTGCTTGGTCACATTATGACTTTCAAATCTGTCATTTCTTCTCAATTTTCGATTATATTACTAGAACAAAGTTTAATAAGTTAAGAGGGATAGATTAAGTTTCGGAACGTTTCTAAATGTGAATCGTATTTTATAGGAAGGAATAACCATGAAGGAGGAGATAACACGTGTACAATTATAATTACCCTTCACTTCCCCGAAATGGACAGCATCACAAAGATCACTTAATTAAAGTTTCAGGGGAAGGGGAAATGGCAGTACAGCCTGACTCGGCTTCGGTAAACTTAGGGATTATTACAGAAAGTAAGCAATTAATCACGGCCCAGCAACAGAACTCCCTTGAAGTGACTAAGGTAATTGACTCGCTTATTTCGTTAGGAATAAACAAAAATCAGATCCAAACTTTCGATTATCGCATAGAACCCGATTATGATTATGATCAAGGGAAACAAATATTTCGAGGGTATAAAATAACTCATATTTTGAAGGTGAAGATAGAGGATTTGTCAATAATTGGAAAAGTCGTTGATACAGCAGTTCAAAATGGAGTAAACTATGTTTCTAATGTTCAGTTTACAGCAAAAAACAAGGAATCTTTTTATAAGCAGGTGTTAGTTCTTGCTGTAAATAATGCCATTGAAAAAGCTAAAACCATTGCAGGCACTATAAATGTAACGTTATTACCTACACCGATATTAGTCGTTGAAGGTGGAAGTACGGTCCAGCCTGTATTTAATCAGCCTGGGGCTTTCGTGAAAGGGATAGCTTCCACACAAATAGAACCAGGACAAATAATTATCAAAGCAGAAGTAATGGCAGAATTTAAATTTACCCCTTCATATTAAGACTTTTTGTCAGCATGTTGATTGGAGCAGTATCAAAATGCTAGTTTAACAGATCCATAAAAAAGGATTGAACCAGTTTTATAGTTCAATCCTTTTTTATGGTTTATTTGTCATATTTCTTTGCCCAATTATATAATTGCATTTCTGAAACCGGACCATTAAAATGCACTCTAATGACTCCTTGTTTATCAATCACAAAGGTTTCAGGCTGTCCTGTAACATTATACATTTTTGAAACCTTTGCATTATAATCGAATAAATAATTCATTCCCGCTTTATTTTTCTCCGTTACCTTATTAATCTTATCCATTGTCTCGCCGCGATTGATCATAAGAAAATTATATTTATCACCATATTCTTTTTGAAAAGATTCTAGTTCTGGTAACTCTTCTTTACAAGGAGCACACCATGAGGCAAAGTAATTCAAGATGACAACCTCACCTTTAAAATCCGTGAGTATGGTAATACTTCCATCTAGATTTGGCAGTGAAAAATTATATGCTTTATCACCAACATCTGTATGTTTGCCTTTGGTAACTAAACTATAACCAAAGAATCCAAACATACCGACAATAAGAATCAATACGAGTAATTTGATGACCCGCTTGTTCATCGTATTCCTCCTGACACCAGTAAAGTTCTATACAAAAGGCCTGCTATTTCTACACAGGCCCAATTATCAATACTAGTTATTTTTCTAGTTGTTTTAAGAATTCAATTTCTTTCTTGAGTTTTGTATGTCTCTTACCAAGTATTAACATATATGAAAAAATAACAACCCAAGCAACAGAATAGGCACCATACATAAATTCAAAACCCATGATAAATTCCTCCTATTTTTCCAAGTCTTCTCTTAATTTTTCTTTATACCGCTCTACTTTAATTTTCATCTTTTCAAAAGATACACCTTTATGAAGCAGGTAAGAATAAAGAATCGTAAATGCCGCGAGTGAAACAAACAGGGCAACTAACATAGTACCTTCAATTCCTCCACCTTTTTGGGAAGGCCCTTCACCAAACACTATTGGATGAAACTTGGTTTGCCACCAGCGAATTGCAAAAAATACAATTGGAACATCAGCAAACCCGATAATTCCAAACACAGCAGCTAATCGAGCTTTTTTATCCCAAACACCATCCATTTGTCGAATCATAATGTAAGCAATATAGATAAAGAATAGAATTAACGTTGTAATTAACCGCGGTTCCCATACCCACCATGTATTCCATGAAGATTTCGCCCAGATCGGACCCGTTGTTAACACGATGATTGTAAACACAACACCAATTTCAGCAGAAATATAGGCATAAGTATCAAATAGTCTTTTCCGCTTGATTAAAAACAAAATACTAAATACAAATGTTACAAAAAACGCCATGAAAGCCAGCCATGCAGAGCTAACATGAAAATAAAAGATCTTTTGGGCCGCTCCCATCGTTACTTCCTCAGCAGCAAAGATAAAAATAAAATACAGGGCAACCAACATGGATATAACTGTGGCACCAAACAAAATCTTTGACAGATCTAAGCTTTTTTTAACAGTTACTTGCGATCCAGGAAGCACTGCTTTCTCTCGTTCGAGATTCATACTCATCACTTAAACCTCCAGCACATAATCTATTAATAAAAAACAAACAACAAAAAAGATAACATCGTACGCTGTGACCAACTGGATCCAAGCTATTGCACTTGAAAATTTCTCCATATTGGTTAGGATGATTCTTGTTGCTTGAACAACACCGATTAAGATTGGCGTTGTTATCGGAAAAAGCAATAGTGGTAACAGCATTTCACTGCTTTTAGAATTAGCTGCCAATGCAGCAAGAAATGTACCAATCGCAATAAATCCAAAACTGCCTAAGAATACAACTAAGATAAAATATGGAATACTTCCATAGAATTTGAAATCAAACAATAAGAACAAAAACGGGATCGAAACGAGTTCTACGATCAACATCATTATGAAGTTGGCTAAGAACTTTCCTAAATATATACTGGCTGCCTCCATTGGTGCTACTAATAATCCTTGCATCGAATCATTCCGCTGCTCTGAAATAAACGACCTGTTAAGACCTAAGATTCCCGCAAAGACAATAATGACCCAAATGACCCCAGGAATGACTGCTTTTGTTGTATTGTTGGCTGGGTCAAAGGCAAAGCTAAAAACCACAATGACAAGTCCCGCAAAAATAATTTGTGTAACCATAATTTGCTTGGTTTTTAACTCGGAATATAAATCCTTTTTAGCTAGTAAGAGGGCTGTTCGAAAAAGGTTCATGATACTCCCTCCACTAATAATTCATATTTTTCAGATACATATCCTAAGTCTTGATTTTCAATTCTAAAATCATCGATAATCTTTCCATTTTTAATAATGATAATTCTGTCGCAGAATTCAGCAGCTTGCTTAAAATCATGAGTTACCATCAAGGTAGTGGTCCCCTTTGCTTTCATGGAAAGGATAACGTTATTTAAAATTCCGATAGCTCCTTGGTCCAACCCTGTATGCGGTTCGTCCAATAGGAGAATTTCAGGTTCATGAACAATAGCCCGTGCGATAGCAATCCTTTGAATCATGCCTCGAGAAAAGTTTTTTACAGGTTCATTCAAAAAGAATGATAATCCTACCTCTTTGACAAGCTCTGTTGCACGTTGTTCAACATTTTTAACACCATATATATTTCCGAAGAAGACAATATTTTCTAAAGGTGTGTAATGATCATAAAGTAAACTGGAATGGGGTAAATAACCCAATATTTTTTTTATTTGAATATGATTTTTTTTCAAATCCATATCATTAACCTTTATCAGACCTGATGTAGGTTTTATTAAGGTGGCGAGCATTTTAAGCAGCGTACTTTTACCTGCACCATTTGGTCCTAGGATGGCAACTGTTTCACCTTTTTTGATTGAGAGGTCTACTCCACGTAAGATAAGTTTATTATCAGCTTGCTTCGTTAGTTTCTTTATTTCTATCATTTGCAGTCTCTCCCATCCCAGCAGCTACTCAACGAACTTACGCAGATTTAATTTTACTTGGACAAGATGCTGTTTATAAGCTTCAATTTTTGCATGATATTCATCCTCTGAAAGCTTCCCATCACCGAAGGATTCTTCCAATTCAATGATCTTATCCATTATTGCTTTTTGCTTTGTCATTAACAGTTTAAATGCCTTCTCTTCCTTATCTGCTCCTAGGCGTTCGTCTTCTAATTTTGCTTTCCTTCTAAAATAGATATAATAGGAGATTCCTGCAATTAAAATCGACACCAAAATAATCATAAAGACGTGTGGGTTAAAGCGATGTAATGGCGACTGTGCCCAAATTCTTAGATGTCCAGGATTATGGAAAGCAGGCGCTGTGTGTGTGACCGAACTTTTATTCTCACTTTCACTAGTTGCTTCCGCTTTTTTGGTCTCATCTGCTGGTGGCTGTATATCTTTGTTATAAACTAGAGTAAACGCTTGGTTAGCTTTAAGCCCTTCAATACTGTATCCAAAGTAATTTTGGTCATCAAATTTGAAGCTGCCTTGACTTGTCGCCTCAGCACCCTTTACTTCAATACTTCCCCTTCCTTCTGGAACGAGAATCTGCATCATTTGTACGGGATAGTCAGATTTCAAAATAATTTCTTTCCCTTTTGCCATCCTATAACTGTACGGCAATACCATTGTTTGATTTCCAGGAATTGGAGTTGTTGTAATAAAACCTTTGTCTACCTCTTTAAAGGCAATTTGATTGTCTAAAAAGTTAAGGTCCGCTGCTCCTTCAGGAAGGGTTACTTTTAAAACAGCTTCATTTTTTCCGTCACCTTTATATTCTTCAGATGCGGTATTTGTATAGTTAACCATATTCATCATATTCGCCCCGCCGTCTTCAGCAGGACTGATCACGATATAATGCATATCAATCGAAACCTTTGAATCCGATGCAGCTAATCCATGGAAGGGGATTAACAGCATCAGACCGAGGAAGAAAACGGTGATTTTTTTGATCACTTTCCTTCCCCCTTTTTGTTCTTATATGTCTTCATTTGAGCTTCAATTTCTTTCTCCACTTCATCCATTAAATCTTTATCAATGTTCGTTTGCATAATTTCTTCTTCTTCCTTCATAATACTGGCAACTTCTAATTCATATTGTTTCTTCAAATGTTTATAATCAGCATGTGAGATTTTATCCATCTTATACTCAAATTCTATTTCATTAAGAGTTGTCAATAGTGCTTCCTTGGTCGCACTGATATCCTTTCCTTTTGATGAAACCTGTAAATAAGTATCCCACTTAAATAAAGGTGATAAGATTAGAAATAGACAAGCAAGCGCTAAAATGGTGGTAAAAATCATCGAAATGACTGTGATATCTTGCATATTGTTCACATCCTAAAGATACTTTTTGCGTTCTTCATCAATCATGGAGGAAAGGATTTCTCCTTCAACTTCATCAGCGGTGCTCTCGTATTCTGCTATATATTCATCTGTTCCTTTTTTCTTAACCCATTTACGGATTATGAAAAACACTGCAATTCCAGCTGCCCCTAAGACAACAAAAGGAAGGACCCATGCAGTTAGACTAAAACCACTTTTCTCGGGTGAGGTTAATATCTCTTCACCATAAATATTGACATAATATTCACGAATTTTATCCTTATCCCAGCCCTTATTCATCATCTCAACTAAGTCTGCTTTAAACTCAGTAGTTAGATTACATGTATTGGGATCACATTCATAATGATCCTGCCCACAGCCACATGTACATGCGAATTGCTGAGCAACTGCTTTGAATTCTGCCGATTTATAGTCAATTTGTTTTGCTGCTTCCACACGAAGGAATGAACCTTGAAAGATGAACGAGATAATGAGAAGCCCTATATATATCTTATTTTTCATATTAAGACACCTCTTTGCGAACTCCTGTGTATCTCGGAGTGACATTTCCATATTTTCCATTCCAGACGGCGAACAGGGCACCAATAACAATCATGAAGGAACCAATCCATAACCAATTCATCATTGGATTTACCTTTACAACAAATGTAGCTTTTCCATCATCTTCCCATGCACTTAATACAATATATAAGTCTTCTTTAAGAGAGGAAATAATTGCAACTTCGGAAGAAGGCTGCTCCCAATTACCGTAAAATACCTTTTCAGGCTGAAATGTGCCGAGCTTTTTACCATTTCTAAAAACTGTTACATCAGCATAAACGATGTCATTGATTCCTTCTTTTTTCTGGTCAAGTCGATCATAGTTGATTCGATAATCTTGTAGTTCAATCGACTTTCCTAAATCGACTGTTTTCATGGTTTGTAAATCATAATTCTGTGAACCAATTATGCCCATCGTTATAAAGGCAATCCCAAGATGAACGATATATCCTCCGTACCTGCGTCGATTTCGAATCATTAGCCGATACAGTGCAACGAGTGGAGATTCCTTCGTCATCTTCCTTCTAGCTTTAACACCTCTATAAAACTCTAAGAAATGTGTGATTAATAATAGAACGATAACCCCATAACCAATAACGGCCCAAGCCTTTTGAATTCCTAATACTACCATTAAGATCATGGCTAGAATCGCAAGGATTGCTGGGATCATAAAGTTTTTCCTAAGATTTTTCACAGTAGATTTTTGCCAAGCAAGCATTGGACAAACCGCCATAACAAACATCATCGATAATAGAATTGGTGCTTCTACTTTATTAAAGAATGGCAGACCAACCGTTACTTTTGTTCCACGAATAGCTTCGGACACTAGTGGGAAAATCGTTCCCCAGAATACGGCAAAGGCTGCTCCAACTAGTAGAAGATTATTAATTAAGAAACTGCTTTCTTTAGAAACAAAGGAATTAAATTCTCCTGCACTACGTTTAAGCAAGTTGTATCGACTCATTAATACATAAAGTGCTCCAATGACCGCCACTCCCATAAAGATTAAGAAGTATAATCCTAGGTTTGAATTCGCAAAGGCATGAACAGATGTCAGTACCCCGCTACGAACAAGGAATGTACCAAATAAAGTAAGTGCATAGGAAACTATGATTAAACTGATGTTCCATATTTTCAACATGTTTTTTCGTTCTTGTATCATAACGGAGTGCAAGAATGCAGTCGCCGTTAACCAAGGCATAAAAGATGCATTTTCAACTGGATCCCATGCCCAGTAGCCGCCCCATCCGAGCTCAACATAAGCCCATTGTCCTCCGAAAATATTACCAAGACTTAAAAATAGCCAAGCAATAATCGTCCATCGCCTTGTCATTTTAATCCAGAAATCATCAACGTTTTTCAGGATCAGTGCTGCCATTGCAAAAGCAAATGGAATGGCAAGACCAACATATCCCAGGTATAGTGTGACTGGATGAATAATCATGCCAGGGTTTTGCAGCATTGGATTTAAACCTTTTCCCTCAATTGGAATCTCACCTAATAGAATGAAAGGTTTCGCTACAAATCCAAGAATGAAGAAGAAGAAAACAGCATTTGCCAGTAAGATGGCAGAAATGTAAGGAACCATTGGGTTTCCTTTTAACTTCCGTGAAAAGGCAATCATACAGGTATAAAGAGTTAGGAAAAATGTCCACAATAACAACGAACCTGCATTACCAGCCCATAGTGCGGTAAGCTTATAGATAATTGGAAGTTCACTGCTAGTGTAATCACGAACATATTCATATTGAAATTGAGACATTGCCAAAAGGTAGAAAAGTGATAGCATTGCAAGTGATGAACAAACCAGTAAGGCAATTAAACCGCCTTTTCCACTGTTTACGAACTTTTGATTTTTCGTGCTAATTCCCAACGTAATAATAAGAAGAGAATAGATCGCTATGGCTAAGCCTATATAAATTGTCGCGTTGGCAAATAAATACATTTCGTCACCTTCTTAAGTTCGCCTGTTATTTTTCTTCCGGTGTTTTATTTAACTTATCTTTATGTGTTTCTGGATCGTAATCTTTGATATCTTTTCCTTCATATTTAGATGGGCATCTTGTTTTAACTGTCTCTGCAACAAATGTGTTCTTTTTTGTTGGCGCGCCTTGGAGGATAGTGATGACACCTTCTGAGAAGTTATCCGGTTTTGTACCGTGGTGAACGACATGCATAACGTTACCGTCGTTATCTTTCACATCAAACTTTAACTCAATTTTTTTCGCATCCCATTTAATGGAATCTTCGATTAAAAGACCTTCAACCGTAACAAAATCATCTTTATGTTGTTCTTGAGTAGCCAAAAGCTCTTTCATTGTCAATTCAACACCACTTGATCCAGGTGTTGCTGCCATCAGAAGGAAAACAATAGCACCAGCAATAATAAACCCACCAAGCATAACAATAGTATTTTTTTTCATTCTTACCACCTCATTAGATTAATTTTTTCATTTCTTCTTCGTACATTTCTTGATCAATCTTTCCTGTTAACAGTTTTTTGCGTAATTCTTTCTTCTCTTCTGAATTTGCTATTTTGTTGTCTTTTTTTGCCGTATGAGATGGTTTCTGTGGTTGTTTTTTTGTTTTTTTGGTAACCTTAGCTGCTGAGTGGGAATTTCCTTTTAAGCCTAGAAAAACAAAGAGTCCAGCAATAATAAGCGCTATTCCAATAATCAATGCGCCAACTAGTCCGATGATTGGACGTTTTGATGGTGCAGTTGTTCCACCTGTTTTGTCCACTTGATCCGTTGCACTTACACCACTATGGTTTTCATCATTTGGCGGCTGCTGTTTATTAATAGCTTCCATCGTAGATTCAGTACCATCTTTCTTATATGAGAAGGAATATTTCAAGCCAGCGTCCGCCTTTACCTTTTCGTATTGGTAGTAATAGAGCTCTTCTCCGTATTCATTTTTGGAATTGTTCTCTGTCTTTGGTTCAATTTTTATTTCTTTAGCATCCATTGGAGCATAAAAGATAACATCTAAAAGATCGATATCAGCTTTGTTTTTAAGTTCATATGTAAAGGTCTTGGTGTCCTTGACGACTATAGATTTTGTATAGTACTCAATGACAAATTCATAGGTTTCATTATTCTTAATCGCCTTGGCTGGCTTCCAAGTAATGATTCCGTTTTCTTTATCGACATCATAGGGTCGCTGTACTTCAGGCTTATCTTTTTCTGGGAATTCTGCTACCAAGACGGCTTCAAAACCTTTTTCCTTTGCTGGAACGGGGATCTCAATCTTTCCATCATAATCCTGGCCACTTTTATTGGTAATTGTTCCGTACTGACCAACTAGTAGGGACGGAACCTCTCTTGACCAACCTTCGGGATAATCAAACTCAGGCATTACCTGAACCTGCATTTCCTTAAAAGGAAATTTTTCTGCCTGAAAGGCTGTTTCAGCACTAGCCTTCGGGATGCTGAAATTCGTTAAAAATGATGCGATTACGAATAATGCCAACCACTTATTTTTAAGCATCTTAATCCTCCTTGACTTGAAAAACTAATCAATAAAAATTACTAATTTTTACTATAGTCCTCTTTGAAATAAATATAATATTTATCAACACTTATTTGTTAAAGCACTCTTGAACATTTTGTTAAAGGATTAAAATCGTTGCGTTTTCGTCAAAAAACCACCACACAATGTTCACATTTAACAAAAAAAAGACCTGAATCCACTTGTTAGATTCAGGTCTTTATTACTGTATTTCATTTATTTATTCTCAAAGGATCGGATATAGGTAACAATATCAGTAATATCCTTTTCTTTGAGTTGACGTGCTCCTTCAAGACCCTTTAAAGATGGACCCATTCGCGTATCTTCACGACCATAAGCTGCATCAATCCAAATCTGCTTATCAGTGCTGTATTTCAAATATTGTTGGTTAGAAATAGCCGTTCCCATTTTATCCTTACCAACACCTGCTTCACCATGACAGTTTAGGCAATATAAATTATATTGTGCCTTTCCACGATCTGAATCACCAGAAATCGTGGCAGGAACATCAAATTCTATTTCCTCTGTTTGCCAGTCTCTTATAAATGCAACAAGATTTTTTAAATCTTTATCTGACATGCGTGGACCATAGGCAGGCATAACAGTGCCTTCTCTTCCATACTTCACATAATGATATAGATCTTTATCCGATACGCTGCTTAAAAAATTCTGGCTATTTAAAGCTGTGCCAGTTTTTGAGCCTTCTCCCTTTCCTGTCTCACCGTGACAAAAAATACAATTTTTTTTGTATATTTTCTCACCTGCAGCAATAGCCTCTGATTTCTCGCTCTCAAATATGTTGCTATTACTTATGCAGACAATAATTCCAATAATAATCAAAATGTAAAATCCGATTAGTATTTTCTTCATGGGTTTCCCCTTACTTAGGTGCAGGTGTTGGAGTTAGCTCCCCAATATCTTCGTATTTTCTTGTTATTAAATCATAAATTTTCGCAGGGCTTTTTCCGTTAAGATGCATATCTACCGCCTCCCGGGCGATATTGACACAAGTGTCTCAGGCTATACCATGCGAATCCCATTCTTCTACAGCATTTTCTGGCCCCATACCTTTGATAAAGCAATCAAGGTTACTTTTATGACCATCATTTACACATCCACAATAGCAAGGCACTTGGGCTACCACTTCTGGATAGGTTGCTGCCATAACATATGTTTCTTGAATTTTTTCTGATGTATTTAGAACAAAATCAGGTAATGGCGTATGTTTTTTATCAAGTTTCCAAGTCTCATCACTGAGTTTGGAACTACAGCCAGCTGCCACAATGGCAAACAAAATACCAAGGAACAAAAGAGATGTAATTCGTTTCATTTTCTGTTGCACCCCTTCCCTATAATTTTTTGTACTACTTCAGTTTAGCAAAAAGATATTAGTCAAAAAGTAACTAAATCTTACTATTTCGTGAAGTTTTTAAGCAAATTAAAGGAAAGACCACTGTAAAATCACGTTTTGATTTCCAGTGGTCTACCGTCAATCCATCCTAAGTTTAATAGGAGAGAGTTGAATTACATATTCATCATCTCATGGTCAGAACTGGAACCAGTACCGAGGCTAGGATCGATCATACCAAAAATCATTGCGATGTGTGCAACTACTAGAAAAATACTAACAAAGATGGCATGAATTTTTAATCTTTCCTCCTCGGTTTTATTTCTAAAAATAATACCTAAATCAAGTAGTGCCATGCCAAGAAACGGAATAATTCCAAGCAAATAAAAAGTAACAGCTACAAAGTCTATCCAACCTTTCCACTCTCCGTTAACAGTTAAGGGAATATATGCAGTTTTCATCAGGTATATAAATATACCTGTAAAATAAAAGCCAGCAAAAATACCTGTTACTTTATTCAATTTTTTTAGGGCGCCATCTAATTTTCTTGTAAATAAAATGGCTATTTCTGAAATTGCAAGGATTTCCGCACAGATTACCGGGACCGCCATAAAAATCAACAAATTCCAAGGCTGATTGTCTGCTAGTAACCCCATATAATGCGTCATATTCATGATTATCTTCTCCTTTATTTTTTCTACACTTTTAATGTAGTGAAAAAGTGTGCAGAAACTTAGGAGAAATTATGGATAATTTGTTAAAAAAAAGCCTTAATCCGACAATTTTCGGACTAAGGCTTATATAATGGTTATGCACGTGAAACGTATGAACCATCAGTTGTATTAATAATTAACTTATCACCTTGATTGATAAAGAAAGGTACTTGAACATTTAGTCCAGTTTCTAGGGTAGCAGACTTAGTACCGCCAGAAGATGTATCACCTTTAATACCTGGTTCTGTCTCAGCTACTTCTAAAATAACGTTGTTTGGTAATTCCACCCCTAGGGTTTCATAGTTAAACATCATAATGTGTACTTCCATGTTTTCTTTCAAGAACTTTAATTCATACTCAATGTTTGAAGCTGGCAGTTCTACCTGTTCGTATGATTCCATATCCATAAACACATGATTATCACCGCTTGCGTACAAATATTGCATTTTACGATTATCAATTTGTGCTTTCTCTACTTTTTCACCCGCACGAAATGTTTTTTCTTGAATTGCTCCATTCCGTAGGTTACGCAGCTTGGAACGAACAAACGCTGCTCCTTTACCTGGCTTTACGTGTTGGAAATCCAAAACACGCCATAGGCCTCCATCAACTTCAATTGTTAATCCAGTCTTAAAATCATTTACAGAAATCATGTTTAAATCCTCCTAAGTTCGTTACAGTATAATTAGTTCTTTTGTAGAATGTGTGAGTGCTTCGTTATGGTCCTTTGTAATTAATGTATCATCTTCAATCCGAACACCGCCAAGACCTGGGATATAGATACCTGGTTCACATGTTACAACCATTCCAGGTTCTAAAACGACATCAGATTTCATCGATAATCCTGGCCCCTCATGGATCTCAAGTCCGATACCATGTCCAGTGGAATGCCCAAAGAATTCACCATAACCTTTTTCTGTTATGTAATCTCGTGTGATAGTGTCTGCTTCCTTACCCGTCAATCCTGGTTTGATTCCAGCCATACCACGTAGTTGTGCTTCAAGAACAATATCATAAATTTCTTTTAGCTTGGCATTTGGCTCGCCAACTGCAACTGTCCTCGTAATATCAGAAACATACCCATTGTAATAACAGCCGTAATCCATTGTTACAATATCTCCAGCCTCAATGACTTTGTCACTTGCAACACCATGTGGCAGTGCAGAGCGATGACCTGAAGCAACAATCGTATCAAACGAAGAAGAAGTGGCACCAGCTTTTCTCATAAAAAATTCTAACTCATTCGATACTTCTAGTTCAGTTTTACCTGGACTAATAAAGTCTAAAATGTGTTTAAAAGCAGCATCAGCAATATCAGCTGCTACCTTTAATATCTTAAGCTCTGAATCAGTCTTTATCAAGCGTAACTTTTCAATTACACCGGAAATCGGAACAAGTTCAGCTTCCATTTCTTTATCATATAATTTAAAGGAGGAATAGGTTAGAAAATCTTCTTCAAAGCCAAGCTTTTGAATGCCAAGTTTCTTAGCCTGTACCGCTACCTCTTCAGGGATTGTCCCTGTAATTTTAATAATTTCGAACCCTTGACATTGTTTAGTTGCTTGTTCAATATAGCGGAAATCTGTAAGAAACTGAGCTTTATCTGCACTAATTAAAACAACACCAGCCGTGCCAGTAAAGTTAGATATATAGCGTCGATTAAACGGACTAGTGATCAGTATCCCATCAATTCCATGTGTTGAAAAATTCGATCTTAATTTTTCTATTTTTTCCATAACTCTCCACTCTCCTTTTCAAATCAAATGAGGACAAAAATATTTTATCACAACCTACCAATTCCGACTAATTGAAAGTTAGGCTGATTCCTCTTTCTCTTGTTGTTTATTATTTTGAAACTCATAATTTATGGAATAACCAATGAAAATTCCATATACGATATATATACAAATGGAGGTAATAATCGTATCACGGTTTAAATCAAAGAATGGTTTTATTCCAGGAAAAAGTGGATTGAGTACAAAGAACACCACAGCAAATAATACAAGTCCATACCCAAGGCCAAACCAAAAGCCTTTGAATTTTCTCAGCGCTGCATAGTAAACAAAGGCAGCAACTACTGAACAAATTCCAATTAAGATGATGGAAATGATTGTTCCCAGCCATTCGTATTTCCAATTCCCCAGTGCCCATGGCTCAAGGATGACATTAGGACGAATTTCCGTAAAACTTAAGTAGGAAGCGATCCAACCAATTGTGCCCCAAAACAATCCTCCAAATAGCCCTGTCCAAAAGACCATAACTGGAAAGGACATGGGTTTAGGATAATTACCTAGTTTCTGCTCATTCGTCATTATAATAACCTCCGTTTACTATCCGCTTCTTCAGGCAGTGCCTTTTTGATAGTTCTTATTCATGTTGTACTGTCCCTGAAGCAGGGACTGCAAAAGACCATAATAAATTCCATTTTTTATTATGTCCTTAGGAATTCAATCCCTTGCATCTAAAAAAACTTTTTAATTTGGAAATATTATGTCATTCCTAGAGGTTTTTTCATTTTTCTAGTAGAATAGAATTAAGTACATACAGATTTATTCTACTTCTGCTGTTGTGCAACTTTTGATTAGGTTGGTGTTAAGTATATGTCTAATTCTCAAAAACCAGTTTATGGCGGTCAAGCGGTTGTTGAAGGTGTTATGTTTGGCGGAAAACATCATTATGTTACTGCGGTTCGCAGAAAGGATCAATCTGTTGAATATTTTCATTTGCCACGTAAAACAAATCCTTATTTTACTTTTTTAAAAAAAATCCCTTTTCTGCGTGGGATAATTGCCATAATTGAGTCGAGTGCGAATGGATCAAAACATTTAAACTTCTCAACGGAAAGATTTGATGTTGACCCCAAAGACGACGAAACAATAAAAGAAAAAGAAGTCTCAAAGTTAACAATGTACCTTGGTGTTGCTGCGATTGGTGTTATCTCATTTTTATTTGGTAAATTCGCCTTTACATTAATTCCTGTATTCCTTGCCGTTTTGACAAAGCCAATTTTTCCTTCGGATTTCGCTCAAGTGTTAGTGGAAGGCTTTTTTAAACTAATCTTGTTAATAACGTATATTTATTTTGTCTCACTTACTCCATTGATAAAAAGAGTGTTTCAATATCACGGGGCTGAACATAAAGTAATTAATACCTTTGAATCCGGTGTTGAGTTAACTGTTGAAAATGTGCAGGCTCATTCCCGATTGCATTACCGCTGTGGCAGTAGTTTTATCCTGTTTACAGTCATTGTCGGAGTTTTTGTTTATATGCTCGTACCCACATCACCACTTTGGCTACGGATTGTAGACCGTCTTCTTCTTATTCCTGTAGTGTTAGGTATTGCTTTTGAAGTCCTGCAGTTAACTAACAAACTAAGGGATATTCCAGTGTTGAAATTCCTAGGGTTTCCTGGTCTGTGGCTTCAACTTCTAACAACGAAGGAACCAGATAATGACCAA
Organism: Neobacillus sp. 204; assembly: GCF_046562815.1. NCBI lineage: Bacteria > Bacillati > Bacillota > Bacilli > Caryophanales > Bacillaceae > Neobacillus > Neobacillus sp. 204. The sequence goes on from NZ_JBJORY010000006.1 coordinate 233,580, forward strand.
GTGGAAGTCGCGATTCTTTCTTTTAACAGATTATTAAAAATGGAGAAGGAATCTGAGTTCATTATGGAAAATGAAGAAATTGTCTAAATCCTTGTTTTATAGTGTTTAAAAGATAATAAAAATGCTTAAGATGCTCTTAGGGAGGTGGCTTTCTTGAAAAATCGGACATTTGTTCATGTGGTTGTTGGGGGACTTATTATTCTTGCTTTACTTGGCCTTGTTGGTACATTTACAGCTAATCCGGCCGGTTTCATTCAGAGAATAGCTGTCATCGCATTGATTGTTTTAGCCGTTTATTTCCTAGCTAGGAAGTTTTCCAGCTCAAGCCCTCAGAAAAAAGAGCAGCGGGCATTTCTTAAAGCAGCCAAAAAATCAAAAAAACGATTACAACAAAAGAGTGGGGATGTAACTGTTAAGACCTCTACTCTTGGAACATTAGCCTCATTAAAGAAGAGCAACAAGACAAAAAAGAAATCACCTGCTCATTTGACCGTTATCGACGGTAAAAAGGGTAAAAAGAAAAACCGAGCGTCTTTATAGGCGCTCGGTTTTTCTTCATTAAAATCCACATGTAAAAGACAGACACGCATCCTCTCTCTAATACCCCCATGTCTTCAAGAATTGTTTTGCTTTCTCTTTTCCTAAATCGAATAATTCGCGTTTCTTTTCCTCTGTTAACGTAAACTCGGTTGGTAAAACACCCTCTGTTGGGATAAAGATAATATTCTTTACATGTTTTTTTGAAATGTATCTAGAATCATGGGCATCCTTCATCGTTTCAAATAAGGCAGCAAATAGTTGAATCGCATTTTTAATTTTATGTTTTTCATGCTCATATTCACTTGAATTTAATTTAATCCCGAGTACAGGTCTTACTTTTTGTGCATTTTCATTATCAAATAGCCACATTGGAAAATTACTCAGAACGCCTCCATCAACTAAAACATTCATTCCATCCATCGAACGCATTTTAACCGGCTCAAAGAAATAAGGAATACTACAGCTGATTCTAATCGCTTTTGCGATTGGGAATGAGCCGGGGGAAATGCCGTATTTCTGTAAGTCATCTGGTATTACAATCATTTGTCCATTAGAAAGGTCTGAAGCGATGACCCGAAGTGCTTGTGGGGGCAGATCGGCGAAGGTTTTTAATCCTTTAGCCTCCAGTTTCTCGCAAATCCATTTTTCAAGCTCATTTCCTTTATATAGTCCTAGTTTCCAATAAACAAATAGCCATTTTGCTAATGGGAAAGGAATAATTGTTTTGCGGGCATCCAGAAGTTTTGAAAGATTTAACTCATCGACCAATTGAAATATTTCATTACTTGTGTAACCGGCAGCAATTAATGCTGCAACGATTGACCCTGCACTTGTTCCTGCCACCCTTACAAATCTCAAACCTTTATTTTCTATTTCAGCGCAAGCTCCAATTAGTGCAAACCCTTTAATTCCTCCTCCAGAAAAAACGCCGTCAATATACATGGCAGCCACTCCTAAAGATGAACTTATTTTTACATCTTTAAGCAGTTGTTGTAATAAATAGTACGGTGTACAAGTAAAAAAATTTAAAAATAAAAAAAGAACATCGTCTTTTCACGATGCTCTTGGTATTTTGAGAACGCTTTACTTTTTATCTAAAAACGTTTAGCCCCAATAAATCTTGGCTTCCAGTAACTGTTGCTTGTATACGCAATTGAAACGCCTTTTGAAGATGAAGACTGAATCATTTTTCCGCCACCAATATAAATCGCAACGTGACTCGGTCTGCTTGCTTTATTCGGTGCAAAAAACATCAAATCTCCAGCTTTCAAAGATTTAACACGGTACCCTTTTTTGTAATACATTTCAGCTGCCGTACGTGGCAATACTTTTCCAGCCTTACCGTAAGAGTATTTAACTAAACCAGAGCAATCGAAACCTTTTGTTGTTATTCCGCCCCATCTATATGGTACGCCAATATTTGCTTTTGCTACTGAAATTGCTTTTGTATGGTAATAGGCCGCTTCCGCTTTATCACCCATAGTGGTAAACAATGAACTTAGAATAATGGTCATAGCCATGGCTGCAATGATTTTTTTCAACAACTTGTTTAATCCCCCTGTGTGCTTCGATACTACTAATATATAAAAAAAAAATAACATCGAAGTAACAGGTTGATTACAGTTATATTACAAATTTCGACTTTATTCTAAAAATTCTAGTAATTTATTCATTTTTTGTAGTATTGTAAGATTTTTTATCCAGGGATATCGACATTTATCTCAAAAAAAAAAGAGAGAGAACTTCCTCCTAAGTTTGATAAAACGGATTCTTTCTTTGTGAAGTATTGTACAATTTTTATAAAAAAAGTTTGATAATTTTCTAGCTGAAATCTTCAAAAATCGCGCGCAATTCTGGAATAAGGACTGCTCCACAGCAGCCGTTTCTAGTATCGTTTCCCGTTTAGCTAAATAACCAGAACCCTTTATTTATGGTACTGTTCACCTTCCTCGATATTTTTAAATTCCTGGTTTTCAACAATATCTCTATCTTGGACAATGCTTGATGTAATTACTATAAACTTGCCATAAAGCTTGAAAGCACAATAGCCAAGCAATCCCCCAGAGGTGTTTAGTATAAGATCATCCACATCAAAACTTCCGATAAAAAGAACGAACTGTAAGCATTCCAGACATAAACTTAAGCTTAAGGATAAAACCAATGTATCTTTCAATGATATCCCTTTGTTTTTGGACAATAACAAAAGAAATACCCCAAATGGCATGAATATTAGGATGTTTCCAAACAAGTTTATTAGATCATGAATCGATGGACTCTGAATTGTATTGAATATTGTTTTAAACGGGATAAAGTTACTTAATTTCAATTTATGCAAAATACGATCGAGGTTACTTAGGTTCCTCTGAAGTAGGTCTAAAAGCATTTTGATATCAATGGAACCAAATTTAAATAAAATGACTTTGAATAATGCGTATATATAAAAGACAAATAGTGCTAGTACAATAATTCTGTTCATTAATTTCGTTTTTTTCATTCCGCCATCCTTACCTCCTTGAGATTAGTATGTGTTGTTCTGGGAAACACTGTCACAATTACACCATCCATATTGTTGCCTGATATCTCCCAACGAAGATTGGAAGGCACATGAATGGTCATATCTTTGGTTACAGGGTAATAAGAGATCTCATATTTTTCACCATGTATAGTAGTTGAAATGGACTTTTGTTCTTTTAGGAAATCCAAATATTCTTCTAAAGAAAAATTCTTTTCCTCCATAATCACACTGTGCGGCAATCCAACATAGCGAATATGCCAAGGTTCATACTGAATGCCTGTGATTGCCGTTTTATCCTTTGGATAGCGTATAATAAAGCCGTATTTCCAAGCATTTTTTTCTAGCCACTTACCTTCAGGTGCCTCATCCATTTTCTTTTGTGTAGATCCTACATCAAGCGATAAACCCAAATTGTGTTCGCTATGGCCTGCAGGCAAGGCATAGTCAGACCCCATTTCTTGATACAGTACATTTTGCTCATCAAAGTCTCGAAAGCCACTATTAATTAAAAAATGGCGAACCCCCTCTTTTTCAGCAGCAGCTATCATCTCCGAAAATTTATGTGCAACATCCTCTGACAATTTAATTTCGTTATCAAGCAACCCGTATCCCTTTGTCAATTCTTTATGCGTAAATAAATTTACAACATCTGATTTTATACTCTCTTGGTGAATCGGATATTCATTATTAACCAAGAGTAAATTTCCTTGAAAGACCAGTTCTTTTGTAATCTCTAACGTTTGGAAACTTTCAGAGGTCTCTCTATTATCTAATTGATCATTGTTATTTTTTTCATATCTTTGAACCTCTACTTTATCTTGAAAAGACGATTCTTTATAGACAAATGCAAAACTCAGACATAATACTAAAAACAATAAAAATCCCCACTTCTTCATTTCAAGTTCCTCCTTATTCTTATAGATACTAGAATAGGAAAAAACTTTTTAAAAAAAAGTAGGGTAAAATTTAAATTTTTCTTAAATCCTTTATGAAATTTTTAACCTTGGTCAATTGGAACACTTTCCTGCGGTAAACGAACTTCAAATACAGTACGTATTAAACTACTTTCGGCCGAAATCGTTCCATTATGTTGCTCCACAATATTCTTTGCAATGAATAAACCAAGACCTGTACTATCTTCTATATTAGTTCGTGCTTTGTCACCGGTATAAAACATATCAAAAAGATACGGAAGTTCATTCGGAGGAATACTATCTCCATAATTAACAACCTGAACAACCACTTCTCCTGCATCAACAAACCCGTTAATATCTACAAACTGACCATCATATCCATAACGATTTGCATTGGTTAAAAGATTTTCAAACACACGAGCTAACATCTCTCCGTCACCCAAAATAGGTAAATGGGGCAGAATATTCATTCGAGCGATCAAATTATTTTTCTCGAAAACAGGGTACAATTCTTCTTTTAATTGAAGAAGTAGGTCACTTAAATTAATTTGCCTTTTTTCAACTGGTAACATGCCATAGTTCATTCTAGTTATTTCGAATAATTCATCAATCAGTCTTTCTAAACGCTGAGATTTAGTAAATGCAATCGTTAAAAAATGTCTGACTTGTTCTTTAGTCAACTTCTCATCCTTAAGGATTAAATCTAAATAACCTAAAACAGATGTTAGCGGAGTACGCAAATCATGAGCCAAATTTACAACTAACTGTTCTTTACTGCTTTCTGAAAAATCGCCTCTTTGTATGGCTTCTTCTAATTTTTCACTTGCCAGATTAATTTCTTGTGCAATATCTTCAAATTCATCATTTGATTGGATATAAACCCGATGTTTAAAGTTGCCACGAGCGAGATAATGAATTCCGTTTGATATTTCATTGAAATAGGTAGAATAGGGCTTAGTGAGTAAATAAAAAAACAATATCGAAAGTGAGATAAATAGCATTAAAAAGAAGTTAATGTCTCCAATACTGCCTATGAATTGACGAAGTTGGGCCAAGGGATCACCACGACGAACCATCGTATGATAATAAAGCTGTAGTCCTTTAAAGATAAAGTAAGTTATAATACCAGCCAGAAGCATACTTAAACCAAATAATACGATTATTTTGGAGCGGAAACTGCGAATAATTTTAGCCATTGAATGTATACCCAACTCCCCAAACGGTTTTGATCAACTTGTTTTTTCTTTTATCTTCTCCAAGTTTTTTCCGTAAGGTACGAATATGCACCATTACCGTATTACCACCTTCAAAGTATGCATCACCCCAAACTTGCTGAAAAATATTTTCTACACTATAAACTTTCTTTGGATGACTGGCTAATAAATACAAAATATCAAACTCTTTCGGCGTTAGCTCGATGTTTTCACCATAGAGCAAAACTGTACGTTGATCAGGAGAAATCACTATTCCACCAAATTCCAAGATAGCTTTATTATCTACTTTGGGTTGATTCAACTTCATAAAGCGCCGCAATTGAGCATTCACACGTGCAACCAATTCAATGGGGGTAAATGGTTTAGTTATATAATCATCTGCTCCAATCACTAGTCCATGTACCTTATCGAAATCAGAAGTTTTCGCACTCAAAAAAATGATAGGCATATTATATTGTTCCCGAATCTGACGGGTTACTTCATATCCGTCCATTTTCGGCATCATAATATCCAAAATTAGCAAATCAATTGATTGAGTCTGGATAACATGTATGGCTTCTTGCCCATCAGGTACTTTAATGACATTGTATCCTTCTTTTTTTAGATGGATTGCAATCAGATCAGCTATCTCCTCCTCATCATCAGCAATTAAAATCGAAATACGTTTCATCTATTCCACTCCTATATCAGGTTACATTCAGTGTATTTTTTATCTATCATCAAACCTTACAAAGCAGCACCCTTCAAAAAAATTCGATGTTTTTGGTGGGGATACCTTATCAGCAGAATCTTAACTAACATGGTATCATTAAGAGCTTGTAATTTATCTTCTATTATTTCCTTTTTTTATTCAAGAATATGGCCCGTTTGCGAAACAAAGATTACTGTAATTAGGCGTCCTTGGACTTACATATAAACCTACATTTATCTCAAAAAAAAAAAAGGGGAGAGAACTTCCTCCCCCCTTTAATCACCTATTATAAACCACACTTTAACTGGGCTCCGCAGTTGGTACAGGTATTGCAGCCACCCATTTCTTTTACTTTACCAGTACGGCAAACCGGGCATGTGTTTCCTACTTCCGATCCGATCGTAACACTTGTTGAACGAAGCTCACTGATAGTATCAACCAAGACAACATGCTGCTTTGGTTTTTCATTAAAAATAGTTAATTGTTCATTAGTGTTTTCTTCAGCTTTAAGTGTTAATACCTGAGAATCACGTGAACCATCAACATAAACGGTTCCACCTTTTGCCCCGCCTCGGTATAAACGCTGGTAAACTTTTTCAACCTGCTCTACACTATACCCTTTTGGTGCATTGACGGTTTTACTGATGGAACTGTCAATCCAGCGCTGGATAACACATTGAACATCCGCATGTGCTTCCGTTGTTAGTTCCATCGCTGTAACAAACCAGTGTGGAAGATTAGTTTCATCTGCTTCAGGGTGTTTATCTAAGTACTCTTGCACGATATCCGCTTTAACTTCAATAAATTTACCAAGACGTCCGCTGCGGAAGTAAGAGAATGAGAAATAAGGCTCAAGCCCGGTGGAAACCCCAACCATGGTCCCAGTGGATCCAGTTGGAGCCACAGTGAGTAGATGTGAGTTTCTAATTCCGTTTTCTAAAATAGATTGGCGGATATCATCAGGCATTTTCTTCATATATCCAGTATCGATGAAAGCTTGTCGTAATCGATTGGTTTCAGTTGGTTTATCTCCAGTTAGGAACGGGAAGCTTCCTTTCTCTTTTGCCAATTCTATCGAAGTTCTGTATGCAGTTGTTGCAATTACTTCAAAAACTTGATCAACTAGTTTGTTCCCTTCCGGTGATCCATACTTCGTTTCACAATAAATCAGCATATCATGCAAGCCCATTACTCCAAGCCCGACACGTCGTTCACCAAGAGCTTGCTTTTTATTTTCTTCAAGGAAGTATGGAGTGGCGTTGATAACATTATCCTGCATCCGTACACCCACAGCTACCGTTTTCTTAAGTTTTTCAAAATCAACCGTTTTTGTTTCTTTATCAGCCATTTCCGCTAGATTAACTGCTGCAAGGTTACAGACGGAAAATGGTGCAAGTGGTTGTTCTCCACATGGGTTAGTTGCAACGACTTGTTGTCCGTATGCTTTTGCATTGGTCATGTCGTTGGCATTATCAATAAAAAATATTCCAGGCTCTGCTGAGTAGGTGGCACAAATATTGATTAGGTTCCAGAGTTCTTTCGCTTTAAACTTTTTGTAGACCCGTACTTTATGTCCAAGTTTTTCCCACTCGCGAACGTCACCAACTTTATGCCATTCTTCATTGTAAATCTTCATTTCTTCTTGATCATATTGTTCAACATATGGGAAGCGCAGTTCGTATTCACTATCGGTTTCTACAGCATCCATAAATTCTTTTGTTAAACATACAGATATGTTTGCCCCAGTAAGGAACTCTGAATTATGGACCGTGTAGTTACCACCGGTTAATAATTTTTCTTCAGCGTCAGCGATGATATTTTCATCAAATCCACCGTATCCAGGAATGTTTTTATAATTTACAATTCCCTGGTACATTGCCGTTTCTCTTAGAGTTAATGGAGTAAACTTTAACTTGTCTTTAGCAAGTTTTTTAATCGTTTCATCATTTGTATTTTCAATTAAGAATCGTAGAATTCTAGGATTTTGCATTTTAGAAATAATAAATTCAATAATGTCTGGATGCCAATCAGTCAACATTATCATCTGAGCCAATTATGTTTCGTTGATTCGTTACATCAACTCTCTAAGTCACCTTAGAGTTCAGACCATATCTTACACTCACTGAGTGTCCTCGCGCTTCGGAATCACTTAATCCCTACTCTACTCACTTCCACTTTTTAGTGTGCTTTCGATGGTCGTTGAACCTTTCCCTTTTACAGGGACTTGGCTGCTGATTGTCTTTATCCACTCGCTGTTTTTTAGCATTCACGCTTACCGTTTCCAGTTACGTTGTAGCCAGCAAGTCATGTATTTGGAAGTCAGTTGTAATGACTAACCATAAAGAGTTCCCAGCAATTCACGAGGTTTATTTATAGACGAGGCACTTATGCAGATTTACCACGTCTGGATCCGCCCTGCTCAACCAAATGCGTCAATTTTGCAATATCATCTAACCATGAAACTGATCCAGATGACTTACCATTTACGCCTCTTGCCAAGGTATTTCGCGGTCTTAGTGTAGAACCATTAGTTCCAACACCGCCGCCGCGGCTCATAATCTCCATAACCTGCTTACGATGGTCTGAGATTCCTTCACGTGAGTCGGGTACAAACGGCATTACGTAGCAATTAAAGTAAGTTACATCGGTATCTGCCCCTGCCCCGTAAAGAACACGGCCTGCTGGAATGAAGTTCATATTAACAAGTTCTTGATAAAACCGTTCCGTCCATTCTCTTCGCTTCTCTTCCGTCTCTTCAACAGATGCAAGACCTGTAGCATTACGCTTCGCAATTTGCTCATAGAAGAGCTCCAGTGGCTTTTCAATCACATCTAATGACCTGACTATCACACCGGTACTTGCTTCTTCAGGATCGTCGAGCACTCCTCTAAATTCCTCTTCAACTAATACTTTCGCTTTTTTCTTTTCCCAGTCGATTTCCATAATGTAACCAAGACCACGTGCTGGAAATTTTGGATCCTCTTTAATAGTTAAAACAACGAAGTCGCCGTTTGTAAGAGTAATTTTCGCGGTGTCTTTAAAGGTATAGCGGTCCAACATAACCAAACGAGAAACACCTTTATGAGTTATTTTCATATCTGGGGTAACTGGATGCACTTGGGGGAATAGATGAATATCCTCATTCAACCTTTCAAAATCAATATTCATTGTTTGTCTAAAAACTACAGACATGAGAACAACTCCTTCATAATAAAAAATCTATCTATTGTGCTAAATCTAGCAGGTTTAGCTATATCTAGTTAGTTTGTATTTTTAGGTTATCATAGCCAACCAGAAAAAATCAATATATGGTACCGAAAATATTTTCGACACCACTATATATTGTATGTTGAGCGCACAACAATCATTTTGTCAAACGCAAAATATAATATAATTTAAAGTAATCAATAGCTTTTAAACGATTTTCGTCAAAAATCAAGAAATTTTAACAAAATTCGCAGGTTGCCTTCTTTAAATAAGTCTCTTTTCGTAAATGTTCTTACGAAAAGATAAAAAAGTTATAATAACAAAAAAAAGCGACAGGTTCGTCGCGATTTATCTTTTAAAATTCCATTCATCACTCTCATAGCGCTCTTTTGCAATTTTGTCAACGTACGCTAGTTCTTCCTCAGTTAAATGATAAGGTTCAAGTTCAATATTCAAGCCTTCCGCAAAACCCTTATAAAATGCTTCCTTAGCTTCCTCAAGAGAAATTTTTCTAGGACTTATCGCGTTGATAGCAACCGCTTTGTCCTTAAAGGCTTTTCTCATTCGTTCCTTTACTCTCTCACTTGGATATTTAAATAAACTAAATAATTTATCTTCATCTAAATCTAACAGAATGGAACCATGCTGTAGGATGACTCCCTTTTGCCTCGTTTGAGCACTGCCAGCTACCTTTCTGCCTTCAACCACAAGCTCATACCAACTCGGTGCATCAAAGCATACAGCAGAGCGAGGGTTTTTCAAGGCATCCCTTTCTTCCGCTGTTTTTGGAACAGCAAAATAAGCCTCAAGTCCTAAATGATGGAACCCTTTTAAAATTCCTTCAGAAATAACACGATATGCTTCCGTCACCGAATTCGGCATTTCTGGATGATCTTCAGAAACGATTACACTATAGGTAAGCTCGTGCTCATGGAGCACTCCGCGACCGCCAGTAGGTCTTCTTACAAAACCTAATTGGTGAGCCTCTACGGCTTCCAGATCAATTTCCTTCTCAACCTTTTGAAAATATCCAACTGACAGGGTTGCCGGGTTCCAGCCATAGAATCGAATCACTGGAGGGATTTTCCCCTCACTATGCCAATCGAGTAATGCCTCATCTAATGCCATATTAAAAGATGGTGAACTATTTCCAGAATCAATAAAACGCCAAACTTCTTTTTTCATTCAAAAACCTTCTTTTTTAAATTATTTCGAGTTTAAGTCTACCAAAATCTGATATAGATTCAAAATAAGATGTTTCTGATATAATTAAATTAGGTAATTTAAAAAGATTTTTTTAGCATTCATCTTTATCTTTATGGAATTGACTTATATAATAAACTAGTGCAGGAAAGCTTGAAAGGAGCAAAAAGAAATTGAGTTCACTCTATCCCTTATTAATTATCATCGCAGCAGTTATTATCTATTCCGTTTATACCTTTTTCTATCAGAAAAGGATTGTTAAAACGGTAACAGAAGAGGAATTCCGTGCGGGATACAGAAAGGCACAACTAATAGATGTTCGTGAAGCAAACGAATTCGAGGGCGGCCATATTTTAGGAGCACGTAATATCCCGATGTCACAAATGAAAATGCGCATGAAAGAAATTCGTTCTGATATGCCGGTATATTTATATTGCCAAAGCGGGATGCGCAGTGCCCGTGCAGCACAATTCTTACACCGAAAAGGCTATAGAGACCTAACCCAACTTCATGGCGGATTCAAAAAATGGTCTGGTAAAGTAAAAACGAAGAAATAATTAAGTTTATCAGGTTCTGGAGACCAATCCGGGACCTTTTTTATTTTGACTGTTTTCTAACTTAAAATAATATGAAAAACGTTGTATTCGGGCTGCGGGTTAAATAATAACAAAAAGGTCAGATTCATATTTCGAATCTGACCTTTCAATTATTAAGCTTGCTGATATTTCAAGACTGGTTTACGTGCAGCTTTTGTTTCGTCCATACGTCCGACCACAGTTGTATGTGGTGCTTCCTGAACGATTTCTGGATTTTCTTCTGCTTCTTTAGCAATTTGAATCATAATGTCGATGAACGAATCTAAAGTCTCTTTTGATTCAGTTTCTGTTGGTTCAATCATGATACATTCTTCCACATTCAACGGGAAGTAAATAGTTGGTGGATGATAGCCAAAATCCAGCAGGCGTTTCGCGATGTCCAATGTACGAACACCTAGTTTTTTCTGGCGTCTTCCACTAAGGACGAATTCATGCTTACAATGTCGATCAAATGGCAGATCAAAATATTCAGCCAGCCTTCTCATCATGTAGTTTGCATTTAATACAGCATACTCTGTTACTGCTTTTAAGCCATCAGGACCCATTGAGCGGATATATGTGTATGCACGAACATTAATGCCGAAGTTTCCAAAATACGGCTTCACACGGCCAATAGACAGCGGGCGGTCATAATCAAGAACAAACTCTTCACCTTGTTTTGTAATAATTGGTTTTGGCAAGAACGGAATCAAATCTGCTTTTACGCCGACTGGTCCAGAACCTGGTCCGCCACCGCCGTGTGGACCTGTGAACGTTTTATGAAGATTTAAGTGGACCACATCAAATCCCATATCTCCTGGTCTAGCTTTTGAAAGAACAGCATTTAAGTTTGCTCCATCGTAATAAAGCTTACCACCGGCTTCATGGACAATTTCAGCTAATTCAAGAATGTTTTCTTCAAATAATCCAAGTGTATTGGGATTGGTTAACATTAATGCCGCTGTATCTTCGCCCACAACCCTTCTTAAATCTTCAAGATCCACTAGACCATGTTCATTAGATTTTACGGTAATAGTTTCAAGCCCTGCAATTGTTGCTGAAGCTGGATTAGTTCCATGGGCAGAATCAGGAACAATTACTTTTGTGCGGTTCATATCACCGTTAGCTTCATGGTAAGCACGGATCATCATTAACCCGGTCCACTCTCCATGAGCACCTGCTGCAGGCTGCAAGGTCACTTCATCCATCCCGGTAATTTCGATTAAATGCTCCTGTAAATCGTATAAAAGCTCAAGAGCCCCTTGAACAGAGCTTTCATCTTGCAGCGGATGAACATGTGCAAAGCCGTTAAAGCGTGCTACATTTTCATTGATTTTCGGATTATATTTCATCGTACACGAGCCGAGTGGATAAAATCCTGAATCGACACCATGATTTCTTCTTGAAAGGGCCGTGTAGTGGCGCATGATATCAAGTTCCGATACTTCAGGGAGTTCTGGTTCTTCGATACGTAAATAACCATCCGGAAGAAGGCCATTGAGATCTAGTTCTGGTACATCCATTTCCGGCAGACTATAGCCGATACGGCCGGGTGTACTAAGTTCAAAAATGAGCGCCTGGTCTTGATTATGCATGCAAATCCCCCAATTCTTTCACTAGAGTATCAATTTCTTCCTTCGATCTTTGTTCTGTAACAGCAATCAGCATATGGTTAGCAAGTTCTGGATAATCACGACCCAAATCATAACCGCCGATTATTTCTTTTTGTAACAGTTGTTGGTTGACTTCTTTAACTGGTTTATTTAATTTCACAACGAATTCGTTGAATGTATGGCCATCATAAACCACTTCAAAGCCGGCTTCCTTGAATGCATTTTTTGCATAATGTGACTTTTGTAAGTTGGCTGCAGCCATTTCACGAACACCGTTCTTACCAAGTGCTGTCATTGCAACAGAGGCAGCAAGGGCATTTAGTGCTTGGTTTGAGCAAATATTTGATGTCGCTTTATCACGACGGATATGCTGTTCACGGGCCTGGAGTGTTAAAACAAATCCGCGGCGCCCTTGATCATCCGTAGTTTGACCGACAAGACGGCCAGGTACTTTACGCATTAACTTAGTCGTTACTGCAAAATAACCGCAGTGTGGACCGCCAAATGCAGTTGGGATTCCAAACGGTTGTGCATCACCAATGACAATGTCTGCCCCAAATTTTCCAGGTGGTGTTAATACCCCTAGGGATAAAGGATTGCTTGAAACGACAAACATTGACTTGTTTGCGTGGATAATTTCTTCCAACTCTTTTAATGGCTCGATACGACCAAAGAAGTTTGGATACTGAACGATCACAGCTGCAACATCCTCATTAACCAGCTCTTTTAATGTATCTAGATCAGTTACCCCATCTTTTACGGGTACTTCAACTACATTAAGGTACTGACCCTTGGCATAGGTTTTAAGAACGTCGCGTGCCTCAGGGTGTACGGCATTGGATACAACTATCGTTTTTCGTTTTGTATGGCCCGCACTAAGCATTGCAGCTTCAGCAAGTGCTGTTCCGCCATCGTACATGGAGGAATTGGCCACGTCCATGCCAGTTAATTCACAAATCATCGTTTGGAATTCAAAAATAGCTTGGAGTTCCCCTTGTGAAATTTCTGGCTGATATGGAGTGTAAGCCGTATAAAATTCTGATCTAGAAATAACATGGTCGACGATTACTGGCATGTAATGGTCATATACCCCTGCACCTAAAAAAGATACATTTCTTTTAAGGTCGGCATTCCGACTAGCCATTTTAAAAAGTTCTTTCATTAAGGCCGTTTCAGACTTTGCCGCTTTGATATTGTACTCACCCTTAAATCTTACTTTCTCAGGGATATCGCTAAACAGTTCATCAATAGAGGAAACACCAATTGCCTCAAGCATAGCCTTCTTATCTTGTTCAGTCATAGGTAAATAGCGATGTTTCATAAACCTAACTCCCTTCTGTTATTTCTTTTCTCGTTTATAAAAAGGTGTTGGAACTACAGTTGCCTTTAAGCGTTTACCGCGAATTTCAACTTCAACTTCTGATTCAAGACCCGTAAATTCTGCATTAATTAGTGCAAGACCAATATTTTTCTTTAGTGTTGGAGATTGCGTACCAGTTGTAACCTCACCAATTAACTGTTCATTTTTATACACAGGGTAGCCATGGCGTGGAATCCCGCGATCGATCATTTCGATGCCTACTAATTTTCTTGGTAAGCCCTGTTCTTTTTGTTGAAGTAAAGCTTCTTTTCCAATAAAATCAGTTTCTTTATTTAATTTGACAGCAAAGCCAATTCCAGCTTCAAGTGGTGAAATCTCTGGAGATAATTCTTGTCCATAAAGAGCTAAAACAGCTTCAAAGCGAAGTGTATCCCGGGCACCTAATCCACATGGGATGACTCCATCTTCTTTTCCTGCAGTTAGAATATCTCTCCAAAGGTCGACGACATCCTTCGCGTCGCAATATACTTCAAACCCATCTTCACCGGTATAACCAGTTCTTGAAACCAATGCTTTTTTACCATTTAGGACTACTACTTGCTGGAATTTGAAAAAGCCGATTTCACTTAAATTAGTATCACCCGCAAGTTTTTGTAATACTTTTTCCGCTAGAGGTCCCTGTATTGCAAGTTGTGCTGTTTGTTCTGATAAGTTATCTAATGTAACATCGCCAGATAAATGATCTTTTAACCATTTGAAGTCTTTTTCAATATTTGATGCGTTTACGACTAAGAGGTAATGATTGTCTTCAATCTTATAGACAAGCAGGTCATCGACAGTACCGCCATTTTCATAACACATGGCTGTGTACTGGGCACCTCCATTTTTTATTTTTGAAATGTCATTCGTCATCATTTTTTGTAAAAATGTTAAACTGTCAGTGCCTTTAACTTCGACTTCACCCATATGGGAAACATCAAATAACCCTGCACTTGTGCGAACAGCTTCATGTTCTTCTTTAATGCTTGAGAATTGGACTGGTAATGCCCATCCCCCGAAATCGATGGTTTTTCCTCCCCATTCCTTATATACCTCAAAAAGCGGTGTTCGTTTTAATTCAGACATTCTTAATCCCCCTTCAATCATTGGCACATATTATTGTTTGGAAAACATAAAAAAGGACAGAAACCTCCCATGAAACAAAAGAAGGTCTCTGTCCTTGCACCTGAAAGTTTACCTCTAAAGGCTTTCCCCTTTGGTGGCTGCATAAGTTTAATCAGCACTCTCCAGAGCTGCGTCAAACAAGAGTTCTTTTGCCTGAGAGATTCACATTTCTGCTTGCTCCTTCGGCGCTACTAAGGTAGTCTCTCCCCTTGTTATCATTCGCATTATAATATTATCCAAATTGGTCATACTAATTATACTTATAAAATAAATTACCTTATTAAAATATTTAAAACATTCAAAGCTATTATCATCCTACCATTAAAATAATACATTGGGCAATAATTTTATTGAAAAGCATAAACCTGGAAATTGCACAAAAAGGAGCTGGCACCATGTCGATCGAAATTGAATTTGATTCCTCCTGGAAGGATGATTTTTTACATAGAATCGAAAACGATGGTCCATGGGGGAATTGGGACCTTTTTAAACTAGCAATTGGAGTAGAAAAACATCTTGTTGTTCCTGATTTTAACGGGTTACTGGCACCAGGCCATTTGCCTAATTTAACTCCCCTTCCACATCAACTTGAAACAGCGAAACAAGTCATTGAAAATATGAATGGGAAAGCAATCCTGGCCGATGAAGTTGGCCTCGGAAAAACAATTGAAGCAGGGTTAATTTTAAAAGAATATATGATTCGCGGATTAGTGAAAAAAGTATTAATTCTTGTCCCTGCTTCACTAGTCACACAATGGTCCATTGAATTAAATAGCAAATTTTTCATTCCAGCCATTTCTCAAAGAAAAAGTTATGTGTGGGAACAGTGTGATGTCGTCGTTTCGTCGATTGATACAGCAAAACGCAATCCACATCGAGACATCATTTACAAGCTGGACTATGATCTCATCATTATAGATGAAGCACATAAACTAAAAAATAACAAAACAAAAAACTACGAATTTGTTCAAAATCTGAAAAAGAAATTTTGTTTATTGTTAACAGCAACTCCTATTCAGAACCGGGTCGAGGAGATATTTAATCTGGTGTCATTATTAAAACCAGGCCATTTAGGAAGCGAAACGGCATTCTATGAAAAATACAAACGAGATGCACGGTCATTAAATGATGATGAACATTTAAAAGAATTAGTTAACAAGGTAATGATTCGGAATCGGCGGGCAGATACAGGAATTGAATGGACGAAAAGACATGTCGAAACGATTGCAATTGAATGTACGCCTGAAGAGAAGGATCTTTACGAATCAATTACTGACTTAAAAAGTGAAGGGAATTGGGTCCAAACTAGTTCCTTTTCCGTAATGACGTTACAGCGGGAGGCTTGCAGCAGCAGAGAATCCGTATTTTATACATTAAAAAATATGCTGCAAAAAAAGGAAAACCCAACCCCAGCTTTTGAAGAACAAATTCAGTATCTAATCAAAAAGGTTGAAGCGGTCCAAAAAAATTCCAAAGCAGAAAAAGCTTTAGAATTAATCCAAAAGGTAAATGATAAAGTGATTATTTTCACCGAATATCGAGCCACACAAATGTACCTGCAATGGTATTTAAAACAGCATGGAATTTCATCAGTCCCTTTTCGGGGCGGCTTTAAGCGTGGAAAAAAGGATTGGATGAGAGAATTATTTCAAAAACATGCTCAAGTCTTAATTGCGACAGAAGCTGGTGGGGAAGGGATAAATCTTCAATTTTGTAACCATATTATTAATTTTGATTTACCGTGGAATCCAATGAGGCTCGAACAGCGTATTGGTCGTATCCATCGTCTCGGTCAGGAAAAAGATGTTATGATTTACAACTTTGCGATAAAAAATACTGTCGAAGAGCATATCTTGAAACTTCTCTATGAGAAAATTCATTTATTTGAAAAAGTAATCGGCGAACTTGACGATATATTAACAAAGTTGGAATTTGGCAATATTGAGGACCATTTAATAGACATTTTCGGCCAATCCTCTACTGAGGGGGAAATGCGCATAAAAATGGAAAATTTAACATCTATGATTGAATTTGCACAAGACATGAAGAAAGGAGATTCCCATGCAGCAGCAGGAAATTCATAACTTTCTATTGAACTATTTTCAGGCCAATGATTGTGTAATTATAGAAAATGGGCCCGGTTATTTAGTTATCCAGTTAACAGTGGAGCTTGATAAGGAATTAATGAACCGACCGTTTTACTGGCACTATTTAGAAAAAACGGGGGGAATTCCAAACCCGATGAAGCTTACCTTTATCACGAATCAAAATGCCGCACCTGAAAATATAAAAGGGGAGATCATCCATTTTGGTTCTCCTCGTCTTCATCAAATTTTTGCTTCGACAAAAAAATTAGCCAGTTATATGCGGCTTTATGAAAATCATCGCCATCAAAACAGGCAGACTCCCTTGCTGCCATGGCTTTGTATGAATGTTAAGATCTCCTATCAATGTGATCGTAAGCGGGATATATTCAAGTCTATCGGCTTACAACTGATAAACGGAACTATGGTCGAAGATTTCCATGACAGGCTCCTGAAAATACCGTTAACACCTAAAATACCTGATTATTCCTTTACCTTATCGCCATTAGTAAGGCCCCAAAGCGGGATGTCAAGAATAGAGACTTATTTATCCTCGGTGATTGAGAAAGATGACCACTCCTGGGCTGAGGATGCAAGAAAACGCTGGGAGCAGGATTTACGTCTCTTAGACCACTTTTATGAAGATGTTGAAGAAAAAAACGATAATTACGAAACAGAAAAACTGGCACTAAAAGAACAATATGAACCAAAAATCTCCATATCCTTCATAAACGGCGGCCTCTTCTACCTAACCGACAAAGCCATATAAGGGTGTCAGGCACCATGTGAAAAATTCACATGGTGCCTGACACCCAAAAAATATTTTTGAAAATAAAGAAGGATAAGCAGGAACGCTGTCGAATATTATCAAATGAAAAATAATAAAGGCGGTGGTACCTATTGTTAGCTCGATAGAAATTTTAGCGAATCGTATCATTACAGATGCAGCACGGAACCAGGCAACAGATATTCACATTATCCCAAGGAAGAAAGACACACTCGTTCAACTCCGTTTGACCAACAAACTAATTCCGCGACTATCCCTTCCAAAAGATGAATGCGACAGATTAATCTCTCATTTTAAATTCACAGCCAATATGGATATTGGTGAAAGAAGACGACCTCAAAGTGGAGCTATATTTTGTGAGGTTGACGGAAAATTAATGGGCTTAAGGCTATCCACACTTCCTTCTAATAACAGAGAAAGCCTTGTAATCCGGCTGCTGCCTCAGCAAGAACAAATCCCATTTCACCAACTCTCTCTATTCCCGTCAATGACACGAAAACTACTCGCCCTTCTCAAACACGCTCATGGCTTAATCATTTTCACCGGGCCGACAGGCAGCGGTAAAACAACAACTCTCTACTCCCTATTAAATGAAACAGCCCATCTCTTTCACCGCAATGTTATCACTCTCGAAGATCCCATCGAAAAAAACTATGATTCCGTCCTGCAAATACAAGTGAATGAAAAAGCAGGCGTAACATACGCAGCTGGTCTAAAGGCTATTCTTCGTCATGACCCTGATATTATTATGGTCGGTGAAATTCGCGATGCGGAGACAGCGAAGATTGCGGTTAGAGCGGCTTTAACAGGCCATCTTGTCCTCTCCACCATGCATACTCGCGATGCAAAGGGAGCGGTTTATCGCCTAAGGGAGTTTGGAGTGAATTGGTTAGAAGTTGAACAGACGTTAATTGCCATAACAGCACAAAGATTAGTGGAACTCACCTGCCCTTTTTGTGAGGGAGAGTGCTCACCTATTTGTTATTCCTATGGCAGGTGGAAACGCGCGAGTGTATTTGAGCTTTTATCGGGAAGAAATTTACATGGAGTAATGAAGGCTGCCCAGGGAGAAAGAATAAATACACGTTACCGCACATTAAAAGAGGTAATTAATAAAGGGATTGCCCTTGGTTATATTCAAGAATCCGAATATGAGCGGTTGGTGTATGATAATGAAACGTCATAAATGGTCTGTAAATGAACAAGCTAATTTCCTGAGAAGAACTGGTGAACTATTGGCTAGGGGATATCCAATTGCGTTAGCAATTGAATCTATAGCGTTGCAACTACCGTCAAAACGAAAGGAGGAACTTAATGATTGTTTAGAAGGATTGAAAAAAGGCCAACCGTTTCATGAGGCATTAAATAATCTTGGCTTCCAGAAAGACTTAGTTGGTTATGTTTATTTTGCGGAACAGCATGGCTGCTTTACAGATGCGCTGCTAGAAGGAAGTAATCTTGCTCTACTAAAGGATAAAGATTTACGCAAGCTGCTAAAGTTACTGCAATATCCAGCATTACTGATCGTTATTACAGGTTTTCTATTTTTTTTCGTAGAAAATACATTGCTGCCAAGGTTTACAACCCTCTTTTCATCCCTTGGCCTAGAAGCAAATTTTTTCATGAATGTCATTTATGCTTTCGAGCGTTATTTCCCAATTGTTATCAGTGTCTTGCTTGTTATCCTCTGTTTGGGAGCAGTTTATTATGTACTTATTTTTCGAAATCTCTCCGTACTAAAACAAAGTGCACATCTGGTCCGAATCCCTATTGTTGGTAGGATCCTCAAATTACTGTTTACCCACTACTTTTCCATTCAGCTGAGCTTCTTACTATCCGGTGGATTATCAGTTTCCGAAGCACTACTACTCTTTGAACAAAATCTCAGACATCCCTTTTACAGTCACTTAGCTATTGCGATTAAATGTAAGCTTATCACCGGAGAAAGATTGGAGACAATTTTGGCAACGATGTCATTCTTCGAAAAAGAATTTCCAATGATTGTAAAACACGGTCAAGAAAATGGAAAATTGGAGCAGGAATTACTTTTTTTTAGCAAGCACTGTATCACAAATATGGAAGAAATGATCGAAAAAAAATTATCAACCATTCAGCCTATTCTATACGTTTTTATTGGATTCTTGGTGGTATCCATGTATTTAGCCATCCTTTTACCCATGTTTCACCTACTTGATGGTATTTAAAATATTGGAGGTTAATCAAATGATCAAAAATGAAAAAGGTTTTACGTTAATAGAAATGATGATTGTTATGCTTGTAATTTCAGTACTGCTAATTATTACAATTCCTAACGTTGCAAAACATAATTCAAATATCAACAATAAAGGCTGCCAAGCCTACGTTAAAATGGTCCAAGCTCAAGTTCAAGCATATGAAATGGATAAGAACAAAATCCCTACCATGGAGGAACTTAAAACAGAAGGATATATAAAGACGGATGCTCAAGGTTGTCCGAATGGTAATACAGTAGAAATAGACTCTTCAGGTACTGTAACCGCGGTTGCAAAAGTAACCAATCCATAATGAAAAACAATCAAAACGGCTTCACTTTAATTGAGTCCCTGTTAGTTCTCTCCATCTTCATGATTATTTCCTCAATTACGGTTTTCTCCTTGAAACCACAGCACTCAGTACTTGAGGATGAGGCCTTTTTAACCCAATTAAAAGCTGATCTATATTATTCACAACAGTATGCTATATCCCATCAACATGAAGTAACCGTTGTTTTTCTTCCAGCTCAGTATAGGTATTATATGCTTTTGAGACCAGACCTGCCCCCAATCGTCATGCGAAATTATTCAACAAATATATATCTTGTGGAAGGTTCCATTTCCTTATTTTTCAGATTCCTAAACGATGGAAATGTGAACCAATTTGGTTCTTTTCTAATCCAAACCAAAAATAAAACCTATCAAATGACCTTGTTAATTGGTAAGGGGCGGTTCTATGTTAAAGAGCTCTAAAGGCTATTTTTTGCTTGAGCTGCTGCTTTCTTTATCTGCTTTATTAATACTTAGTTTGTTCTTACTGCCATTATTAACTGACCTAAGAGAACAATCCCGAAAATTAGAATTAGAAAGTAAGGCCCGACAGTTGATGTACGAAGAATTACAGACAAATTTAATCAATAATCGAACAACTTCAAATTCCTCTTCTATTCAGAATGGGATTAAATATCTAATCATTTGGTATGAGAGCGAATCAACTGGTCAAAAGGAGGTGTGTGTAAGAGTTGAAAAAAATTCTTTCCTGCCTGAAGTCGAAGTCTGTGGGTTGCTTGAGTGACGATGCGTTTACACTTATAGAGGTGCTAATTTCTTTTTCAATTTTTACAACGATTATTTTTTTTATGACACCTGTATTTCAAATAATCCTTAATAATAAGGATACAGAGGCAACTTTACAAGCAATGGAGTGGGACGTCTTTTCGAGCCAAGTCAAAAAGGAAGTACGACTGTCCACCCGTGCAGAAGTGAACTCAAATCTGTTAATTCTAACAAAGGATACTGAAACAATTCAGTATGAAATGTATGGATCAAGCCTAAGGCGACGTGTGAATTCGACTGGACATGAAATACTCCTGCAAAATGTTTCACAGTATTCGTTCGCTATCTTAAATAATGCCGTTAAAATAGATGTAACGGACCTTTGGGGGAGAAAATATTCAGTTATCGCTTTCTCTATGGTCAATTGGCAGCCTCTCCCATGAAAAATAATGAGAATGGCTTCACTTACCCACTTACCCTATGTCTATTAATCATATTTTTGTTATTTCTTTCGGGACGTATTGAAGTTTTGTTATCGGAAAGAAAAATGGCACATGAAACAGATACAATTCTGCTCGAGGAATATTATTTCCTATCGTCTGTTAAAAAAATTGAAGTAATGTTTCAAATAAGTGGAACTCTGCCTGCCAAAGGAACAATTAAGTTTGTTAAGGGCACAATGGATTTCCAGGCTGAAACTCCCACCGGGTATGTCCAAAAAGTCAATTTCACTTTTCACCTCAATTCTGATGATGTAACATCTAGCGGAAGGGGGTATTTTGATACACGAACAAAACGATTAACCAAATGGCTTGAATTGAAATAAACAAACATGGGCATACTTGTTTATGAAAATTAAAGGCAGGTGTGTCCATGAAAACTAATGACTATGTTAAATATATGACCCAAACCATCGTGAGATATGCAGATCAACCAAAGGATGAACGGAAACGTCTTCGAAATGAGCGGAAAGAAACAAAAGCCTCCTTTTGGTATCGTTGGTTTGGAATACTACCTTACATCCTCTATTTTGAAGTAAAAAAGAGGCGAAGAATGTAAACGAGCAGCTATCCTCAACGTGCGTTATTTTTCCAAAATAACTATATTTCAGCTATTTACAATAGTTTTTTTTTCAAAATGGCTGTTTTTTTATTATATTGTTACAATATAAAGTCGCTAATTGTGAACATTTTCTAAACTTATAGTGTTAACATTGTTAACCTCATTCCCATGTTACATTGGCTGTATTATAATGGAATAAATTATGGGGGTCCGAGGTGAACAATGATGGAACAAACATTAAAGATAACAAACGTTTTGTCAGATCCAACACGGTACTATATTTATCAATACATTACCAAACGTCATCAAGAAGTAACAGTTCAAGAGGTAGCAGAAAACTTTAATATTCATCCAAATGTTGCAAGACTACATTTATCTAAACTTGAAGATGTAAATATGTTAGCATCTGAAACAAAAAAAACTGGTAAAGGCGGCAGACCAAGTAGATTATATCGTTTATCAGATGATGTAATTCAGCTGCATTTCCCATTTCGTGACTACATGCTCTTATCTAAAGTCGCAATCCAAACAATGATTTCACTTGGAGAAGCTGGCAAAAAAGCACTTTTCCTAACTGGAAAACGTTTTGGGACAGAAGTGATTGAACAAGAAAAGGCAAAAAGGGCGTTTGGTGAGGAATTAGAATTTGATCAAAAGCTAATAATATTAAAAAGCGCTGCAACTCTAGCGGGTTTTTATCCTGAATTTGAAGCCAATGGTGATAAAACAAAAATTTATTTCCAAATTTTCAATTGTCCGTTCAAAGAAGTGGCAGAAGAACATTCGGAGACAGTATGTAGTATGCACCATGAATTTCTTAAAGGAATGTTTGGAGCACTATTTGAATCCGTTGAGTTAATTGAAAAAGATAATATTATTTCTGGATGTGAAACTTGTTCATATCAAGCGCTAGTTACAAACTAATTCGAAACCATTATTTACATTATACCTCCTCTTACTTTATAATATTGTAATGATGGTATCGTAGGGTAAAGGAGGGATACATATGGATCGTATGTTCAGAGTTTGTGGTTTCTGGACGGGCATTTTTACAGTAATGTTTTTTCTTGGAGATATGGATAAAACGGCAATGTTATTCTTAGCCCAAACAGGTTTTTTCGTTCTGCTCAGCTATCTTAAACTATCCGAGCGCATGTATTTGTGGGTTTTCGGAGCATATTTAACAATTTTCTTCGCGGGCTTCACTTATTGGACAACTTTCATGATGGTGCCTGGTGCAGGGCATTAAGAAACACTTAGAAAAAACGCCGGAATTCCGGCGTTTTTCTTTATTCTCTAAAAATGTCACTCAGATTGATGTTAAGACCTTTTTGCTGAATAACCACATGAAAATAGGAACTCATCCCTGTAGGCATAATTAAACTGCGAATCGCACGATTCCGTTTGCTTACCTCAGAAAATGGATTGGGGTCATAGTGGTTCTCTAATTCTTTGAGGATACCTGCCTTTAATAAAAACTCATCCTGCCTGATTTTTGAAATAAGTTCTAATTTTTCCTGTTCACCTTTTTGAATTAGATAATCAAAATGGATATGAGTTGTGATATCCATTTCTCCGGGGTGCTGCAAGACATCATCAACCATCTGATGCTTAAAATAACCTCGCAAACTCCCCTTTGTCCTTCTAGGGTTCATCCATTCTTCATTTGTATAACCATAATCAGAGGTTACAACTACCCCTTTTAACAATGTTCGAGAAATCTCCCTCAGCATCTCCACCATGGCTAACGGGACCTCGATCCGCTGCTTTTCCTTTAAATCAATCTTGCTTTCCTGTAAAAAGATGAGGATGTCTGAATTGGTTAAAGGTACTTTTTGCTCATAAAGGTCATTATTTCGAATCCCTATCATCATTTCATAAAGTTCCCCATTATGCTTTTCAATGACATGAACGGGTAAGGCATCAAAGAGCTCGTTCGAAAAAATCATTCCTTCAAATGCTTCAACCTCATTAATGCTATTCACTTGGACAATTGGAAAATCAGGCAATAACAATTCTTGCTGTAATTTCCGATGAAAAGGGCTGCTCTCAACAATAATATATGTTAATGGGGTTTGCAGTTTGTCCTTCCATTCCTGTAAAAATGCTTTAGCAAAACGTCCATTTCCGGCACCAATTTCACAGAATACAGGAGCAAGTTGTGCCCTCTTACATACTAGAGAAAACCATTTGGCCATCATTCTTCCATATAAATCAGAAATATTACTTGTTGTTATGAAATCACCATGCCGCCCAATCTTCTGTTTATCCCTCATATAATAGCCGAATTCTGGATGATACAATGCTGCCTCAATATATCTTGCGTAAGTGATTAACTCATTGGATGAATTTGAAATTAATGCTTTTAACAATGTGTTCATATATGCTCCTTTGCGAATAAACACTATTGACATAGTGATAACTTTATAATATTGTTAAGTTAGTAGCTTAAACTTTATCCCCTCCCATATTAGAATAGAATATCCCCCAGAAAAACCCTTCTCAATTCGGAGAAGGGTTTTTCTATATTGTCTCCCTTAGCTACTAAAATCCATTCAAAAATGGATTACTATCCATTTCTTCACCAATGGTTGTCACAGGACCGTGACCAGATAATACATACGTTTCCTCTGGTAATACAAGCAACTTATTATGTATGCTTTTTAATAACTGTGCTTCGTTCCCTTCTGGCAAATCTGTTCGACCAATACTGCCTTGAAAAAGAGCATCACCAGAAAGAATAAACCCTTCCTTTTCAAAATAATAAGAGACACTTCCTGGTGAATGACCAGGGGTATGAAAAATGGTAAACTCAAAATCGCCTATTTTCATGATGCCTTCATTTTTAATGATATGATCAGCCGGATTTACTTTCAAAGAATCCTGAATCATAAAAAATTGTGAACCATTTAGTGCAGGGTCCCCAAGCCATTTTTCTTCCTGTTTGTGAAGATATACGGGAATATTATAAAAATCCCTTACTTCATCGACGCCCCCGATATGATCAAAATGTGCATGGGTTAGGAATATTGCCAGCGGTTTCAATTTTCTATTGTTCAATAAATTAATGAGCTTTTTCCCTTCACTGCCTGGATCAATAATTAAACAAGAACGGTCCGAATTTTCTACGATGTAGCAGTTAGTTTGAAGTGCCCCTAAGGGGATTTGTTGCCATTTCATATTTTTGTACCTCCAATTGTAATTGCGATATTATTATTTTACACTAAGTAATATGTAGAGAGAAAGAATACAAATTCAGTGAGTTCTTTTTTGCTCTCGACAAATGAAAGAAAAAAATATAAAATAAGAATCGAATGTAAATAATATAGGTACATAATTTTTCTTTAATTTGTTTGATGTATGCTTGCTAATGACAAAAAAAGGGGGATTTTTCATGGGTTTAGTAATTATCTTTGCTCTCGTAACGATTCTTGCTGCTTTCGGTGGATTTTCAGCACTGAAGAAAAAAAATTTCTTAGGTGCATTTTGGGGTGTAGCTTCATTTGTGGTTTTCGGCTGGTTTACAGTTATGACCATTGTTGAATCTGGATTTCCAACTGGAACTCATTAAGAGAATTAAAAAAGACTGCCAACCGGCAGTCTTTTTATTTTCCGCATTTAAATCGATAGTGCTGAATTTTGCAAAATCCGCTCCCTATTTAGCCCTCATTTAAAAGGCTTGTTACCCTGTCTACTTTATATTCCATACTTCGCTTGACATCTCTTCTGTCATCAATTCGAATCGTTGTAGCGACTCGCTGGATACCTTCAGTAAAGGGTACCTCATGCATTT
Source organism: Neobacillus sp. 204 (assembly GCF_046562815.1). Lineage (NCBI taxonomy): Bacteria > Bacillati > Bacillota > Bacilli > Caryophanales > Bacillaceae > Neobacillus > Neobacillus sp. 204. The sequence goes on from NZ_JBJORY010000006.1 coordinate 259,550, forward strand.
CTTGTATGACTTCAAATAATATTGGAAGGTCACCTTCAATAATCGTATTCATTGGTGTTAATTGAAAACGAATTTTCCCTTCTTCTTGATATTTTCTCAAAACCTTTTGAACACTTGCTACATATTTACTGACACTAGGTGTTTCTGTACCTAGTGGAATAACTGTTACATCTACTATCGCCATTGAATTACTACCATCCTCTTTTAGTTTTTGATTTCAACGTGATTTTACCATATCGGAAGATAAAACCAAAAAATGACACTCAAAACAAGTGTCATTCTTTTACCAGTTGATATATTTTCTTTGCACCTAGATCGATTATTTTTTCAAACCGATTCCCATATAGGAGAGCCTCACCTTTAGGTGAGAGAGTCATTGGCTCATTTTCTAATCCATCCATTATCAGGCTACTGTTTCCATTCTTAAGATTATAGGTACGGAGTTGAAAACCTTCTGAATAAGAATCCATTTCTCCACTTGATAGCGGTCTAAAGGTAATAAATTGTCTGTTTTGTTCATTATAATCATAAAAAGGAACTAACCAATCTGAATATCTTGTTAGCTGTGGCATTGAAAAAGTAAATAGCTTTCTCTTTTGTTTGTCAAAAAATGAATAAATGGCTAAGGATTGGTCTTGTTCATTTACGGAGATTGTCATGAGGACGTCCCGCAAAACTGAAAAATCTATTACAGATGGAAACAACGTCTTCTCAATCCCATTTTTTAAATTTTTAACATGGAGTGGACCAAATAAGGATGGACTATCTTCTGCCCAATTTATGAAAGCAATCTCATTCCCATCTATCCACTTTACAAAAGGCTGAGGAAAGTCTAGTTCAGATGTATTGGTTTTCTTCAAGTCTATCAATAACACTTGAAAACTCCAATCCTCTGCAAATTTTGTTACTAATACTTGGGCTTCATTATACGGATTCCATTCAAATGCTAATTCATAAGATGGAAACGATTTTTTCAGGATTTCAGTACCTTTTATATCGATTATTGTAACTAATCCTTCGGATGCTGATTGCGACGCATGGATTAGAATGCTTTTTTTCGACGGACTAATCACTACCTTAATAATGGGATTTTCACTTTTATAAATTAATTCACTTTTACCTGTTAAGAGGTCGTAACGATATAAACTTGAAGTTTGTTCTAGATTCGTAATATAGAGGACTTTAGTCTCTGATAGCCAGCCAACGAGTTTGGAAAATTCACCTTCCGGTATAGAAATTGGCAATTTCCATTTTTGTCCAACCGCAGATATAACCGGTGTTTTAGGCTTTACATTTTTAACAGGAACTTTAAGGTTTACTTTCTCCTTTTGGGAGCATGCACCTAAGATGAGGATCAAAAAAAATAAATAGAGGACCAGAAACATTGGATTTTTACTATATTTCCTGTTCAATATAATCAATATTTCCTCCTCTCTTATTTCTCTCATATGTTAGTACGTTAAAATAACAATAATGTTTCAATATTATAACAATTTTATCAAAATAGGAAAAAAGCCATAGATTCTAGATTTAGTATTTTTGTAAGTTACAAAGAAAAAACCGCATTAATGCGGATTTTTCTTTTATATTTTATTGATTTAATTGATTCTTAATCAACCATGCCGCACCAAGTACGCCTGCATCATTCCCAAGTGTAGCCAAAGCTAATTTTGTGGAATCACGGACGGCTGAAAAAGCAAACTGTTCAAAATTACTTTTTACTGGATTTAATAAAATATCGCCTGCTTTTGAAACACCGCCGCCAAGAACTATCTTTTCTGGATTAAGAGTATTGGCAATACTAGCTAAAACGAAACCTAAGTGAAAGGAAACCTCATTCAAGACTGTTTGCGCTAATTCATCACGATTTCGTGCCGCATCAAAGACGTCTTTTGCTGTAAATGTGCCATTTTCAGCAATTTTATCTGTTAATTCACTTGGTGACCCCTTAGCAAGCTCCATTCGGGCTAGACGTACAATACCTGTCGCAGAGGCTACGGTTTCAAGACAACCTGTTTTCCCGCAATTGCATGGCGCTCCACCAAAGGGAATAGCAGTTATATGGCCGATTTCTCCAGCGGCACCATTAATACCTTGAACAACTTTTCCGCCTGCAATTACACCTCCACCGACCCCTGTGCCAAGTGTGACACATACAAGGTCCTTTGCTCCATTGCCTGCACCCATCCACATCTCACCCAATGCTGCACAGTTCGCGTCATTTTCAATCGCTGCTGGAAGTAAAGTTGCTGTCTCAAGGCTGTCTTTTAAAGGATAGTTATTAGGCCAGCCTAAATTTACGACATTTAAAACTATCCCCTTTTCATAATTAACTGGACCCGGTGCACCCATACCGATTCCTATTAAATTATCTTTTGTTTGACCCAGCTCTTTTAGTTTTTCATCAATTGCCTTGGCAATATTTATTGTTATGTTTTTTCCTTCATTCGCATTATCGGTTGGTATTTCCCATTTATGAATAATCTCGCCATCATTTGTAATGAAAGCTAGTTTAGTCGTTGTACCACCAAGATCCACACCAACAATCCATTTTTTTGACATTAAAATCACCTATCTTTATTTTTGACTTTTTCTTTTTGAAATTGTATTTCATGCCTCAAAATTAATAATGCGGTTTGGAATTCTCGTGGTTCAATCAGTTGAGACTGATACAGTTCCTTTAGTTCCATTTCCATTAATTCAAGGTCAGCTACTCTGTCACCAATATAAATAAATGTTCCAAATCTCTTTAAAAATTGCTGAATATCATAAATAGTTTTCATCCTATATCTCCTAGTATTTTAATGGAGAGAAAAAATATTGTACAAGAAAAAGTATAACCCATGCCACCGTTTATCCTCAAGACAATATATTCATAGTTATCAAGAAAAATTAACCTTACTCCCCCTTGTCGGTGGATTGAAGCTGGCGATTTATTTCTTGTAGTAATTCAGAATAATTCTGTTGATTCGGGTTTTGCTTAATAGCCAATTGAATATTTTCCTTAGCTTCTTCCAAATCTTTTTGTTCCAGATTAATCAGTGCCAAATTAAAGAACGCTTCATCAAAACTAGGGTCAAGTTTTATGGCCTTTTCTAGATGTGTTTTGGCCTCAGTGAGCATTTCCTTCTTAATTTCGACAAAAGATAAGAGAAAATAGGTTTTCTCGGACACATTCACAGCGTTCTCTTCAGATTCCTTTAATACGTTATAGGCTTTATCATAATTGTTTTGCTTAATATATTCCTGAGCCATTAACAAACCAGAGTTTTCATCATATGCTTTTCCAGAAGCACTAAAACCGTAGGATAAAGAACCCCATAAAAGCGCGGCAGCTACAATGAAAAATAACATTTGCAACAAGGGTTTTTTCTTCTTCGGAAGGTGGACAACACCTGCACCAAAGAATCCTCCAACTAACCCGCCTAGATGACCTGCATTGTCTATACCAGATGCCGAGAATCCAATCATCAAGTTTATTCCGAGCACAACAAGCAAATTTAATCCCATTGTCCGGAAAAATAATTTCGGGAAAATAACTCCAAAATACAGTAATGCACCAAAACAGCCAAAAATAGCGCCACTTGCCCCTGCTGATAAGTTAGCACTAAAGATGAAACTGGCAATAAAGCCTATAACTCCGGCAAATAGGTAAATCACCAAAAAACGAAGATTGCCAAAAATTCTTTCTACTTCCGTTCCAAGAAAGTACAAAGCTAAAGTATTCATAGCCAGATGGACAAATCCAATATGAAGAAAAACCGGTGTTATAAATCTCCACCATTCCCCTTCAACAATCAATTGATTGACTTTTGCGCCGTATTTAATCAACGTGGAAGTGTTAGTACTCCCACCATGCATTTGCAGCCAGAAAAAAACAGCAAGCTGGATTGCAATGAAAACATATGTAAAGAATGGTTTACCATTCAATAGAATCGCTCTTTCTGTCTTTACTTTTTTTATTGCGTAATCCAAGGCTGCTCTCTTAACTAACTCAACATCTTCTGCTGAATAGTCATCTTTTATAGAAAAGGAAACCTCAGACGCAAGCCTTTCTGATAAGCGTCGGAAACCTTCATCGTATTGTCCCTCCGCAAATAGGATTGAACTAACCATTGTTTTATTCCCATCTGTATGGACAAAAGGTTTATTGAGTCGAAACTCGTATTCATCAACAGGTGGAAACTGACTGACGTAAATGTTGACTACATTCAATTCATGACGTCCAATTTGTTTCCGAACTCTTTCCCCATTGGCAGCAGTAAACTCAATATCCCTCTGCATTGCATTACTCCAATCCAAATTATGGAGCAGCAAGCGAATGATTGGTGCTTTTTTATTTTCAATTTTTTCAAGCCATATTTCTTTTTGATTTTCAAATAATTGAATAATTCGATAGCCATGTTCTGCTATCAATGAATTTGCCAACTTCCAAAAAACAAAACCTTCTCTATTATTCATTTCCCCCCAACTTCCTATGTAAGAATAAGCTTCACGCATTTTATTTTATATCTTTCATTATAAACGAAAACTCTAGTTACAATAATCAGACAAGCTGATTATTTTTTGCAACGATCTTCCCTATTGAAAACAAAAAACCATCTGTGGTTTTTACCCCTCAGATGGTTTTCCGAACATCGATTGCATCATTTTTTGTTTTACTCCTGGGAAATTCATGATTGAGCCAACTGCAATCCTGCGCATCCAACCAGACTTAAGTAGAACATTAATAAGTCGGAATTTGTACTTATATAAAAAATACCCGATGGAGCCAATCATTAATATGGATGTTAACATTCGAGACATCATCATCCCTCCTCTTTCTATTTTGTGTTTTTGAGGATTATTTTATCCAATAAAAAGGATTGAATTCTCCTTATTTGAATTCAATCCTTTCAATTAATAGCTCTTAAAAACTGGCTCCATCGTTTTCTTCAACACATTTACAGAATTTTCGAATTTCGCCCGTTCTTCTTCATTTAAATTCAGTTCAACCACTTGTCTAACTCCCCCACGATTGACTACAGCCGGAACGCCAATATAAATATCGTTTTGTCCATATTGTCCATCAAGATACGTGGAAACAGTTAGGACTGAATTTTCATCGCGTAGAATCGCTTTGGTCAATCTAACAAGCCCCATAGCAATTCCATAATAGGTTGCACCTTTGCGTTCAATGATATGGTAGGCAGCGTCTCGGACATTTAAAAAGAGCTGCTCAAGGTCTGATTGTTTAAACCCAGGTTTGTTTTTAGACCAATCACTAATGGAAGTTCCGGCAATATCAGCATTACTCCAGACAGGTAGTTCTGTATCACCATGTTCTCCAATAATATAGGCATGCACATTTCGAGTGTCCACATCAAAATAATCACCCAACAAAAAGCGAAAACGTGCTGTATCTAAAATCGTCCCAGAACCAATTACCCGTTCTTTTGGCAACCCTGAAAATTTCCACACAGCATATGTTAAAATATCCACCGGATTTGTGGCCACCAGAAAAATTCCGTCAAATCCACTTGCCATGATTTCTTCCACAATTCCTTTAAAAATTCTTGTATTTTTTTCGACCAAGTCAAGTCTGGTCTCCCCAGGCTTTTGGTTAGCACCAGCAGTGATCACAATTAAATCGGCCTCACCACAATCCTGATAACTTCCATACCAAATCTTCGTTCGCGATGGAGAAAATGGCAGTCCATGATTCAAATCCATTGCGTCTCCTTCTGCTTTTTCCTTATTTAAATCAATTAAGACAAGTTCTTCAGTTATACCTTGATTTAATAGAGCAAAAGCATAGCTTGAGCCAACAAAACCAGTTCCAATGAGGGCAACCCTATTCACTCGACGACTTTTCATGACCATTCCTCCAAATGAAATAAATTAATTTCCCCAAAGATATACAAATCCATTATGATAAGCTAAGTTATTTATTCAAATAAGTAATAGTGATTGCAAGTACCGAAGCAATAAAACCAGAAAGGAAATTCACCATATCATTATCTACAAAGATTATCCCTTTTATTCTAGTTGTCGGCATCTGACAGTGGCTTCTCTTTTCAGTTTCAATCCCACATTGCTTGCAAACATATACCTGCTGGTAAAAAGCCCCAATCAACGTATCAATGACATTCCCGATGTAACCAAATAAAAATACTAGACAAGTAACAAAAAAATCTAAATGAAAAAGCCAAAACCCGATAATGGAGATTAGTAATGAACCTGCAAGTGCAGCTGCACTACCTAAAAAACTTATTGCTCCGGATGTCCCCTTATCAATTCGCTTAAAGGTCCGTATGTAAATTGGGGCTCGTTTACTTAAACTGCCAATTTCCGAAGCCCATGTATCAGAATTAGCGCTTGCGAGACAAACTAAGAAGCCAATTAACCAAATCATATCATGATTAAAATAATGGATGATACTGAAAAGGGCCGCTGCCCCTCCATTCGCGGCGACTTGGCTCCAATCCCGCCTAGCTCCTTTTGCCAGCTTTTCTTCTATTATGTATTTGGAACTACTCTTATATTTTGACCACAAGCTTGAAGACGCAAAAAATGCACCAAGCAGATAAAGACCGTTCACACCGAAACCTAAATATACCGCAATTCCAACTAAACTGGCTGAAAAAGAACCCGATGGCGTCAAAGATTTAAGGCGATAGCCTGCTGCAGCGGTCAATAATATAAAAATGAAAATGATAATGGTTTCTATCATCTTATCTTAATAACCTCATCGTTTGTAATAATTTTTGAGACAGGAATATCATGACTCTCAACAAGAAACTCTGGGACCAATTGATCAACAAAGGCTAGTGATAGGGTTTTACCAGAGTAATTTAATAAATATCGATCATAATAACCTCCACCAAAACCCAGTCGATATCCTTCTCGAGTGTATGCTAAACCTGGCACTAGGAGAAGGTCAATGCGATCAGCACTAACTTCCTTAGTTACTGCCTCAATTGGCTCCAATAGACCATAATAAACTGTTTCCAATTGTGAAAAATCAGTGATGGTCCGAAAAGACAACTTCTTCTCCTTTGGGTAACACTTCGGTACTACCACTTGCTTCCCTATTTCCCAAGCTCTCTTAATAATTTGATAGGTATCAACCTCTGGTTTTTTTGAAATGGTTATTCCAATAACCTTCGCTTGCTTCCAATCTTCATCCTCATAAAGTCTGCTCGCAATTGAATATGAATAATCTTCATATAAAGGTTTTGTAAGCCTGGAAAGTGTCTCTTTCATTTCTTTACGTATGGACTCTTTATTATTCATGTGAAGGTAACCTCCTTACTTTTAGACACAAAAAAAAGCAGCAGGAAGCCCTACTGCTTATTTTGTTTCACGATGTGCTGTTGTACGTTTCTCTCTTGGGCAATACTTCTTAAGCTCAAGACGATCTGGATTATTACGTTTATTTTTTGTTGAAATATAGTTACGATCTCCACACTCGGTGCAAGCCAATGTAATATTCACACGCATGTTTATTTCCCTCCAAACAATTAAGCATTTCATTCATACGACTTTTCCATAATATCATTTTTTAAAAGGAAATGCTAGTATGTTTTTTTTAGATAATTATTGCTTTCTTTCCGTTTGCTTTAAAAGGGCTTGCTCCATTGAAAGTAATTCGTTTTTGTTGGAACCTGAAATCGTCCAAGTGTTCACTTTTCCTATATCATGTTGACCTATCGACATTGTTATCGTAAAAATACTAGCAGCAGGGCTTTTAGCCATTGGGTGATAATTTAAGTTCCCCTTTTGAAGTGAACTCCAAATTTTATCGGTAAAAACATTCCATTGTGGCATAACCGTATATTCCTTCATTCCTTCTCCATTGTAATCACCATTTACCAAGTAAATATTTTTATTAGCAAGGTGAAAGATTCGATTATCTGTCGGTGATAAAAAAGCAAGGTTGTCTTGAATTACGTTTGGGTAATAATGCATGGCCAAGATCTTAACCTCTTTCGTTTCCTTGCTGTGATTACTAATATACATACTAGAATAATGAATTTTGGAGTGGGGTTGCTCCTGTCTCACTTTAATAATGATTTCTTCGTCCTTAAAGACCTTTTCCATACAATCTTGGAGCCAAAAGTACTTTCCGTTTACCCATAAACCAGGTATAAACTGAAGTGTTTCTTTTTGAAGTTGGCGGCTAAGTTTTGGTTTCGTTTTTTGTAGTTGTTCAATTAGATTCATCGATCCACACCTTTTTACTGGTTATTTAGTGTTGCATTTGATTCACTTGAACTAACACGTTTTTTTAACAATGTATCTTCCATTACCCTGCTAGTTTCTATGGCAATTCGTTTCCACCCATATAAACTAGTTACAATTTTCCTTCCTCTTTTTCCAATTTCTTCTGCCTTAAACGGGTGTTTTTCTAGATAATCAATTTGATCTAGCATGCTCCGTTCATCTCCAGGTGTCATCAACAGTCCCGTATTTAAATGTTTCACGATCCCTTTCATACCGCCTGTATTAGAAACAACGGTTGGTTTCCCTAAGATCATTGTTTCCAGTACCACGATCCCAAAAGGTTCATATAAACTTGGAATGACGGCTAATTCACTTCCAGCGATGAGCGCGTTTCGTTGCTCATCATTTACATACCCTATAAATCGAACATGACTTTCCAATTTCATTTCGCTAATCCGTTGTCGATACGTTTCTAGCATCGGTCCTTTACCCGCTACTACAAAAATCCAGTCAACGTTTCTTTTTTTAGCAATCGCCGCAGCCCTTATTATGGTTTCAAATCCTTTTTCTTTAACGATTCTTCCTAATGAAAAAATATATTTCTTTCCCTTTAGTTCTGGAAATATGTCCTCTGTTTTGAAGTTCGGCTTTAGAGGGTCAATTCCATTAGGTAAAATTACCATTTTTTCATTTTTAGTTTTAAAAATGGTATGAAGGACGTTTTTCATATAATCACTACAAACAATAATGTGGTCAGACTCGCCAATTAATTGATGTTCTTGATTATGGATAAATTGTTGATTTTCATTATGAATGCCATTATTCCTTCCATACTCTGTAGCATGAATGGTTGATAATAGTGGGAGCTCCAGTGATTCTTTTAAAACAATCGCCGCCGAACCCACTAACCAATCGTGGGCATGGATCAAGTCAAAAAGGATTTCTTCCGATAACTTTTCTGCTCGAAAAGCCATTGCTAAATTAAGTCCACCTATCCATGAAAAAAAATTCTCATCGTTTTCGTTAATGGGTTTGACTCGGTGAACATACACACCCTCGATTAATTCATCTAATGGTAGATTTCCATTTCCTGCTGTTAATACATGGACTTCATGACCTGTTTGTGCCAAATGAACGGATAATCCAAATACATGCCTTGAAAGGCCTCCTATTACATTGGGAGGAAATTCCCAACAAAGCATCAATATTTTTAATTGTTCCTTATTGGGAGCAATGTCATCTAGTTCGGAGATTGTATTATCCATTTAAATCCTCCGATTCCTCGTAATAGCTATACGTACTTACATGATCAATCCATTTTGGCGGATGCTCTTCATGTTGCTTAAGTTGGATTAGATCATGATTTATGTCATTTCCATTCGGTAATGCCATTGTCGGTGTGCGAATACTATTGGAGCGAAATAGTGGAAAAAATCCCTTATCATAAAGATTGATCCCTAATTCTGCTACATAGCTGCGATTAGCAACTAATCCATTTATGAACCAATGTCCATTTTGATAAGGAACCACGATTTCAAAAAAGTGATGCGCATTTTTTCCATTAAAAACCAAATCTGTCACATCATAAATTCTGACAACTGGGATCAGACGATCAAAACTTAGATTAAAATAGCGTTCGATAATTTTTTGAGGAATTTTAGAAACTTCCCAGAAGAGAAACATTTTGCGTGGGGTAACAAGCTTAGCAACCAATTCACCCTTAAGTGGGATATAATCTGTAGATAGATGGTTAGTTATATTTCCTCCATCTCCTTTAAACATAATCATTTCATTAACCATTTCGTCCTCCATTTCTGCAAACAATCAGTATATGCACGAAAATTCCAAATTATTCTTAATAAGTGATAATTTAATCGTACCACCAGATTGAACCGCGCACAATAAACGCAAATTGTCGTTTCTTGCTAGTCTTTGGAAATGAAATGGGAATAAGTCTCGTTTAAAAAATAAAAAAGATAAGGCTTAAATCTCCTTATCTTTAATAAAATCTATTTTTTCTTTATTCATTTAAATTAATACGATTTCCTGTCACAAGATAAATAACATTCTCTGCAATATTCGTGGAATGATCGGCAATTCTTTCAATATATCTACATACAAACGCTAATTGTATAATTTGATTGGTTGCATTTGGATTTTGTGGGATATAGCTCAAGAGCTCTTGTATCAAGCTTCCAAACATTTTGTCTACTTCATCATCTTTTTCTGCAGATTTTTTTGCCAAATCAATATCCCCTGAATAATAGGCTTTAATGGAATCAGAAACCATTTCCAAGGCCATCTCCATCATTTTAGGAATATCAATGATTTCTTTAAAGTGCTTTTCTTTGCCGATGTGAAGTGCCGATTTCGCTATATTAACGGCTATATCCGCAAATCGTTCCACTTCTGATGAAACTTTTAATGCAACACTTATTTTCCTGAGATCGGTGGCTACAGGAGATTGTCTTGCAATTAATAATAGTGCCTTATCATTAATCTCATATTCTAAATCATCGATTTCATTATCCCCATCAATAACCAGCTTTGCCTTTTCCATGTCCTGATTAATAAGGGCAATCATCGATTCTTTAATGGCGTGCTCCGATTTTTCAGCCATTTTCAACAGCAAATCTTTTAACTCTTTTAAATCGTTATCAAAATTTGTCCTTGTACTCATCATCGTCACCTCATCATCCGAATCTTCCAGTAATATAGCCTTCAGTACGTGAATCTTTTGGATTAGAAAAAATTGTTGAAGTTGAATCTAGTTCGATTAATTCACCCATTAAAAAGAATGCAGTCTTATCTGAAACCCTTGATGCCTGCTGCATATTATGGGTAACAATCACGATTGTATATTTTTCTTTTAATTCTAAGATCATTTCTTCAATTTTTAACGTGGATATTGGGTCTAACGCTGAAGTTGGTTCGTCCATTAACAACACTTCAGGTTTGGTTGCAAGGGCTCTTGCTATGCACAGCCTTTGTTGTTGTCCCCCTGATAGTCCTAAGGCAGGCGCATGTAAACGATCCTTGACTTCTTCCCAAAGCGCAACATCCATTAGTGATTTAATGACTATTTCATCAAGATGCTTCTTTTTAGTAATACCATGGACTCTCGGACCATAGGCAACATTATCAAAGATAGATTGTGGAAAGGGATTTCCCTTTTGGAAAACCATTCCCACGTGTTTGCGCAGTTCTACGAGATCCATTTTATCGTCTAATATATTTTTTCCATTAATATTAATTTCGCCCGTCATTCTAACATTCGGAACCATATTAATCATCAAGTTAAGTGTTTTTATAAATGTGGACTTGCCACAGCCCGAGGGACCGATGATAGCAGTAACCTCTTTTTTGTTAATTCCAAAATTGATATTTTTTAAGGCATGATGCTCGCCATACCATAAATTCAGATCTTTTATATCAAAAACTTGTCTGGTTAATGTCGAAATTGCCACAACTTCTCCCCCTTATCCAAACCTTCCAGAGATATATTCCTCTGTCTTTTTGACAGACGGATTGGTAAAGATTTTTTCGGTATAATCATATTCAATGATATCACCGCTCAAAAAGAAGGCTGTTTTATCAGAAATACGTGATGCCTGCTGCATATTATGGGTGACAATGATAATTGAATATTCCTTTTTTAAATCAACAATTAAATCCTCAACTTTAGCATTTGATATTGGGTCTAGTGCAGAAGATGGCTCATCTAAAAGCATGACAGTAGGTTTCATCGCAATTGTCCTAGCAATGCAAAGACGTTGCTGCTGACCGCCAGAAAGAGAGAGGGCAGATTTATGAAGCCTGTCCTTTACTTCGTCCCATAATGCCGCTTTTTTCAGACTTTCTTCAACAATTTCATCAAGTTTGCTTTTCTTTTTCATTCCTGAAAACTTAAGGGCATGTGTAATATTTTCATAAATTGATTTTGGAAATGGGTTCGGCTTTTGAAAAACCATTCCAATTTCTTTACGTAAAGCAACCACATTTATTTGTTCCGACAAGATATTAAGATCTTCATAAATAATTTCCCCCTCAGCCCTTGCACCAGGGATAAGGTCATTCATCCGATTAATACTTCTTAAAAAAGTTGACTTCCCACAGCCTGAAGGGCCTATGAGAGCTGTAACGGAATTTTTTTCAATATCCATTGAAATCCCATTTACTGCTCGTTTTTCTCCATAGAATATTTCTAAATTATTTACCTTTAAGATAAGATCATTTTGCAATTGGCTGTTTGCCTGAACAGCTTGGTTTGCGTTTGTCTTTTCCGTAAAAGCTGTATCCATCCTATCTCCCCGCCCTTTATTTAGTTGCTGTTACTTTCTTATGAATCATACTTCCAATCCATCTTGCCAGTAGGTTAAATACTAGGACCGATAATACTAAAACAGCAGCTGATCCATTGGAAACTTCTTCAACATCTGGTATTAATCCTTGTGTGTTTACGGACCAAATGTGAACGGCAAGTGTTTCTGCAGGACGAAATATATTTAACGGTGATTGTGCGGAAAATGGATTCCAGTTTGCATAATCAAGTCTTGGCGTTGAAAGGCCGGCAGTAAATAATAGCGCTGCTGCTTCCCCAAATACACGCCCTGCTGCAAGAATCGCTCCTGTTAAAATCGATGGAAAAGCACTTGGTAATAAAACGGTTTTTATCGTATGCCATTTGGTGATGCCTAAGGCAAGACTAGCCTCTTTTAAATCACGTGGGACTGCTCGAATAGCATCCTCACTTACACGTACAATGACTGGCAGGTTAAAAACTGTTAATGCTAAAGCTCCTCCTAATATGGTGTAGCCCCAGCCTGTTAAATTGACGAACATTAATAAACCAAACATCCCAATGACAATGGATGGCAGTGAGGCTAAAACTTCTATACAAGAACGGATCAAGTCTGTAATCTTTCCTGGTTTAGCATATTCCGCCATATAAATTCCCCCGCCAATACCTAAGGGAAGGGCAATTAACATCGTAATAAATAATATATAAAACGAATTGAACAATTGGTCGCGGATTCCCCCGCCGGCACGTACATTGCTCGATGGAGTGGTTAGAAATTCAAGAGAAATATGTTTAAGTCCATTAACCAAAATATAATAAAATAAACCAACCAATATCGAAATGATTATTATTGCAATTGATATAAATACGCCTGTAGCAATCCGATCTGCAGTTTTACTGTTCATTACATTTTCCTCCTTGACGAAAGGTAGCGAATGAGGAGAATAAACGCAAAAGACATAATTAATAAAATTAATCCCATTGACCATAGAGTATTATTTTCTACACTACCGTAGGTTGTATGACCCATGTTTAAAGTAATAATTGTCGTTAAGGTTGCTGACGCGTCTAATAAGCTTGTTGGTAAATCTCTAACGTTACCGATGACCATTTGTACTGCGAGAGCTTCTCCAAACGCTCTTGCCATCCCTAGAACGACAGCGGTCAATAGGGTAGGCAATGCAGCAGGGATTAAAACTTTTCGAATCGTCTGCCAGCGGGTAGCACCTAAAGCATAAGACCCTTCACGAAGGTTTTTCGGTAATGAACTCATTGCATCCGTCGCGATTGTTGTTACTGTTGGCAAAATCATGATGGATAATACAATCGTACCTGAGAGCAAGCTAAAACCAAGTCCACCCACATGTTCTCTGATAAATGGGACTAACACTGTAAGCCCGATGAAACCATAAACAACAGATGGAATTCCGACCAAAAGCTCTATGACTGGCTGTAAGATTTTTTTTCCCCATGAGGGTGCAATTTCTGTCATGAAAATCGCTCCACCAATACCTAGCGGTGCTGCAACGATTGCTGAAAGAAAGGTCACCGCAAAGGAGCCAAAAATAAACGGTAAAACTCCATATTCAGGTTTCGCTTGATTTGTAGGATTCCAGTGAGTACTGGTTATGAACTCAATAAGACTTACACCGTTTTTTATAAAGGATTGTAAACCTTTCGACCCGAGGAAAATCGTTATCGAAATTGTTGCTGATATCATTATTACAGCACATAAAATAACGAGAATTTTCCCGCGCAATTCCCCATCCAGCCAATTTTTCTTTGACTTTAACAACCTGTCTTTTGCAGGAGTTAACTTTTCCATAATTCACCAATCACTCCTAAACTACGTCATAACAGGGTAAATGCACAATCGCATTTACCCTGTTCAGTATTTTGAACCTTAAAATTATTTATTTGTTTGATTCCCTTTAGCATCACGTTCTACTGTCATTTTTGTTACAGGAAGATATCCTTGTTCTTTTAATAAGGTGTTTTGGATATCATCAGACATCATGTAGTCAAGGAACGCTTTTGCTAATTCATTAGGCTCACCTTTTGTATAAGAATGTTGATAAGCCCAAACTGGGAATTTACCAGATTGTACATTTTCTGCAGTTGGTTGAACACCATCGATAGCAAGTGGTGTAACAGAATCATCAGTGAAGTATGAGAACGCAAGGTAACCTACAGCACCAGCAGTTTCGTTAATAATCTTTTTAACCGTGTTTGATGAATCTTCGGTAATTCCTTCAGCAGGTGTTGCACCATCAAGCGCAAACTTATTGAATACAGCTCGAGTTCCTGAAGAGTCTGGACGGTTTACAAGAACGATCTTTTGGTCTGCTCCGCCAAGTTCTTTCCAATTGGTAATTTTTCCAGTGAAAACTTTGATTAAATCTGCTTTTTTAATATCTTTAATGCCAACTTTAGGGTTAACAGCAGCAGTCATTCCAACAACAGCTACTTTATGGTCAACTAGCTTATCAGCTGGGATGCCTTCTTTTTCTTCAGCGAAAACGTCGGAGTTACCAATCTGTACAGATCCTTCAGCAACTTGTGATAAACCTGTACCAGATCCACCAGCTTGTACTTGGATATCAACATTTGGATTTGCAGCCATGAATTCTTCTGCAGCCGCGGCAACTAATGGCTGCATCGCAGAGGAACCAGAAACGCTTAAGGTGCCAGAAAGTTTTGCGGTCTTATTATCTTTATTAGTAGTTCCTTCATTTTTATCAGTAGAAGCTCCGCCACACGCAGCTGCAAATACCATTAATGCGGCAAGAGTAAGTAATAGGCCGAATTTTTTAAAACTTTTCATTTGTTTAATTCCCCCTGTGAATTATGGTTTGTTTGTTATTTGTTCTGCCTTACATGAATAAGAATAAACCTCAACTGTTAACTGAGTTTTAATTCAATGTAAAGGTTTTGTAAAGATATGTTGAGTTTTTGTAAATGTACAAATTTATCTTTTCCTTCTATTAATAAAACATGCGGATTATTTAACCCGCTGCCCGAATACACATAAAAAAACACCTGTCTCTGACGCTGAGACAGGTGTCTGACTTATTATGGTTGTGTTTACTCGTTGTTACTGGTGTCTTCTTCTTTTTGATCAGAAGATGATTACTTCTCTTTATCTTGACGCTCTTTCTTTAAATCAAAATACGCATCCAAGACTCTTCGACCGATTAGGTTATTAATGCTTGGACCACTGTTTCCTTGATATGCCCAAGGTACGACAACAGCCATGGCGACCTCAGGATTATCAGATGGTGCAAAGCTTACGAGACTTAAGTTCATAACTTCTGTGCCACGCTTTGATTTATCAGATCCATCATAAAACGCCTCTGCTGTTCCTGTTTTTCCTGCAGGGGAATAATCTGCGCTCTTAAAGTGACTAACAGCCGTACCGTCGCCCACCTGCATGACCATTCGAAATCCTTCTTGAACCCTCTTAATCCAAGATTCCTTCATATCCAATCGGTTTAATACTTTCGGCTGGATTTCTTCAACAATTGGACCCAATTCATTGTTTTCCATGACCGGTTCACGAATTTCCTTCACTAAATGCGGCTGAATACGATTACCACCATTTGCAATTGTGGAAACGTATTGCGCGAGTTGGATTGGTGTATACGTATCATACTGTCCAATCGAAAGGAAAAGAAGTAAACCAGGAGTCCTATCTGCACCTGGAAAACCGCTCATTTCATTAGGTAAGTCAATCCCTGTACGCGTACCTAAACCAAACTGACTAAATGACTGCCGCATCGTATCAAAGGCTGAATAATCTAACGGTAATGGTTGATTTGCTCTATATTGTCCTCCAGCCATCGCAATGACGGTTTTCCACATATATACGTTGGAGGAAACTTGGAGTGCCCGTAAATCATTGATCCGTCCAAATGTTCTCCATGAGGACATTACTGGTGAACTAGCTATTCTCAAAGGCTCGTCTAATTGTGTAGAACCAGGCTGAATTGCTCCTGTTTTATATCCAGTTAAAATCGTTGCCCCTTTTACCGCTGAACCAACGTTATAAGAAGTTGTAATATTTCCTCCAGCAAAGTCTTTCATGACTGTTTTACCATTTTTATCTTTACCAATTTGTTTTCCAGCCAGTGATAAGACTTCACCAGTATGAGGATCCATCAAAACAACGAAGGCACGATCTAGAAGAGCGGTATTTGGTTTCTGTTTGGCACTCCACATTTCGTCCTCGATGATATTTTCTACCTTCTTCTGAAGATCCATATCAATGGTTAAAACAAGATCTTTACCCCTTTTCCCTTCAGAAACTACTTCAGTTGAAAGGATTTTACCAGTCTTATCGGTTACATTTTTCACTTTTGCCTTTTGACCATGAAGTACATCTTCGTATTTTAATTCAAGATAACTTTTTCCAACTCGGTCATTGCGGCTGTAGTCTCGAGCCATATACTTTTCTAATTGCTCCTTGGGAATCCCTGCTTCGGACGTAGTGACATCCCCTAAGATTGTCCTTAAGGTACTGCCAAAAGCATATGTTCGTGTCCAATCGGTGGTTGTATCAACACCTGGTAAACTTTCTAAATTTTCACTAACCATAGCGAATTCTTTATTCTCAACATTAACTTTGACAATTTGTGGCGTTAAAGCATAACCACTATTAAATTGCCTGTAGATGGCCAGAGTTTTTAGTTCTTCCTTATTTAAACCATTAATTTCATTTTCAGTGATTCGTTTTAATTGAAGATCATATATTTGTTTATCGTTCAATTCATTTTGTTTATATAACGCCCATTCTTTTTCGGTAATCTTATCTTTGGCTTTTTCTGGATGTATTAATATCCAAAAATCCTTTTTATCCCGAACAGGAAGTTTTTTAGTTTCTATATCGATTATTTTCGCTAAGCGTTCTGCGGTCTGTAACATTTCCTTTTGAGTGGTCTGTTGATATTTAGTATAAGTAATTGCATTTAATGGTTTATTATCAACAATAACTTTCCCATTGCGGTCGAACATCTTCCCCCGTGGAACAGGGTTATTTACAGTTATATCTTCTGTTCGTTCGATTTCACGTTTAAAATCATCTCCAAAAACGATTTGTAATTCGCCAAGTCTAAGAATGAGAACAGAAAATAGCAAAAATACCACAAAAAATAACATGTTTAACCGAAAGGGCACATGTTCTTTCTTTTTTTTCTTTTTATTATTCAAGGGATAACACACTTCCTTTTTCACTGCTTAAGCTAACTTTCTCTATTTTATAGGATAAGTCAGCTTTTTACTACGAAAAACCCTTACCAATTTCTCGGGTAAAAATGTCCAAAGAAAAAAATGGCGCTGAGTAAATAATTTACTCAACGCATTTCGGGGTCGGTAATTGTACCCTTTTAAGAAAAAAATAGATGCATGTGTGCCCCGCGCCTAAAATAAGCAAGAGAATGGGAATACTGATTTCAGCTTTAAACCAAGTGATTGCTCCTAAAAAAGCCACTATTGAAACGATTCTACCCAAATTCAGATATATTTCTCGAACAACAATGTATTCGATCCTCATTTCTGCTGCCTTCCATCCAGTTCCAATAACATCGTATGTAGTTGACATATAGGGGACGAGTAAAAGTGGATAGGCTATCGCGATCATCCCGCCATAGATTAACAATTTGACAAAAGTAACTTTCCAAACAATTAACAGAACCGATGCATATAGGATAATACCGCCAATCAGGATGGCTTTTTTTCGAAATTCTTGTTTAATTAATCGAGACGCTAGGTAATACGCAATAAATGATATACCCGAATTTAGCAGTCCAAATGTACCTAAAGACATTTCACTTCCCGTCGAAAGGTAAACCAATACGGAGATGACAAATGCAAAGGTACCTTCCCTCAAGCCCTGGAAAAAGTTAGCATTTGTAATCATTCGCCAATTTTCATTTTGTTTTCTCTCATTAAGAATCTTTCTAAAACAATAACTGCCTGATGATGGACGTGGTTTCAAGGAAAAGCTCATAAAAACCGCAAAAGCAAATAAAGCAAGTGAAATTCCAAAGACAATGGTATAGCCAGTAAACTTTTCAAATCTAGTGATGATGATACCAGCAGCAATTGGCCCGATCATTCCACCCGCAGACGATAATATCCCTAAAAAGCCATTAAAAAAATCTCTCGTATCAGGTTCGGTGATTTCAAATGTTAGCACATTATAAGCAAGCCAATAAAAACCATACCCTACGCCTAAAAGACTACCTAAGAGTAATAAATAGGTTGAAGCATTTGTACCAGCTATTAATACCATTACATAAAATAAAGCTAAAAAAATTACACCAATCCTAAGTACAATCACCCTGTCGATTTTTTTCGCCCATCGTCCCGCTAAGATAAACGTAAGCAGTTGTAAAATAACAGTCGATAAATTATAAAGAGCGAGATCAGAATATTGCCCCGTCTGTTTCCAAAGATAAATATTTACAAATGTGTTGGATAGAGCGATGCTTAATGAGTATAACCCTCCGATAATCAGCAAAAGTGATAAATCTTTTGTTAGTTTAACATCACCTAGAATCATAAATTTTTTTGCCATTAAAAACTCCCCTTTATCTTATGGGTAGTCTTTATCAACCATGTTTTTCTTATTCACAGTTATAACAAAACAAAAAAAGACAGCTATTAAAGCTGTCTTTTTTATCACCATTATTATTTTGCTTGGCTGTAGCGTTTTGACACTTCATCCCAATTTACTACATTCCAGAAAGAGGAAATATAGTCTGGACGCTTGTTTTGATATTTTAAGTAGTAAGCATGCTCCCAAACATCAAGACCAAGAATTGGAGTTTTGCCTTCCATTAGTGGAGAATCTTGGTTTGGCGTACTAGAAACTTCTAACTCACCATTGTTCACAGATAACCAAGCCCAACCTGACCCGAAACGAGTAGTTGCTGCTTTAGCGAACTCTTCTTTAAAGCTTTCGAAGCTGCCAAATTTGCTGCTGATTGCGTCAGCTAATTCACCAGTTGGTGCACCGCCGCCATTTGGAGAAAGAATTTGCCAGAATAAAGAATGGTTAGCATGTCCGCCGCCATTATTACGAACTGCAGTACGAGCAGCCTCTGGAACCGCATCCAAATTAGCAATAACTTCTTCAACTGATTTAGAAAGTAATTCCTCATTACCAGCTAAAGCGTTATTTAGATTTGTTACATATGTGTTATGGTGTCGAGTGTGGTGAATATTCATAGTTTCTTTGTCAATATGTGGTTCAAGTGCGTTTTCTGCATAAGGTAATTGTGGTAATTCAAATGCCATTTTAATTCCTCCTATGTATAAGTGAATTTATAGGCTTTAGAATTTCGAATATTTCTAAAGCTTTCCTCCTTAAGATACCAAAGTTGGTTAATTGTTTCAAATATATTGCTTAGGTTCTTAACAGAATTACCATGCCCGTAATGTGGAATTTTATTCAAAAAATACTTTGAAAAGCAAACTGAAAGGATTCTTTAGCAATTTTCGAAAAGTTGTCATCTTTAATCTAAAGGGCAATCTGTCAACGATTTTTGTCATATCCGACTTTTATCACTTCCAAATCATGTAAAGACTATATTGACACCATGTTAATAATTTATTTAAATCAAAGTGAAGGGTGCCTAAGGAGTGATTTCTATGCAAAAAAGCCGTTTATCCATATATAGTTTGTTAGTTTACTTTTTCCAAAAAAAAGAACCGATTCAAAAAATGAAAGCTGGTTCGTTTCTATTTCAAGAAAAGGATTCTGTCGAGTATGTTTACTTATTACTTAAAGGGAGTATCTCACTTGGAAGAGTTCATTTACGCGGCAAGGATTTTATCTTAAAAATTTTAAATGATCAGGAATTAATTGTCGAATATCAACTTTTCAAGGCAAATCCCCATTATCAATTTTATGCAAAAACAATAACCGATTGTGAAATGATTCTTATAAAAAAAGAGCATTTTGAAGATTTCATCTTAACTGATCCAGAGGCAATGGTTGCACTCGTTACCTGGTTAAGTACTGGTTATTTAAAGGCACAAATGAAATGTCAGGACCTCATTATGAATGGAAAAAAAGGCGGGTTATATTCCATTCTCATCCGTTTATGTAACACGTATGGAATTAAAACAGAAGATGGTATTCTAATCGACCTGCCATTAACACATCAAGAGTTAGCTAATTTAACTTATGGCACACGCGAAGTGATTCAACGAGCTTTAAAAGATCTGCGTGAACAGAATATTATTGGCTATGAGAATCAAAAGTTTACAATTAAAAAACTTACCTATTTAAAAGAAGAAGTAGACTGCCAAAATTGTACTTTAGAAATTTGCGGGTTAAATTAATTTTTCATCAAAAAAGCCACCTAAAAGTGGCTTTTTTAGTACAGTACAACAATGAAAAAAAAGATAATCATAATGATTTGAATAATTGTTTTTGTTACAACACTAGATACAAAACCTACGACTGAGCCAAATCCAATTTTTAGGCTCTCACTGAAATTTCTTTTGTTAAAGATTAATTCCGCTCCGATGGCCCCGATAAATGGACCTATAAGGATGCCTAAAAAAGGAATCACGAACGGTCCCACCAAAATCCCAATCGTACTCCCCCAGACACCAGCCTTTGAACCGCCATATTTTTTGATTCCAATCATATTGGCAATATAGTCAGCAATAAAAAGAAGTACAATAAACAAACCTTGAATTAACCAAAAATACCATCGAAAGGGTTGAAAGCTAAAAAAAAACCCATATAAAACAAACCCTGCTAATAAAAACAATACACTTGGAATGATCGGATAAACCAGACCAACAAATGCAATGATAAACAATACGATAATGATACTCCAATAAACCATATCCATTTTACTCATCCTCATAACTAATTCTTATTATTCAATGTACACATTCCTTCTTACGATTAAACTTATAATTGGTTTCAAATAAAAATTCAAGTGGTGTCATTCTTGTATCTAACCATTACTCAAGATACAATAGATGCTGAAGCAATTTATTTGTATTTAAGTATGAAGGTGGTCATTATGAATATTTTTAAACAACTTTATAAAAGTATCTATTCACCAAAGGATATTGCCTTGTTTCGATTTCAAGGAATAGGAAAGACAATACTATATGTCTTTTTCTTAACATTCATTTCAATTCTCCCGTCCGTTTTTTACCTAAGCTCTGCACTTTCTTCTGGAATGGAGAGTGCACAGACAATAATCAATGATGAATTACCTGATTTTTCGATAAAAGATGGGCATTTATCCGCGGATACTAAAGTGCCAGTTACCATTAATAAGGATGACTTCTCAATCATTCTCGACCCAACAGGTGCTATTTCTGGAAATGATGTCGAGGATGAGGGGAATGCTTTTGCATTGTTAGAGGATAAATTTGTTTTTGCGTCTGGTGGCAGATTTGAAACATACCCCTATTCTATGTTAGAAGGATTAAACATCACGAAGGGAGACATGGTCGATTTTATTAACGGAATTAGTGGAATGAAATGGGTAATCATCCCCGTCGGAGCATTGTTTATCTACCTGTTTGCAAGTGCTGGCAGTTTTATCGAAGTCACCGTTTTGGCTTTGATTGGTCTGGTTTTAAAAAATCTGATTGGAAGAAACTTAAATTACCGTCAGTTATGGAGGATGGCTGCTTACAGCGAAACATTACCGACCTTGTTTTTCACCATTATGGCAGCAATTAAAACTACGGTTCCTAGCAGCTTCATGATTAATTGGTTTGTTGTGATTATTGTTTTATCTTTAGCAATCAAGGAAATACCGAAACCCAAAAAAGCAAGCTAGGATACGCCCAAATTGGGCGTTTTTTTTATTAACTCGTTCTTTTTACACTTGGACAAGCATACCAATGTATAAACTGACCTTTCGGAGGCTTGTCTAATGAAAAAACTCTTTGGTTTCCTACTTGCCGTTTTAATTATATATGTAATTTATATTGACTTAACTGTTGGCACTCTGCCTTCATCTCAAACAACACAGGTAGATGCTAAAATCGAAACACCAAAAACGGAACTAAAAACAGACCTGCCTTCTTTTGAAGCAAAGGTAGAACCTGGTGAAACCGTGATATCGATCGTGGAACATCAGCTGGATAAACAACTTCCTGTCTCGATTACTGACCTAATTCAAGACTTTCGAAAATTAAACCCTGGGGAAACACCTGAAAAAATTCAAATTGGGTCTACATATCATTTCCCTGATTACTCAAAATAAAGAGGATAATGCTTATTCTTGTCAAAAATAGTGAAAGGCTGATAAAATAAAAGGCGGATTGTTTATATATATACCTTATTCGAATCCCATTTTGAAGGAGCGAATTACACGTGAGTGAAATAATACATCGCACAAAGACCCGACCAATTAAAGTAGGTAACTTAACAATTGGCGGGAGTAACGAATTATTTATCCAAAGTATGACCACAACAAAAACACATGATGTGGAAGCAACCGTTGCTGAAATAAAACGTCTTGAGGAAGCTGGTTGTCAGATTGTTCGTGTGGCTTGTCCGGATGAACGCGCGGCAAATGCCATTTCTGAAATAAAGAAAAGAATTAACATTCCTCTTGTTGTTGATATTCATTTTGATTATAAATTGGCGCTTAAAGCCATTGAAGGCGGAGCCGATAAAATTAGAATCAATCCTGGAAACATTGGCAAACGAGAAAAGGTGGAAGCGGTAGTAAAAGCTGCAAAAGAACGCGGTATTCCAATTCGAATTGGTGTAAATGCGGGTTCGCTTGAGAAGAGAATATTAGAGAAATATGGTTATCCAACTGCTGATGGCATGGTTGAGAGTGCACTCCACCATATTAAAATTCTTGAGGACTTAGATTTTCATGACATTATTGTATCCATGAAGGCGTCGGATGTGAATCTTGCAATTGAAGCCTATGAGAAAGCATCCAGAGCTTTTGATTATCCCCTCCATCTTGGGATTACGGAATCAGGTACTCTCTTTGCTGGCAGCATAAAAAGTGCGGCTGGTTTGGGCACTATTTTACACAAAGGAATCGGTAACACACTTCGCGTTTCCTTAAGTGCTGACCCTGTTCAGGAGGTTAAGGTAGCCAGAGAACTATTAAAAGTTTTCGGTCTTTCTTCCAATGCTGCCACATTGATCTCTTGTCCAACGTGCGGTCGAATTGAAATTGATTTAATCAGTATTGCAAATGAAGTGGAAGAATACATTGAAAAAATCAAAGCACCGATTAAAGTAGCGGTATTAGGCTGTGCTGTTAATGGTCCTGGAGAGGCCCGTGAGGCTGATATTGGTATTGCAGGCGCTCGTGGTGAAGGGCTATTATTCCGGAAGGGTGAAATTGTCCGCAAGGTCCCTGAAGCTCAATTAGTCGAGGAATTGAAAAAGGAAATCGACCAAATTGCTGAAGAGTACTTTCAAAAAAAAGCAGCGGAAGAAAAAATAACTAATTAACACATCAAGAAACCCGGTATTTATTACCGGGTTTCTTTTTGCTCCTATGCAGGTTTTGTTAAAAGAATGGAAGAATGAAGATACCGATCACAATGGAAATTGCACCGATACCAATAGCCCATGCACCTAAACCAGTGGCCCCTCTCCTTCTGGCAACAAAACCTAACACAATACCTGCAGCACCAAAAAGAATAGGTAAAACAAACAGTGATAAAATCGAAAGTATTAACGCAAGCGTCCCAATACCGGTACCACCAGCCGCTTTTTCCCTTTCCTCTTCATGTTCCCTTCCTCGGATAAGTGGAGCAGGTGCAGCGATTTCTGCAGCTGTTTCTTCCCTATATTCAGAAGTTCTTATCGGAACAGAAGCACCAATCCTTGGCACAGACTCATCTTTTTTCAATGAGTAATGAGCCTTAATAGGTTCAGCGATTTCTGATGCTGTTTCCTCCCTAAATGATGTAGGAGAATTGGGTATATCTTGACCAATATTCGAACTTTGAAGAGCTTCTTGCACTTTCGTGTCTCTTTCATCTGCCATCCTAATCCCTCACTTTCAGTAATAGGAGCATTAATTATTGTTTGCCTCTGAAAGCATTTTAGTATGTTAATGTTTGCCTGTAATAATTTTTTATTTCTATTCCCAAAAAATTACTTGTAAATAGTTAATTCATTGAACGCTATACTTTGGTAAAATATATAGAGATACTGAAATGACTTATGAAAGTGAGTTTACACATGAAAAAAAGATTTGGCATTGATATTGATGGAACTGTAACCTGCCCAAAATCCATCCTACCTTTTATTAATAAAGCATTTGGCTTGAATATTTTGTATGAGGACGTTATTCAGTATGACTATAATCCATATGTAAATGTTTCCGAAAAGGAATTTGCTGAATGGTTCACTGAAAATGAACCGTCCATCTATGCCAGTTCCCCTCTTGCGAATGGAGCAGGAAATGTCCTAAAAAAATGGAAAAATGAACATGAATTGTTTTTTATTAGTGCGCGTAGCTCTCATTTACTCGAGCTTACAACTAAATGGTTGATCGATAAAGGCTTAAGTTTCGACCACATCGAATTAATTGGATCACATGACAAAGTCGCCTCCGTTAAAAAGCATGGTGTGGAGATCTTCTTTGAAGATAAACATGATAATGCTGTGATGATACATGAAGAGTGTCAAATCCCAGTCATTTTATTTGATACACCATATAACCAAGACCCCATTCCAAATGGTGTAATCCGTGTCAATAACTGGAGAGAAGCAAATAAATGGGTAGAGAATTGGATGAAGCAAGAACAGAACATCCGCTCATTGGTTAAGTCCCGTTAGCAGTTACCAACAGAAAACCGCTTGTGCAATGAACTGCACAAGCGGTTTTTTAAAGGCTCTTTTCGTAAACTTTGTTGCTTTTGGAGCTTTATATGGGTCATAACTTAAGTTTCTAGGCAATTTTCGCAAATGTTCTTACGAAAAGATGCCACGAAGCATATAGTTATACGGGTTGATGAATTTATACGAAAAACAACAATCTATGCGAAAAAATAGCCTTTTTTAATGACATTCAGGACAAAGACCATAAATCTCGAATTTGTGACCGGAAATATCATATCCTTTTAGATTTTCACTTAAATCTTTCATCGGACAAGTGTCAATTTCTTTTGTTTTCCCACAGGTTAAACAGATAAAATGATGATGATGGTGATGCCTAGAACATGTAAAGCGAAAATGCTTTTCACCCGATAATTCTGTCATTTCAAGGATTCCCATATTAACAAATAAGGAAAGATTTCGATAAATTGTATCAAAGCTCAGACCTGGATAATCATCTTTGAGCTGATCCAATACGTCCTTGGCAGTTAAATATTTATCACTATCAGCAAACAATTGAAGCATATCTTCTCTTTTACCTGTTTGTTTAAATCCTTTTTCTTTTAAATATTGTATCGCTTCATGAACGTTCACCAGACTGCCCTCCCCTACGGATTAAAAACTTTTTATAAAAAATGGAGAAAATTAAGATGAGAACTGCAATCATAACAATCGTTCCACCTGGGGCTAAATCTAAGTAGTACGCTGTAAACAAGCCGCCAAGAACAGAAACTTCACCAAAAATCACAGATAAAAGAATTGTTTGCTTAAATCCTCTAGCAAGCCGAATACTGGCTGCGACAGGTAAGGTCATTAGAGATGACACTAATAATATCCCGACAATTCTCATCGAAGCCGCGATCACCAAGGCCACCATCACAATAAAAATAAAATGAATACTTTTAGCCGCAATGCCTGAGGCTTTCGCATGTTCATCATCAAATGATAATAAAAAAAGTTCTTTATATAATAAAATAATCACTAGAATTACCAAAATTCCGATAATAAACACAACCCATAAATCCGTTCTGCTAACTGCGGAGACACTTCCAAATAAATAGCTGAACAAATCCGTATTAAAACCATTGGCGAGCGATATAAAGATCACGCCTAATCCAATTCCGCTCGAAAGAATAATGGGAATCGCAAGTTCTTGATAGTGCTTATAAACACTTCTAAGTTTCTCGATGAACAGGGATCCTCCTACAGAAAAAACCATACCTAAGTACAATGGATTTACTCCTGCCATCATGGCCACATTTCTTTCCAAAAGCAAACTGGCTGCTATCCCCGCCAGAGTCACATGGCTTAGAGCATCGGCAATTAACGATAATCTTCTTACAACAACAAATACTCCTAGTAATGGGGCAATAATCCCAATCATAATCCCAGTTAAAAAGGCATTTTGTAAAAATTCATAATGAAAAATTCCTTCAATCATTTCACAACGCCTCCGTGCTCGTGATGATGGGCAAGCATGTGGACATCATGCCCATAGGCTTTAGACATATCATCCGCTTGGAGTTTTTCAAATTCCTGTGTTTCACCATGAAAATGCAAATGTTTATTTAAGCAGGCTACATGGGAAACTTTATCCGATATCGTCCCAATATCATGCGTCACCAATAAAAGAGTAATATCACGAGTTTTATTTAAATCGCCGAGCATTTGATAAAAATTACTAACATTCTCGGCATCCACACCAACTGTGGGTTCATCAAGAATAAGGAGACTTGGTTCACTAACTAGAGCACGGGCAATAAAAACTCTTTGCTGCTGGCCACCAGAGAGTTCACCTATATTTCTGTTCCTGAACTTTTTCATCCCTACAGCATCCAAGGCTTCGATTACTTTTTGAGAATGTTCCTTTTTAAAAAACTTAAACATTCCTAGCTTTTTCGTTAAACCACTCTGGACCACTTCAGATACGGTTGCAGGAAAACCCGTGTTAAAGGAATTTGCCTTTTGAGAGACATAGCCAATTTTTTGCCAATCCTTAAATTTACTTATTTCCTTACCAAATAAATAAATTTCCCCTTTTTGCGGCTTTAATAAACCTAAAATCAACTTTAAGAGAGTGGATTTCCCAGAACCATTTGGTCCGACAATCGCCAAAAAAGAACCATTAGGAATGGTAATGTTGATATTCTCTAGTACTACATCTTTTTCATAACGATAAGAAAGTTTTTTTATTTCTATAATTGATTGCATACTCAACGCATCACCTTTTAATTATAAGAATCATTCCGATTTAACTCAAGTAGTATACAATAGGTCTGTTTGATTGTAAAGTCTGCTACACTGTCATTAGTCAATTTTGTTTTTATAAAATCTGTAATCACACTCCGGGAACTTTTTCATACATTAAGGTGAGGAGTGGTGAGTGTGTCAATTTTTCAGAGCATCATTAATCATAAGATTAATACGATATCTGCTGACGAACTGTTAAAATATGCTGATCAATTTAAGATCTCAGTGACTAGGCAGCAGGCAGCAAAAATTGCGGAATACTTAAGAGGGAAAAATGTTAATATTTTTGATGATACACAGCGGACTCAATTAGTAAAAGAAATTGCCAAAACTGCGGGACCAGCAACTGCAAGGGAAGTTAATAAATTATTTATACAATTAACCAAAAAATAAAAAGCTGTGACTTAGCACAGCTTTTTATTATGATTGCATGATTAAATCAAGCAAGTTTTCATTAAACTTTTGCTCATGAAGCATGTTGATCTCAAACTTATAGGGTGCTTTTTTATTATTCTTATCTTCACCTACATATGGAGTTTCTAAAATCTTAGGAACATCTGTAAGTTGTGGATGGTGGACGATATAATTAAGTGCCTTAAAACCAATATGACCAAACCCGATATTTTCATGTCTGTCTTTTCTCATCCCGACAGCATTTTTACTATCGTTAATATGCAGAACCCTTAGTTTGTCCAAGCCAATGATTTTGTCAAACTCATTTAATACTCCATCAAAATCCTCGACAATATTATATCCCGCGTCATGGGTATGACAGGTATCGAAGCAAACGGATAGCTTATCACTATAGTTGACACCATCCATAATCATTGCTATTTCCTCGAAAGATTTTCCACACTCGGAGCCCTTTCCTGCCATAGTCTCCAAAGCAATTTGAACTTGCTCTTTGCCTGTTAGGACTTCATTTAACCCTTCGATGATTTTTTTGATGCCAGCTTCCGTTCCAGCACTAACATGTGCTCCAGGATGCAGAACAATTTGCTTCGCGCCGATTGCCTCGGTTCTTTCAATTTCTGATCGAAGGAACCTAACACCTAATTCAAATGTGTCTGGGTTTGTTGTATTACCAATATTGATGATATAAGGTGCATGAACAATAATTTCTGAAATACCGTTCTGCTCCATATGCCTGCGTCCAGCTTCAATATTGAGGTCTTCAATTTTTTTTCTTCTTGTATTTTGCGGTGCTCCCGTATATACCATAAACGTGTTTGCACCGTAGGAAACGGCTTCTTCACTCGCTGAAAGAAGCATACCTTTTCCACTCATTGATACATGTGACCCTAATTTCAGCATGCCCTTCTCTCCCTGCTTCCATTATTTTTTTCTTTGTTCGATTCTTCGTTCTCGTTTTTTAATTTTATCCATTTCCCACTGCATTTTCTTTTTATAACCAGGCTTAACTTTAGTTGGTTTCTTTACCATTGATTTAGCCTTCTGATCTGCTTTATCTTCTTGTCTTACACGGGTTTTTCGCTTATTTCGCTCATCAATGGTCACAAACTCGTTATTTTTAAGATCGACGTAATTAAATTGAATCCCCATTTTTTCTAATCGATTTAATGCATCTTCATCCGATGCCTCATAGATTGTAAGGGCAATCCCTGAATAACCAGCACGGGCAGTTCTTCCGACGCGGTGGATATAAAAATCCAAGTCTGAAGGAAGTTCATAGTTAATGATATGGCTAACCCCTTCGATATCAATTCCTCGTGAAGCAAGGTCAGTGGCAACAATATATTGGTATTCCAAATCTTGAATTTGCTTCATCATTTGTTTTCGTTCACGTGGGTTTAAATCACCATGGACACGGCCAACCTTTAATCCTTTTTCATTCAAAAAGTACGCCACTTCTTCAGCCATTTTTTTGGTATTTGTAAATACAATCGCTAAATAAGGATTGTAAGCAAGAAGAGTATCATGAACCAGCTGCTTTTTACTCCGATGTCTTGAAGGTAAAAGGTAATGCTCTAAATTTTCTGCTGCTTTTCTATTTGGTTCAATTTGGATGGTCTTAGGATTTTCCATATACTTTTTAAGGAAAGGTTTTAATTTTTCTGGGATGGTTGCTGAGAAAACAAGCATTTGAAGATTTTCAGGCATTTTTCCAGCCACTCTGTCCAAATCCTCAATAAATCCCATGTCTAACATCATATCCGCTTCATCGACGACGAGTATTTCCGCAGTATGAACAAATAGTGCCTTATCACTCATGAGATCCTTGATTCTTCCTGGAGTCCCTACAACAATATGCGGTTGAACCTTTAATTTTTCAATTGTCCGCTGCTTGTCCGTTCCCCCAATGTAGCATCTAGTCATAATTGCTTGCTCTGGGTTGGCATGCTCAGTTATTTTCAATATTTGATGATAAATTTGTGAGGCTAATTCTCTGGTAGGTGCAGTTATGACAGCTTGAACTTCTGGTCGTTTCGGGTCAATTTTTTCAAGAATAGGAAGAACATAAGCGAGTGTTTTCCCTGTCCCTGTTTGAGATTGACCAATTGCACTTTCTCCCTTTAAAACGACTGGAATCATACGTTCTTGAATTTCGGTCGGCTCAGTAAAGCCGAATCCCTTAATAGCTTCTATAATAAATGGTTGAAACGTAAAACGATCAAAACGGTTTTCTTTCATATATTTTCTCCTTATATAAAAAATATCTAATGACTTTGGAGTAGTTTTCTTACTTTTGCAAGAGCAACACTTTTTATTCCATCATGCAATTATAGTCAATATTCCTCCAAAACTCCAGTTATCTTTCGTTTTATTATCATTTTCTACCTTCTACCGACTTTTAAACAACTAATTTTAGTCTTTGTCCTGTGTATAATACCTAAACCAAATTAGGGTATATGCATAATTTAAAGCATGAGGCAATTTGAAAGGAGGCTAAGAAATGCAACCAAGACCTAGAATGCCTATGCAAGGGGGAATGGGAACCAGGCCCTTTGGGCGCAATAACCAGATGATGAATCCCGGATCTAACCCTTTTGGCGGCAGGAATCCAATGATGGGATCCTCATCCAACCCCTTTGGAGGAGGATTTAACCCAATGATGGGACAAATGATGGGAAGACCTAATCAAATGAATAGAGGGGGAGGTGGACTACTTTCGAAATTATTAGGAAGAGGAAACCAAGCCGGCGGTTTTATGGGAATGCAAACGGCAGGAAAAGCAGCTTCTGGAGGTGGAGGCCTGCTTCAATCGTTAAGTAACCCCGGCGGACTAACAAGCATTTTGAACAATACACAACAGGTACTAAAAACAGCCCAGTCAATTGGTCCGATGGTCCAACAGTATGGTCCGATGATAAAAAATCTCCCTGCCATGTGGAAAATCTATAAAGGATTTAAAAATGCTACAAAGAATACAGATGAGGCTCCCGACGAAAATAGCCAACAAATCGAACCAGCCTCAACCGAATCATCTAATCATGAAGAACCTGAAAAAAGAACCTCAAAAAAGAAGGTCCAACGCAAAAATAATCAACAACCAGTAGCATCCAAAAAAACCTCACGACAAAAAGGATCTTCCATTCCAAAAATGTATATTTAAAATGAAGGATGCTGGTGACAGCATTCTTTATTTTTCCCTAAAACTGCTAAGGAAAAATGTATCTTTGTATTATATCTATTAGTTTTATATAATAAATACATAAAACTATGAATCAATGTCTTTTTTAGGGGGACTTTAAATATGCAAATTATCAAAATTTCACCACGTGGATACTGCTATGGTGTAGTTGATGCAATGGTTATTGCAAGAAATGCTGCTTTAGATAAAACATTACCTCGCCCTATCTACATATTAGGGATGATTGTTCATAACAAACATGTTACAGATGCGTTCGAGGAAGAAGGGATTATTACCCTAGACGGAAAAAATCGTAAAGATATTCTCGATAAAGTAGAAACAGGAACGGTTATATTTACTGCCCATGGGATATCACCAGAAGTAAGGGAGTTAGCTAAAAAGAAAGGGCTGGTAACGTTAGACGCGACATGTCCTGATGTGACGAGAACCCATGATCTGATTGAAGAAAAAACAAAACAAGGATACCAAGTAATATATATCGGAAAAAAGGGTCATCCAGAACCCGAGGGAGCCGTTGGTGTCGCTCCTGGAATGGTGCACTTGGTTGAAACGCCACAGGATGTCGAAGCATTAACAATTGGCAGTGACAAGGTGCTAGTCACAAATCAAACAACGATGAGTCAATGGGATGTTGCCGATACAATGAAAAAAGTTCAGGAAAAATATCCTCAGGTTGAAGTCTATAATGAAATTTGCCATGCAACACAAATTCGCCAAGAAGCAGTTGCAGAACAAGCAACCGAAGCAGATGTAACGATTGTTGTAGGTGATCCAAAAAGTAATAATTCTAATCGACTCGCCCAAGTTTCAGAAGAAATTGCTGGAACAAAGGCTTATCGGATTGCTGATATTACAGAGTTAGAAATCGACTGGATTAAAGACGCCCAAAACGTAGCAGTCACATCAGGTGCTTCTACACCAACACCAATAACAAAAGAAGTTATTACCTTCCTTGAGCAATTTGATCCAAACAAGGAAGCAACCTGGGAACGCCGTAAAAAGGTTCAATTAAGCAGAATACTGCCAAAGGTCAAAAGATCTGAATAAGTCTACAAAAAAGAACCGAGTCCCATGACCGGTTCTTTTCGTTTTATAAAAATTGGAATGGATCTGTATTTTCAGCAGATGGAAAAATCTCCACTGAGAAGCCTGCGTTTTTGCACATCCTCTGTAATGTTGCAGTTAACCCCTTTTTCATGACCTTTTCGACATTATGACCCGGATCTATCATATTCAGACCCTGCATTAAAGCGTCATGTGCGGTGTGATAATAAATATCGCCTGTTACGTATACATCTGCCCCTTGGTACTTGGCATTCATGAAGTATTTATTACCATCGCCGCCTAAAACAGCTACTTTTTTAACTTTAGCTGACAAATCGCCAACCACACGGACATGGGAAACTTCAAGTGCCTTCTTTACTTTTTCTGTAAATTCTCCTAATGTCGTTTCAGGAACTTTCCCAATTCGACCAAGACCGAGCACTTCGCCTTTGTTCTCAAGTGGATAGACATCATAAGCCACTTCCTCATAAGGATGAGCTTTAAGCATAGCAGTAATCGTCTTTTTTAGAACTGGTTCAGGAACGATTGTCTCAAGTCTCACTTCATCCACTTCTTCTAATTTGCCGGCCTCACCGATAAAAGGATTGGTATTGTCTTCAGGTAAAAATCGCCCCGTTCCATTCCCTGAAAATGAACAGTGACTGTAATTTCCAATTGACCCTGCACCTGCTTTACCAAGGACGTTTCTGATCTCCTCTGCATGACTGGCTGGAACAAAAACGACTAATTTCTTAAGTTTTGTATCAACCGTAGGTACAAGTACCTCTGTATCTTTCAGCTCAAGTGCTTCGGCAAGAAGGTCATTAACACCGCCAACTGCTACGTCAAGATTGGTATGTGCTGCATAAACAGCAATATCGTGTTTTAATAATTTTTCAATTATTTTTCCCTGGGCGGAATCCGTTAACAAATTTTTAAGTGGGCGATAAATAATTGGATGATGAGCGATAATGAGTTGGACATTTTTTTCAACTGCCTCATCAACTACATTTTCAAGGACATCGAGTGCAATCATGATACGTTCAACTTTTTTATTTAAACGACCTATTTGTAATCCAATCTTATCGCCTTCCATCGCCAAGCCTTTGGGTGAAAACTGTTCAAACAGTTGAATGACTTCGTGCCCATTAGGAATCTTCATCGGTTAATGCCCCCTTTACCAGCTTAATTTTGTCGATTAGTTCTTGTCTTTTTTCTAGCGTTTCAGGAGATTGAGCTGCCTTCTCAAGAGCCTCGTAAATACGCTCCCAATTTTTCATTTCTGCTGTCCATTTTTTCTTAAAGGTTTCATCATGCTTTTGAACAAGGAATGGTCCTACTAAAAGCCCTAAGTCTTGATTTGGACTATATGGCTTATACGGATCGCCCTTTTCTCCGATTAAAATTTCGTATATTTTTCCATCTTCTTCGAGTATTTCTTCACCAATAAGCTCCCAGCTATTGTCAATGAACCATTTCCTAATTGAGATCGCACTAATATTTGGTTGTAACACAAGGCGCTTGACTGAAGATAACTTTTCTTTACCATTTTCTAAAATACTTGCGATTAACGCTCCACCCATTCCAGCGATTGTAATACAATCGACTTCACCTTCATGAATCACCTCGAGACCATCACCCATTCTCACGGAAATGATATCATTTAACCCTTCTGCCAATACATTCCTTTTAGCTGACTGGAATGGACCAGCTGCTACTTCACCTGCTATCGCAAATGGCAACCCCTCGTTTTTTGCTAAGTAACAGGGTAAATAAGCATGGTCTGAACCTATATCTGCAAGCCTTGCCCCATTGGGGACATATTTAGCAACCGCTGCCAACCTAACTGATAATTTATCTGTATTCAATCCTACCACCACTTTTATATGTAATTAATATAGTATAAAAAAAGTCCTTTACAGATGCAAAGGACTTTCTTAAAGATACCAAAGTTAAACGGGCACTTCCACTATTTAATTGTAGCTAACCAGTCTGCCATAGCTGCTGCTTGTTCTTCTTTAACAAGTCCAGGTGGCATGCCTGTACCCTTACCTTTTGTTACAAAGGTCATTATTTCTTCTTTAGAATACTTGCTACCTACACCTTTAAGTGTTGGTCCTACTACCCCTTGATACTGATCGCCATGACAGCCAATACATGATTGCTTATAAATGTCTTCTGGCTTTGATGCGGCAACCTCAGTTTTTTCAGTGCCTTCTCCCTTATCCTTCGCAACTTCTTTCATATCACCAAGGCCCTTGAAAGACAAAAGTAATATTAGCCCAATTCCAAAAACCATGATGAGAACGTAAGGAATAACCGGATTTCGCTTCATGATATAACCTCCCTTATGTACGAACGTGAGTAAATATGAAAATAGTCTACAAACAACTACTATTTTACTTGAAAAAGAACAGAAGGAAAAGCCCTAAACTTATTTTATCACTATAATCTTAATAAAAAAAAGAAAACAGGCAAAATTAGTGGAATTTCTAATTTAGCCTGTTATTATTCTTAACCATTTTATTAACAACCAATTAGCCTTGAAATGACCATTCTTTGTACTTCGGAAGTACCTTCGCCAATTTCAAGTAATTTTGCGTCCCTCATCATTCTCTCTACATGATATTCCTTCATATATCCATAACCACCATGAATTTGAACAGCTTGACTAGTCACTTCCATGCAAATTTCTGATGCATAGAGTTTACACATCGCAGACTCTTTAGAAAATGGCCTTCCCTGATCTTTTAACCAAGCTGCCTTATACACCATATTCCGAGCTAATTCAATTTTCATCGCCATGTCGGCAAGTTTAAACTGGATAACCTGGAAAGAGGAAATGGACCTTCCGAACTGCATTCTTTCCTTTGCATAGGCGAGAGCTTTTTCATAGGCCCCCTGAGCAATCCCTACTGCCATTGCACCAATGCCTATACGTCCACCATCTAAAGTAATTAAAAACTGTTTAAAGCCCTCTCCACGCTTCCCTAGTAGGTTCTCAACTGGCACTCGTACATCCTCTAACACTAATTCCGTTGTATTGGATGAATTTAAGCCCATTTTTTCATAGTTATCAATAATAGAAAAACCATCTGCATTAGTCGGTACAATAATTGCACTTATTTCTTTTTTTCCGTCCTTCTCTCCTGTCACCGCTGTTAAAGCAAGGTGCTGCGCATAACTAGCATTTGTAATAAAACATTTATTTCCATTTATAACATACATACCATTTTCTTCGCGAGCAGATGTCCTAGTACCGCCAGCATCCGAACCAGCATTAGGCTCAGTTAGTCCAAATGCACCAAATGATTTCCCTGTACAAACCGGTGTTAGATATTTTAGCTTTTGCTCCATGGTACCAAATAAATGAAGCGGGGCCCCTCCTAGAGAGATATGAGCAGAATAGGTGATCCCTGTCGATCCGCATACTCTGCTTAATTCTTCTGTTACAATTGCAAAGCTAACCGTATCTGCTCCTCCCCCGCCATATTCTTCTGGAAATGGCAGTCCCATAATTCCCATCTCAGCTAATTTCTTAAATATTTCCACTGGAAATTGTTTTGTTCTATCGCGCTCGATCGTACTTGGAGCAACTTCCTCATCCGCAAACTGACGTATCATTCGTTTTATCATTTCTTGCTCAGAAGTTAAGTCAAAATTCATGTCAATCCCCCTTATCCAAACCCTTTGAATGCGCTTTCTTTTCTATTATAAGAGTAATTGTCTTTAATTCTCAATACTTTAAATTTTTTAAATATATTATATTATATGGATATAATTAATAATCAAATAATTTTAATGAACAATTAAAATGTTTTCATCACCCTGATAATGGAAAACAAGTTTAATCTTTTTTTACAAAAATAAAAGGTTAAAAACCATGTCAGGAAATACCCATGCCTATTTGCAAAATGAGAGACAATTCAGTAAAATGGATTCAAATAGAGAAAGTGCTTTCATTCCCTAAATGGAATTAAATGGTTTATCTGAAAGATAATACAAAAAAAATAGTTTACTTCAAATTATGAAGTAAACTATTGCATAAGTATATTTTATTCTAAGAAATCTTTTAATCGTTTACTGCGGCTAGGGTGACGTAATTTCCGCAAAGCCTTTGCTTCAATTTGACGGATACGTTCACGTGTAACACCGAAGACTTTACCGACCTCTTCAAGTGTACGAGTCCGGCCATCATCCAGTCCAAAACGCAGGCGAAGCACATTTTCTTCCCTGTCAGTAAGTGTATCTAAGACATCTTCCAACTGCTCTTTTAATAATTCATAAGCAGCATGTTCGGAAGGTGAAGTTGCATCCTGGTCTTCAATAAAATCACCGAGGTGGGAATCATCTTCTTCTCCAATAGGTGTTTCAAGTGAAACAGGCTCTTGTGCAATTTTCAAAATTTCCCTAACTTTATCAGGCGTTAGATCCATATCTTCACCAATTTCTTCTGGCGTTGGTTCACGGCCAAGATCCTGAAGTAATTGACGCTGAACACGAATTAGTTTATTAATGGTTTCTACCATATGAACTGGAATACGGATCGTTCTTGCTTGGTCAGCAATTGCACGTGTAATCGCTTGACGAATCCACCATGTTGCATAGGTACTGAACTTAAAACCTTTTTGATAATCAAATTTTTCAACGGCCTTAATTAATCCCATGTTGCCTTCCTGGATAAGATCTAGGAATAACATTCCCCGGCCGACATATCGCTTGGCTATGCTTACAACAAGCCTTAGGTTTGCCTCTGCAAGGCGCCGTTTAGCTTCTTCGTCACCCTGTTCAATGCGAAGTGCTAATTTTTTTTCCTCATCAGCCGAAAGCAGGTCAACCCGGCCGATTTCTTTGAGATACATACGAACTGGATCATTAATCTTAACTCCTGGAGGAACGCTAAGATCATTTAGATCAAATTCATCATCATCACCTTTTGCTAATTGCTTAGGATTTGGATCTTCCTCTTCACTATCACCAACAAGTTCAATACCCTGATCACCGAGGAACTCAAAAAATTCTTCCATTTGGTGAGAATCTAATTCATAATTAGCCAATTTCTCAGCAATATCATCATAGGCAAGGACGCCGGTTTTTTTACCCAGTGCCGTTAACTGGTCTTTCACTTGTTCAAAAGTGAATTCATTTTCCACTTCTTTTGAACGGGCTGATTTTTCAGCAGCCATATGTCCCCCTCCTTCCAAAATCAAAGACAGTAAAAATGGAATCTATAGAGATTTACGCAATTGAATGATTTCCATTGCAATTGCAGCAGCTTTACTTAAATCACTTTGTCGCTCTGCTTCTTTTTGTTCCACTTCTTTTTCTTTTATCTTTAACAATTTTTGATAATTCAACACCTGTTTGATATAATCAGTTAATTCCTGACTGGTTAACTCATCGTTTATGGACATCATTTCAATGTTTGCAACCATTCTTCTGAGATTATCATCTTGAATATAGGACAAAAATGCACTTGAGTCAGGTTGGAAATGATCTTCATAAAATCCTAGTAGATAGGTTATTATTGCCTGATGTTCATCAATATTAAACGTATTACCTTGTAATAAATCCTGTACTTTATATGCCACATCACGATCCTTTAACATGTGAGCAATCAATCGTCTTTCTGCGGTATAATGAGCAGGCTTAAGTTTACTAACTTGCTTCGGGACTATAATAGGCTTCGTAACAGGTTGCTTATTTCCAGATGATTTTCTTTTATCTGCGAAGAATATCTCTTTTTGCTGTTGTTTTAAAGCATCTAGAGAGAGTGAAAATTCAGCTGCAAGCTGCCGTAAATAGTGATCCCTTTCAACCGCTTTTTCCAAAGTGCTAATTTCCTTAATTATCACTTCGATATATGCAAGCCTATCTCCTTCAAGTTGCAGATTTTTACCTCTGCGAAAGTAAAGAAATTTAAACGCCATCCACGTAAGACTTGCCCCGATAACCTCGTTACGGAATTTTTCTGAGCCATTTTTTTTAATATATTCATCAGGGTCCATTCCATCAGGCATCATCGCAACCTTTACTTGAAAGCCGGCATTGTTAAGATGGTTACCAGCGCGAAACGCTGCTTCAATCCCAGCCTTATCAGAATCGTAGCAAATGGTTACGGATTGGACACTTTGCCGTAAGAGGGCAATATGTTCATCTGTCAAGGAAGTCCCCATCGTGGCTATACCATTTTCCACACCAGAGCGATCTGCAGAAATTACATCAGCAAATCCCTCAAATAAAACAGCAAATTGCAATTTTTTTAAATTTGGCTTCGCATTATGGTAATTGTATAA
Source organism: Neobacillus sp. 204 (assembly GCF_046562815.1). Taxonomy (NCBI): domain Bacteria; kingdom Bacillati; phylum Bacillota; class Bacilli; order Caryophanales; family Bacillaceae; genus Neobacillus; species Neobacillus sp. 204. The sequence goes on from NZ_JBJORY010000006.1 coordinate 298,102, forward strand.
AATTTTACTTTTATTAAAGATTGGCGTTTCAGGACTATTTAAATATTTGGGCTCTTCGGCCCCTAGTGTTCTTCCTGAAAAAGCAATCGTATTGCCATTACGATCAAATATCGGAAACATAATTCGATCCCTAAATCGATCAAAAAAAGTTCCATCTCTTTCTCGTTTAATAATTAATCCGGCTTTCTCCATCCATTCTGGTGGAAAATCTCTTTTTGAAAGAAATTTAACAACATAATCCCATGAATTTAAAGAATACCCAATTTGGAACTTATCAATAGATTCTCGAGTAAATCCCCTGCTAAGCAGGTACTCCAAAGCATGTTGACCCTCTTTTGTATTTACTAGCAAATGATGGTAAAATTTCTGTAATAGCTCATGGGCTCCAAGAAAGGCTTGATGCTCTTGCGAAACCTTTTTCTCACCGTGTCCGCCTGATAAATTTATTTCTAGGTCAATATTAGCCTTCGCAGCTAGTTTGCTTGCTGCTTCTTGGAATGATAATCCTTCTAGTTCCATTAAAAAAGAAAAAACATTACCGCCTGCGCCACAGCCAAAGCAATGGAAAATTTGTTTATCAATTGATACAGAAAATGATGGGGTACTTTCTCCATGGAATGGACATAATCCGAAGTAATTTCGCCCCTGTTTTTTCAGTTGAACATAATCGCTGATTACTTCGACAATATCAACAGCTTGACGAATTTGATTAATCTTTTCTTCGGCAATACGCTCTGCCATGAAAACAACTCCATTTGTACTATTCGGCAGGCATTCTTAAATTCCTGCAAATTTCGACAAAATTTTTCCTCAAATACTATCCCCTTCGGTGAAAAACTTGAATACCCTTAAGCAGAAAAGCGGATGCCAGTCCACTATCCTACGTAATTGTTATATCCCCTTTCACAGCATGGTTCATAATAAAAAATCTGTAGCTGCCTTCCCTGTGTCAACATATTTCCAGAATGCATATGTAGAGTTTTCTTTCATATGATGGTCGCAGGAGGCAACGAAAAGAACACCGCGCTATATTCCATAGCTATTTCGACAATCTCCGCTTTTACCGAGCATGAATCTGCATCGACAAAAATAGTCGGATTGCCTTTTACTTAAGTATTAATTCTACATCACTCCGCATATTCCTTCTTTAACAAATAACTTTTGTAAAAGGATTTATGTCGAATTCTTTTTAGGGGGTCCCCTTGACATCTAACAATAAATAGTTTATTCGTTCATAAGCAAGTCTAAACCTAAAAAGATATATTTTTATCACAATTTTTTATTATAGTACATTTATTATCATTTTACCATAACTTTTTATCATTATTACGCAACTTTCATTCAGAAGAAAACACATAATCAAATGATTATGTGTTACACTCTCCCTTTATGGATATAATTTAAGATAACATTTGCGGTCTCTTCTACCGCTTTATTGGTAACATCAATGACAGGGCAATTTATTTTTTGTACTACTTTTTCAAAAAAGATTAACTCCGCTTTTATCCTGTCAAGCGTTGCATAACTTGCTTTATCATTTAACCCTAAAGAAATTAATCGTTCTCGCCTGATATTATTTAACTTTTCAGGACTTATTTTCAAACCGAAACATTTCTCGATTGGAACTCTATATAGTTCTTCTGGAGGATCCACTTCTGGTACAAGCGGTACATTGGCTACCTTTAATCGTTTATGAGCTAAATACTGTGAAAGTGGTGTCTTTGAAGTTCTTGAAACCCCAATTAAAACAATATCTGCTTTTAATATTCCTCTCGGGTCACGACCATCGTCATATTTTACGGCAAATTCGATTGCTTCCACTTTTTTAAAATAATCTTCGTCTAGTTTTCGAACAAGCCCAGGTTCACATAAAGGTGTTTTTCCGCTAAACTGTTGAATTTGATCCATAATTGGCCCAATTAGGTCGACAGCAATAATCCCTTCTTGTTCTGCTCTATTTTTAATATATGTACGCATTTCAGGCTTTACAAGTGTAAATGCAATCATAGCTTTATCCATTAGAACGAGTGAAAGAACTTCATCAATATGTTCCTTATCTTCTACATAGGGAAATCTTTTTAATGACATTCCTGACCCATTGAATTGACTTATTGCAGCTTTGGTAACTAATTCAGCCGTTTCCCCCACTGAATCGGATACCACATAAATAATTGGCAAACTCATTCTCCCTCAACAACCCCTCTAACGTTATCTTGTTTATTCATCACCCAATGCAACAAATGCTTTTGTAATGTTTGTTTTCGTAATTCTTCCGATTACCTCAAATCCACTTTCTGATTTCCGAACAATGGGAAGTGCATCGATTTGTTTTTCAATTAATTTCTTAGCGATATCAATTAATAAATCATCCCGTTCACACATTGTGATATTCGGCATCCTGGTCATAATGATATTTACTGGGATAGTTGACAATTCTTGTTTACCAATACTTGCTCGGAGCAAATCTTTTCTGGATAAAACTCCAACAAGAATGGTGTTTTGATCCACTACAAATAATGTTCCCACATCTTCAAGGAACATTGTACAGATTGCATCATAAACGGAGATATTTTCATTTACCACAACAGGAATGGATTGATAATCTTTAACGTAGATCTTTTGTAAATTCTCGGTTAAAAGCTGTGTCCCCGATTTTCCGGTATAAAAATAACCAACACGTGGTCTGGCATCTAAATAGCCAGCCATTGTCAAAATGGCCAAATCCGGCCGCAGTGTCGCTCTAGTCAAACTTAGTTGCTCTGCAATATGTTCTCCGGTAATAGGTCCATTTTCTTTTACAATTTGCAATATATGTTCTTGCCGTTTGGTCAGTTCGATTGTTCACACCACCTTTTTATTTACCGATCTGAAGAGGTCTAAATTGGTTTAACCTTCAAAAGACTATACTTTATTAGGAATATTATATACTAATGAATCTATTAAGAAAACTCGCCAAGTGGCGAGTTTTCAATTAAAACATCATTTTTTCTTGCAAAAAGCTAACTAGTTCAACAATTGGGATGCGTTTTTGTTCCATTGTATCACGGTCACGAACTGTAACCATATTATCATCCTTAGAGTCGAAATCATAGGTAATACAGAACGGAGTACCGATTTCATCATGACGGCGATAGCGTTTTCCGATCGAACCTGATTCGTCAAAATCCACTGAAAAATGTTTAGCTAAAGTTGCGAAAACTTCACGTGCTTCATCAGACAATTTCTTCGACAATGGAAGTATTGCTGCTTTAAACGGAGCTAATGCAGGGTGGAAATGCATGACCGTTCTAGATGTCCCATCTTCAAGCTGTTCTTCATCATAGGCATCAATTAAGAATGCTAACGTTACCCGGTCTGCTCCTAATGATGGTTCAATACAATAAGGGACATATTTTTCATTGGTTTCAGGATCAAGATAATGGAAGTCCTCACCTGAATACTCCATATGCTGCTTCAAATCATAATCCGTTCTAGATGCTACTCCCCATAGTTCTCCCCAACCAAACGGGAACTTATATTCAAAATCAGTTGTCGCGTTACTGTAATGGGATAGCTCATCTTCGGAGTGGTCACGAAGCCGTAAATTTTCTTTTGTAAGTCCTAATGACATTAACCATTCTTCAGCAAATTGCTTCCAATAATCGAACCATTTAAGCTCCTCGCCAGGCTTACAGAAAAATTCAAGTTCCATTTGTTCAAACTCTCTTGTCCGGAACGTGAAATTCCCTGGGGTAATTTCATTTCGGAAACTTTTACCAATCTGCGCAATACCAAACGGCATTTTCTTTCTCATTGTCCGCTGTACATTTTTAAAATTAACAAAAATTCCTTGGGCTGTTTCAGGACGAAGGAAAATTTCATTCGTACTGGATTCGGTCACCCCTTGGAATGTTTTAAACATTAAATTGAACTGACGAATTCCAGTAAAGTCATGACTGCCGCAATCCGGGCAGGCGATATTGTGTTCTTTCACCAACTCTTCCATTTTTTCAAACGGTAAGCCATCAACAACCATTTCAATGCCTTTTTCATCCAGAGCATTTTCAATTAATTTATCGGCGCGATGACGTGCCTTACAATTTTTACAATCAATCATCGGATCATTAAAGTTCCCAATATGACCTGATGCTTCCCAAGTACGCGGATTCATCAGAATACTTGCATCTAAACCCACATTATATGGTGACTCTTGAACGAATTTTCTCCACCATGCCTGCTTTATATTGTTTTTAAATTCAACGCCTAGCGGGCCGTAATCCCAAGTATTTGCAAGCCCTCCGTAAATCTCTGAACCAGGAAAAATAAATCCTCTGTGTTTTGCGTGTGAGACAATTTGTTCCATTGTTACCTTCATTGAAATTACTCCTTTAGATAAATTTAATTCAAACAAAAAAACTCCCGTTCCTATGCTTGTTAAGCATAGGGACGAGAGTTTACCCGCGGTTCCACCCTATTTGCTGCTAAAAAGCAGCCTCTTTTATTACAAAGATTGCTCAGGAACGCCTTCGTTAGTTCTCTATACCCTAGCTTTCACCATCCTAGGTTCGCTTTTATAGAGGATTACTAAGTACTCTTCTCCGTCACAGCAATTATTTTATTAAGGCTCTTTTCGTAAACTTTTTGCTTTAGGAACTTTATAAAGGTCCATTACTAAGTTTCTAGGCAATTTTTGCAAATGTTCTTACGAAAAGATGCCACGAAGCATCTAGTTATACGAGTTGATGTACTTATACGAAAAACAACAATCTATGCGAAAATAGCCTTTATTAATGAAAATAATAACGAAAACTCCAAACATTGTCAACAAGGCGATTATAAGAGATTACGAAATTTATCCATAGAATTAAGAAACTTTTTGGATTTAAGATGCAAACCAGAATACTCTTCATAGTAAGCAGTAATAACTTTCTTAAGTTCGGCTTTCGTCTCTTCTTTAACAGAAATATTTCCTAACCTTGAAAGATCAAAATAATAAAATACCCTTAATAATTTTACTGTTGCTGCTGAAATTTTAAAATGATATGGATCCTTACCGAGACAACGATGACAGATAAATCCGCCTTCTCGAATTGAAAATGAAAATTGTCCGTCTTTACTGCCGCAAACGGAACAATGATTTAAAACTGGGTTCAAACCCATCACATTCAGCATTTTCATCTCATAAATATTCATAAGAATATCAGGGTCGTAACCTTCATTCAAGTAATTTAATGTTTGAAAAAGTAATTCAAAATGATAAGGATTTGGTTTTTTTTCTTCCGTGCATTTATCGGTTAATTCGACGATATAACTAGCATAGGCTGTTAAAAAAATGTCTTCACCAATCGACCGCAGGGAAGTAGCTGTTTCTCCTTGCTGCAGGCTTCCTAAACCAGTTCCTCTTGTAATGAGAAAATAACCATGTGTAAAAAGCTGTGTAATGGAGGAAAGGCGGCTGTTTGGCTTTTTTGCACCCCGAGCCATAACACCCACCTTTCCCCATTCTCTAGAATATATAGTTACAATTTTATTTGTTTCACCATAATCTGTTGTTCGAATAACGATGCCTTCACACTTCTGAAGCACTATTATCACCTTCTAAAGTAGTACGAAGACAAACTTATGAAACGGGAAAATCGATTTGTGCTAGCTCATCATTCAGATTTCCGGGTATTTCTTGGTTTTCCTTCTCTAGTTCTTTAATGAGAAGGTATGTGTCAATATTACCTGTTTGGAGGAATACTTTCCACGTAAAATCCATCATCGAAAACCCCACCTTTCATATTTAGCCTAGCTATCATTCGGTCCCAAACCTTACAATTATCATAGCCTGCCAGCGCATAAATCATAAGACAAATTTTTTGTTAATGTTGTCCATGCATAATTTGAAATAAAACGTAATATTTTAGTTAGGGTTATTAGAAAAGAAAAAGCTATTTAATATTCATCTTCATTGAAACCATAATCACGAAGCTGGGACATCTTATTACGCCAGTCTTTTTGAACTTTTACCCATAATTCCAGGTACACTTTTGATCCCAATAGATTTTCAATATCTGCACGTGCTCGCTTACCTATTTCTTTTAACATACTCCCTTGCTTACCAATAATGATTCCTTTTTGTGAATCACGTTCAACAATAACCGTTGCCATGACATCAATCATATTTTTCCCCTCACGACGCTCCATTTTGTCAAGCACCACAGCTAACGAATGGGGAATTTCTTCTCTGGTTAAGTGAAGTGCTTTTTCCCTTATTAACTCTGTAATAATAAAGCGTTCCGGATGATCTGTCACTTGGTCTGCTGGGTAGTATTGTGGTCCCTCTGGCAAGAAAGACTTAATCTGGTCGAGCAGTCGTTCCACATTATTACCTTCTAGCGCTGATATTGGCACAATTTCTTTGAAAGGATATTTTTCTTGATATGACTCAATGATTGGCAATAACTTATCAGGATGGACTTGATCAATTTTATTAATAACAAGAAAGATTGGCGTAGTTACTGTTTGAAATTTTTCTAGAATAAATTCTTCTCCACGTCCAAATCCTTCTTCTGCATTAACCATAAATAAAATCAAATCTACTTCTTTAAGTGTATTTACAGCTACCTTCATCATAAAATCGCCTAATTTATGTTTTGGTTTATGAATACCTGGAGTATCTATAAAAATCATTTGGGCGTCATTTACGGTTAAAACGCCTTGGATTTTGTTACGAGTAGTTTGCGCCTTATCACTCATGATGGCAATTTTTTGACCAATTACTCTATTAAGAAACGTAGATTTCCCCACATTAGGACGGCCTATAATCGAAATAAAACCTGACTTATAACCTTTGCTTGAGTTCTCATTATTTAACATGGAGATCCTCCGGTGTAAAAGCTCCAGGCAATAAATTTTCCACAGTTATTTCTAAAATATCACCTTTTAGGTTGGTTAGAATAACTTTCATATCTTTGGAGCATAATTCTGAAATTACTTGCCGGCAAGCACCACATGGGGAGCAAGGTCGGTCTGTATCTGCAACTACAGCAAGCATTTGAAAATCCTTATCTCCCTCTGAATAGGCTTTAAATAAGGCAGTACGCTCTGCACAGTTACACATACTATAGGCAGCATTTTCTATATTACAGCCAAGATATACTTTTCCATCCTTTGTTAACAAGGCGGCACCCACTCCAAACTTGGAGTAGGGGGCATAGGCTTTTTCCCTTGCCCTTTTTGCTTCTTCAATTAAGTGTTCAATGTTCACTAGTGTGTTCTTCCCTTCCAGCAGAAATCTGCTGTTCCTTTATTTTAACTCAAAATTCATTGAAAATCATTACTTAAAGTCAAAAAAATTCAAAAAATTAGAATTTTCTCATAAATCAACCTGTCCTCTTTTTTGGCTGATAAGTTATTTTACCGAATTCACCATTCCATTTCAAATCACGGTCAAATTCCATCTCCACTGCCTTATAATAACGCTAGAACATAGGGTAAAAAAATAACGATCCCTATGGCTATGGAAAGAATCGCATAAACAAATACCGCACCTGCCGCCAAATCCTTTGCCTGTTTTGCCAAGGGATGATATTCGACTGTAACGAGATCAACAACTCGCTCAATCGCGGTATTTGCTAGTTCCAGTGCAAACATTCCTCCTATAGCAAAGAGGATAAATAACCATTCAGTTTTAGTAATTGAAAAATAATATGAGATAAACAAAACAACAATTGAACAATAGAAATGGAATCGCATATTTTTTTCGTCTCTAAGGGCAGTTGCTATTCCCGCAAATGCATATGAAAATGACCGTAAAAACCCTAACCATGATCGTTTAGCGTTTGAGTCCATATTCGTCTAAAATTTCCTTCTGCAGTGTAAACATTTCTTTCTCTTCTTCTTCCGTCATATGATCATAACCGAGAAGATGCAAGAATCCATGTACAGCTAAAAAGCCGAGTTCACGTAGAAAAGAATGTCCATATTCTTCAGCCTGTTCAACTGCTTTAGGTATAGAAATAATGATATCACCCAATACACGGGGCATATCAGTTCCCACAAGTTTCACTTCACCTTCTCCGAGCTCTTCCATAGCAAACGATATAACATCGGTGGGCTTGTCTTTGTCACGGTATTCTCGGTTAATCTCCTGAATTCTTTCATTTGAAACAAATGTGACAGAAACTTCACTTTGCTGTTCAATATTCTGTTTTTTAGCGGCAAAGTTAATGATCCTTTCGATTTCAAGCATTTGCTCTTCTGAAAGTTTTTCGGTTTCGTCGATACAATCTATTAGTAATGTCATGCTTGCTTCACCTTCTTTATCATTTCTGGATACTCAATTCTAGAGTGAAAAATTCCTTTTAAGGTTTCACATAAAGCTTCAGATACAGTTTCAATTTCTCTCATGGTTAGATCACATTCATTTAATTGTCCATCTTGAAGACGATCAGCAACAATTTTCTTAACGAGTGATTCAATTAACTCCGGCGTAGGCTGCGATAAAGAGCGAACCGCCGCTTCCACACTATCAGCAATCCCCACCACAGCAGACTCTTTTGTTTTTGCCTTAGGCCCAGGATATCGATAGTCTTCTTCCTTCACTTCAGCATCACCTTGGATTGCTTTGTGATAAAAGAATTTTAGTAAGGTGGTCCCATGGTGCTGTTCGGCGATATCGATAATTTCCTTAGGCATATGGTATTTCTTTAAAATAGCAGAACCATCTGTCACATGAGCAATAATTATATTCGCACTTTTATCTGGCGGAAGGCGATCATGAGGATTCTCAAGATGCATCTGGTTTTCGATATAAAAATTAGGTCGCTTAGTTTTTCCAATATCATGATAATAGCTTCCTACTCTGGCTAAAAGCCCATTCGCGCCGATTGCCTCACAGGCAGATTCCGCTAAATTCGCAACCATCACACTATGGTGATAGGTTCCAGGTGCTTCCATTAAAATCTTTCGAAGCAATGGATGGTTTGGATTTGATAGTTCTATCAGCCTCATCGTTGACAAGATTCCAAAACTCGCCTCAAAAAAAGGAAGGAGCCCGATTGTTAATACAGCTGAACCTATTCCTGAGACAAGCGCTGTGATTAAGTAATATCCATACTCAATTCCAGAAAATTGTCCATTGGGTAAATACATTAAGGCTAAAATCGTCAGCAAATTGACGAGCGCTGCAAATGATCCTGCTTGCAAAATCTTCGAACGACGATTTTGATTGCTTAAAAATAGGATACCCGCTAAGGAACTAAATAGGATATAAATACCCTCCGAAAAATTTAATGTCCCAGTAATCCCTTCATTAAATAAGATACTGCCGCAAACAGCCATGATAATGGACATAAGAGTGGCTAGTTTTTCATCAATTAATATCTTAATTAACATTCCACCTAATGCTGCTGGGAACAGATAGCCAATTCCAGCATAATTAAAAATTTGGAGCATACTGATGATTTTCATAATAAGGACCGTAAGGATAAAAATGATCCCAAACAACAACAAGTCTGTTTGTCTCTTTTCTGGAATCAATTTTATTTGCGAAAAATAAATATAGATAGAAGATAAAATGATCGTTATTAGGACCATTAATCCAATAAAAGGTTTGAACGATCTCTCATTATGTAGGAGGCCGACAAGCTTTAATTGTCGATAAATATCTTGATTAATTAATTCTCCTTCTTCTACAATAATTTGTCCCTGAAGGATTTTGGCCGGCTCTACACTTTCTACAGCTTGCTGCCTAAGTTCCTCAGTTGCATTGGGGTCATAAAATTCATTTTGAATAATAGCATACCTGCCTAATTCAATGACACCAGTTCTTAAATTATCATTTAACGTGGTATATTTTAATTCTTCCTCTACCCTTTTTTTGGCATTCTCCACATCATCTGCAGAAATTCGTTGAGCCATAACATTATTGATGGCCGTAACGGTTAAATCCTTAGCAATAGAAAGTTCATCATTACTGGCTTGGACTAAAGCGGTGAAAACCAACTCAGAGAGTCCTTTGGATACGTTCGGTGTTAATTTTGCTTTTAATCGGTCAATTTTTTCAGAATCACTTGGTTCAGGTTTTGCAGGATTTTCTTCAGTAGCTACCTCTGCGTGCTTTTTAATTTCTTCTTCTATTTCATCATTCATTTCAACAGTTGCTTGAAAAATAGAGCTAATTAAATCCACTCGATTTTGTGTGTACTCTTTTTTTAAGGTATAGACATCCTGTACCTGGTCGATAGCGTCCTTACGCTTATTTTCAGTACTTTTCTTATCTTCCACTGTCCCTGGTGATCGAATTGTTTTTTCTGCAACGGAAAACAGGCTTAAATCTAATTTCTCAGGTTTTACATTACTATACATCGCTGCAAATAAAACTGTACCTAACACAATAAAAAATAGAACTAGAAAAAAAGATATATCTAGCAGCTTACGTATCCGTATGAAGTATTGCTGAAGTTTACCCAACTATATCCCTCCAACCACTGCCCTTGAAAAAAGATTCATTTTTTCATAAATCAATTCTCAAAAATTGTCATATTTTCACTGTTCTTGCTACATGTAAAATGATAACAGTTTTTTGAACAAGTTTCACCTTCTTTAGGAGAAGATTTGTTAACGGTACATTTATTAGAAAGACTGTGTTAAACTTGTCTGTTGATTTCCGCTTCAGGCGCGAGCGGTTCGCGGGCGTTGCGGGGAGCCTCCTCGGCGCTTTTAGCGCCTGCGGGGTCTCCCCTGCCCCGTACTCCCGCAGGACATTGAATTGGCTTCCTTGAATCCGCCCACGCACGAAGGAAATGCGATAGCATTTTCGAGGAGTCTTCGCGCCTTCCGCTCCAATCAACAGAGTGGAAAAATCAACAATACCCTTTAACACAGCATTAGAAAAAAGAGGTAAACCTTAAATAGGTCTACCCCTCAAGTTATTGTTGAATTGCTTTCTTTTCGTACGCGTCAATAATTTTGCCAACAAGTGGATGACGAACCACGTCAGTTTGTTCTAAAAAGATAAAGGAAATCCCGTTAACATTTTTTAATATGGATTCCGCTGCAACCAAGCCGGATTTTGCTCCTTTTGGCAAATCAATTTGAGTTTGATCACCTGTAATAACCATTTTGGAACCGAAACCAAGTCTTGTTAAAAACATTTTCATCTGTGCATGTGTAGTATTTTGTGCTTCATCCAGTATGACAAAAGCATCATCCAATGTACGTCCTCTCATGTAAGCGAGTGGGGCAATTTCAATTGTCCCTCGTTCCATTAACCTTTGGGTATGCTCTGCCCCTAATACATCATGGAGCGCATCGTATAAAGGCCGTAAATAAGGATCCACTTTTTCCTTTAAGTCCCCAGGTAAAAATCCTAGACTTTCCCCCGCCTCCACTGCAGGTCTTGTTAGGATGATTTTATTTACCTGACCATTTTTAAGGGCATTGACAGCCATAACAACAGCTAAATAAGTTTTTCCTGTTCCAGCTGGCCCAATCCCAAATACTAGGTCTGTTTTCTTGATTGCCATCACATATTGTCTTTGACCCAGTGTCTTTATTCGTATGGTTTTTCCTTTAACATTTTTGCCGATTTCTTCTTCATACAAATTCACAAAATATTCTAATGTCCCTGCATTCGCCATTTGGACTGCATATAGGACGTCTCTTTGGCTGATATTTATCCCTTTACGAATCACAATCATTAACTTATCAAGAATCTGACCTGCCAGAATTACCTTTTCTTCATCCCCTGACAAACCAACAGCTTCACCACGAGTTATGACTGTGACACCAAGTTCCTGTTCAATTATTTTTAAATTGGAATCAGAATTGCCAAGCAAACTAATTGCTTCTGCAGGATTTTCAAGCTGTACATTTATGGTAGTTAACTTTTCTGTCATTCACTAGTCTCCTTGGAAATCGGTTGTCCGACCGCAATATTTTCAATTACCTTAAAATGAATATCCAGTATAACTTTACCATTTTTATTTACTTTGTGTAAAATTTTTTCATCCTTTATGATAGCATCCTCATCTAACCGACCTTTTATTTGTTTTTTTGCAAGTTCAATTGCAATTTGCTGGGCCTCTTTAATTGAATAGCTGCGTTGTACCTCTTCTCGCTCACGAAGGGTCTTATTGAGATAGGAAATTGGCAATTCCCACTTCAAGAAATGAATCTTATGAACATTTTCTTCGGTTTCATAGTTACTGAATTTAGGCTTACCAAATCCCCAAATAGGGAGCTCAAAATTACCAAGTAGAATAAAATGTTTTTCCTTTTCTTTACCATTATAAACTTTAAAGTTGGTGACTAATGGGAGTTCAACATGACTTTTAAACCAAGTTTCACCCCAAACCTCTCCCTTTGCAGCAACCAATTCTGGATTTTCTTCTTGGCCAAATTCACCAGAGACAAGGAGCTGTCCCGCTTCTACATGATCATTAATATCTACCACTTTTTGACCATTTTCAATATACATATTAACAATTACCGCTTTCTTTTTTGCGATAAGATTTCTCGGTGATAAATGCTCTGGCTTTTTGGGCTCATTTTTTTCAACTACCTGAAGGTGAAAGGTTGTCCCTTTTAACTCTACACCAACCCAGGTTAAGTCTCCAACGTTATTAGTCAGCTGCCTTTGGATCCCCTCCACATTATCTGTGAAAAATTGCAACTTTCCAATTTTCACACCCATCTTGTCCAATTCTTTACGAATCTGATACTCTGTCGCTGGCTTTGCCCCTTTTATGTCAATCCCCCAAATAACATTGGATAGAAGTACTAAAAGGACCAAGAATATGCCTGCCCCTGCCAAAAAGCCACTATTTTTTAGCATTCTCCGAAGCAAAAAAGGCACCCCGTTCCTTCGTAAGAAGGATATGGTGCATTCACTTTTCCTTGCATAATGTCGGATGCTCTTGGCATCTTTAAGCCTCATATTAAAAGTTATCGTCTCTGTTCCATGTCGTTTAATATTCCAAATTGGAAGATCATTTCGTATAAGAACATTAATAAATCGTTCTGTTCCCTTGCCCGATACTTTAACGGTAACCCTGCCATTAAAAAATTCGATCCATTGGTTATTCATTTTGTTCCTCCCGGATTATCATTTATATAAATGACCTGATCAATTTTACCTTCAAGCAAAATTTCTTCAGGCAAAATTGTTTTAATCACAAATGATTTACCTTTTATCAATAACTGCCCTTGTTTTAATAACAAGCGGAGTTCTTTATCAGTAAACACCAACAAGCCCCGATGATTTTCGATATAGACATGAATTTGCCCTATCATCGTAATCCGTGGTAGATCCATCATGACATCTTGAGGAAGATCCATTTTTTCAGCCATCCAGTTACGGATTCGTTGGCCCCATTTTTTCGCCATAAAAAAAGAACCCCCTTTCATCTCATATTTATGAAATGAAAGGGGGTTCTAGCACATCTTTTTCGTTTTAACTAAGTTGATTTATTACTAACTGTTTCTTGGACGGTATGGCTTTTTTGACCGTGGTTCCCCAAGAATTTCAGACCAGAGTATACCATTAATAAGTGTTTTTTCATCTGGTTTTAGCAAGTGGGGTACTTCATCTACTTGATTTGTACTAACTGGATTATTATCGATTTTTTGCTGAGCCATTGACATTCCAATACGATTGACTTTAGGTTCTTGCTTCATTTGCAAGTATTTCTTTTCGAGATTTCCTAGATCTTTGTTATTGAATACGTCTGTTTTGCGCTCTGGGCTAAACGGGCTGGTCTTTTTATCTTCAACATAAGAGATCTGTTTTTTAACCTGTGTTCGAATTTCCTCAAAAGCTGCCTTTGAAAATGGCCTATTTTTTGGTTGACCTTGCTTATGTTTCGACCTGCCAAATAAAACAGAAACAATACCGATGATAATCATAAATACTAAACTTTCCAATAATCACCACTCCTTTCCTTTCCAAAGTGGATTATTGACCGTCTTTTTTGTCTCCTGTAATCTTCCCGATGGAACCCCTCATTTCAGTGTCTGCTGAAATGTTTTTATAGTTCATGTAATCCATTACACCGATATTTCCCGATTTAAGGGCTTGAGCCATTGCAAGCGGAACCTCTGCCTCAGATTCTACAACTTTAGCTCTCATCTCTTGGACTTTTGCTTTCATTTCTTGTTCAAGAGCCACAGCCATCGCTCTCCGCTCTTCTGCTTTTGCTTGGGCAATTTTCTTATCGGCTTCTGCTTGCTCTGTTTGTAACTCCGCACCAATATTTTTACCGATATCTACATCAGCAATATCGATGGAGAGGATTTCAAAGGCCGTACCAGCATCTAGTCCTTTTGAAAGGACAGTTTGGGAAATAAGATCAGGATTTTCGAGTACCTTGCTATGACTATCGGATGAACCAATCGTAGATACAACACCTTCCCCGACACGAGCAACAACCGTTTCTTCTCCTGCACCACCAACAAGTCGCTCGATGTTAGCACGAACAGTTATTCTAGCTTTTGCCTTCACTTCTATTCCGTTCATTGCAACACCAGCAATAAATGGTGTTTCAATTACCTTCGGATTAACACTCATTTGAACTGCTTCTAATACGTCACGTCCAGCTAGATCAATCGCAGCACAGCGTTCAAAAGATAATTCAATATTTGCCCGGTGTGCAGCAATTAGAGCATTAACAACTCTATCTACATTACCGCCGGCAAGATAATGACTTTCCAATTGGTTTGTGGTTACATTTAAACCCGCTTTGTGGGCTTTTATAAGGGGGTTAACCACCCTGCTTGGAGTTACCCTCCTAAGTCTCATCCCAACTAACGTAAAGATACTAATTCGGACTCCTGCTGCCAAAGCCGAAATCCAAAGCATAACCGGTACAAATGATAATAAGATCCCAAATAATATTAAAGCAACTACTACAACGACAATAATAAAAATCGTTCCGTTACCAGCTATCATAATTTAACCCCCTTTTTAATCTAACTCTCTTACAACAATACGTGCTCCTTCAACTTTAATGACTTTAACAAGAGCATTCTGCTCGATAAAGCCACCTTCACTAACCACATCCACTCGTTCATTATTTATAATAACAGTTCCAGCTGGCCGCAAGATCGTTAGGGCAGTCCCTTCTTTCCCCAATAAATCGGTACGATTAATATTGGAAACATATCCATCTTCTTTCCTAGCTGAATCAAATAAAACCATTTTATTAAATAGAACGAGCTTTTTGTTAAAAATCTTTATCATTAGAAAGAAAACTAGTACAGAGAAAAAAATTGCTATTAAGATAGATACCCCGATTTGAATGGCATCCTCCCCCGCTAAAAAAAGGCTCAAAATTAATGCAGCCACACCTAGCGTGCCAGAGATAGCCCCAGGTAAAAAGAATTCAAGGAATATTAGGATTAAACCTGCCACAAATAATAGTAACGTACCATAGCCTGCAAGACCTGCCTGGAA
The DNA here is from genome assembly GCF_046562815.1 of Neobacillus sp. 204. Lineage (NCBI taxonomy): Bacteria > Bacillati > Bacillota > Bacilli > Caryophanales > Bacillaceae > Neobacillus > Neobacillus sp. 204. The sequence goes on from NZ_JBJORY010000006.1 coordinate 313,520, forward strand.
ATGCCCATAAAAGAATACAATGAGCGCTAACACACCGATGAACCCTGCTACACCAAACTTTGATGAAAAAAGCTCCAGTACAATTCCGATTCCTGCAATGGAAAGTAGAATAGTTACAACAATCGGGTCAGTAAGAAATGCTATCATTCGAGAGCCCCCTTTCTTTCTTTAGTCTCGACTATTATTATTACGTATGAAGTTCCAATAAGTTTCATTATAAAAATATGCTCTTAAATTGCCTGTTGATTTACGCTTCAATCTACATAGTGGTAAAATCACAATGAGCTTTAAAATAGTCTAAAAATTAAAAAGACCACAAGCCATAGGCCTGCAGTCTTTGTGCCAGAATACTTATGAAAGGTGTTGTTGTACAAGTTTATTTACAAGTGCCCCATCTGCTTTACCCTTAACTTTAGGCATAATCGCAGACATCACTTTTCCCATTTCTGCTTTTGATTTTGCGCCGACTTCAGAAATCGTTTCTTTAACGACCTCTGCCAGTTCCTCTTCAGAAAGCTGTTTTGGCATATATAATTCAACTATAGCCAACTCTGTGCGCAACTTATCAACTAGGTCATCACGACCAGCTTTACCAAATTCATGGAGGGAGTCTTTGCGTTGTTTTACTTCGCGAGAAAGGACTGTTAACTCTACATCTTCGGTAAGCTCTTTAGTACCGAGCTTAATGGCTTCATTTTGCAAAGAAGCCTTAACCATCCGAATGACTGAGAGTTTGTCTTTTTCCTTGTTTCTCATCGCTTGTTTCATATCATTATTCAAACGCTCGAGAAGACTCATGTATTACACCCTCTCTTAAAACTTACGTTTTCTAGCTGCTTCAGACTTTTTCTTACGTTTTACACTTGGCTTTTCATAGAATTCGCGCTTTCTTGCCTCTTGCAAAGTACCAGTTTTTGATACTGTACGTTTGAAGCGACGAAGAGCATCTTCAAGCGATTCGTTTTTACGAACGACGGTTTTAGACATTCTCTTTCCCTCCCTCCGAAACACAACACACTAACATTCAATCCATGTACCTTGCAATTATAATATAACCTTGATACAAGGTCAACTGAAATTCGCGGTGTTAAAACAAGCTTTTTTATTATTTTATCCGATTCGATGAAAAGCATGTCTTTATTTTCTCTTAAAATAGACATGTCCCACCCTAACAGACATAAAATGAAGGAGAGGAGGTCTAGAAATGTTGTACATATTACTCTTTATTTTATGTATTTTAATTTTTATTTTTGGGATGATGATTATTAGGTTTGGGCTGTTTAATTTATCAGAAAATAAATTAAAAGACTGGCTGATTAAATTAACTAGTTCACCTTTAAAAGGGATGCTAACTGGGACCTTCATTACCGCCTTATTACAAAGCAGTACTGCTGTTATGGTAATTACAATTGGATTAATTTCAGCAAGAATTATGACTTTCCCTCAATCAATCGGAATTATCCTTGGGACAAATATCGGAACTACCTTTAAAACAGAGTTAATTACATTTAATATTGATAATGCCCTCGTACCACTTGCCTTCTGTGGAGCAATATTAATTTTATTTCGTAACAAAAAAGCAAGAAGTTTTGGGATGCTCTTATTTGGAATCGCCTCTGTTTTCACGGCTATGAGAGGGTTCGAAATGTTGGCTAAGCCCTTAACATCATTAGATATAATCAATCATTACATTCTCTCGATTAATGATCATATTTTTTTAAGCCTGTTAACAGGTACAATCATAACAGCAATTATTCAATCAAGTACTGCAATGACTGGAATTGCCATGGGTTTTCTAACTGCAGGTCTACTCCAACTTGATGCAGGAATTGCCATTGTCCTCGGTGCTAATATCGGTACTTGTATCACTGCCATCCTTGCCTCTATTGGCGGTGGAAAGGAATCGAGATTAGCTGCCTTTGCCCATGTCTGGCTCAATATATTCGGGGTATTGCTTTTTATCCCGCTTATCCCCACACTCACTGAAAATGCCTCGCTGTTAGCAGATACAAAAAATGTACAATTAGCGCATATAAGTGTTATTTTTAATGTAGCCACATCGTTGATTGTCTTGCCTTTTGCAACGAAGTATGGAAAAATGATTTTATTTTTACACGATAAAACACCTAAAAAGCCAATACCATGAAAACAAGACGGCCATTTAGCCGTCTTATTTTTAATAATTAGCAGTTACGGTTTGACCTTTGACGATGGCAATACTTGAACTTGCCCCGATTCTGGTCGCTCCAGCCTCGATCATTTTTTGGACATCCTCCGTACTTCTAACACCACCTGAGGCTTTTACACCCATGTCTGGACCGACAGTTTTCCTCATTAAGGCAATGTCTTCTACTGTCGCTCCACCTGTTGAGAATCCTGTTGAAGTTTTAACAAAATCTGCACCAGCTTTTAAGGATAGCTCACAGGCACGAATTTTTTCTTCTTGCGTTAACAAAATAGTTTCTATAATAACTTTCGTATGTGCTTTACCCTTAGCCGCATCGACAACGGCACGGATATCCTTTTCCACTAATTCATCGTTATGATCCTTTAAGGCACCTATATTAATTACCATATCCACTTCATTTGCACCGTTCTCAATGGCATTTTTTGTTTCAAATGCTTTTGTTTCAGATGTTGTTGCTCCTAATGGAAACCCAATTACAGTACAAACCATTACACCACTGCCTTGTAGCAACGCTGCTGCGGTACTTACCCATGTTGGGTTTACGCAAACAGACGCAAATTGATATTCCTTCGCTTCTTGGCACAGGGCTTCTATTTGCTTTTTCGTCGCTTCTGGCTTCAATAGGGTGTGGTCAATCAATGCAGCAATATTTGTTGTAGCCATTACCATGCTCCCTTCGCATTCATTCCATTCGAAATTTACCAAATGTTCATGAGTGGATTAGAAAGAAATTTGCTGCTGTTATTAGTTTATCCGAAACACCATAAAAAAAAAGGACCTAAATGGTCCTTAAATGGCAGCTTCTTCTTCCATAAACAATTCTGTTTTTGAAACGGATTCCTCAACAACTCTCACAAATTGTCCTTCGTTGTAAGGGTAGCCTGCTTTGGTAATCTTAACTTTAACAATTTTACCAATCAAATCTTCAGAAGCTGAGAAAACAACTTTCATGTAATTATCAGTGTATCCAATTAAAGAACCAGGATTCGCTTCCTCTTTTGAAACCTCTTCAGGGATTACTTCTAAAACTTCACCCTCAAATTGAGAAGCGTACTCTTTCGCCAGTTGGTCTGAAAGGGAGATCAAGCGATGAACTCGTTCATTTTTAACTTCCTCATCGACTTGATCCTCCATCCGAGCAGCGGGTGTTCCTGTTCGCTTAGAATAAGGGAACACATGAAGTTCAGAAAATTTATGATCATTAATAAAATTATATGTTTCCATAAACTCTTCCTCAGTTTCACCCGGGAAACCGACAATAACATCGGACGTAACAGCAAGGCCTGGAAGAACTTCTTTTAGTCGATCTAATCTTTCTCCAAAGAACTCCATTGTATATTTACGACGCATTCTTTTTAGGACAGAATTCGATCCAGATTGCAACGGGATATGCAAATGACGGACTACAATAGTAGAATGTTTAATTACTTCAATCACTTCATCTGTAATCTGACTAGCTTCAATGGAAGAAATCCGCAGTCGCTTTAATCCTTTTACTGACTCTAAGTCACGAAGTAATTGGGCAAGATTGTAATCCTTCATGTCTTCACCATAACCACCTGTATGAATACCCGTTAGAACAATTTCCTGATACCCTGCATCAACTAATTGCTGGGCTTGACGGATAACTTCCTTCGGATCACGTGATCTCATTAATCCGCGTGCCCAAGGAATAATACAGAATGTACAAAAATTGTTACATCCCTCTTGGATTTTTAAAGAAGCACGGGTTCTATCTGTAAAAGAAGGAACATCTAGTTCTTCATAGACACGACTTTTCATGATATTTCCAACACCATTAATTGGCTGGCGCTCAAGTTTATATTGCTCAATATATTCAAGCATTTTAACCCGGTCCTGTGTTCCCACAACAATATCAACACCAGGAATCGCCATAATTTCCGCTGGTGACGTTTGTGCATAACAACCAGTTACACAGATAACAGCATCAGGATTTTTCCTAACTGCCCGCCGAATGACCTGACGACTTTTTTTGTCACCTGTATTTGTTACGGTACATGTATTAATAATATAAACGTCCGAAATTGATTCAAAATCAACTCGTTCGTAGCCCTCTTGTTTAAATAACTGCCAAATAGCTTCAGTTTCATAATGATTTACTTTACATCCTAAAGTATGAAACGCAACTGTTGCCATTGTTATTCACCTCATTAATTCAAAATGATAAGAAATAGCTGATAATGCATATAAAGGTGCTGTTTCCGTTCTTAATATTCTTGGGCCTAACCCACAAACTGCAAAATCGTTATCCCTTAATAGCCTAACTTCTTCATCGGTTAAGCCACCTTCCGGACCAAAAACGATAAGGAGTGTTTCACCTTGATTCATTTTTTTTAGCGTAGCAGCAAAAACGGAGGTTTCACCATTTCTACTCTCTTCTTCAAAGGCAACTATTTTATAATGAAAATCTTTGCTTTTTATAAGCAAATCTTTAAAGGAAACTGGATTCATGACTTCCGGTAAAAAAGCACGATGGGATTGCTCCGCAGCTTCTTTAGCTATCTTTTGCCATCTGTCTATTTTTTTCGCTGCTTTTTTTTCATCCCATTTTATAACTGAACGGGCTGCTGAAAATGGAAGAAACCGATGTGCACCTAATTCTGTTCCTTTTTGGATAATCCATTCCAACTTGTCCCCTTTAGGCAGACCACTAGCTATTGTAATCGAAATGGGCAGCTCGGAGACGATCTCTATCCATTGTACAACGTCTGCAACAACACTTGTATCGGTAATTTCTGCAAGAGCACATACAGCTTGCTTCCCTTCAGGATCAACACAAATAATTTGGTCGCCAATTTGCATGCGCATAACTTTTACGATATGATGGCGGTCCTCTTCATCGATCAAAAATCGATCGCCATTTGCTCGTTGTTTAACAAAGTATCGTTGCACACTTCCTGCACCCTTTCTAAAAACAATTTACTCTTTATTTTACAAAAGAAAAGTCAGTAATAAAAGTATGGCACGAAAAAAAGGGGTATGTCCCCCTCTTTATTCAACCATTATATCCGTTTTGCAATAATTGCAACCCAATCTTCCATCAAAATGGTTTCGGATATTTCAAAGCCAACTGCAATTAAAGCATCTTTGACTTGATCTTTTTTCTGCTTGATAATTCCAGAGGCAATGAATGCCCCGCCAGGTTTGACAACACTTGCAGCAGCATCAGTAAAGCGCAAAATAACTTCTGCCAAAATATTAGCTACAACGACATCAGCAGAATTTTCCTCCACACCATCTAGCAGGTTATTTTGGGCTGTTACCGCTCGATCACTTACTTTATTGAGCTTAATGTTCACTCTTGCGGTTGTTACAGCTACCTCATCAAGGTCATAGGCCCGGACATCTTCCGCACCTAGCATGGCTGCTGCAATACTTAATACCCCAGAGCCTGTTCCAACATCGATAACCCGGTCACCAGGACGAACGGTTCTTTCAAGTGCTTGAATACACAAGACAGTTGTCGGGTGCGTCCCAGTACCGAACGCCATCCCTGGATCTAATTCGATTATTAATTCATCACTGCTGACCGGAGTATAAATCTCCCAAGTCGGTACAATTGTAAATTTCTCGGAAATTTTCACAGGATGATAGTATTTTTTCCATGCAGTAGCCCATTCTTCTTCATTTACTTCACTTATTGTCACTTTATTTCGACCGATATCGATATTATGAATAATCAAATTATTGATTGATTCTTTAATAGCATCCACCGTTTCACCTAGAAAGCTATTAACCGGAAGATATGCCTTTAAGATGACGCCTTCTTCAGGATAATCATCAGGATTGAGTTGATAGATTTCTCCAAATTGATCTTCTCGTTCTTTCGTCAATTCAAATGGATCTTCAATGACTACACCACTCGCCCCAGCTTCATGCAAAATATGAGAAATAGGTTCAATCGCCTCATTTGTTGTGTGAATACTGATTTCAGACCATTTCACATCTACCAACTCCAATCCTTACTCGCTTTTAAAGGCTCTTTTTACTTTAGAGAAAAAACTTTCTTCGTGTTCACCAATGGGAGATGAGCCACTAAGCTCTGCAAATTCTTTTAAAAGCTGTTTTTGTTTTTCTGTTAACTTTGTTGGGGTAATAATCCGAACAATGATATATTGATCGCCTACACCGTATCCACGAACATTAGGAACACCTTTTCCTTTTAGACGGAATTTTTTCCCTGTCTGCGTCCCAGCAGGAATTTTCAACTTTACTTTCCCGTGTAAAGTAGGTACTTCAATCTCATCACCCAATGACGCTTGAACGAAAGTGATCGGCATTTCACAATAAATATCATCGCCATCTCTTTCAAAAAACTCATGTTGTCTTACATTGAATACAACATAAAGATCTCCTGGAGGTCCACCGTTAATTCCAGCTTCCCCTTGACCGGACATGCGGAGTTGTTGACCATCATCGATGCCCGCAGGAATTTTAACATGAATTTTCTTGCGCTTTTGTACTTTTCCTTTACCACCGCAAGTGGAACATTTATGTTTAATTTCTTTCCCGGTCCCATTACAGTGATTACAGGTACGACGATTAACAATTCTTCCAAAAGGAGTGTTTTGCTCCACATTTAATTGACCTGTTCCATTACAGTGCTGGCATGTTTCTGGTTTAGTGCCAGGTTTTGCCCCAGAACCACTGCATGTATCGCATGTTTCTTCCCGTGGAATTTCAATATCTGTTTCTTTCCCAAAGGCTGCTTCTTCAAAAGATACAGTCATCGTGTACTGAAGGTCAGCTCCTTGTCTTGGTGCGTTTGGATCACGCCTTCTTGAGCCTCCACCGCCGCCAAAGAAAGTATTAAAGATATCTTCAAACCCTCCAAAGCCACCGCCGAAATCTCCTCCGCCAAAGCCTTGGTTAGGATCCGTATGACCAAATTGGTCATAATGAGCTTTTTTCTGATCATCACTTAATACTTCGTATGCTTCTGTTATTTCCTTAAATTTATCAGCCGCATCTGCTGCCTTATTAATATCTGGGTGATATTGTTTAGATAGCTTTCGATAGGCTTTTTTTATTTCATCCTTTGAAGCACTTTTACTTATCCCTAGCACTTCATAGTAATCCCGTTTACTCATGATTACCCACTCCCGAATCTGTCACATAAAGGTTATTGTATCATTCATATTGATGTTAATGCAATAAAAAAAGCCAAAGCCCATAGTTCTGACTTTGACTTTTTCGGTGACTTTTAAATCTAAATATGTCTAGCTTCAGCGCCTAGTGGCTCGGGTCATAAGCCAATCCGTCAAGAAGGTTAAAAAGCAACCTTCTCGCCGGCTCGTCTTATGCCTGTCGCCCCTGGGCAAGGCGCTTACGCTTTTCTATTTTACTTATCTTCTTTTACTTCTTCAAATTCTGCATCAACTACATCATCTTTAGGACCAGCTGTATTTCCAGCTTCAGGGCCTCCCTGTTGTGCTTGCCCGGCAGCTGCTGCTTGTTCATAGAGTTTAACTGTTAAAGCCTGAACAATTTCTTGTAATGCATCCTTTTTCGCACGGATTTCATTAAGGTCATTTTTCTCAATCGCCGCTTTTAACGCATCTTTTGCTTCATTTGCATTGGCAACTTCACCTGCATCAACCTTACCTTCAAGGTCTTTTAAGGTTTTTTCAGTTGTAAAGACAAGTTGATCTGCTTCGTTACGAAGTTCCACTTCTTCTTTACGAAGTTTATCTGCCTCAGCGTTTTCTTCAGCTTCTCTTACCATGTTTTGGATTTCTTCATCTGAAAGTCCAGTTGAAGACTTAATTGTGATTTGTTGTTCTTTATTTGTACCAAGGTCTTTTGCACGGACATTTACGATACCATTCTTATCAATGTCAAAATTTACTTCAATTTGCGGAATTCCACGTGGCGCAGGTGGAATATCAGATAATTGGAATCGTCCTAAAGTCTTGTTATTAGCTGCCATTGGACGTTCCCCTTGAAGGACATGAATATCAACAGCAGTCTGATTATCAGCAGCAGTTGAGAACACTTGCGATTTAGACGTAGGGATCGTTGTATTACGGTCAATTAACTTCGTAAATACCCCGCCCATTGTTTCAATACCAAGAGAAAGTGGAGTTACGTCAAGTAACACAACGTCCTTAACATCACCAGTAATAACACCACCTTGAATGGCAGCACCCATTGCTACCACTTCATCTGGGTTAACACCACGATGCGGCTCTTGTCCTGTTGCTTTTTTAATAGCTTCTTGAACTGCTGGAATACGAGTTGAACCACCAACTAGGATAACTTTATCAATTTCTGAAGGTGTTAAACCAGCATCGCTTAATGCTTGGCGAGTTGGACCCATCGTACGTTCTACAAGATGAGCAGATAATTCGTCAAACTTTGCTCTAGTCATGGTTACTTCTAAGTGAAGTGGACCAGCAGCCCCTGCAGTAATAAATGGTAATGAAATTTGAGTGGAAGTGACACCAGATAGGTCTTTTTTCGCCTTTTCCGCCGCATCCTTTAAGCGTTGTAATGCCATTTTGTCTTGGGAAAGATCAATCCCATTTTCTTTTTTGAATTGGTCTACAAGGTAATCAATAACGACTTGGTCAAAGTCATCCCCGCCAAGGCGATTATCACCAGCTGTTGATTTAACTTGGAACACACCGTCGCCTAATTCAAGGATTGAAACGTCGAATGTACCACCACCAAGATCATAAACAAGAATTGTTTGATCTTCATCTGTCTTGTCTAATCCATAGGCAAGTGCAGCCGCAGTTGGCTCATTGATAATACGTTCCACTTCAAGACCGGCAATTTTCCCAGCATCCTTGGTTGCTTGGCGTTCAGCATCATTAAAGTATGCTGGTACAGTAATAACTGCCTTCGTAACAGGTTCACCAAGATAATCTTCTGCATAAGATTTTAAATATTGAAGAATAATCGCAGATAATTCTTGTGGTGTATATTCTTTCCCCTCAATCTCAACTTTGTAATTTGTGCCCATATGGCGTTTAATGGACATAATTGTATTAGGATTAGTAATTGCTTGACGTTTAGCAACTTCACCAACTTGGCGTTCTCCGTTTTTAAATGCAATCACTGAGGGAGCTGTTCGATTGCCTTCTGGATTTGGAATAACTTTTGGTTCGCCGCCTTCAAGGACAGCAACACATGAGTTGGTTGTACCAAGGTCAATACCGATAATTTTACTCATTTCCTTTTCCTCCTAAAAAAATATGTAGTCTTATTGATTTACTTTCACCATTGCAGGTCGGATAACGCGGTCTTTTAATAAATAACCTTTTTGAAATTCATCAGTTACAATGTTTGAGCCATAGTTCTCATCTTCACCCTGCATTACAGCTTGATGCTGATGCGGATCAAACACTTTACCTACCGCTTCAATCGGTTCAACACCTTCATTTTTCAAGGCATCTAGCAAACCGCGGTAAACCATATCCATTCCTTGTAGAAGTGTCTTGGTTTGTTCATTATCTGCTTCCACTTTCATTGCTCTTTCAAAGTTGTCAATTGCAGGTAATAAATCGGTAATAAGTTTTTGTGCTCTATATTTTTGGCCCGCTTCTAGATCTAATCTAGTACGCCTCCGGAAATTATCAAAATCTGCTTGTAGTCTTAGATATCGATTATCTGCTTCCTCTAACTTTGCCTTCAGCGATTGGATTTCTTGGTCCTTTTCATCAACAGGAAGGTCCTCTGCTTGTTCTGTTGCTACACCTTCTTCAAAAACAGGTTCAACCGTTTTTTCATCGGTAAGTTCAACATTATCAGTACTTTCAAGATCCATTTCTTCATTTAACGTGTTATTATTCTCATTCGTCAACTTACTCACCTCCCTTAAAGCATTTACTTCCATATATAGGATAATTCATCATCATAGAAAAGGGAGTGAAATAACAGGCATTTCACCCTTACTCAATATTACCCGTGTTATTTATTTTGATACAGCTTAGTCAATACAGCAGTTAAATCCTTACTTAAAAACTGTAATAAGCTAATCACGCGGGAATATTCCATCCTTGTAGGACCTAAGATGGCAATCGTCCCTAAATTTTCAATCCCTGCCGAGAACGTAGCTGTGATTAAACTGCAATTATCCATGACACTATTATTATTTTCGGTGCCAATTTTAACGTGAATTCCTGCCGAATCATTTCTAATTAAATTATATATCCACTCTTCTTGGTCAATCATCATTAAAAGACTGCGGAGTTTTGTTACATCATGAAACTCCGGCTGGCTTAACATATTTGTCTTTCCTGCAAAGAAAAGTTTTTCACTAATTGGCATTTTTAATGAATCTGCAAGTGTATTCAACATTAAATCATAATTATGGATATGCTGCCTTAAAAGCATCGCTACTTCTTTATAAATCTTATCATTTAGATCTTCGAGAGGAACACCTGCCAAACGATCATTTAAAATATTTACTGTTTTCTCCAAATCACTGGCATCAACTGATCCTGGTAAAGAAAAGGTTCTGTTTTCTACATGACCCGTATTTGTAACAAAAATTGCCACAGCAGTTTCTTTATTCAACGGGATAATTTGGATTCTTTTCAACTTATTAACGCTAACAGCTGGACCGAGAACAATCGATGTATAGTTCGTTAGGTCCGATAATATTTTTGCAGATCTTTGGATAATTTTTTCAAATTCAAAAATTTTCTCAGCAAAAACCGACTGTATGATAGAAATATCATGTTGATTTAAAACCTGTGGTGACAATAAATGATCAACATAATAGCGATAACCCTTTTCCGATGGCACACGCCCTGAAGATGTATGTGTCTTTTCAATATACCCCAACTCTTCAAGGTCGGACATTTCATTACGAATGGTTGCCGAACTAAAGGAAATTTCCTCCTTTTTCGACAAACTTCTTGAGCCGACTGGTTGGGCAGATCGAATAAAGTCATCAACAATAACCTGAAGAATTAACAATTGACGATCTGTTAGCAACATTCATCACCTCTGTTAGCACTCCCAGTTAACGAGTGCTAATTATATTAATAAATTATCAAATGAAGGGGGATGGTGTCAATCAAAAAGACTAATTTGGACATTAATTAACTATCTTAAAAATGCCTGGAAAACCTCATTTCCTAGCAGTCTCCCCTTTTTCGTTAAAAATATATGATTTTTTCCCACTTCTAACCACTGTTTTGCATGTAATTCAACAATCTCTTTTTCGAATAACTGAAGGGGATCTTCAGCAAACTTTTCAATAAAATGAGGAATGGAAACACCAGCAGTTTTACGTAACCCTAAAAACATTTCTTCTTCCATTTGTTCTACTTTTGTGGTCTGATGCTCTTCCATTACCGGTAAAACCTCGTTATTTACTTGATCCATGTATCTTTTTAAAGGACCAATATTTGAACGTCTAATCCCCTCTAAATAGCTATGGGCTCCAGCTCCAAACCCATAATAGGGTTCATTATTCCAATAGGTTAGATTATGCCTGCTCTCAAAGCCCGATTTAGAAAAGTTACTAATTTCATACTGATGAAACCCATGCTTTTCCATTTCCTTCATTAATAACTCATACATGACAGCTTCCACATCTTCACCAGGAGTTGGCAACTTTCCTTTTTTCAGTAAGTTATAAAAGACTGTTTTTGGTTCAATTATTAAGGAATATGCTGAGTAGTGTGTAATATCCAGTGAAAAAGCCTCTTTTAACGTTTCTTTAAAATCTGTAAGGGTTTGTGAAGGTAAACTAAAGATAAGATCAATGCTGATATTATTAAATCCTAAAGATTTTGCGTTATCAATGGTTTGATAAACATCTCTTGCTTTGTGAACACGGCCGATCTTTTGCAGTAATTCCTCATTGAATGTTTGAACTCCAAGGCTAATCCGGTTTACCCCGGCCTCTTTTAATATTTCTAATTTCCCCATTGTTAAGTCACCCGGATTCGCTTCAAAGGTAAACTCTACAGACTCATCCATGGGCAAATTTCTGTTAATACTCTCACAAAATTGATATAACTGCTTTTCATTTAAGGATGTCGGCGTCCCGCCACCGACAAATATTGTCTCAAGAGCATTTGTCGGAAATTGGTTTACGGTCATCTTCATTTCTAGCTCAAGTGCCTTTAAATAGTCATCTACCGGCTGTCCCTTTAGGAATACTTTATTAAAATCACAATAATGGCAAATATGCTCACAGAAAGGGATATGGAGATAGGCAGATTTAATCATTTCTTTCACTTCCTCTATCGATGTAACAAAAAGAGGCTAGAATTCGCCCGAAAAATGGCTTGTCCTAACCTCCCGCTAGTTTATTTTTTTGTGTTGCTATCGTCCATTTTTAAGACAGCCATAAATGCTTCTTGTGGTACTTCAACGGATCCAACTTGTTTCATCCGCTTCTTACCTTCTTTTTGCTTTTCTAATAATTTACGTTTACGGGAAATATCTCCACCGTAACATTTTGCTAAAACGTTTTTACGCATGGCTTTAATTGTGGAACGAGCAATAATTTTTTGACCAACAGCTGCCTGTATAGGAACTTCAAACTGCTGCCTTGGAATCAGTTCTTTCAACTTTTCAACGATAATTTTGCCCCGCTCATACGCAAAATCTTTATGGACAATAAAGCTTAATGCATCCACTTTTTCAGCATTTAATAATATATCCATTTTAACCAGACTGGAAGGTTTATAACCAATCAGTTCGTAATCAAAGGATGCATATCCTCTTGTACTTGATTTCAATTGATCAAAGAAATCATAGACTATTTCCGCTAGCGGCATTTCGTAAATAATACTTACCCTATTTTCAGCAAGATATTCCATTGTAACGAAAATTCCACGTTTGTGTTGGCAAAGTTCCATAATGGTCCCAACATAATCATTCGGAGCCATCATCGTTGCTTTTACATATGGCTCTTCGACGCGATCTATTTTTTGTGGATCTGGCAAATCAGATGGATTATCAACCTTAATTTCTGACCCATCAGTCATATGGACGTGATAGATAACGCTTGGCGCAGTCGTAATTAAGTCAATTTTGAATTCGCGCTCAATCCGTTCTTGAATGATTTCCATATGAAGCAATCCTAAGAATCCACAACGGAAACCGAAGCCAAGTGCTTGGGATGTTTCTGGTTCGAATTGAAGTGAGGAATCATTTAACTGAAGCTTTTCAAGTGCTTCACGCAGATCATTAAACTTAGCTGTATCAATCGGATATAATCCACAATAAACCATTGGATTGAGCTTTCGGTAACCAGGAAGTGGTTCTGTTGCTCCATTTTTTGCATTGGTAATCGTATCACCGACACGAGTGTCACCAACATTTTTAATTGATGCAGATAAAAAGCCAACATCTCCAACGTTTAATTCATCAAGTAAGGTCGCTTTCGGTGTAAATACGCCAACCTCATTTACTTCAAATTCTTTCCCAGTAGCCATCATTCTTACTTTGTCGCCAACCTTAACGGTTCCTTCGACAACACGGATGTAGGCTACCACACCACGATAGGCATCATAGAGGGAATCGAAAATCAAGGCCTTTAATGGTGCTTCTGGGTCTCCCTTTGGTGCAGGGACTTTTTGAACCACTTGCTCCAGGATTTCTTCAATCCCGATCCCAGCCTTTGCTGATGCTAATACTGCTTCTGAAGCGTCCAAACCGATGACATCCTCGATTTCCCCACGAACGCGCTCTGGGTCTGCACTAGGTAGGTCGATTTTATTAATAACTGGTAATATTTCAAGGTCGTTATCAAGGGCAAGGTAAACGTTTGCTAGTGTCTGTGCTTCAATTCCTTGTGCAGCGTCAACGACTAAAACAGCCCCTTCACATGCTGCAAGGCTCCTTGATACCTCGTAGGTAAAATCGACATGTCCTGGTGTATCAATTAAATGGAATATATATTCTTCTCCATCTTTTGCTTTGTATTTTAACTGAACGGCATTTAACTTTATTGTAATACCGCGCTCCCTTTCAAGGTCCATTGAATCTAAAAGCTGGTCTTTCATTTCCCGAGAGGTTAACGCATTGGTCTTTTCCAAAATTCGGTCAGCCAATGTTGATTTCCCATGATCAATATGGGCAATAATCGAGAAATTTCTTATTTTTGATTGTCGTTTGAGTCTTTCATTATTGTTCACGGTATTTCACTCCTACTATACTCGCACATATACACTATTTTGAATTATATCAAGAGGATTAACAAGATTCAATGAAAATCGAAAAGTGGATGCGCCTTGACACTGTATCTAGACATCGATAATTTCAACTAACCAAAATAGCGGCACCCAATTGGTGCCACTATCATGATATTAATCAGCAATAAAATGAACTAACTTTTCAGAAGCCCCTGAAATACCTTCAGACATCTTCTTCCCCATCGAGGAGAAAAAATTATATGCACTTATTTCTTCAAGTTTCTTCTGCTTTGCCTCAAGATCATGACTTGAGATATCGTTCCCCAAAAAAGTCGCTTGTAAGTTATTGTTTGTTTCACTTAAACTAACTGCATTTTGAAAGTTTGGATCATCATAACCTTTCATTTTATGAATTCCGTCATTGGCTAATTGCATTCCTACTAAAACAGAAATTAACATCAAAGCAGCTAGGCATAAGCTTTTTAGCATGAACATTTTCATAAAAAATGCTCCCTTACATCTATTGTTTTTTTGTGGATTGGTCTTCATCCTGATTAACTTTTTCAGCCTGCCAGTAAAATTCACTAAATACATCCGCGAGGGCATCTGCTGAACGATTTAATTCTTCAAACGTATTATCAACACCGCCAAATTCAATCAAGATTCCATTATTTGAGAGGTTTTGATTATAAACAGCATTCCCACTATACTTTACGAAAACACCTCTGCTTAAACCTTTATACTTTTTTTCTAAACTTTTATGCAGTGCGGTGGCTAATTTCTCATTCTTCTCATGATTCGGGTTCTTACCTCCGATGATAAAGGCAAGCTTTGCATATGATTTACCTTTAATGGTCACGGTCGATTTATCTTTGCGGCTAGCATCCCGATGAATATCGATAAAGTATTGTAAATCACGATCAGATGCCATTGCCGTTTGAACAACTGAGCGAGACTCCTGGTAAGAGGCCGTATATTCTAAACCTTTTTTGTTTAGTTTTGCCTGAACATCCGTTTTATCTAAATAGGTTCCAATCCCTCTATCCTCCAAACTTGTCTTTAGGTGATCGCCAATTTTTGTTACGTTGATTTGGGAATGATAAGCTAAATCTGGATTAGTAACACCCTTTAAATAGGGCAAATAGGATTCCCGATTATGTGTAAAGTATAGATATACAACCTTACGAGAGCCTGTTGTCTGACCAGGTGCAGGAGGTGGATCTTCATCTGCCGGCTTTTCTAAGCCCTCTAAATTCTGTAAGGATGCCTCCCGCTCCGCTTTCATTATTTCAATTGGCGGGGCAGATTCAATTGGCATATTTGTATAGTTAGTACCCTCACCTGCCACAAGAATTTTTCCATCAAATTCATAAAAACCTGGAAGTTCTCTACCTAGGAGACTGCGTGGATCATTTAAATTAATATTACTCGATAACTTAAATACCAAGTTGGTTAATGTAGGAGTTGAGGTCCAATCTTGATCAACTGATAAGAAATGATGATTTTCCCATCCCATTAATTGATACAACAATTCTCCATTTACGTTTGTCGCTGCCTGATTTACTGAGGATGACATCGGCCGATATTGTGGCTTTAACGAGGTTAATAATCCACTAATAGAGAAAATCAATAGCATAAATAGTAACAATAAACCTGCGGCTTTAAGTAGACTTGTCCCTTGCACCATAACAAAAGTTCCTGAATTTCTAGCTTTCATGGTTCCACCTCGCAAAACGGATTCTAGTAAATGATATGAAGATACTAGAATCGATAGAACCCGAAGTTTAACTTTAGAGGCATCATTTGAAAAAAAGTAGTTTTCAAAGATGCCTCTAATCCTACCTATTATTTTGTATAGAAACCAGTATTACCTTGGTCAACAGCCCCATGAAGCGAAGCATTTAAACCGTTCGCAATTAAATTAGCCATATCTTCAATAAAAACATCTACTTCCTTGGGAGTAACCATTAAATTATGTCCAATTGGAGAGAGAACTTCATAAATTAGTTTCCGTTTCTCATCCTCCTCCAATGTGCCGATCATTCCAAGAAAGGTCTTCCGTTGATTTTCTTCCGGCAAATCCTCTTCGGTCAGTTTACGACGCTCACCAAAGCTCATTCCTGCCGGAGCAAGCGCTCTTGAAGGACGATTGCCCTCCCTAAGCTCTTTTCCAAAATGCTTAAGAATAAAATCGATTGTATCACTAGTAATGGATACCGCATCTACCACAGTCGGAACCCCAATCGCAATCACCGGTATTCCTAAAGTTTCTTTACTCAATTCCTTCCGTTTATTACCTACCCCGGAACCAGGATGTATACCTGTATCGGAAATTTGGATGGTTGAATTAACCCTTTCAATCGATCGTGAGGCAAGTGCGTCAATAGCAATGACAAAATCCGGTTTAGTTTTTTCAACAACCCCAAAAATAATATCGCTTGTTTCGATTCCTGTTAATCCCATCACGCCAGGTGAAAGTGCACTAACAGATCGAAAGCCTTCATCCACATTTTCCGGTTGAAGCTGAAAAAGATGTCGCGTAACCAGTAAGTTTTCACATACCATTGGTCCAAGTGCATCTGGGGTCACATTCCAATTACCTAGACCAACCACTAAGCATGAATCCGTTTTTTTTATTCCGGCTCCCTCCAAAAAGTAGGAAAACTCGCGAGCAAAAATCTCCTCCACCTTTTTTTGGACCTCGGTATCTTGCTGACGAATACCTTGTACTTCGACAGTTAGATATCGACCTGCTTTTTTCCCAAGCTGTTGTTCCCCTTGTTTGGTCACTTCCACTAAAGAAATTTTTATGTCATCAACATCTTTTTCTTTAATAATGACGCCTTCAATTTGCGATAGATCTTTCTCTTGTCCGACAGAACCTTTCTGCTTCGTCAGGACCATTTCCCTTGCTTCTATCGCCAAATCTGTTCGTACAGAGTACTTACTTAAGTCAATTGACTCACCCATCATTATTCACTCCTATCAAAAGTCTTCCTAAAATCTAGCAACTATTTCCTATTTTTGCCCTTTCCGTCATAAATCATGCAAATGATATAAAGGAGGTATGAGCAGTGCTTAACTAAACTAATTCATTATGGTAAATAAATATTTAACTACACTTGGATATGTTTATTAGTTTTTGCGATGCTCTGCCCCTTTTCATAAATCAAGTATTGCAATATAGGCTTCCATTTGATAAAATATTTCATGTTCTGAATTATTTTTTAGGAATGTTAAGTCGAGTTCATATAGTGTCTCGATTCTTTGTAGGAGGTGAAAGTAATGCCTAATATTAAATCTGCAATTAAACGTGTAAAAACAAGCGAAGCTCGTAATGCTCAAAATACAACTGTTAAATCTGCAACTCGTACTGCTGTTAAGAAAGCAGAAGCTGCGATTACACTTAACGATGCTACAGCTGCAAAGGAAGCATTAGTAACTGCTGCTAGTAAATTAGACAAGGCTGCTGCAAAAGGTCTTATCCACAAAAATGCTGCTGCTCGTAAAAAATCTCGTCTAATGAAAAAGACAAACGCTCTTTAATTTGAGTAAAAAAAAACGATTCCTTTATTAAAGGAATCGTTTTTTTATTTCTTCAAATGAAATAGAAACATTTCAATCAATAAGGATTTGTTCATGCCGCCTGTTTTCATTTGGTAATCTGCTTCTGCGAGAAGATCAATTAAATGGGCCAATTCTTCATCTGAAAATTTATTCGCTTGTCCAAGTGCCAGCTTGACACGGAAAGGGTGCGTTCTCAAGTAACCAGCGATTTGCTGCTGTCCATATCCTCTTCTCGAAAGCTCCTTAACTTGGTAGATTAACCTAAATTGTCCTGCAAGCAGCGCCAAAATTTTTATCGGCTCTTCATTTTGTTTTAATAAATCATAATAAATCCTTAAGGCTTCATCCAGTTTTCGTTGGACAACTTTTTCAATAAGGGTAAATATATTCTGTTCAAGGGATCGTGCAACTAATTTCTCTACTAGGCTTACGTCAATTCTTTTTTCACCTGCAGCATATAAGGCCAATTTATCCACTTCACTGGTAATCATAAACATATTTGTTCCAACTAAAGCCAACAATTGGTCAATAGCATCTTGTTCGAACTCAATCCCGCTGTTTTTCGCCCTCCCCTTGACCCAGTTCTTTAAATCATGTTCATTCAATTTTTTTGCTTCAACCACTTCAGCGGTTCTTTTTAATTCCTTCGTTATTTTCTTTCGTTCATCCAACTTCTCATAGGGCGCCGAAATAACTAACACCGAATAGGGCGACGGTTCTTTTAAATACATTTCGAATCTGGATATATTGTGTACCGCTTTTTCCTTTGTTTTTTCAGCTGTTAAAAAAACAGGATTATGTAAAAAGATGACTTTCTTTTCACCTAAAAAAGGAAAAGTTTCAGCATCTTCGATGGCAACCTCTATTGGCGTTTCCTCTAAATCATAACTAGCAAAATTAAAATCCTTCTCTTCTTCCGTCAAAATATGGTTAAGTAATAATTGCTTCGTTTCATTAATTAAAAAGGACTCGGTTCCAAATAATAAATAAATAGGAGCAATTTCCTTTTGTTTAATTTTTCTCCAAATATCCATTACCATGTGTTAGCGCTCCCCTTCTTCCCATTCATTTCTATGGTAAAGAAGCTTGGACATTTTGACAAGTATTTTAAAGGGAATTAGCACCGATTTATAAGTGCTAATTCCCAATCTATAATGAACGCCCGCAATAGAAGCCCTAGGATATTCTATTGTCTGGCGGAGTTCCTTTAGTAAGTATAGTGTAGCCGTTTATCCGTCTAACTATTTTGACAACTCTTGTCAGTTAAGGAAAGCAATTTGAAGTATGCTGGATTTTTTCTCGAGAATGACTTATACTATATTGTGAAATAGGAGGGGTAGACTGTGAATGAATTTGAAAAAGATGTGCAAAGTAAACGAAACGACGCGATTGATTCTGGGGTAGGATTTGGGGTTTCTTTTGGTTTTTTTGCCATAATGTTTATTGTTGCAACAGTCATTAAGATAATCGGTTCATAATGAATAGCTACATATGTGTCAAGTAGAAGACTGCAATTCGTGCAGTCTTTTTTTTATTAGCGATGCTTTATCCTATGGTAAATATGGCAAAAAGGTTCCTTTTCCATGATAAAATTTATAGGTTATTGCCCCTTGCTCATCGGTTCGAAAAATTATCGTATTTGTTTTTTCTAAGCGTTGAAGCACCTCTTGATGGGGATGACCATAGCGATTATTCTCACCAGCTGAAATTAATGCTACTTTTGGGTTTATTTGATTGATAAACGTTTCCGCACTTGAGGTTTTACTACCATGGTGACCCGCTTTTAACACATCAATATGTAAATTAGGATATTTCTTTTTAATTTTCTCTTCCCCTGCTTGATCTAAATCCCCTCCAAAAAACCAGCTTGTTCCGTCTATTTGGGCAATAAAAGTAATGGAACCGCCATTTCTTTCTCCTGTATAATCTTTTTCAGGGGATACAATAAAAAATCCGTTTTCTTCATCCGTCCACTGACCTCCTGCAGACACTTTTTTAACGGGAATGTTCTGCTTTTTAGCTTCCTTAATAATATCAAGTTCGACAGCTGATGGTTCAACAACATCAGGCATCAGGATTTGTTTTACTTTAAGTTCTTTTAGTATTGAAAATGTCCCGCCAATATGATCCATATCCCCATGGGTTAAAATCAGTTTGTCAATCTTGGTAATTCCCTTTCCTTTTAGAAATGGAACAACAATATCCCTTCCCACTTCAAAAGGTTCAGCACGTTCTCTCCATTTTTCTTCTGGGAAATTTATTGATCCCCCTGTATCAATGAGGTAGGTGCCTTTTCCATGTGGAAAATGGATGAGGATACTATCGCCTTGGCCGACATCAATCATCGTTACTTCTCCATAGGGAGATAACCAGTTCCAACTTTGTTGGGAAATTAAGAGCAATATACTTACAATAATTAGGCAACCCTTCCTTTTAGGAAAAACTTTTGATTCCCAAAGATAAAAAAGCGCAAGCAACAATAAAAAATATGCAATGAGGAAAAGCCCATTTGGTCTACCAGGTATAAACCGAAATAAGGAAAAATCGGCTAGATATTCAATTAGATGATTGGCGAGGCTAATCATGGCTAAGAAAAATTTAGTAAGAATAAGAGGAGTTTTCCCGAAAATAACCTGAATGAAAAACAAAAGATATAACCCTGGGAGATAAACAAATGAGAAAAGCGGGATATAAACCAGATTGGCAACGATGCCTATTAATGATACCTCAAAATAATGATACAACAAGATAGGAAGGGCTGCTAATTGAGCAATCAATGAGGTCGCAAACATCCGCGATAAATTTTTTTCATAAGTTTGAAGGATAAAGGGTGCCGATAAAATGATGAAAAGACTAACTGAGAAAGAGAGCTGGAAGCCAGCATCAAAAATTATCAATGGATTAAAAAGCAAATAAGCAAGAAAAGCTAAACAAATGGCATCAAGCGGGAAAAGCTTAAGTCGGGCCCGCCATTTTATTGTGAGTAAGACAAGAAAAATCATCATGGCTGAGCGGATAACAGAGGGCGAACTTCCAGTCAAGATAACATAGATGGGAAGAATGATCAGAAGGAAATTAATCATGAACTGTCTCGTTAGTCCAAATCGAATCCCAAGATAAAATATCATCGCGATTAATAGGGAAACATGGAGACCAGAAATAGCAAGTAAATGGACAATTCCGGTTTTTTGATACGCGGATAAGACATCCGGATCAAATAAATTTCTGTCACCAAAAATTAAGGCGGCTGAAAGAGAGGCAATTTCCACAGGAAATTGAGACTCAAGATATTTAATCCCTGTATAACGCAGTTGTTTAATCATAACCAAGGGAGATGGCTTCAACGGAGAACAATTTTGAAGCGGGTTTTCTTCGCTCTCTATTGTCCAATAAATTTTGTTTCTAGCTAAATAGGTTCGGTAATTAAACGCATTGGGATTTTTGGCAACTGCTGGTTTTTCTAAGGTACCAGATATTCTGCATAAACTTTGATAATACATTTTCGTTTTTAAACTCGCTTGTTCTTGTTCGGATTGAATCTTGTAGCGGACTAGAATTTTCTCCTTATAGTGGGGATCTAATGCCTGCACTTGTAATAAGTCACCATCGATTTTTGGGTCTTGAGTATATTGAAGATAAAAAGTCGTAGTTGACGCGGGGATTACTGTTTTATTGTTGGAAGCTGAATGGTAACCAATAAACATGAAGGTCATAAAACACAAGGCAACACTTGTTAGCTGTATGTTGGAAAATCGTTTGAATTTATATAGAAGATAAAGAGTAAGAATTTGTAATAAGAAAAAAGGAAGGAACTTAAATAGCACAGAAAGTACTCCAAATAAAGCGGAAACTGCAAAATAAAAATATTTTCCATTCATCGATTTTCTCCATTTTTGGTTTCTTATAAAAACATAGAAGAGCCGGCACATGACCGGCGTCCGAAGTATTATTTGGTGATCTTACCTAAATCAATAATTGACTCACTTAATGCAACCTTTTCAATTGAAACGTTTGCCTGTTGAAAAAGGTCAATTGCATACGGATGGTTTTTATAATCCTCCGCATAATAAACCGTTTTAATACCTGCTTGGATAATCGCCTTACAGCATTGAAGGCAAGGAAAATGAGTAACATAAATTTCAGCGTTAGCGGTCGGAACTCCAAATTTGGCGCACTGTAGCAGTGCATTCATTTCAGCGTGAATAGTTCTAACACAATGATTATCAATCACGTAACAACCTTTATCTATACAATGATCTCCGCCTGCTATCGAACCGTTGTAGCCCCCAGCAATAATTCGTTTATCTCTAACGATAGTAGCACCGACTGTCAAGCGAGTACATGTGCTTCTCAGTGCGAGCAAATGGCTTTGTGCCATAAAATATTGATCCCATGAAATTCTCTCCACTTCTCCCACTCCTTTTTTAGATACTCATCTATAAGTTTAAGCGTGCTTGTCCTTTCTGGTCAAATATAGAATTATTAAATAGCAATTAAATCTTTTAATTTTTCAAAGGTTTTGTCTCCGATACCGCTTATACTTTTTAAATCTTCGACTGTTTTAAAAGGACCGCTGGTATTCCTAAATTCGACGATGGCTGCTGCCTTAGCCGGACCGATGCCGGGAAGATTTTGCAGTTCAGTTTCATCGGCCTTATTAATGTTAATTTTTGCTTCTTTTTGACTGCCATCTGAGGAGGCAGGACTTCCTCCGGTGTTGATTGGTGATGAAACACCCTCCTCTCCCTTTGCGGGTATATAAATAATCATTTCATCCTTAACGTGTTCAGCAAAATTAACCAGACCTTGGTCAGCTTTGTCCGTTAAGCCTCCGGCACGGCTAATAACATCAATCACTCTTTCACCAGTATTCGCTTGATAAACTCCTGGCTGTTTGATTTGCCCTTTCACATCCACCATAATTTTATCGGGTAGTTCTGGTTGTTTTTCTGTTTGTTTATTTCCTATTTCTTTTTCATCTGCTTGAAAATTTTCTTCCATAGTTACTGTGTTTGCGGGGGAAGGCATTACAGAATCACTGACATAAAAATAATAAATACCACCTATTGCTATCAACGCACCAATCAAAACATAAATCTTGTGTTCGATCAACCAGTCTTTCACTTGAATCCTTCCTTTCTAAAGGTATATTTCACTTTCTGATTTCATATGGTTATAAAAGAATATTGCATGCGAGGAGGGTCGGAACAATGAATATAGGTATTATCGGTACTGGTAATATGGGGAGGATGCTGGTTGAAGCCATGATTGAAGGAAAAGCCATTTCCCCTGCTTCAATGATAATTACAAACAGGACAAAATCAAAAGCCATGTTGCTTAAAGATAAATATAAAGAAATTAAGATTGGGGCAAATCCAGGAGAAGTAGCTGCTGAGTCCGACTTGGTATTTGTTTGTGTCAAACCATTTGATGTTTATAAAATTTTAAATGAAATAAAACCACATTTAAAACCAGAAAAATGTATGATATCCATAACGAGTCCTATCAGTACAAGCCAAATTGAAAAAAAGGTTTCCTGCTCAATCGCAAGGGTAATCCCAAGTATTACGAATAGAGCCTTATCAGGGGTGTCGTTGATTACCTATGGAGAAAATTGCAGTGAGTTATGGAAAACAAAGATTGAGGAATTAATTAACAAAATTGGGGTGCCGGTTCATATCGAAGAAAAAATAACAAGAGCTGCCTCTGATATCGTTAGTTGTGGTCCCGCTTTCTTCAGTTATCTATTGCAGAGTTTCATCAAAGCGGCCGTGAAAGAAACTGAAATCGATGAAAATGATGCAACCGTTATGGCGAGTGAGATGATAGTCGGTCTAGGTGAGTTATTAAAACAAGGACATTATACCTTACCGTCACTACAAGAAAAGGTATGTGTTAAGGGTGGGATTACAGGTGAAGGAATAAAGGTATTGGATAATGAACTCGGGGACATTTTTGAACATATCTTCCAGGCTACTCAAGCAAAGTTTAAAGAAGACCTGGATAAGGTAGAGTCACAATTCTCAAATTATTAATTTCGCCATGAACTGACAAAAATCCTTTTTATTTATATAAAAAAGCCATCATTTTTAGATGGCTTTATTTGTATTTTTTGGCTATAAAAAAGATCCGTTCTGATTCTGGCTGTGGTTCCAGGTTTTCAAAATCTGCACTGACTTCAAGCAGTTCAAAACCGGCCTCGAGCAACCATTTTGAATATTGCTGGATGGTATATGTACGTTGAAAATGAAGTTCATCGAAGCGTTCATATTTTCCGGTCCGTTCATCTAAAACAAAAAAGCTTAACTCATGTTCGACACTATTTGGACTTTTACCAGCAAAGCTATTCCAGATATAGGAAATCTCTTCCTCACTGGAAGCATATGTTTGATTAATAAATAGTTGAGCAATTTTATAAACGGAATGGACATCAAAGATAAAAATCCCTTCATCGGCCAAATGCTGAAAAACATTTGAGAAGGTAGATCTAACTTCTTCCTCGGTTTGAAGATAATTTAACGAGTCACATAAAATTCCAATGACATCAAAATCAGCCTGACCTTCTAAGTCAGCCATATTTTGCTGAAAAAACGGAATACTTACCTTTGCATCCTCAGCTTTAGCCTGTGCAACAGCCAACATATCTTCAGATAAATCGACACCCGTTACTTGAAAACCGTCTTGGGCTAATCGGACGGATAATTCACCCGTTCCACAAGCCAAATCAAGTAAGCGAGTGCCCAAAACATTATATTTTACGCAGCGCTCTTTGACAAACTGGACCCACTCGTCATATGGTGCATCCTTCATTAGTTCGTCATATAGATAAGCGAATTGCTGATAACTCATGTATTTAACTCACTGAGGATATCTTCCATTGGTGCATCGCCCCATAAGCGCTCTAGCTTGTAATAACTTCTTTCATCACGATGGAATACGTGAGCAACCACATCACCAAGGTCAATTAATATCCATCTCGCTTCATCAAAACCTTCCATTCGTTTTACTTCATATCCATGTTCTTGCGCTTTTTCCTTCATTTCCCTTGCAACCGCCTGAACTTGTTTATCCGAATTACCATGACAAATGATAAAGTAATCGGCAATAAGAGAAATCCCCTTCATATTTAAGGCTAGTATGTCTTCCGCTCGTTTGTCATCCGCGGCTTTTACAGCAATTTTTAGTAGTTCATGATTATCCATGAATCAATCCTCCAGTTTTTCGATTAGGTCATTGTACGTATAGAATGTATCAGGGTATACAGTTTGATTCTTTTTCAATAAAAAGATAATTGTGTTTTTGATTGCCATAATTAATGCTTTATCTAAATTTTCTTTAGCCATCTCTCTTACTTCTTCCACACCTGGAAAATGACGGCCTGGTTCAATGTAATCAGCTAAATAGATTATTTTTTCTAAAAGCGTCATTCCCAGTCTTCCTGATGTATGATACCGAATGGCATCTAACACTTCACGATCTTTTATGCCGGCTTCCTTTTCCACCAAATAAGTTCCAGCAGGTGCATGCCACAATTCCGAATTGAAATGAAGAAGATCCTTTGGAAATCCCTGTTTAGCGATAATTTCCTTCATTTCTTCTTTTGGACGAAATTTAGCATAATCATGAAAAATGGCGGCTAATTCAGCTTTTTGTTCATCTCCGCCATATTGCCTCGCAAGTGCTATTGCTGTCTCCATTACACCTAAAGTATGCTGATAGCGATGGTCGGTAAGTTGTTCCTTAACAAGCTTTAATGCTGCTTCACGATCCATATAAATGCTTCTCCTCGATATATTGAATGACCGAATCGGGCAATAAATACCGAACGGTCTGTCTGCTTTTCACCCTATCTCTAATCATACTTGATGATACATCAATTGCGGGCACATCTACATAAAGGACAGGGTACTCAGTTCGACTGTTATACTCGGGTCTTTCAACTCCAACAAATTGGACAAGGTTAATAAGTTCGTCAATTTTATGCCATTTCGGCAGATACTCAATCATGTCCGCACCAATAATAAAGAAAAACTGATGGTCGGAATACTGGGCATTGATCATTTTCATCGTATCGACGGTATAAGAAGGGCCTTGCCTATCGAGTTCGATCGTTTCGACTCTAAAAGAAGCATTGCCAGAGATGGCTAATTCGAGCATTCGCAGGCGGTCTTCATTTTTAATCGATTCGGATTTTTTCTTATGAGGAGGCTCTTGGTTTGGCATAAACCAAATTTCATCCAGATGAAGGGTGGAAAGAACCTCATTTGCAATTAAAAGATGTCCGTAATGCGGAGGATCAAAGGTCCCTCCCAATATTCCCACCTTCTTCACGCGCTCGACTCCTTATACTTTCATTTATGGAAGCTTGATTGTTTTCTTTTCCTCAGACTCTTTATAAAGGACAATGGTATTCCCGATTAATTGAACAATTTCTGCTCCTGTCCCCTCTGCTAACTGTTCAGCAACGACAGTTTTATCTTCTTCACAATTTTGCAGCACACTGACTTTAAAAAGCTCCCTTGCTTCAAGGGCATCAGCAATTTGCTTAATCATATTTTCGTTGACTCCCCCTTTACCTACCTGAAAAATAGGATCTAAGTGGTGAGCTTTTGAACGTAAGAATCTTTTTTGCTTTCCTGTTAACATGTTCTTCCTCCTAGTTGTTTTAACACATTATCTCTCATTCTTTCCACATCTGGGAATATACCTGTCCATTTTTCAAAAGCAAGTGCTCCTTGATAAACAAACATATCTAATCCGTTTTGAATGATTGCTCCTTTTTGCTCGGCTTCTTTTAAAAATTTTGTTTCAAGTGGATTGTATATGATATCACAAAATACTGCTTGTTTCCTTAAATTATTTAAAACGAATGGCTGTTCATCAATTTTAGGGGACATTCCGATCACAGTCGTTTGAACAACTAAATCATATTCCCCCAATGATTCACTTGCCTCTTCAAACGAATATGCTCTTGAAGAAACGGAATATGGACAATCCTTGATTAGTTCTCGGGCTTTTTCAACCGTACGATTTGCAATGTCCAATGTATCAGGGTTTTCCTTTGCCAATGTAAAATAGATAGCCCTCGCTGCTCCGCCTGCCCCGATAATCAGAACCTTTTGACCGGCTATTTTAGGTAGAATTGGATTTAACCCTTTTAGAAAACCCGGACCATCTGTGTTATATCCCATTAATTGTCCGTTCTCATTTACAACCGTATTCACTGCCCCAATATTTGCGGCTAATTCATCTATTCCATCCAGAAAAGGAAGGATTTTGCTTTTATGTGGTACTGTAACATTAAATCCACCCACACCTAGAGCTTTTAGCCCTTTGACAGCATCATACAAATCCTCATCCTTTACTTGAAATGGCAGATAGACGCCATCAATATTATAAAAGGAAAATAAATCATTGTGCATAACCGGAGACATCGAATGTCCGATTGGATCCCCCAAAACAGCAAATAATTTCTTCACAGTACTCCCCCACCTGTAGGTTATCTTTTTATATTAAAGATTTACGAATTAATGCTTGGACCCCTTTGGGCACGTAGGCAGCTACCTTTGCACCAGGCTCATTAACGGTAATCCATCCAAGTCCAGAGAAAACAATATCAGTTTTTGCTTCTTTAATGATAAACTCCTGTTTCACAAGTTCTGGAAAGGAACCTAATTGATCCATTCGAGGCGGGGCTAACATTTCCCCCACATGTTTTTCATAAAGTTCATCGGCATTCTCTATTTTGGTCCTGTGAATAGATAATTCATTGGAAACATAACAAACAAATGATCTTCGGCCGCCGCTAATATAATCGAAGCGAGCTAACCCGCCGAAGAACAAGGTTTGCCCTTCATTTAATTGAAATACCTTTGGCTTGATTTCTTTTTTAGGGGTGATGATTTTTAAATCCTTTTTATCAACAAAATGAGCCATTTGATGATGGTTAATAATACCAGGAGAATCTATTAATGCTTTTTCATCATCCAACGGTATTTTGATAATATCCAACGTCGTACCTGGAAAATGGGAGGTGGTAATAACATCCGCTTCACCTGTTACCTCTTTAATGATTCGATTGATAAACGTAGATTTCCCGACATTTGTACAACCGACTACATAGACGTCTTTACCATTCCGGTGTTCATCAATGGCTGCCGCTGTTTCTCGAACAAACAACCCTTTTGCTGCACTTACAAGGAAAACATCTTCAGGCTTTAACCCGAGTTCTTTCGCCTCATGTTTCATCCAATGAATTAATTTGCTATGCTTCACAGATTTTGGCAACAAATCTACCTTGTTCCCGACAAGAAGCACTTTATTGCTGCCAACAAAACGATGTAACCCAGGGAGCCAACTGCCATTAAAATCGAAAATATCGACGATCATGACAATTAACGCATCTGACTTACCCATTTCATTTAATATTTTCAAAAAATCATCGTCCGTTAAGCTAACATCTTGAACCTCATTGTAGTGCTTGAGACGAAAACATCGCTGGCAAATAATTATTTCCTTTTCCAAGGCTGATGTTGGCGCATATCCTAGTTCCTCTGGGTTCTCTGTTTGTACTTTTACTCCACAACCCATACATATATATTGATGTTCACTCACAAATTAATCCTCCCATTGAAGCATACCTTTTTTTCGAAACCAATTTAAAATTCTTCTTTCAGCAAAACGGTTAAATTTTGTCCAAAAGCCGTCCGTCTGGGCAACAGGGACAACCAGGATGGTATGAAATCCACCCCGGTTCCCGCCAAGTACGTCTGTCAGTAACTGATCTCCAATGACTACTGCCTCTTCTTTTTTGATTCCCATTTGTGAAATTGCTTTATGAAAAGCGACTGCAAATGGCTTCCTGGCCCTAAAAATAAAGGGAATTTTCAGTGGATCCGAAAAAGCTTTGACTCGTTCTTCATTATTATTCGAAACAATTGTCACGAGAATATTATGTTTTTTAATTTCCTCAAACCATTTAATTAATGGAGGAGTAGCAAAGGGACGGTCCCACTCTACTAATGTATTATCTAAATCCGTAATGATCCCCTTAATCCCCTTAGAACTTAGCTCTTCAGGAGAGATATCAAGAATGCTTTTGACATGTTCATTCGGTAAAAATTGTTTTAACACTCAGCTTACACCTCATTGGCTTCTAAATAGATTCGTTCAAAATTTTTTCTTGTACCATCATAACCAATTTTAGCCTTTGTTTCAAAGATTAAAAGAAATTAGTTTTAAACTTATTATTCATCAAAACATGATAATACATGATTGTTAAATATCATTGTTGTATTAAATACAACCTAAATATATCAAATTTGTGACGATAAATAAAAAACATAAAAATATTTTTCGACAAAATCCAACATTTCCAAACATTGTGGATAAAGTTATTAACATTATACCCATTGAATCATACACTTTTCATCATTTTATAAACAAAGTAATCACAAGTTATCCACCAGAATATGTGGATAAATGGAACGATTGTTCTACAGGAATAAATTTGGTAGATTTAGGTTACACCAATTGAACATACCATTTTATGTTTATATTTCCTATAATAGAACACTTTATTTTTCAAATCGGAGGTGGAATTTGCCGTGCGGAAACTATCAGATGAATTATTAATCGAGTCTTATTTTAAGGCAAGAGAATTAAATCTAAGCCCAGAATTCATTGGACTTATTGAGTCGGAAATGCTTCGACGTTCCTTATACCATAAAATAAAAATATCTTCTTAAATAAATCTTAGCCCTCAGAGGGCTTTTCTTTTTGGCTATTTTCCTTGCATAACAGGCTGGCTCTTAGAGTTGTTTTTCATTTTTTCTAAAGACCCCTATTTTCTCACCCACCTTAATTTCTTTCGGGGTACGAACATTTGAATCCATTTGAAAGATATCCTTTTCAAATAACAGGACAACAGTAGAACCGAAGCTGAAGTAAGCCATTTCTCCGCCCTTCTCTAAATCAGATCCCTTGTGTGTGGTTTCAATGGAATTAACAAACATAGCCCCCACCTTTACAATTGCCACATGCCCGTAATCGGTTTTAACTTCAGTAATCACCCGATAATTTTTGGCAAGCGTTCGAACTCCATACTTTAATCCCATCTTATTGACTGGATACGATTTTGAACCAAGCGTCCATTGCTTAGTAACGATCCCATTTACAGGACTATGAATACGATGGTAATGACTTGGGCTTAAATAAAGAATCATGTATGTACCTTGTATATACTTAGCTAACAACTCGCGGTCACCGAGCATTTCCTCTATGGAATACGTCTTTCCTTTGACAAGGATGTCACTCGTCTCTTTAATGGGTCCAACATCTTCAATAACAGCATCAACTGGACTAACAACGGTGTCCTCACTTTTATCGATAACTCTTGCTTCCTTTTTCAATGTCCTAACAAATAAATCATGAAGAGTAGGATATTCTAACAAGCCCTTCTCCATTTCTCCTTGGTTTAAATGATAAATCTTGGCGAAGGAAGGTACCATGAAACGACTGACTGAAGAACGAGCAAAGCTTCTTAAAATACCTGATGTCCACCTTCCATTTGTTAACTCAATCATAAGACGATAAAGACCTTGGATCATTGAACTACCCCCAAATAGTGTAAAAATACTCTTTACGAAAAGACATAAAACGCTTAAAATTAAATATTATAGAATGGATGAACGAAATTTAATTCCCTTTTGGCTTAAAAAAAAGGAGTGGTGTGGAGCATGTTTTTGTTGGATGTACTTGATCAAACAATAAAAAAACTTAAATCGCAAACAGCTAATGTTATAACCTTAACAAACTTATCACTGGGCGGGTTTGCAATAGTATTCGGACTTCATGGGAATCTACGATTAAGCCTGCTGTTAATTTTTATTGCCGCATTGGCAGACCGTTTTGACGGCATGATTGCACGAAAGTTTAATATCGAATCTGAATTAGGGAAACAATTAGATTCCATGAGTGATATTATATCATTTGGCGTAGCACCTGCACTATTACTATATGAAGGAATTTTGCATGAATTTGGCGGACCGGGTTCATTTTTCACCGTTTTCTATATCGGTTGTGGTGCCTTTAGATTAGCACGCTTTAATATATCGGAAAACAATGGATACTTTACCGGCTTACCCATTACGGCAGCAGGATGTCTGGCAACCCTAAGCTTTTTAGCCATCCCTTATATTCCATCGCAATCCTTCTTATTTATTACCATCATTCTATCATTCCTTATGGTAAGTTCTTTTAAACTGAAAAAAGTCTAATCATTACAGAGCATCCATCTCGCCAACGATGGATGCTCTTTTTTCCCCCAAAATGTTTCCTCAAATAAAAAAGTTTATGGACAGACACAATTTCCCTTTTTCTTCATAGGAATTAATAATAGGCGAAATGGCCAAAAAAGACGGGGGTGGATGTGGATGTCTGGAATCTTAACAGCTCTCGGATATTTAATGAAGGAATTTTTATTTCTTGTATCCTATGTAAAAAATAATGCCTTTCCTCAACCCTTATCTGCTGCAGAAGAACGAAAATATCTTCGTTTAATGGCTGAAGGGGATTCACATGCGCGTAATATGTTAATTGAACACAATTTAAGACTGGTCGCGCATATAGTAAAGAAATTCGAAAACACTGGGGAAGACTCGGAAGACCTAATCTCGATTGGAACGATTGGTTTAATCAAGGCCATCGAGAGCTACTCAGAGGGGAAAGGAACAAAGCTAGCAACCTATGCCGCACGTTGCATTGAGAACGAAATTTTGATGCATTTACGAGCACTTAAAAAAACAAAAAAAGATGTCTCCTTACATGATCCAATCGGTCAAGATAAGGAAGGAAACGAAATCTCGTTAATCGATGTGCTGAAATCAGAATCGGAAGATGTAATTGATACGATTCAGTTGAACATGGAGCTTGAGAAAGTGAAGAAATACATTGAAGTTCTCGATGATCGAGAAAAAGAAGTAATCGTCGGGCGCTTTGGTCTGGACCTTCAAAAAGAAAAAACACAACGAGAAATTGCGAAAGAACTGGGCATATCAAGAAGCTATGTATCAAGGATTGAAAAAAGAGCCTTAATGAAAATGTTCCATGAATTCTATCGGGCAGAAAAAGAGAAGAAAAAGAAGTAATAAAAAGGCTCTTTTCGTAAACTTTGTTACTTTTGGAGCTTTATAAGGTTCATTTACTAAGTTCCTAGGCAATTTTCGCAAATGTTCTTACGAAAAGATGCCACGAAGATATAGTTATACGGGTTGATGAACTTATACGAAAAACAACAATCTATGCGAAAATAGCCAATAAAAAAAACAGAGCAGGGATTTATTCCAGCTCTGTTTTTCCATTCTGCATTGGATTATTCCATTTAAGCCCACCATCAAGCGATTCATATACATCATTCTTATAGGTGGTAAAGGCTATTTGTTTCGAATTTTTTGGATTTACTGCCAAATACGTAATTGGATTATCATAATCAAGAAATGGAAAGGCAATATTTTTTTGTTCGCCTGTAGCAGGATTAATCGTTTTTAATAATATTTTCTTATTTTCAACACTTGAAAATAAAATTGTATCACCGCTAAAGGTAAGTGCTGTTACCATAAATGGATCTGTAATCTGCTTCATCGTATTTCCGTTATCGGTTGAATAATAAATGCCAGATCTAGTCGACAACGCGATGGTATCGCCATTTTTCGGATGAACAGCAATCATCCCAAATGAATCCGCACTAAAATTCTTTAATGCACTTTGTTTCCACGTGGTTCCATTATCTGTAGAATAGTTCAGGCCTTGGCCTAGTTTTTCATTGGGCTCTTCATTAATGACATAGAGACCTTTTCCTAAATAACTGGCTCCCACGAAATGAAACAGTGACTGACCATAGAAGGATACCTTACTGATGGTTTGTCCTTTATTAACACTCTGAATTAAACCGAGAGGATCCTTTAACCCCGATCCTTTTTGCGGATGACCACTGGCCAAGAAACCAGCATTAACCGCTTGAAATCCAAAGTATTCATGTTGGTTCGTTGTAGTTTCATACCATTTAGAACCTTTAAACATTGTTAAGCCCTTATCTGTCGCTACATACAAAGCAACATCATTTCCTGGATAGCCCACACCAAGAATCTGACCAACTTTTAATGATTTCGCCTCATTAATGTCATAGGTAATGTTTGCTTTCTTTTCCTGTTGTGAATTCTTTTGCTCTTGTTTTGTGTCTTGGCAGCCTGAAGCCACAAGGAGCATGATTCCTGCTAGCATCGCAAGAAAGACTTTCATTGTAATCTTCACTTTATTCCCTCCATACTAAACTATGAGGTATTCGTTTATGAATCCTTATCCATCCACTTATACCCTAGTCCCCATACGGTTGTCAAATATTCATCAACAGGAAATCCAGTTTTCCGTAATTTATCTCGTAAATTCCGAACATGAGAGTCAATCGTCCGGTCTTCTGTTGGAGCTGCATAACCCCAGATTGTCGTCAATAAGTGTTCCCTGGTAAACACTTTGTTCCGATTTTTAAGTAAAAGCGCTAATAAAGCAAATTCTTTAGGTGTGACAGGTATATGCTGATTCCTATATGAAACATCGAACGATTCCTCATTTAATGCTAGACCAATAAAGTTAATTAAGCCTGTATGACCTGTTCTTCTTCTTAAAACGGCATCAATACGTGCTAGTAACTCCTCTTCATCAAATGGTTTCGAAATATAGTCATCCGCACCCATTTTTAAACCTTTTACAATATCATTTTTTTCACTCCGTGCCGTTAGCATGATAATCGGGATGTCCCAGTTTTTCCGAATTTCCTGACATGCTTCCCATCCATCCATATCAGGCATCATCACATCTAGCAGAATGATTTCAGCTTTCTCCTCTTCCAAATATTGAATGGCCTGTCGAGCAGTGGTCATTTTTAGGCAATTATATCCCTTGGGAGTTAAATAAAGGGAAAGTAAATCTAACATTCTTGGTTCATCGTCAACGAGCAGTATTTTCTTCACTATCTTCCACTCCCGCATATTAAAATCTTGAGTAAATTATACTATATAACGGCTTAGACAAATATGAAGATAATAGTAATTTCCCTTATTGAGTTTCTTTCGGAAAGCGTAGTGTATAGAATTTTTTGAAAAACAACTATATAATTATGTTGTTCATACATAAAGGGGGTATATAGAATGAAAGCCACTCCATATTTGGATGTTTGGAACCTAGACGTATTTTTTAAAGGGGGCAGCGAGTCAAAAGAATTTGCTGACCACTTAAACCGAACCTCAGAATTAATTGAGTTATTTCAATCAAAAGTGAATAACTGGACGCCACTTAATTCCCCTGAGGATTCAAAACTCTTGGTAGAGTTGCTTGAAGATTTTGAGAATTCCGCTAAAAAACTGCGTCAAGCGGGTGCATTTGTGGGATGTTTGCAGGCACAAAATACCGAAGACAAGAAAGCTTATAACCTAGAAGCAAAAGTAACCAGTTTAAGCGCTGCCTTCCAAACAGCTCTTAGTGAGTTTGA
Source organism: Neobacillus sp. 204 (assembly GCF_046562815.1). Taxonomy (NCBI): domain Bacteria; kingdom Bacillati; phylum Bacillota; class Bacilli; order Caryophanales; family Bacillaceae; genus Neobacillus; species Neobacillus sp. 204. The sequence goes on from NZ_JBJORY010000006.1 coordinate 347,943, forward strand.
TAGTTTATTGACAACAATTACTGATGAAGTTTGGACACAGTTATTAGCGGATGAACAACTAAATGTACTTTCTTATATATTAACGGAACGACGTGAACGTGCAAAAGATAAGCTTTCTAAGGAAGAAGAGGCATTAATAAGCGCCCTTGGTGTTGATGGTTATCATAGTTGGGGTCAGTTGTATGATTTAATCGCTGGAAAGATAAAAATCTCTTTTAACGAAAATGGAGAGGAAAAACGGCTATCTGTTGGGCAGGCTTTCAATAAATTTTCAAGCCCCGACAGGAATGTCCGCACAGCGATGTTTAAGAATTGGGAGAAGGCTTGGGGGGAAGAGGCTGACCTTTTAGCAAAAACCCTAAATCATCTTTCAGGCTTTCGTTTAAATGTATATCAGAAAAGAGGCTGGGAAGATGTATTGAAAGAGCCGCTTAGTATTAACCGAATGGAAAAAGGGACACTGGAAACGATGTGGTCGGTCATTTCGGAAAATAAACAAATGCTTGTTAAGTATTTAGAGCGGAAAGCTTCGCTCCTAGGACTTGAAAAATTGAGTTGGTATGATTTAGATGCCCCTTATGGTAAAACGGCTTCAAAGGTTTCGTATCAAGAAGGTGCTGAATTTATCGAGCAGAACTTCGCTATTTTTGGTGAAAAAATGGCTTCTTTCGCCCGAAAGGCGTTTGAGCAACAATGGATTGAGGGGGAAGATCGTCCTGGAAAAGCACCTGGCGGCTTTTGTACTTTCTTTCCGGAAAGTAATCAATCCCGTATCTTTATGACCTATTCAGGAACACCGTCAAACGTTTCAACCTTAGCTCATGAACTCGGTCATGGGTTCCATACATTTGCAATGAAAGGTGTCCATCATCTCAATCGCAATTATGCGATGAACGTCGCTGAAACGGCTTCAACCTTTGCTGAAATGATTGTGTCGGACGCAGCAGTAAAAAATGCGAAAAATGAAGATGAAAAGCTAGTTCTTCTAGATGACAAAATCCAAAGAACTGTTGCCTTATTAATGAATATCCATGCCCGTTTCTTGTTTGAAACACAGTTTTATGAGGAAAGAAAACAAGGTCCTGTGGCGGTGGAACGTTTGAATGAGTTAATGCTTGAGGCACAAAAAGAGGCGTATTGCGATGCTTTAGAAGAGTACCATCCGTTATTCTGGGCGTCGAAACTCCACTTCTTTATTACCGGAGTTCCATTCTATAACTTCCCATATACCTTTGGCTTCCTTTTTTCACTTGGCATCTATGCGCAGGCGCTTGAGGAAGGCAAAGGCTATGAAGAAAAGTATATTGCCTTATTAAGGGATACGGCGTCAATGTCAGTGGAAGACCTTGCTCAGAAACATTTACAAGTGGATTTAACTCAACCGGACTTCTGGGAAAAGGCCGTTCGAATATGCTTGGATGATATTGATGAATTCTTGGTGTTAACAGATAAGTAAAAAGATTAAAGCATCGACCAAAGTTGGTCGATGCTCATTTTTTATTCTACACTAAGCTCAGCTGAGATTACACAGCTGATTGCCGCAGTAATGACGATCCCCATCACAACCATGAACATACTCTCCACCCCTTAGATAGATCCTGTTCTTTCTAATTTGAATTTATCATATTATCACAGTACCTATCGGAAGGAAATTTGAACATTTTGTTAACAAATAATTATGGCAATTAGCAAATTATCTATATATATGATATCATTATGATCCTTTTTTCTTTGATTTAAAGAGTAGCGACAATAATAAGGTATGCAGTGGCATCTCGTTACCTCCTAATTTTAATCACGTAGCTAAGTGGTATCCTTCATAACCCAGAAACTAGCACCCCGACCTTGCATTCGTAAAAATAACATATATAAAACCACCTTTCTTCTCATCAAATTTTTATTAAGGCTCTTTTCGTAACCTTTGTTGCTTTTGGAGCTTTATAAGGCTCATTTACTAAGTTTCTAGGCAATTTTCACAAAAGTTCTTACGAAAAGATGCCACGAAGCATATAGTTATATGGATTGATGTATTTATACGAAAAACAACAATCTATGCGAAAATAGCCTTTATTAATTACATACCGTGGTACATGGATGCTTGACGGTCTTTGTTTTGTTCATAGATCTTCTCAACCATTTCTTGATGAATAGCTTCTTGTGTACTTACTTTTCGTCTCTTAATCGTGATCGAAAAGAAGATAATATTTAGAGTCATTTCTGTTCACTTCCTTATTTCATTTATTAAATTAATTATTTCCATTATATATAGCGGTACATAGAAATTTGCTTATCCTTGTTTTGTTCATAAAGCTTTTCAACGATTTCCTGGTTGGCAGCTTCTTGTAAACTAATTTCACGTTTTTTCAATGTGATCGTGAAGAAGAAAATATTCAGGGTCATGTGTGACCACCTCCTTTAAATAATCTTTAGTAATGCAGTCGCAACAGATTTAATTTATGCTGCACATATCCAAAGTGCTCGTAAAAAGGGCACAAAAAGGGCACAAAAAGGCCGCAGAAGAGTATCCCCTGCGGTTCGGTGATTTTTAGGCACAAAAATACCGCAGAGCATCATTCTCCCTGCGGCATGGATATGTATGGTAACTTAATTTAATATTAAGCAATCCATTCCAGTTGGGTCGAATGTTTGATATTCAAATATACAGTTGTAGATGCTGCCATTTTGCCAGTTGCTGCTACCGATCTGCCAGTTAGTTCTAACATCATTTTCTTCGACCTCCATTTGGAATAATTTACTTACTACGGTAATTATATCCACACACCAATACTTTGTAAACCTTTTTTACAGAAATTTTAATAAATTAATTTAAATGCCTACAAACAAAAAGGGTGTCAGGCACCATGTGAATTTTTCACATGGTGCCTGACACCCTAGGTGTTACGACTTTAATGCATTGTCCAGATCCTCAATGAGGTCTTCTACGTCTTCGAGGCCTACGGAGATTCTCACTAGGCCATCTGTGATTCCTAGTTCTGCTCTGCGTTCTGCTGGGATTGAAGCGTGAGTCATTCTTGCTGGAACTGAAATCAAGCTTTCGACAGCTCCAAGGCTTTCAGCTAGTGTAAAATATTTCACCTTACTTAGTAATTTGTCAGCATTTTCGGCACTTCCGACATCAAATGAAACCATCCCGCCAAACCCTCTTGTTTGCTTTTTAGCGATTTGATGATTTGGATGGGTTTCAATTCCAGGGTAATAAACTTTCTTCACATTCCCGTGCCCTTGTAAAAATTCAACAATAGCCTTTGTATTAGCTTCCATCTCTTCTAAGCGAACTCCTAAGGTGCGAATGCCGCGAATTAACAGATATGAATCTTGCGGACCTAAGATCCCGCCAGTTGAATTCTGAACAAAATGAAGATCTTCAGCAAGCTGTTCACTATTGACAACCGCTAAACCTGCTACGACATCACTGTGCCCGCCAAGGTATTTTGTGGCACTATGAACAACAATATCTGAACCAAGTTCGATTGGATTTTGCCAATAAGGTGTTGAAAATGTGTTGTCAACAATAGTTAAAAGGTTATGCTCTTTCGCAAGCTTCGCTACAGCCTCAATATCAGTAATCTTTAAAAGCGGATTTGTAGGTGTTTCTAAATGTATAGCCTTCGTATTTGGTCTAATTGCACTTAAGATATTTTCTGTTTTACTTGTATCAACAAAGGTAGAGTCAATTCCTAATCGATTCAATACTTTGGTCATAACACGAAACGAGCCGCCATAAACATCATCTGTTAAAATTACATGATCTCCACTGTTAAACAGCATCATCACAGCTGTCATTGCTGCCATTCCAGAGCCAAAAGCAAATCCTGCTTTACCTCCTTCAAGTTCTTTGATCAATTCCTCAAGCGCATGTCTTGTTGGATTTCCAGTACGTGAATATTCATACCCCTTGTGTCCGCCGACACCCTCTTGCTTATACGTACTCACTTGATAAATCGGAAAGGTAACCGCACCTGTTGCTGGGTCATTACTTATTCCACCATGAATCAATTGTGTTTTTCTTTTCAATCTAAATACCTCCTTCAAAAATCTTCTTGCTTAAGTAACGTTCGCCTCCGTCAGGGAAGATAACAACGATATTTGTACCAGGTTTCGCCTTTTCTGCCTCTTTAAGCACAGCATGAAAAGCTGCACCAGAAGAGCTGCCCACTAACAAGCCTTCTTTTATAGCTAATTTCTTAACAAGGGCAAATGCAGTCTCATCCGGTACTGTATGAATTGCATCAAAGTAAGCTGGATCCATATACCCTGGCAAAAATTCCATTCCAATACCCTCGGTCTTATGCGGACCTGATTCACCACCGTTTAGGATTGATCCCTCCGGCTCAACAATGACTGTTTTTACTGCTTTCTTTTGGTCCTTTAAGTAACGAGCAGTCCCCATAAATGTCCCGCCTGTACCTGCTCCGGCAACAAAGATATCAATTTGACCATCCATTTGATCCCAGAGTTCTGGGCCAAGTGTTTTATAATACGTTTCCGGGTTCGCGGGGTTACCAAATTGCTGCGGACAGTACGACCCAGGGATTTCCTTCAGAAGCTGCTCAGCCTGGGCAATTGCCCCCTTCATCCCCTGCTCGGTTGGGGTGTGAACAATTTTTGCCCCCAGTGCTTTCATTAAATCTTGCTTTTCTATGCTAAACTTTTCAGGAACACATAGAATAACCTGTACTCCTTTGTCAATAGCTGCAAGCGCTAAACCAATACCTGTATTCCCTGCAGTAGGCTCAATCACGGTTCCACCCGTCTGCAATTTTCCAGTAGTAAATGCTTCCTGTAATAGCTCAATCCCAAGGCGGTCTTTTACACTACCGCCTGGATTCATAAATTCTAACTTTGCAAAAAGACGAACTCCATCCGGTACAGGAAATTTTGAGATCTCGACGATCGGTGTATGCCCGATTAATTCATGAACACTATGATAAACCTTCATGTTTTCACCTCTACTATCGTAAAGCTGCTACCATTTTCATAACAAGTGTTGCAGAATTAGTTGCTGCTTTATCAATAAATTGATCAAAAGAAAGTTCGGATTCTTTTCCAGCAATATCTGAAAGCGAGCGAATAATCACAAATGGGACACCAAAACGGTGGGCCACTTGCGCTATCGCAGCTGCTTCCATTTCAACGGCTTGCAGGTCATTAAATTTCGAACGGACAAAATCCACGCGGACCGGGTCTTCCATAAATGAGTCACCAGTGACGATTAAGCCTTTAACAATCTGGAAATTATCAAGTTCCTGTGCGGCTGTTTCCGCGACCTTGATTAATTTTTCATCCGCTGCAAATGCTGCGGGAAGCTGCGGTACTTGACCATATTCATAACCAAATGCTGTTACATCGACATCATGATGCCGTACTTCCGTGGAAATCACTGCATCCCCAACATTTAGTGAAGGATTGAAGCCCCCTGCGGAACCTGTATTGATGATGCAATCAGGCTTATATTTTTCAAGCAGGATAGTAGTTGACATAGCTGCATTAACTTTCCCAATCCCAGAACGAAGCAATATAACATCCGCCCCATGCATTTTTCCAAAAGTAAATTCACATCCGGCGACGGTTTCTTGTGTTTGATCGTCGATATTGTCTCTAAGTAAGGTAACTTCCTCTTCCATTGCTCCGATGATTGCTATTTTCATACTTTGACCTCTTTCTCCGTTTTTTACGCCTCCCGAGATACTTTCTTTGCTGAAGTCGTAATATTTCTGCTTATAATCTTCCTCGGATACATCCAACGTATCCGCAAACACTATTCTACCCTTTTTGAAAAAAGCATGCTACATAGAACAATTATTTTACACCTAAAAACATCATCAATCCTATAAGTATACTATGGATTAGTGAAAAACCTGTTCCCAACTTATCATATTTAACAGAAAAACCTCTCGAAATCTCGAGAGGTTTTTTCACCATGATTATTGGTCAATTTCAGCTAGTTCTTCTACCTTTGTCGGTTTCCAGCCTTGGCCATCAACCCACTGAAGATATACATTATACTTATGCTGATTATCTTTTGAAGCGACTGTGCTAAACGAACCATTGGTTGTAGATTTATCTCTTCCCAGCCAATACACTGTCATATTGCCTTTGTCTAATCCAGTGGCATAGGAAATGGCATTCAACATTTCCTGCCAGTCAACAGAAGATTGATCATAAACAGCCGTATGCTCGCCTGTTTGCGATGTACCAACAGGTTGCCAGGATGGATTTTCCGTTACACGAACCACATTATTAGTCCCGTCTCCCTCTGTTACCACTTCCTGTGACTTGTCAGCATCCTCAGGAACCGTAGCATCTTCGGGTGTTTCAGAATTCTCCTGTGTTGAAGTCTCTTCACTTTGTGCATCTTCTTCAGCAGCAGAATCAGTGACATTGTCGTCGCCATTAGAGGTGACTTCATCCGTCTCTTTTTGTTCCGTATCCTTTTGTTCTGTTGCTTTTTGCTCTGTTTTAGTCGTATCATTTTTTTGTGAAGCATTGTCATTCCCTGTTGCAAAAATATTGTATGCGACAAAAATTATTAGTAAGAGCACAACGATGATTAAACCATTTAAAACAATATTAGTCTTTTTTCTTTTCGCACGATTACCTGAACGCGAATTAGAAGTAAAGTCATTAGTCAATTTATTCCCTCCTAAAGTAAAATACAGAAGCCCCCTTGGTACAGGAGCCAGTCATTTATAGACTCTCAATATTCTAACATGATTTTAAGAGAACTTGAAGGAAAAACCATTTCCTATTGCATTCCTTTATCTTTTTGATACAGCATTTTTACCATATCAGCAAATAATGAATTTACCCCTCCCTCCGAATCGAGAACATCCAAATTCACTGCAACAAGTACGTATTTGGGATTATCATAAGGGAAATAACCCGCGAACCATTTATTATGCAACTGCTTTCCAGCTTCATATTTTCCTGTTTCAGCGGTCCCTGATTTTCCTGCTACCTCGTATGGCAAGTCCTTAAACCATCTTCCCGTTCCATTCGGATTCAATACTACTTCCCGCAGTAATCTCTGTAGTTTCATCGCGGTATAAGGAGAGATGTTATCGCCATTTAAGTTTTGCTTTGGAAAATCGACCATTGTCGTCCCGTTTTTATATTCAATTTTTGATACGGCTCTAACCATCTCCTTTTTACCACCTCTGGCGATGGTTGCCATCATATTTGCGACAGCTAATGGAGTTGCCCGCACCTCATTCTGTCCAATTCCAGACATAGCAGCGAAATTTGCATCCTTTCTAGCGTCATCAGAAAGAAACACTCTTCCCTTATCTTCATCAGCAAGTTGCTTAAAATCATTTGTATGATAAATATCTCCGTTCCAGCCAACAGACCCAATTAAGGACAATTTTTCAGAATAGTCTTCTAAAAGGTGTGGATTCATTTTTTGTAATTCAGTTGCTAGCACTCCGAACGTCCGATTACAGCTTCTGGCAAAGCTATTTGTAAAATCCAACATTCCATAATTATATTTTAATTCTGGTTTTCCATTGATTTTCTTACTACAATTATACAGACGGGTTGGGTCATCAAGATTATGATCTATAGCCGCAGCTGCCACAACTGTTTTGAAAACAGAGCCCATAATCTGCTGTTTTAACATCATATTTGTCATTCCTACACCATTGTAGGGATCATTTTTATTTATTGTTGGCCGCGAAACGAGCGAGAGGATACTATTATCCTGAATATTAAGGAGGACCAGGCCTCCTTTTTTAATTTGATATTGGTCAACTAAATCCTCCGCTTTTTGCTGAATTGTTTTATCAAGGGTTGTCCGAATATTAACAGGATAAAACGGATTGGCAGGGTCCACATATTTAACATTAATACCAAACAGTGGGGCTCCGCCTCCATCCACATGATAAACAAGCTTAGACTTTCCTTCAGGGAGAAGGAACTCGTCAAAGCTTTCCTCAAGCCCTGACACTCCAATCAAGGTTTTCTCGGATAGTTCTTTATCTGGGTATCGTTTTTTTAATTCTTTTACATTTTCTCCTGTAAGCCCAATCAGTTGTTCTGCTGGTACGTCTGAGCGCTCAAACTTTTTTTCAATCGCAAATACTCCTGGAATTTTCAAGCTGTTGATTCTATCCTTTTGTGATGTAGTAAGTTCTACTGGTTCAGGATCACCATAGGCAAATGGCTTTTTCGCCCCTTCAACTGCCATTTTAAGGACATGTACTGGTATTCCAGAAATGTTCGATACCTTGTCAGCATCCCAATTCAATTTCTTTAAAAACGGAAAAAGGACAAGAACTGAGACCTTTTTATGTGTGAGCATGGTACCATTTCTGTCTAGAAAATTTCCTCTGCCATTATCGATAACTAGCTCTTGTGTTCTTTGTTGCACACTTTCCTCTAGTAAATTTACGTTATGTTTGGAAAAAGTCTCCGTCTCAATTAACTGTATTTGCATTAAACGTCCTAAAAGTAACAGAAAACCTATAATAGAAATAATAAGCCACCCAATTGCTCGTTTTCTCCACATAAAAAACACCTCGTCAAAAGTTTTGACGAGGTTTTCTTATTTCAATCAATGATTCTAATGAAAGACCAAAAAATAGTTATAAGTAAGATTATTTAATACTTACAATACGGACGCTCATTTCACCGCCAGGAGTTTGAACTGATACTTGATCGCCAACCTTTTTACCTAACAGGCTTTTGGCGATTGGAGAATCATTCGAGATCTTCCCTTCAAATGGATCCGCTTCAGCGCTTCCAACAATGGAATACGTTTCTTCATCACCTTCTGGAAGCTCTACAAAAGTAACCTGACTACCTAGTGTAACAGAGTCACTAGCCATGGCAGCCTCTGCAATAATCTTAGCGTTGCGAATCATATTTTCTAAAGTTGTAATCCGTCCTTCAACAAAAGCTTGTTCTTCTTTCGCAGAATCGTACTCAGAGTTTTCAGACAAATCCCCAAAGCTTCTCGCAATTTTAATTCTTTCAACCACTTCTTTACGCTTCACTGATTTTAAGTATTCAAGTTCTTGGATAAGTTTTTCTTTACCTGCTTGTGTCATCGGAAATACTTTCTCTGTAGCCAAAACCCTCACTCCTTCTAGTCCTTAAGAATTGTGTATGTACTATATGTAATACTATGCCGTTCAGCACAATAGATAGTAGCGCGTCCTCTTAAATAAGGGCGCGCGACAGAAATATTCTTACAGTCTGAAATTTAGACTTATCTTTTGCTATTGTTTCATAAAAATGACTTTTGTTCAAGAATTGTTTGAATTTTTGTGACCATTAAATCAATCGCCACATGGTTATGGCCGCCTTCAGGGATAATTATATCAGCATATCGCTTCGTTGGCTCGATAAATTGATTATGCATTGGACGAACCACATTTAGGTATTGTTCAATAACGGAATCAAAGGTCCTGCCACGTTCACTAATGTCACGAGTTAGACGGCGGATGATTCGTAAATCTGCATCCGTATCTACGTACAATTTAATATCCATTAGATTCCGAAGCCGTTCGTCCTCTAGTACTAAAATCCCCTCCAAGATGATCACATCTTTTGGTTCCACAGGGATCACTTTGTCAGAACGCGTATGAATTGCATAATCATAAACAGGCTTTTGGATTGTTTCATATCGTAAAAGTTTTTCGATATGTTTAATAAGTAAATCGTTATCAAAGGCCAGTGGGTGATCATAATTAGTTTTTAAACGTTCTTCAAATGGTAAATTACTCTGGTCCTTATAATAATAATCCTGTTCAAGTACTAAAATGGAATGATCTTTCAAAGTTTCATAAATGGCCTTTGTTACACTGGTTTTTCCGGAGCCGGAGCCGCCGGTTACACCAATAACAACTGGTTTGCGCATCATGCTAGTTCTCCTTCCGCATCATGTTGTTAGGGTAGACCGGTTTGTCCAATTTAAATTGTACAATTTGAAGTGGATGTCTTGCAGCATCCAGTTCATTACCTTTTTCATCCCATATTTTATCAATTACATGTGTAAAGTTTTGAATCTCAGGTCCAAAAAACTCTACTTCTTCACCTGGTTTAAAATGGTTGCGCTGCTGAAGAGTAACCATTTGAGTTTCATGATTATAATCCAAAACAAGACCTGCAAATTCAAAATTTGTCTTCTTGCTATGATTACCAAACATTTGCTCTTTATACCCCGGAACACCTTCAAAAAATGCTGGTGCTGTTTCCCGATTTGCACACTTGTCTAATTCTGTTAACCATTCTTTCTGAATAACAAAATTCTCTGGATCGGCGCAATAGGCATCGATCACCTTACGATAAACACTAACGACTGTTGCAATATAGTGGATTGATTTCATCCGGCCTTCGATTTTTAAGCTATCAATACCAAGTTCAATCATTTGCGGGATTGCTTGGATTAAGTTAAGATCTTTCGGGCTCATTGCAAACGGAGCGTCTCCTTCTTCATAAAGAGCCACCTCTGAATTGCTGCCTTCTAGTTGGTAAAGATCATAATCCCAACGGCAGGATTGACAGCAGCCACCACGGTTTGAATCTCTTGCCGTCATATGGTTGCTTAATGTACAACGACCAGAATAAGCGATACACATTGCACCATGAATAAAGGTTTCAATCTCAACATCGACCTTTTCTTTCATTTCTCTAATTTCTTCCGCACTTACTTCGCGTGCTAAAACCACCCGTTCTGCCCCGGACTCTTTCCAGAACTGAGCTGCCTTCCAGTTAGAAAGTGATTGCTGTGTACTGATATGAATTTCAATCTCCGGTGCAAGACGGCGGCAAGTTTCAATAATTAACGGGTCTGCGACAATAATACCCGCAATTCCTGTTTCCTTCAAGCCCAGGATATATTCCTCTAAACCAGCTAAATTTTCGTTATGCGCAAATATATTGGTAGTTACATAAATCTTTGCTCCATATCCTCTTGCAAACTCTACTCCTTCTTTCATTTCTTCGAAGGTAAAGTTATCTGCGTTTGAACGAAGCCCATATTCCTGTCCACCGATAAACACAGCATCTGCACCATAATGGACAGCAATTTTTAACTTTTCAAGATTTCCAGCTGGAGCAAGGAGTTCCGGCTTCTTAACAATGACACGTTTTCCGTCGATAATTTCAGAAATCTTATCTTTAACTGTATTCATAGTTGAACCCCTCCTAATGTCTAGCTTCAGCGCATAGGAAAAAATGAACTACTTTTTCCCTGGGCAAGGCGCTTCCACTTTTCTGTTAATAAACTGTCTCTTTAAAAAAGAACCCAGTATCTAATGAACGATTTGCCGGCTGAATTTCTTCAATTGCAGCTAATAGCTCATCCTTTTTATCTTCATATGCATCAGGATCTTTGCTATACAAATCAATTGCTTCACGATAAGCCTTCGTAATAGCAAGAATATATTCTGAGCTTTTTAAGATTCCATCTATTTTAAACGAGTCTACACCCGCCTCGAGCATCTCTTGCAATTCATCAATGATACAAATGTCATTTGGACTCATAATATGGGTCCCATTTTCGTCTTCAAAAATGGGATATTTATTTTCACGTTCCTTATCATGAAGGAACATATTTTTTTCCATTTTTCGGTTTTCGATTTCCAAAACCTTCCCTTGGTACTCATAATAATTCCCTAACAGAGAGCGTTTGGATTGAAACATACAACTCATCCCATGAACTTGTACTTCAATTTCAACTTCTGCATTTTCTTTCGTTTCAAGAATGGCATCCATATTAATTTCTCGAGCTAAGACCGCTCTTTTAGCACCTTTTTTACCCCAATAGTTGCAAGTAAACCAATTTGTTCCGGTTGTCTCAGTACTCCAATGCAGTTTCATATCTGGTGCAATTTCTCTTGCTGTCATTAAAACGGCCGGATCGCCGAAAATAATCGCATCTGCCTTGACGTCCGATACAAATTTTATATAATCATTTAATTCATCGATTTTTTCATTATGAAAAATTGCATTCATGGCCACATATACTTTTTTACCTTTTGCATGGGCAAGTTCAATTGTTTTTTGAACATCTCCACGTGTAAATTCTCCAGCCAGTCGTAAGCCATAACGCTGTTCACCGACTACAAATGCGTCCGCACCTGCTTCAATTAATGGCAAGATATCATTGACTGTTATAGGAGTTACAAGTAATTCCGTTTTTTTCATTTACTCTCACCTCTTCTTTTGCTGATGGCAACCCCATCCCCGACGGGTAGAATGACAGAATCGTAATCAGGATGGTTCATTAACCAGTGGTTAAATTCATTAATTTTTTTTACGAGATTACGGATTCTTTTTGTTTCAATTTCTGGTTCTGCGACTAGGCCTTTAAATAAAACATTATCAGTAATGATCATTCCATCATCTTTTAGATATTTCGAATAAATCTCGAAGAACTTTTTATATTGACCTTTTGCTGCATCAATAAAAATGGCGTCAAATAAGGCATGTTCTTTTACAACATCCTCAACTTCTAGTGCATCACCTTTAATCAAAGTAATTTGATGACTAAGTTCCGAACGTTGAATAAATTGTTCAGCCACTTGTATACGTTCAACATCACGTTCGATGGTAACAATTTGGGAATATGGCAGAGCATAGGCCATCCGTAATGCGGAGTAACCAATTGCTGTTCCAACTTCGAGTATTCGATGAGAACGGTGAATCCGCAGCAATTGAAGCATCGTTTCTATACCTGCTAGTTCCATTATAGGAACATGATGAACACTCGCATAATTCTCCATTTCTGTGAATAACGGATTTCGTTCTGAAATAAGACCTTCAATATAAGAATGCAGCTTTTCATTTAACAAGCTGCCCTCACCTCTATCCTTAAATAAGAATTGCATGAATGATAGCAATTCTCTAAGTAAAATACTTTTATTATCTCTATCCATAATGGTCTTTAGACATGAAAAAATAGCGTTCACAGTAATCTTCAGCATTAACGGGCAAATTTCCGTCATCATGCATTCCAAGCAGTTGCTGCTTTGGTTACCTTTACTGTGAGTTACGCTATGGATCATTTATTAAAGGCTCTTTTCGTAAACTTTGTTGCTTCTGTAGCTTAATTAGAGTCATTTACTAAGTTTCTAGGCAATTTTCACAAAAGTTCTTACGAAAAGATGCCACGAAGTATAAAGTTATACGGGGTGATGAACTTATTCGAAAAACAATAATCTATGCGAAAATAGCCTTATTAAAACACTTGAACTATTTTACCATAAAACATATGGAGGTTTCAATATAAAAACGAGGGAAAGAATCGTACCCCCTCGTTCAAACAATTATTTTTTACTAGTGATATGCTTTGCTTTTTCTTTATTATGCTCCTCGAGTGTTTTTGTAAAAATAACATCCCCGTCAGCTGTTGCTATGAAATAATAAAAATCTGTGTCATTAGGATCAAGTGATGCCTCAATTGAAGACTTCCCGGCATTGGCAATTGGCCCAGGAGGTAAACCAGTATTTTGATATGTGTTGTATGGAGAATCCACTTCTAGATCCTTGTATAACACTCTGGCCTTGTGTTTTCCTTGCGCATAGAGAACGGTTGGATCCGTTTGGAGCATCATTCCCTTTTTTAAGCGATTATAAAAAACACTGGCGATGGTTTTCCGGTCTGCTTTTTCGGTTGCTTCTTCTTCGACTAATGAGGCCATTGTCAAAAGCTGATGAACCGAAAGCTTTTTCTTCTCACTTTCTTCTACATATCCAGATAATACTGTCCGTGTTTTAGAAAGCATAGCAGCTACCATTTCCTCTACAGAAGGATTCTTTTTGTAGAACGGATAGGTTGCAGGGTATAAATAACCCTCAAGAGGATATTTAACTGTAGAATTTAGGATTTCTTCTGTTAAGATATCAGGATATTTAGCCATCAGTGTTTTAACAAATTCTTTATCGTTTAATTTATTAAACACATCATTTTCATTCTGTTTAGTTGCTTTAGCCATAATGGCAGCTATTTCCTTCAGTTGTTTTCCTTCAGGAATGGTTATTTTAAAACTGGCCTGTGCCAGTACTTTTCCGGTTTTAAGGCGGCCGACGATTTCAGGGACATCCATCGAAGGACTTAGTTGATATTCGCCTGCCATAAATCCGCCTTCATTTTTTAGCTTGACATAATATTTAAATACCTTTGCGCTTTTGATTATGCCTTTTGATTCTAATATTTCAGCAATACCGGTTACCGATGAACCAATCGGTATATCCACCTGTTTAATATTTTTACTATCGGAGTCAACAGGTTTAAGCGCTGATTCTATATACAAATATCCTCCACCACTAATTAAGACGATTAATAATAGCAATAAAATGGAAATAATTAAAACAATCTTTCTGACAACTTTGGCTTCTTTCTGATGTTCTATCATTTTTTTGCGAATAACATCTTTTTTTGTATCTGTTTTGTCTATTGTCATACGACTCCCCCTTACCTTAAACCTATGGAATGACTGACTAGGTTTGTAATGTACTAATTTATGCTGAAATAAAATAGACATCTTAATTATTTCAGCACATAGTAAGAAAAATGTCAATTTAACGATTAATTTGTCAGAATTTATAAAAGAATAAGGGTAAATTTCATAAAAAAAACCGGCCAGAGAATCAGCCGGTTTATCATCATTATTTTATTCTTGGTCTTCTTGATCTTCGTTGAAGGTATTGAAAACTTCTTCAACCATATCCCATTCTTCTTCGGTTTCAATTTGCATTAACGGACCATATCCGCCGTCTTCCGTAGGAATATAGGCATAGACATGAATGTCGACATCCTCTTCCTCATCATCAAAAGATCCTACTGGATAGAAAAATACATATGATTTTTCAAACTCATCAGAATCAAAAGTAAAAAGTACTTCATGTAATTGTTCATTACCATTTTCGTCTACAAGTGTAATAAATTGATCTTCTTCATGTTCATGGTCGTGTTCGTTTACCATTTCTTCACCTCATTAATTTTTACTATCAAGATAGCCTTGCAGGATCATTACTGCTGCCATCTTATCAATTACTTTTTTCCGTTTTTTCCGACTTACATCGGCTTCAAGTAAAACGCGCTCCGCTGCCATAGTCGTAAGACGCTCGTCCCATAGGACTGTAGGCACTGCAAATTTATTTTCAATTTCAGTTGCATATTGCATACTCGCTTCAGCGCGTGGTCCAATTGTCCCGTTCATATTTTTCGGCAGGCCAATGACAACCTTTTCTACTTGATACTCTTTTATTAATTGACCAATTTCCTCAAAACCAAACACATTTTTTTCTTCATTGATTTTGAGAGTGGTGAGGCCCTGCGCAGTCCAGCCAAATTCATCACTTAACGCAACACCGACTGTTTTCGTGCCTACATCTAAACCCAATACTCGCATTCATTAACCCTCTCGCTGTTGTTTAAGATAGGATTTTACTAATTCCTCAATTATTTCATCACGTTCCAGCTTGCGAATTATATTGCGGGCATCACGATGACGCGGAATATAGGCTGGATCTCCTGATAAAAGATAACCAACAATTTGGTTAATCGGATTGTAGCCTTTTTCCTGCAAAGCTTCATAAACCTGAAGAAGAACATCATTTATATCGTGTTCAAATGGTTCTTCAGGAAAATTAAATCGCATCGTTTTGTCAAATGAGCTCATTGCATGCACCTCGCTTTTTATTAGAGGAAAAATGTTCTATTTCTTATCATTTTACACTACTTTGTTTTATTATCAAATGGATTTTACCCATTCCTCTACGAATTGAAGCGCTGCATCGAGCTTTTCAGGGTCTTTACCACCAGCTTGAGCCATGTCAGGACGTCCACCGCCACCACCGCCGCAGCGAGAAGCTACTTCTTTAATTAACTTACCTGCATGGTATCCTTTTTCAATAAGATCCTTCGTTACCGCTGCAATTAAGTTAACCTTTCCTTCGTGTGCACTACCCAAAACAATCACAACGGAGCCCAGCTTTTGCTTTAAATCATCAGCCATATTTCTTAGGTTGTTCATATCAGCACCTTGAACATTGGCTGCTAAAACTGTTACCCCATCAATTTCTTTGGCTTTTGTTACGAGGTTCCCAGCTTCAATATTGCCAAGTTTCGTTGCAAGAGATTCGTTTTCTCTATGAAGTTGCTTGATTTCCCCCATTAAGCTTTCAATGCGATTCACAATATCTTTTGGATTTGTTTTTAGCTTATCAGCCGCGTCCTTTAACAAGCTAACCTGATCATTTAGTGACTTGTATGCAGATTCACCAGTAACGGCTTCAATCCTTCTCGTTCCTGCGCCAATTCCACCTTCAGAGATGATTTTAAATAATCCAATCACCGATGTATTTGGTACATGGCATCCACCGCAAAGCTCAAGGCTGTAATCGCCCACTTTTACAACACGGACTATATCCCCATATTTTTCGCCAAAAAGAGCCATAGCTCCCATTGCTTTTGCTTCAGCAATTGGTTTTAAGCTGATGTCCAGTTCGATATTTTTCCAGATCTTTTCATTGACGATTTTTTCGACTTGTTCAAGTTCTTCTGGTTTAATTTGACCAAAATGCGAAAAGTCAAAACGGAGACGATCAGGTTCTACAAGGGAACCAGCTTGATTAACGTGCTCACCAAGAACGTCTTTTAAGGCTTGGTGCAACAAATGTGTTGCTGTATGGTTTTTGATAATCTTGACACGATTTTCCGCATCCACTTCAGCAGTTACCTTGTCGTTGGTCTTTAATGTTCCAGCTTTAACAACGACCTGATGGAGGTTTTGGCCATTAGGAGCTTTTTGAACGTCTCTAACAGCAACGCTGCATCCTTCGCCTTCGATCATACCACGGTCGGCAATTTGTCCGCCGCTCTCTGCGTAGAATGGTGTCACATCAAGAATTAATTGTACTTCTTCACCACTTGTTGCAGTGTCCACAAGTTCACCATTTTTAATAATGGCTGCCACAGTTGAATTCGTTTTGAGTTCATTGTAACCAACAAATTTACTTTCGACCTTTACATCTCCAAGAACCCCGCCTTGAACCTGCATCGAATCAACATCCTGTCTTGCTGCCCGGGCACGTTCACGCTGTTGCTCCATTTCTACCTCGAAGCCAGTATGATCAACTTTCATCCCTTCTTCTTCTGCATATTCCTCAGTTAATTCAACAGGGAATCCATATGTGTCGTAAAGGCGGAAAATATCAGCGCCTGTAATGGTATCACTGCCTTTTTCTTTTTCCTTCTTAATCACAGTAGCAAGAATTGCTAAGCCTTCATGGAGTGTCTCATGGAAGCGTTCTTCCTCACTTTTGATGACTTTTTGAATAAACTCTGTTTTGTCCTTTACTTCTGGATAGAAATCATCCATGATCTCGCCAACCACTGGAACGAGTTCAAACATGAAAGGACGATTAATATTAATTTGTTTGGCATAACGGACCGCTCTACGCAGCAGACGGCGTAGTACATATCCGCGGCCTTCGTTTGATGGCAGTGCCCCATCACCAACAGCAAAGGCAACGGTACGAATATGGTCAGCAATTACTTTGAAAGCCACATCAATTTCTTTATTTTGTCCGTATTTTTCACCGGAAATTTCTTCTGTTGCCCGAATAATTGGGATAAATAAATCTGTATCAAAATTAGTAGGGACGTTTTGAACAACAGAAGCCATTCGTTCTAATCCCATCCCCGTATCAATATTTTTCTTTGGCAGCGGTGTATAGGTGCCATCAGGGTTATGGTTGAATTGAGAAAATACTAGATTCCAGACTTCAAGATAACGATCATTTTCACCGCCAGGGTAAAGCTCAGGATCTGATGGGTCATTGCCATACTCTGGCCCGCGATCATAAAAAATTTCTGTATTCGGACCGCTTGGACCTTCACCAATATCCCAGAAATTCCCTTCAAGACGGATAATACGTTCTTCTGGCAGGCCAATGGTGTTATGCCAAATCTCGTATGCTTCGTTGTCCTCCGGGTGGATGGTAACCGAAAGGAGTTCCGGATCCCAACCTATCCACTTTTCCGATGTTAAGAATTCCCATGCCCACTCAATCGCTTCCACTTTAAAATACTCACCAATGGAAAAGTTCCCGAGCATCTCAAAGAATGTATGGTGACGAGCTGTCTTCCCAACATTCTCAATGTCATTAGTTCTAATTGATTTCTGTGCATTGGTAATTCGCGGATTTTCTGGAACAACCCGTCCATCAAAATATTTCTTTAATGTGGCAACACCACTGTTAATCCATAATAGTGAAGGATCATCGTGGGGCACAAGTGATGCACTTGGCTCAATTGCGTGACCTTTTTCTTTGTTAAAAAACTCTAAAAACATGGAACGAATTTGTGAACCTGTTAAATTTTTCATATGTAGACCTCCTTTAATTATAAAAAAGCATACAAAAAAGCCCTCATCCCCAAAAACAGGGACGAGAGCTTGCCTCGCGGTACCACCCTGATTACGGATACCATTACTCGTATCCATCTCTCAAAAATCCCTTAACGCGGGTATACGGCAGTGATTAGCTGCACTCCGGATTAGCTTTCAGTCGTCCTTCATCTAGAGCTTCTTTCAGCCAAGGAAGCCCCTCTCTTCTACGCAAATCGTTACAGATGGTCTACAACATACTTTATCCTTCAACATTTTCATACAATTATTCTATATCACGAATTATAGCCACACGAAAAAAGTTTGTCAATCAATCTTCAACTAATGTAGGAGGTTCTTTTGCTTTCTTTTTAATAAAATGATTTTTCGCGTGAACAATAGCTACTTTTAAAACAACCAGGACCGGAACTGCTAAGATTAGTCCAAGTATCCCCCCAACTTCTCCCCCAGCCGTTAACGCAATCATAATAATTAAGGGGTGCATGTGAAGACTTTTCCCAACAATCAGGGGTGATAAGATGTTTCCTTCAAGAAATTGAAGCCCAAAAACAATAACTAATGTAACCAAAACCAATTTAACTGACGAAGTGGCAGCAATGATTACCGCTGGGACGGCCCCAATAATGGGTCCAAAATAGGGTATAACATTGGTCACTCCTACAATTAGCCCTAATATTAACGGGTATTTTAAATGAAACAACCAAAACAATAGGGCAGAGACACTGCCAATAATGATACAAACCAATAGTTGCCCCCTGATGTAGCTGCCTAGGGATTCATCCACATCTTTTAAGAAGAATGTTCCTTTTTTCCGCCACTTTTTAGGTGTTATATACCAGAGTGTTCGTTTAATCAATGGAAAATCCTTTAACATATAAAAAGCAATGAACGGAATAATCATCAAGATTAGTGCCGAATTAAGAAACCTAATTAAAATATTAACAATCACTGTCAAAAGGGAGTCCAACTTTTTTTCAAACGCATTAATCCCCTCATCAATTCTTGATTGCAGACCATCAGGCCATTCTCTGGTATTCGATTCAAGCTTAGCAATCCACCCCCTATATTGTTCTGCTAAAACAGGTGCACTGTCGGAGAGGTCTTTTAATTGGTCAATCATCGCCGGAACGCCTTTATAAATGCCTAAGCCAATGCCTCCAAAAAATAAAATATATATTAGAAAAATAGCAAGTCCTCGGTGCACCCCTTTTTGATGCAATTTCTCCACAATCGGATGGAGCAGATAAGTAATAAATCCTCCAATCGCAAAGGGGAGAATAATAATGGTCACTACCCTAAGAATAGGCAGCCAGAAAAAGCGGATTTTTAGAAAAACATAAATAGCACTTAATAAAAGGAGTAAAAAACCGATACGGTAATACCATTTCATTCGAATTTCCACGTTTTCGAGCCTCCTTTAAGTTAGTTTTAGAGACCCATGGTAGAATTATGCACCTCAAAAAAGAAAGTACTTGTTTGGTACACAAAAATCCCCCTCAAGATGAGGGGGAAATCGTTTTAAAATAGCGCACGTCTGACTTTCTTTGTCATTCTTCTCATATTGCGCGCTGACATCATATTATTTCTAGTGGCCACATTATAAGCAGCCAGCCCAGCACCAAAAGCAATCATTGTCGTCATCATTTTATTCATACGTTTCACCTCTTTAATAGACGTTAAATAAGTTTCATTCTAACTTTTTATAACTGTCTAACTTAGCGTTTCCGCTTTTTTTCTTAAAGGGTGTAACGACGCTCTTCTTCTTCAAACAAATCATCTAAGGAACTAAGTGACCCGTCTTCTTCGACTTGATGGGTATTGATAAGGCCTTTGTTTACTGTAAGTTCGATAAAGCAATTCCAGCAATAAAATTGGTTAATACCAATCTTACCGATATCTTTGCTTTGACAATTGGGACAATTAAACATGAAAAGACACCTCACGTATTTTTTACGTCTACGATAATGGCATCCTTTCCGATTGCTAAGGGCTTCCCGGATTGAATGACTTGTTTGCCTTCCGTAAGATCCGAAAAGAAGCCATCCGTGATTTCGTACCCTATGATTGTGCCCAATTCTTCCTGAAAATATACATCTTTTAACAAACCGAGGGATTCTCCACTTTTCGAAAGCATCATCATCCCATCTAATGGCTGTTGATGAGTAAATGTATATTCTGGATCTTTCAGCTTTTCTAAAGAGCCGTTATCCTCAATCATTACCCCATCTGCACCGAAGGAAGTCACTTTGTGTATATCCAAGAAAAAGGATTGTTTGAAAAAAACGCCTCTTTTAACAAGTAAGCCTGTTACCTTACCATTGCTAGTGATACATAGATCACAAACCTCACCAATTTTCTGACCGCTTTTTGTTTCAAAAACAGGCTGCCCTTTTAATAACGAAAATGTCCGCAAAGAGTGTCCCTCCTCCTGTGAACATTCATAGTGTTAGTCATTTAACATAAAATCATAAGGTGAAACGTTTTCCATGCCAACCATTGGATTAGCCTGCATGATTTCCTCCTCATAGGACAAGACAGTGACTAATTTTTCACCATCTTCATTTTTCACATTAGGCGGATTTAGTTCAAGCTTTTCGTTAATAGGCGGTTTAGCCGCTATAAACTCTTGCAGCTTTTGACACAAAGATGTTTGGCGAGAAAGTTCATCCGCTCTTTCGACGCCCATTTTAAGGGCATCTACTTCCCCGCATAGAATCAAGGATTGTTTACTTCTTGTAATTGCTGTATAGATCAAATTTCTACGTAACATTCGATAATAGCTTCTTGTCACTGGTAAGATGACAATTGGGAATTCACTGCCCTGCGATTTATGGACGGAACAACAATAAGCGTGGGTGATTTGATTTAAGTCTTGCCTAGTATATTCAACTTCATTGCCTTCAAAGGAAATATAAATCATATCCTGTTTTTCAGTATTTTCTTTTGCATAAATAATCGAGATAATTTCCCCAATATCCCCGTTAAAGACATTGCTCTCAGGTTGGTTTACCAACTGGAGTACCTTATCGCCAATCCGATATTTTACCTCCCCAAAGGCAATTTCCTTTCTTTTCCCGTCAGGATTGGGATTAAAAATTTCCTGCAATAACACATTCAAACGGTCAATACCAGCCGGCCCTCTATACATGGGCGCCAACACTTGAATATCTTTTGCCGAATAGCCTTTATTTTTTGCATTTTGAGCTACCTTCTCAACCACCTGTGCAACCTGTGCTGTAGAGCATTTAATAAACGAGCGATCTGCTTGCTTCATGGTAATATCTGCAGGCAAATACCCTTTTTTTATCTCATGGGCAAGTTCAATAATCGATGAACCTTCTGCTTGACGGTAAATATCCGTTAATCGTACCGTCGGGATTCGTTCAGAGGTCAGCAAATCTTTTAACACCTGGCCTGGACCAACTGACGGCAATTGATCTTCATCGCCAACCATAATGACCTGAATATTTGCAGGGAGCGCCTTAAACAATTGATTTGCGAGCCATATATCGAGCATGGAGGTTTCATCTACGATGATAATTTTCCCTTCCAACGGGCTCGTATCATCGCGGTCGAACCCTTCAGTGCCATTAAACCCAAGAAGACGATGAATGGTCACGGCCGGCAGTCCAGTGGATTCACTCATCCTTTTTGCCGCTCTTCCTGTCGGGGCTGCCAATAGGAACGGAAAAGGTTCGCCTTTTTTTTGGTAGTCCTTAGGCTCTAAGGAACAGCCATGCAGTTCTGCATAAAGTTCAACAATTCCTTTGATGACCGTTGTTTTACCCGTTCCTGGTCCACCAGTTAAGATCAACATCGGCGACATTAACGCCGTTTGGATGGCCTCACGCTGCGAGGGTGCATAATGTACTCCAAGCCGTTCCTCTAAACTTCCTAATGAGAGAAGAAATTCAGATTCTGGAAATTGATCCTTATATTCCGTTTGTTCAAGAATCTGCTGGATGTTCGTTACAAGCCCTTTTTCTGCAAAATATAAGGATGGTAAGTACACACGTTTCTCTTCACCAATTAATTTACCCTCTTCTTGCAGCTTGATGATTTCATTAGATATATCTATGTATTCAATTTGATCACGCTTGTTTTCTTCTAAAAGTGTTTTTACTTGTTCTAATAAGTCCTCAGCATTTATATAGACATGTCCGGTCTGCATGCTTTCATTTTCAAGGATATAGAGACAGGCTGCTTTGATCCGGTCGGGATGGTTACCCGAAATACCCAGTTGGTACCCCAGTTCATCTGCCCGGCCAAAGCCAATTCCTTCGATATCTTCAACAAGTTTATATGGATTCTTCTGCATAATTTCAAGTGTTTCATCTTTATATGCCTGATAAATCCGCATCGAAATCTGTGGTCCAAATCCATACTGGTTTAAAGCCACCATTACTTGCTCTAGTCCTTGATGTTCCATCAATGTATCGTATAGCATTTTTGCTTTTTCAGGAGGGAGTTTTGGAATGGAATCAAGCAAGGACGGCTGGTTAAGTATTTTTGAGATGGCGTTTTCTCCTAAGGTTTCAACGATGTTTTCAGCAGTCTTCTTTCCGATTCCTTTAAACATTTCTCCCGATAAGTAGTTGATTACCCCTTGCTTCGATTGGGGCATGTCCTTGCGGAAATGATTGGTATGGAATTGCAGCCCAAACTTTGGATGATCCTTAAATTCTCCGAAAAAGATATAGGTTTCTTGTTCATGAATTTTTGGAAAATAGCCGGTGACCACTGCCTCTTTGTCCTCATACGAATGATTGGTTTCATCAACTCTTATCCGTAAAACTGTGTACAGGTTCTGTTCATTGTGAAAAATGGTGACAATCGGTCTTCCCTTTACAAATTTACCTTGTTCTGCAAATAAATCCAACGTGTCTTGCTTTTCCATTTGGCTCCCTCCCTTCTAGAAAAATAAGGACGATTATTGATTGCTTTCAATTAATTTTTTCGCGTGACCTGCAAGTAGATGATCTGGTTGAATGTCGAGTGCTTTATTGAACATTTCTAGCGCTTTCGCAGGCTGGTCTTGAAAAGCGTAACTAACACCTAAATTATAATAGGCATCCGAATGATCGGGATCTAACTCGATGCATTTTTCAAATTGAGTGACTGCTTCAGCAATTAATTCTAGCTGGGCAAGACATAATCCGTATTGAAAACGGGCTTCTGCATCATTTTCATTTAACTCTACACTTCTTTGTAAATAAGGGAGCGCAAATTTCCCTTGCTCCAATTGAACAAAGGTCATCCCTAACATGAAGTAATTATCGCTTGATTGCAAGCCCTTTTTCATGGCTGTCTCAAACATATTTTTGGCTTCATTGAAAAGGTCTTTGCTAAATAACAAAGTCCCAATACTATAATAAGCCGCCGCAGCATTCTCATCTATTTCAATTGCCTTTTGATAAAAATTAAGTGCCTTTTCGTCGTCACCAACCGCGGAAAGAACATTCCCGAAATTAATATAGGCAACGGGGTCGTTTGGGTTTTCTTGAATGGCTTCATTAAAGGCCTTTGCTGCCTCTTCTAAATTACCATCCTGCATGTATTGTACACCTAATTGGTTTTTATCCATTTTTACCACTCCAATCTAAGAGAAAGTATATCATATTTCTTTACAAAAAAACCTGACTCCATTAATAGGAATCAGGTTAGAATTAACCAACATATGTTAAACGTTCACCATTTTTAAAAACTTTATCAATCGTCCCACCGCCGAGACATTCATCACCATTGTAAAAAACAACAGCTTGTCCTGGCGTGATGGCGCGAATCGGTTCATCAAAAATAACCTCAACTTGACCATCCTCTAATAGACGCACGGTTACGTTATTGTCATCCTGACGATAGCGAAATTTCGCGGTACATTTAAATTCAGCTGGTTTTTCCCGGTTCGATACCCAGCTGACACCGACAGCTGTAATGGAGTCTGAATATAGTTTTTCATTATGAAAACCTTGGCCTACATAAAGGATATTTCTCTCTAAATCCTTACCGATGGCAAACCATGGTTCACCTGAACCGCCAATCCCCAGGCCATGACGTTGGCCAATCGTATGATACATTAAACCCTCGTGCTTGCCTTTGACTTCTCCATCAAACGTTTCCATGTTCCCTGGCTGGGCCGGCAAATATTGGCCTAAGAACTCTTTAAAATTCCGTTCTCCAATAAAACAAATCCCTGTGCTATCTTTTTTTGTAGCAGTAGCAAGGTTTGCTTCCTTGGCAATTTCACGAACTCTAGGTTTCTCAAGATTTCCAATTGGGAACATCACCTTACTTAATTGATCTTGAGTCAGCTGGTTCAAGAAATAAGTTTGATCTTTATTTTCGTCAAGACCGCGGAGCATTTTATATTCTCCATCACGATATTCTACTTGAGCATAGTGTCCTGTAGCTAAATAGTCCGCCCCTAAATTCACTGCATGCTCAAGGAAGGCTTTAAATTTAATTTCCTTATTGCACATAACATCTGGATTAGGGGTCCGGCCTGCTTTATATTCTTCAAGGAAATAGGTAAATACCTTGTCCCAATATTGTTTTTCAAAATTAACAGCATAATAAGGGATGCCGATTTGATTACACACACGAATAACATCCTCATAATCTTCTGTTGCCGTACAGAAACCAGTATCATCCGTGTCATCCCAGTTTTTCATAAATATGCCGATCACATCGTAGCCCTGCTGCTTCAATAAAAGTGCTGCCACGGAAGAATCTACTCCACCAGACATGCCTACAACCACTCTTGTATTTTTCGGATCTTTTCTTTCCATTGATTTTCACCTCTCTTTTTCAAAAAGCTATCTTGCATTTATTTTTTCAAACGTGTAACAATTCGGGCCGTTTCTTCTGCCGTCTTAACTACGTCTTCAATTGTAGTATTATAGCCAAAGCTGAAACGAATGGAATTGGTTAATCGTTCGGATTGTTTACCAAACATGGCAACAAGTACGTGGGATGGTTCAATCGAGCCAGCTGTACATGCCGAACCACTCGATACCGCAATTCCCGCTAAATCGAGATTGACTAGCATTGCTTCCACACTTGTCCCAGGAAAGCTTAAGTTTAATACATGTGGCAAGGAATTTTCAAGTAATCCGTTTATGTCAAATTCTACATCTAGCTCCTGGAGCTTTCCGATCAAAGATCTTTTCAATTCGATGAATTGTTCGCGCTTGGCCTCACGATTTTCATTTGAAACTAAAACAGCTTCATGAAATCCAACAATCGCGGCAATATTTTCGGTCCCTGCACGTCTTTTTCTTTCTTGCTCACCGCCAAAGGATCGTGGAGAAAGTTTCACGTTTGACCTTGCATAAAGGAAACCTGTTCCTTTTGGTCCATTGATTTTGTGGGCAGAGACAGATAACAAATCAATGAAGTTTTGGTTGACGTCAATTTTTTCAACACCATAGGCTTGGACAGCATCTGTATGGAACTTTGCTTGATGATCTTTTAATAACTGACCTATCTCCGAAATTGGTTGGAGCGTCCCTACTTCATTGTTACCATACATAATCGACACTAAAATGGTATCTTCCCTTAAAGCCGCTCGAAGTTCAGCCAAGGAAATTTGCCCTTTTTCATCTACGGGTAAATAAGTGACTTCAAAACCCATTTTTTCTAATTTTCCGCAAGCGTGGAGAACAGCATGGTGCTCCACTTCAGAGGTAATTATATGTTTGCCATGATGCTGATAGGTTTCAGCTACTCCAAACAACGCCATATTATCTGCTTCTGTTCCACCACTTGTAAAAATAATCTCGTTTTCCTTTGCGCCAATGCTGCCTGCTAAAACCGAGCGCGCTTGATCAATCAGATGACGGGCTTCCCTTCCAAAAGAATGGATGCTAGAAGGATTTCCGAAAGTTGATTGCATCACCTCGAGCATTTTTTCAATAACCTTTGGATGCATAGGCGATGTTGCAGCATGGTCGAGATAGATTCGTTCCACATTTACACCTTCTATCAAAATAATTCTCAATATTACTTTTTTACCCTAAATGTAAAACATATATCCTTCTGGCTCTTCGTCATTACTATGATTCGCTAAATCTTCTAACGTCGTGTTGTCCAAAACGTCCTTAATCGCATCCCGGATTCGAATCCACAATTCCCGCTTTGCAGGTTCTTCATCTTCAATTCCTTCCACTGGTGTAATTGGTCCTTCAAGGACACGGATTACATCTCCAGCTGTTATTTTAGATGGAATGTCAGTTAAAATATAGCCACCGTATGCACCCCGAATGCTTTTTACTAAACCTGCATTACGCAATGGAGCAATTAATTGTTCTAAATAATGTTCGGATAGTTCATTTGCTTGTGCAATCGTTTTTAATGAAGTTGGACCCTCACCGTGTTTTTTAGCAAGTTCAATCATAATCGTTAAACCATAGCGACCCTTTGTTGAAATTTTCATATCGCACCTCTATTCGTATCAATCTATTTATTTAAAAAGAAAATGACGTTCTTAGCTGTACCTACAATGGAACTACAATTAGTGTATAAAGCACCATCCTAACATAATAAAGGCGGTGTGAGCAGAGCTAGGCTTCACCATTTTAATGTGGTAAATGACTATTTTTCACTAAAACTTGATTTACCGATTCGCCATGCGACGCTCCGCCCCTTTTCCACAAATTCCATAGTAATTTGATAGGCATTAAAATTATATCATATTCTTCTTTAATATGCTTTTTCAACAGAAAATGATAAAGTAAGGCTATATAAAGTCAGATTGTTATTAAAGGCTCTTTTCGTAAACTTTGTTGCTTTGGAAGCATAATAAGTGACATTTACTAGGATTAACAGGCATATTTGCTAATAGTCTTACGAAAAGATGCCATGAAGCATTTAGGAATACGGGTTTTTGAACCTATACGAAAAAAAACAATCTATGCGAAAACAGCCTTATTAAATTTTGGAGAGATGTAACATGCAGCAGCAAAAGCCTTTAGCATTTCGGATGCGGCCTAGAACGATCGAAGAAGTTGTCGGGCAGCAGCATTTGGTTGGTGATGGGAAAATAATTTCAAGAATGGTGAAAGCGAAACAATTGACCTCGATGATCTTATACGGACCGCCTGGCATTGGCAAAACATCGATTGCCAGTGCGATTGCCGGCAGCACAAAATACGCCTTCCGCACACTTAACGCCGTAACTAATAATAAAAAAGATATGGAAATTGTTGCCGCCGAGGCAAAAATGTCTGGTAAAGTCATTTTGCTCCTCGATGAAGTCCATCGTTTAGATAAAGGAAAACAAGATTTTTTATTACCTTACCTAGAAAACGGAATGATTGTATTAATCGGGGCAACCACAAGTAATCCATATCATGCAATCAATCCAGCAATCCGGAGCCGCTGTCAGATTTTTGAGTTAAAGCCACTAACACCTGATGAAGTGAAACTCGCATTAAATCGCGCCCTAGAGGATGAGGAACGGGGTTTAGGCAAATTAAGAGTAGAAATTGCGGATGAAGCACTGATGCATTTTGCCCAAGGATCAAATGGGGACCTAAGAAGCTCGTTAAACGCCTTAGAATTAGCGGTACTATCAACCGATAAAAATGAAAATGACGTCATCCCTATCGATGTGGAAACAGCCGAAGAATGTTTGCAGAAAAAGAGCCTTGTTGCCGATAAAGACGGGGATGGGCATTATGATGTCCTGTCTGCATTTCAGAAGTCGATCCGCGGAAGTGACGTCAATGCTGCTCTCCATTATCTCGGTAGATTAATTGAAGCAGGAGACCTGCCGAGTATCAGCCGGAGATTAATTGTGATCGCCTATGAAGATGTCGGGTTAGCCAATCCACAAGCTGGTGCTCGCACGTTGGCAACGATTGAAACGGCGGAAAGAATCGGTTTTCCCGAGGCAAGAATTCCCCTAGCTAATGCGGTAATTGAATTATGCCTGTCACCAAAATCCAACTCTGCTGTCCTAGCTATTCAGGCTGCACTCGAAGATATTCAAAAAGGTATTGTCGGCGAAGTTCCTGACCACCTCAAGGATGCTCATTATAAAGGAGCTAAGGAGCTTGGTAGAGGAATCGACTACAAGTACCCTCACGACTATGAGAACGGCTGGGTCCCGCAACAATACTTGCCCAACAAACTAAAAAACAAACAATACTACCAGCCAAAGAAAACCGGAAAATTCGAACAGGCCCTCGCCCTCGTATACGAAAAGTTAACCAGGAAAAAATAAGGTGTCAGGCACCATGTGAAAAATT
>NZ_JBJORY010000060.1:0-230 GCF_046562815.1 Neobacillus sp. 204
GGTAGCTCGTCGGGCTCATAACCCGAAGGTCGCAGGTTCAAATCCTGTCCCCGCAATTGGTCTGGTAGTTCAGTTGGTTAGAATGCCTGCCTGTCACGCAGGAGGTCGCGGGTTCGAGTCCCGTCCAGACCGCCATTAATGTTGGCTCAGTAGCTCAGTCGGTAGAGCAAAGGACTGAAAATCCTTGTGTCGGCGGTTCGATTCCGTCCTGAGCCACCATTTATTTTAAA
>NZ_JBJORY010000061.1:0-202 GCF_046562815.1 Neobacillus sp. 204
ATGAGCTAATCAACTTTCTTGGAGAGTTTGATCCTGGCTCAGGACGAACGCTGGCGGCGTGCCTAATACATGCAAGTCGAGCGAACCTGCAGGAGCTTGCTCCTGTTGGTTAGCGGCGGACGGGTGAGTAACACGTGGGCAACCTGCCTGTAAGACTGGGATAACACCGGGAAACCGGTGCTAATACCGGATAATCTTTTTC
>NZ_JBJORY010000007.1:0-356829 GCF_046562815.1 Neobacillus sp. 204
GACGGGACAACTTTTATATCTTATCATTTTCATAAATCACTGTCAACAACTTTTTAATATTTTCTTAGAAAAGATTAATAGTTCTGATGACAACTTTTATACTTTATCATTTCCAGATGATGCTGTCAACAACTAATTAAAAAATATGAAGCGTCTCGCTGACAACTTTTATATCTTATCACCCAAGCATATAATAAGGCAACTAAAATTTTCCCCAAAATTAATCTTTCTTTATATATTATGATAGAATGAGATATACTTTATCCATTTAAAGGGGTGCAGAGAATTGCTGTCATTTATATTAGTTGTTATCGTATTGTTTCTTATTCCCGGTCCTGCTGTTTTACTAACCATCTCTCAAACCGCCCAAGGCGGGAGGAAAACTGGCATCATCACCGGCATCGGAATTGCTGTGGGGGATTTAATCCATACGGTTGCCGCCGTGCTTGGCCTTTCAGCCATTCTAATGACTTCAGCCCTCGCTTTTGAAATCGTAAAATATCTAGGTGCTGCTTATTTAATCTTTTTAGGGATTAAGTCAATCCTTGAAAAATCCAAAAAACAAGAGCAGACGGCCTTTAAAAAGAGTTCCACAGTCACATCGTTTCGTCAGGCCTTATTAATAGAATTACTTAATCCGAAAACAGCTCTTTTTTTCTTAGCCTTCTTACCTCAGTTCGTTCAAAACAATGGAACCCCTGTTGTCAATCAGTTGCTTACTCTGGGGCTCACTTTTGTGTTAATGAGCATCTTGTACACCACCCTGCTCGCCTTCCTAACCAGCTCCATAGGTGCACGAATTTTCGCAAACAAAAATGGCAAACTTGCACGCTGGCAAGGGAAGGTTGTGGGCTCTATCTATATTGGCTTAGGGCTGCAGCTTGTACTTCAAAATCAAAAATAACCTTACACGAATAAACAAGAAAAGCGGTACCATCGATGTACCGCTTTTTTTATGTATATAAAAATGTCCACCAGGGATGGACAAACTTATGATTTGTCCATCCGCGGTGCCTGACACCTTAATTGTATTCTTAGCATCCTATTCTTAACATCTTATTCTTTTAATTTCTTAAATAGGCCCCAGCTTGGTTTGAGGTTTGCTTCGATGATGTATAATTTCCCCTTGTCTGTGATTCCGATGTCTAGTCCAAATATTTGTGAGTTTGGGTAGTATTCATTTAGTTGAGAGGCTGTTAAGATTGCAATGATATCAAGATCGTCGCTTATAACTCGAAAGTCTACGTCTTCTAGCAGGCTCGATTTTTCAAGTGCAGCATTTAGTTCAATTATTTCAGGTGAAACGTTGGTAATAAAGTATCCCCTTGCCACCACCTTTACAAGCTTCCCGGTAACACTCCATTCATTCTTCTCCTCTTGACGTTGGACCATTACCCGGATATCAAACGGACGGTCACCCACCGTTGCCAACGGAATCTTTTCTTGGACAATATAAATTTTCCTTCTGTATTTCTCCTTATCTAAAAATTCTGTCAAACCATTCCTCTTACAAATAATCTTCTTGTTGCCACTATGAATTTCAAAACGTTCTTCTCTTAGTTTAGTAACTTGGACAACACCATATCCTTGAGAGCCCTCACTTGGTTTGATGACGACCGCTCCAAATTGGTTTAACATCCTCCAAAAATCCGTTTCTGTTAAAATATGCGTTTCTGGCAAGTATCTAGCAAGCGTATCATTCTCCTTCATAATATGATACTTTGTCCATTTGCCGTATGAATAACTAATAACGGTCCCCTCCTTCCTTTATTAAGTCTGATTTTCTACATTATGTTATTCAAGGCTTGGTTAGGATGTTTGGGAAGATTAAACAATATAAACTTTAATGAAGATTCACCCCATTAAAAATATGGACGAAAAAACTCAATAAATGCCCTGTCCATTTTTTATTATATGAATATATTAAAGTTGAGATTTTTTTTTGAAAGGAGGTGATAAAATGGGATGCCGTGTGGAAAAAAAACATAACTGTTCCTGCAAAAGCGATTGTTTATGCCGAATTTTAAAGAAATTTAAACAAAACGAAGTAACGATTAGAACAAAATCTGGAGATATCATTATGGGAGTATTACTACGTGTTACAAAGGACTGTTGTGTGAAAATTCTTGAACAGGAAATGGTTACACCGTTCGTCAGCGACCGATTAACGGTCATCCGTTGCGAGGATATTGAAAGCTTTTCCGTAGAATTGTTAGTGTAGGAATAAAGCTTTTAATGCAAATAATGCAAGTTTTACGATCCCTTCTATATCTACAATATTAAAACTGACTTAAAGTAGGAGGGATTCCTTTCCATAATATGTGAGTTTTTAAAGAAATCGAGGTGACTCATGAGAAAAAAAGTGCTAATTACCGGAGTAGCAGGACTCCTCGGTTCACACCTTGCGAAGGAATTAATTATAGAAGGATACTTTGTTATCGGTGTAGATTCTCTGACTTCAGGGAAAATAACCAACATTCGAGGCCTTCCAGAAGATCAGTTTATTTTTAAAGAGATGGATGTTTGTTCGCGGAAATTACTTACAGATCCCGACTTAAAAAATGTAAAAGAAATTTACCACCTCGCCTCCCCAACATCTCCAAAACACTTTCAAACTTACCCCTTTGAAACGATTGGTGCTAACACGATAGGAACCAAGAATATGCTTGAATTAGCTAGAAGGTATCAGGCAAAAATCGTTTATGCGAGTACAGGTGAGCTTTATGGTAACACAGAAGTTCACCCGCAGCCTGAAAACACCCATGCAATTGGAAATACGTGGGGGCCTCTGGCTTGTTACTATAGAGCAAAACGGTTTGGTGAAGTCATTTGCTACGAACATTTTAAGCAATATCAAACGAATGTAAGGGTAGCCCGTATTTTTAACACGTATTCTGCCAGAGTAGCAAAGGATGACGGCAGTGTAATCTCCAAATTCGTCTCACAGGCGATAAAAAAAGAGGACATTACCGTTTATGGGGACGGGACACAGACTCGTTCGTTTTGCTACGTCACTGATACAATAAAAGGCTTGAAGCTATTAATGGAAAAGAATACAGCAAATGGGGAGATTATTAATCTAGGAAACCCTATTGAATATTCAATTCTAGAATTAGCGCATCTAATTAAGTCGCTATCAGCCTCTACTAGTAAAATCACCTTCCATCCACTACCCGAGAGTGACGCAAAACGGATAAGCCCTAATATCGAAAAAACAAAAACCTGCTTAGGATGG
Organism: Neobacillus sp. 204; assembly: GCF_046562815.1. Taxonomy (NCBI): domain Bacteria; kingdom Bacillati; phylum Bacillota; class Bacilli; order Caryophanales; family Bacillaceae; genus Neobacillus; species Neobacillus sp. 204. Next base: position 3,236 of record NZ_JBJORY010000007.1, read on the forward strand.
GAGCCCAAAGTAACACTAGATGAAGGACTTAAATTATCTATAGATGAATACAAAAAAAGAAACAAATAAGCGACCCCAATGAGACTGAACAAAAGGATTAGGGCTATTAATAATTTATATAACCAAGCCATCACTATTATATAAACATAATATAAATCAACGAATTTCAATTCGAACGATTAATAATTTCTATATATGATAAGTTCTTATTTATTTACATTTATTAGTAATATTTTATAAAAATAATACTTTTGACTAAACATTTTTTTGAAAATTGCATTTAATAACAATATCAAATATGAAAGGGGGTGAAAAAATGAGTCTATTAAATGAGTTTAATTCTGCTTCACCACCTAGTAATACTTCTGGAGCAGTTAATAAACCACTACTACCAACTAGACGTGTAATCTCTTCATTAAATGGTCCTAGAACAATGACGATCGACAGTACTAGTAACAAAGTACAACTAGAAGTAGTGGTTGGCTGGGAAGCAACATTTGGTGTTCCAATTGTGGAGTTTTCAATCCTTAGAGATGACCCAAATACAGGAACAGTCATTTTCACAACACTTGAAAGAGGGGATTTCATTTTAAATCAATTTATAACAACTTCTTTTGAGCATGTAGATCTGCCAGGAGAGACTGGTGATGTACTTTATTACTTGGAAGCTAGAGTTGTTTCAGGGGGCACCGCTACAGTTATCGGACCTGTAACGTTCTCAGGTACAGAAATTCTGCCAAATCCGTAGGCTTAAAGCTAGACATTAAAGCCCTACTTCCTTAATAGTATATGGCCAAAGATAAACTCCCTTTGTATACTATTAGGGTTTTTTCATTGTTTGGGCAATTACCATAGCAAAATCATATTCCTTGAATAATGTATTTTGATACACAAGTTGAATTTGTTTAAAGATCTTATCCTAAAGTAACAAAAGGATTAAAAGAGGGCTATTGACGATGAGAATTTTATTCATTTCTTCAGGGTTTTTAGGAATCTATCCATTTTTTGAAGATTCCTTAGTAGAAGCCTTTAAATCATTGAACCATTCTATATCTCTAATTGCTCCGAATTATACAAATGAAACGGTCGAAATGATTGAAAGCTTCAATCCTGATTTTGTATTATCATTTGTTGGATATAAAACCGATTATCAGTTATTACAAGTTCTCAAGAAAAAAGGGATGGCTCTTGGTGTTTGGTTAACCGAAGATCCCTATTACATCGATCAGTCCATGCTCCTAATCGAGGATTACGAATATATATTTACCATTGATCTAGCAGCATACGAATTTTATAAAGGAAGGTTCCCTCATAAACACATTCATCATCTTCCTTTAGGAACGGACCTCTCACTATATCATCCTTCCATTCAAGTAAATCATCCTATATATGATGTATGCCTAGTTGGTTATCCATATCCGAACAGAATCAAATTAATCAAACATATCCTTGACCAAACCCCCTATTCGATAGTAGTCGCAGGACCCGAATGGCATAAATATTTTAATAAAAAAAGTGATAGATTGAACATCGTTAACAAATGGTTGGAGCCAGACTCAGTAAATAAAGTCTATTCTCTCGCTAAAATTATCCTGAATCCCCACCGTTCCTATAACTTTTATAAGAATCAAAACACGCTGGGCATTCAGGGGAAAAGCATTAATAACCGCACGTTTGATATTGCTGCTTGCGGCGGATTTCAACTTATAGAAAATAAAATAGATTTAATCCAACATTTTGATACCTCACAAGAAATAGTACCCTACTGCAATTTTGATGATTGTGTTCATTTAATCCACCATTTTTTATTGAATGAACAATCCCGGCTTTTTTTTAGCAAAAATGCAAGAGAGAGGGTATTACACAATCATACCTTTACTCATCGAGTTGAATTTATCCTTAACCAACTAAATGTGAGCGAAAAGTGACAAAAACGGTTTATCCAAATAAGCAAATTCAGGCGAATATAATGGACAACTATACGCTCCAGAACATAAGTATAAGAAATATCATAATCACTTTGTCCTAAGTTTTATTACATTTCTTAAACCAGATGAAATTTTACAAGTAAAAGAGGGAGAAAATTGTATGAATTAAAAGGAAAAACCATTCTAATAACTGGTGGTACAGGATCGTTTGGGAAAAAATTTGTTAAAAAGGTCTTACAAATGGATGTTAAAAAGGTTATTGTCTTTAGCCGAGATGAATTAAAACAATATGAAATGGCTCAGGAATACACCGATCCTAGAATTCGCTTTTTTATTGGCGATGTACGTGATAAAGATAGGTTAATTCGTGCTTTTGACGGCGTAGATATCGTCGTCCATGCTGCTGCATTAAAACATGTCGGCATATGTGAGTACAATCCATTTGAAGCCATTAAGACAAATATTCATGGAGCACAGAATGTTATTGAAGCAGCAATTACCAGAGGAGTAGAGAAAATAATTGCTTTAAGTACGGATAAGGCTGCAAATCCGATCAACCTGTATGGGGCCACTAAGTTAGCATCCGACAAATTGTTTGTGGCCGCAAATTCTTACGCCGGTGGCAAAATAACGAGATTTGCTGTTGTCCGTTATGGAAATGTAGTTGGCAGCCGTGGCAGTGTAGTCCCTTTTTTCCAAAAAATGAAACAAACAGGTAAAATACCGATTACAGATGAGCGGATGACTCGTTTCTGGATCACCCTAGACCAAGGGGTTCAATTTGTGATTGATAGTCTGAACAGAATGAATGGCGGAGAAATTTTTGTGCCTAAGATCCCGAGTATGAAGGTAACAGATCTCGCGAAAGCAATTGCTCCTGATTGTGAAGTAGAGGTTATTGGTATTCGACCAGGTGAAAAATTACATGAAACTATGATCACGGAGGACGATGCCCGCCGTACCGTAGAATTTGGCACTTACTATGTCATTCAACCAGAATTCCCGTGGTGGAATGATAAATATACAAGCAGCGGCAATCCATTACAGGATGGCTTCAGCTATGTGAGTAATACCAACGAACAGTGGCTATCGGTAGATGAGCTAAGGAATTTAGTGAACGAGTAGATCAAAGGAAGGAGCTTGAAATGGACCATAAACCAATGAGAAATACTTATCTTCCTTACGGCCGACAATGGATTGATAACGATGACATCGAGGCTGTCGTCAATGTATTAAAAAGTGATTACCTTACGACAGGTCCGGCAGTTTCTAAGTTTGAACAGGAAATCGCAAACTATGTGGGAGCCAAATACGCAGTAAGTTTTTCTAATGGGACAGCAGCATTGCATGGAGCATGCTTTGCTGCAGGGATTAGCATAGGAGATGAGGTCATTACAACCCCAATAACCTTCGCTGCCAGCGCTAACTGTGTTTTATATCTAGGAGGAAAACCTATATTTGTAGATATTGATCCTAAAACTTACAATATCAATCCAAAAGAAATAGAAAAACAGATTACCAATAAAACAAAAGCGATTATCCCTGTCGATTTTACAGGACAACCTGTCGATTTAGAGGAAATTTATGCAATTGCAAAAAAGTATGGACTAGTAGTAATTGAAGATGCGGCACATGCTCTTGGGGCCAAATATAAAGGAAAAAAAGTTGGATCGATAAGCGATATGACCATGTTTAGTTTTCATCCCGTAAAACATATAACTTCCGGTGAGGGCGGAATGATCACAACAAACAATAAAGAGTATTATGAAAAAATGCTGCAATTTCGATCTCATGGAATTACAAGAGACCCAAATAAGATGATAGAAAATCATGGTCCCTGGTATTATGAGATGCAGTTCCTTGGATTTAATTATCGATTGACAGACATTCAAGCTGCACTAGGAACCAGTCAGTTGAAAAAGATTGATCAATTTATTGAATTAAGAAAAAAGTATGCAGAAATGTATAATGCTGCTTTTGCAACTATTCCACAAATAACGATTCCTTACCAGCATGCCGAAGCAGAATCAAGCTGGCATCTTTACATTATTCGCTTAAACCAAGATTTATTAAAAGCGAAGAGAAAAGAGATAGTTGAACATTTATTATCCATGAACATCGGTGTAAATGTTCATTATATTCCAGTCTACCTTCTTCCCTACTATCAACAACTAGGATTTCAAAAAGGACTATGCCCACAAGCCGAAGCACTTTATGAAGAAATAATCACTCTCCCCTTATTCCCCAAGATGAGCGAATTAGATGTATCCGATGTCATTCAAGCTGTTAAAAAGATTGTATCCTACTATTCTATCTAACTAAACAATTTCCCGATACTACAGAAAAAAATTAATCCGCAGTTGAAGCATTTTCCCGCGGATCCTGATGAAGAAGGGATTACTAAGCATGGATCACGTAAATCAAAAAAATCACCCTAAATTGACTTTGGGAACAGTCCAGTTAGGACTAAAATATGGTATCGCCAATAAGACAGGTAGGCCCAATGAGCAAGAGTCTGCCGAAATCTTAAACTACGCTCTTTTAAAAAACGTCACAGAATTCGACACCGCTCCAGATTATGGTGAAAGCGAACTCTTAATTGGACGCTTTTTACAGGAACAAAAAAAACATTCACAAAACTCACCCAAAATCTTTTCAAAACTGCCAGATGTAAAAATGGCTGACACTACTTCTTACCCTGAATTACTCCAAGAGGTGGAACGGAATCTTAGAACATCGTTAAATAAATTGGCGATCCCATCGATTGACGGCTATTCACTTCATCATGAACGGAATTTGACATCGCATCAAGGCAAACTGATTGAATGCTTGGTCACATTAAAAAAACAAGGGCTAATTAAAAATATCGGCGCCTCTGTTTATACACCGGAAGCGGTAAGACAAGTAATTGAGTCAGGCTGTTTTGATATGATTCAAGTCCCTATTAACGTTTTTAATCAACAGTTAATCCACGCTGGATTACTGGCAGAATTGTCAAAGCACCACATAAAAATTTATGTGCGAAGTGTTTATTTACAAGGTTTACTGTTAATGAAAATCGATGAATTACCTGACCAGTTAAAATTCGCAAAAAAGTGGCTCGGTTCCTTTCATGAAATTGCTTCAGAAAACAAAATAGACCCTTCTGTACTTGCGTTTTGTTTTATTAGAGATTTACCTCAAATTGACAGCATCGTGATTGGTTGTGAAACATTAAGCCAATTAAAGAATAATATTAATATGATGACATTACCAAAATTGCCAACTTCGGTTGTACATCAATTAATGGAGCTATTCAGAGACGTTCCTGAAAGAGTGAGCAATCCAACGCTATGGAAATAGGAGGCTTAATCGAGTGTCAATAAATGATTTGTTTAGTCTTAAAGGTAAAAATGCTCTGATTACTGGTGGTGCAGGCCATTTAGGAGCAGCGATTTCAGAAGGATTAGCGGAGGCCGGGGCAAATCTTTTTATTGTCAGTAAAAATCAAAAGAAGTGTCAACGATTAGCTGATTTATTAAACCAGCGTTTTCAACTGAACTGCCAAGGTCTATATATGGATGTAAGTGATTCTGACTCCATTGCTGAATGTTATGCGGAGATTCATAAATCAGGAAAAACAATTGATATCCTTGTCAATAATGCTTATTTTGGTTCCGGTGGGACATTAGAGACAATGAAGGATGTGGATTGGTATAGCGGGATGGAAGGAACCATTAATAATGTATATAAATGTACTAGATTAGTGTTGCCTTATATGGTTTCTCAAAAAAGCGGAGTCATCCTTAATGTGGCTTCGATGTATGGCGTTGTATCTCCTAATCCCGATTTGTATACTGGTAATCCCTATAGTAACCCTCCCCAATATGGTGCAGGAAAGGCAGCTATTATCCAATATACACGTTATCTTGCCTGCCATTATGGGAATAAGGGGATAAGAGCAAACTGTATTTCACCAGGTCCATTTCCAAATTTAGAAGTACAGAAAGATACAGAATTTATTGATCGATTAAGTGAAAAAAACCCCTTAAAGAGAATCGGGCAGCCAGACGACCTAAAAGGTGTTATTGTCTTGTTAGCCTCAGAGGCTTCAAGTTATATCACCGGGCAAAATATTTCGATCGACGGCGGTTGGACGGCTTGGTAGATCACCAGAACTCTGGAAATATAAAGTCCTTCATTAGGAGGTGGATGATTGAACATTGTAGCAATTATTCAAGCAAGAATGGGTTCAACAAGATTACCGGGAAAAGTCATGAAAGAAGTTCTGGGTAAACCATTGCTTGAATTCCAAATTGAGAGAGTTAGAAAATCAAAGTTAATTACTCGAGTAGTGGTTGCAACAACGAAAAAGGAAACGGAACAGCCAATTATTGACCTATGCAAGAGGCTGTCAGTGGACTATTTCAGAGGCTCGGAAATGGATGTGTTGGCGAGGTATTTTGAAGCGGCAAATCAATATAAAGCTGATGTGGTGGTCCGCCTCACGTCTGATGATCCATTAATCGATCCAACTATTATTGATAAAATCATTACAGAATTTTTATCCAATCCAAGTAAATATGATTATGTTTCCAACTCGATTGACAAAACCTACCCTCTTGGTTTGGATACTGAAGTATTCTCAATGAATGCCTTAAAGCAAGCCTATCAGGAAGCCAAAAGTCCAGCATTTCGTGAACATGTCACACCATATATACGTCTTCACCCTGACAAATTTAACATAGGAGTTGTTTTACACCCGGTCGATTTAAGTTCTTATCGCTTAACGGTGGATACAAAAGAGGACTTAGAGTTAATATCACGAGTGCTGTCAGAGCTTTATGAAAAGAAAAGGGAATGTTTTACCCTGGAAGATATTATTGTTTTATTACAGCAACACCCGGAGTGGATTTTACTAAACTCTCATATTGAACAAAAAAAGTTAGAGGACGAATTATGAAGGTATATATACGTGTAGACGCCTCATTCGAAATTGGAACAGGCCATGTGATGAGATGTTTAACCCTCGCAGATAAACTACGTGAACAAGGGGCAGTTGTCTGCTTTATTTGTCGTGAACATCCTGGACATTTATGTGGATTAATCGAACACATTGGATATCAAGTTTTAAAACTCCCTGCCCCGCAAATGAATCAACAGATTGCTAAAGCCCCTTTGCACTATCACTGGTTAGGTGTTCCCATAAGTGTCGATGCTGCGCAAACAAAAGAGCTATTGAAGGGTAAAGTCATTGATTTGTTAATCATCGATCACTATTCCCTAAACATAGATTGGGAATTACGTTTAAGAGAAAATGTAAACAAAATCATGGTGATTGATGATTTGGCTGATCGGAAGCACGATTGTGACTATTTATTAGATCAAAACTATCTTGAACATTATCAATATAGGTATCTTTCATTAGTCCCTCTCCATTGTAAAACATTTCTCGGACCAAGCTACGTTCTGATAAGAAGTGAATTCTATAAGCAGGCAAAGCGGTTTCGAAGTGGAGCTGTGCGGAGAATTTTCCTGTTTTTTGGCGGGATTGATCAAACCAATGAAACAGGAAAAGCACTTGCAGCTTTTTTGGAATTAGGCCGCCAGGACATTGAAATAGACGTAGTCGTTGGACACTCCAACCCTTTTAAAAAAGAACTTGCCTCCCTATGTCAATTGCATGATCATCTCCATTTTCATTGTCAGGTAAATAACATGGCAGAATTAATGTCCTATGCTGATTTGTCTATTGGGGCAGGCGGTACAACCACTTGGGAACGATTGTATCTAGGACTTCCTAGTATTGTCATCAGTATCGCCCCCAATCAGGAAAAGATTTGCGAAGGTCTTGCCAAGGAAAAAGTGATTAAATACCTCGGAAAAAAGGAAACTGTTAAGCAATCATTTCTAACCCTTCAATTGAAAAAATTGATTGAAAATGAAGGCGAACGATTGGAAATGGCAAGATTAGCAAATCTTTTGTTCAAAGATGCAAAATTTAACCAACAAACAATGATAAAACAAATACTGGAGTAGGTAGAATCATATGGACTATTTTTTAAGAGAATTAACAGAAAAGGATAAAGATATCCTCTTTCAATGGAGAAATAGAGAGTCCATTCGGATAAATATGTATAATGATCAGTTGATTCCTTATGAACAGCATTGCAAATGGTTTGCGAACGTTTTACAAAATCATGCTGATTTATATCGACTCTTTATTCATCAAAATATGCCATTAGGACTCATCTCATTTCATAATATTAACCAGCAAAATCAAACCTGTTCCTGGGGTTTTTATATTGGTGAAAAAAACGCTCCAAAGGGTGCCGGTACCATCATGGGCTGTTTGGCGCTCGATTACGCCTTTTATCATTTAAAGATAAGGAAAGTCATTGGTGAAGTTTTATCCTTTAATAAACGAAGTGAACGGTTTCATCAGAAATTAGGATTTATCCAAGAAGGATTTTTTAAAAAGGAAATATGCAGAAATGGCCAGTTTATTGATGTGATCCGATTGGCTTTATTTGGAGAGGATTGGCAACTACAAAAACAGCAGTTAAACTTCCAGTTTCCTGCAGAGGAGTGATTAAATGAAGGAGATAAAACTTGGAGATCGAATGATTGGACCCAATCATCCTCCATTTATTATTGCGGAAATGTCAGGTAACCATAATCAATCATTGGAACAGGCATTGAAAATCGTAGAGGCTGCAGCAAAATCTGGAGCACACGCCTTAAAAATTCAAACCTACACCCCAGATACGATGACCCTAAATTTAGAGAATAACGAGTTTAAAATTGATGATAAGGATAGTTTATGGAATGGAAAAAATCTCTATCATCTATATCAACAGGCCTATACACCTTGGGAATGGCATAAACCAATCTTTGAACGTGCTCGTGAATTGGGGTTAATCCCATTCAGTACCCCCTTTGATGAAACAGCGGTAGACTTTTTAGAAGAATTAGACGTGCCTATGTATAAAATTGCCTCATTTGAAAATAACCACATCCCACTGATTAAAAAGGCAGCAGCAACCGGAAAACCTTTAATTATCTCCACAGGGATGGCAACCATTCAAGAGCTGAATGAAACCGTTCGTGCAGCCAGAGACGCTGGGTGTAATGATTTGGTTCTGTTAAAATGTACGAGTACTTATCCCGCCACCCCTAAAAATACAAATATCACCACAATCCCTCACATGAGCGAATTATTTAAATGCCAGGTAGGGTTATCTGACCATACAATGGGGATTGGTGTATCAGTTGCCAGCATAGCCTTAGGGGCAACCGTCATCGAAAAGCACTTTACTCTCAGCAGGGCCGATGGCGGCGTAGACGCTGCTTTTTCCATGGAACCTGCCGAAATGAATGCTTTAGTTTTGGAGACCCAACGTGCTTGGGAAGCTTTAGGAAAAGTAACTTACGGTCCAACTGAAAAAGAGCTAAAATCAATGAAATTTAGAAGATCCCTCTATATCATAAAGGACTTAAAAAACGGTGACGTTCTGACAAAAGAGAATCTAAAAGTCATTAGACCAGGCTATGGATTACCACCTAAATATTACGAACAGCTATTAGGAAAAAAAGTTCAGAAAGATGTATCTGCCGGTACTCCTGTGGATTGGAGTATTTTGAAGGAGTAGTCAATTCTAAAAAAAGTAAGATATCTTATTTTGATATCTTACTTTTTTTAATGGAACATTTATCAACTAAAGCGGTTAAAACTTTACTTAGTAGCGAGTTTTATTAAATTAATTAATTTCTTCCCGGAAGAGCCATCATTATAGAATTTGGATAAATATTGATTTCTAATAGAAAGATATTTTTCTCTCTCCTGATTAGAGTTATAATATCTATTCACAATTTTCGAAAGTGCGTCAGGGTCTGTTTGAATGTAATCTCCGAAACTGTCGTAATAATCATATGTCCGATTGCTAATTAAAAAATTAAAGATAAACACAGGTTTATTGAATAGAATACTTTCTGAAACCACGGTAGATAGTGATGAAACCACCCCATCCGCATGAGAAATTAATTCATATAGATTATCTACTCTTGACGTTAACACTTTAACAGACTGGTATTGTTTTTCAAAATCCAAATATACATCATATTTCCTCTTTCCAATCTCCCATGGATGGGGTTTTATAACGATTTGGAATCTAGGATTATCCACAATATTTTTAATAAGTTTATTGAATTTAATGAAATCAATATTGGGCCCAGTTATCACTAATAACGTCAGCTTATTTGCGTTTAATCCGAAACTTTTTAAAAAAGCTTCTTTATTACCAGGAGAATAGGTGAAAATATCATCATATTTGGGATGACCCACTGCCGCAATTCGCTCTGCCGTAACCCCTCTTTGTAAATACCACGTTTTCTCATACTCTCCATATACACCCACGATTGATGTAAACACAGGCATAAATGCTTCTTCCCCCATTAATATGCCGTGCTGTAAACAAATACTCTTGATCCCTTTTGCCGCTCCAACAATGGCAAGACATCTACTTAGGATATCTTCAGTTGTTCCCACAACGATAATAGAAATATTACTCTTGTTGAAAAGGTTGAATACGGAACTAATCGTTTTAACAATTAAGGGAATTCGGTTTAAAAAGGTCTTTTGAAAGTATTCATTTTCAAATGCAGGATGGCCCTTATATTTTTTAAATATTAGGGCGGCATTTGTTTCTAGTTCTTTTAAAATTTTAGCATTGTCTTCCTGATAATTTTCAATATGTTCAGTTGGAATCCCAAAAACTTGTGTACTTTTTGAACGAGTAAGAATGAGCGTTCTTTGGGGATTAATCCACCTTTTATACGTCAGTGCAGTCATTCGCGTATAATCTGCATTTATTAAAATTTTCCCCGTATTCTCCTTACTAACTATAGGCGCCCTAACCTTTTCTAAAAATGATTCAAAGTAAGGCTGAATCATCGTCTGCTTCATGACTGGAGTTTTTAATTCTGTGTAAAAATCATCCTTCTCCATTTTTGCCTTTAGGGCATCATCGATTTGTTGATAAAAGTTTGTTACCATCGCAATAGGAATACCCCTGAATTTAAGCTCATGAAATGTGTCCATAAACTCTTGATAGAGAGTCCAATAATTATTTAAATAAATGCTCATTCTTTTCTCACCCGCCTCATCACTTTCAGAGATTCTCTCAGTTCCTTACAGGTTCTCTGTTGCGGCATCAGCTTGGCAAATTCATTGGGTTCCTGTTGAAATAATTGAGCATGGATTGATTTAGGAGTGATAAAATTATAATCTAATATCTCATTTAAAGGATAAAATGGCCAAAAGTGATTGATTCTCCAAAAGAATCTTGCGTCTCCCAATCGATAGAATTGTGGATCCTCGTCCCAATTAGAGCCAAACTGTTTTTTTATCTTAGGAAGAATGGACTTTCGATGCATAATGGAACAATGGTCTGTCATACAAGGTGCGAGCCAAGAAACAGTATTTGCAGGTCTAACAGCCGTACGCGTGATTTCGCCCTGTTCATTCAGATAACTGGTTTTTGATGCTGTATATACAACCATCACCTCCGGGTTTTTGTCCAAATAGTCTACCATTTTCTCTACTTTTTCCACGTGAAATACGATATCATCCGTTGCATACATCACATATTCTCCCTGTGCTAATTCTAATGCCTGATTGATTAAAACTGCGTATCTTGTTTTTTCTACTCTTTCCTTTATTGTTTTAATTTCACTCTTATAAAATTTTACTCTTTTATCTTTTAAAAATGGTTCTATCACTCTTAAAGTTGCGTCATTTGAATTATCGTCCATGATAAATAATTCAAAATCACCATATGTTTGGTTTAAAATGGACTGAATAGACTTAGCAACATATTCATGTTTATTAAAACTTGTTAAGATGACTGACACCTTCGGCAAAATTCCCACCCCTTTTTATATATTCATTCTCACGGATTTTAAATTTTTGTAAGAGCACAAAGGATCGAATCGATAAGTTGTCCATTAAGAAAAAATAGTCTCATCCTTCATAGAAATGTTTATTGGCTTGATATAATGCTTCATGGGTTCCTGCATCCATCCACCAGCTAGTTAAAATATCATATTTCAATGCTTTTCTATTAATATAAAGATTATTTAAATCAGTAATCTCTTTTTCTCCTCGACTTGAGGGCTGCAAGGTACGAATGTACTCAAAAACATTTTTATCATATAGGTAAATTCCTGTTACACAGTAATTGGTTTTTGGATTTTTTGGCTTTTCAATAATCGATAGGATTGTACTATTTTTTTCATCCAATATCGCAATGCCGTATCGTTCTGGATCGGTTACTTCTTTTAAGAGTACTCTCGCCATATTTGGTTCTTTTAGAAACTCCTCTATCACCGGACTTAAATCTTCGTCAAAAAGATTGTCACCTAATAAGACGACAAATTTATCATCTACAAAATCCTTTGCACATTCCAAGGCATCAGCAATTCCCCCGCCTTTTTCATTTTGAATGCTATAGGATAAGTGAACGCCTAACTCCTCACCCTTACCAAAAATGTCCTTAAATGAGGCTATATGTTGTCCATTAGTAATAATTAAAATTTCTGTGATTCCAGCCTCTTTTAACCTACTAATGGGCCAATAAATCATCGGGTATGGGCCAACAGGGAGTAGATGCTTATTCACCACCTTCGTAAAAGGCTCCAAGCGGGTGCCTTTTCCTCCAGCCAGTATTACTCCTTTCATCACTACACTCCTTTTAAAAGATATTCTAATCTATTCAAGTTATGAAAAATGTACTGTAATGGGAACAGATTTCGACGTTTATAGTTAAAAATGGTCAATTTACTCGATTGTTTTTTTTAAAGAGGGATTGTTTTCCAACTTACTAACTAATTTCCCCCACCACCAGTTGTTATCAAGGTACCAATTAATCGTCTCTTTAATTCCTGTTTCGAAAACATAGGTCTGTTTCCAGCCTAACTTCTCCAATTTTGTTGCATCAATCGCGTAACGCTTGTCGTGACCTAAGCGATCTGGTACAAATTCAATTAATTCTTCAGATTTCCCTAAGAAGTTAATAATCGTTTTAATCACTTCAATATTTGTCCGTTCATTATGTCCGCCGATATTATAAACTTCCCCATTCGCACCTTGATGAAGGATAAGGTCGATGGCTGCGCAATGATCGACAACATGGAGCCAGTCACGGATATTTTGACCGTCCCCAAAAACCGGTACTTTTTCATTATTTAATACTCGTAAAATCGTTAGAGGAATTAATTTTTCAGGAAATTGGAAGGGTCCATAGTTATTGGAACAACGAGTGATATTGATTGGCAGACCATAAGTTTCATAATAAGCTCGTACCAATAGATCGGATGCTGCTTTACTCGCACTATAGGGACTATTAGGTTTCAGTGGGGTATCTTCCGTAAAGAAGGAGGACGGCTCAAATTCTAGTTCACCATAGACTTCATCAGTGGAAACATGAATAAATTTCTTCACACTATATTGTTTGGCTGCATCCAATAACACCTGTGTTCCTAACACATTGGTCCGGACAAAGATCTCTGGATCGGCAATCGAGCGGTCGACATGACTTTCTGCAGCAAAGTGAACAACGTGGGTAAATTTCTCATTTTTAAAAGTCGAAAAAATTAGGTTCCGATCCGTTATATCTGCTTTTATAAAGTGGTAATTCTCCCTTTTCTCTAAATCACGATGTTTAGTAAGTTCACCTGCATAGGTTAATGCATCCAAATGATAAATTTGATAATTCTCGTATTTTTTCACCATGTATTGGACAAAGTTTCCACCAATAAACCCGGCCCCACCAGTAACAAGAATTTTAATCCTTTCCATAGATTTTCACCTCAGCTTATAAATTGTGTAAAAAACGTTCTAATGAATCTTTCCAGGTCGGCAATGGATTAAATCCCTGCTCCATTAATTTTTGTTTAGACAGACGTGAATTTTTTGGACGAATCGCCACAGTAGGATATTCCTCGGTTCGAATAGAATGGACTTTTACTTTTTTTCCAGTGATTTGAAAAATTTCTTCCGCAAATTCCGCCCAATTGCAATATCCTTCATTCGTTGCATGGTAGATTCCAAATTTGTTCGTTTGAATCATATCTAATAATAAAGGGGCTAAATCCAATGTATAGGTAGGTGAACCAACTTGGTCCCCTACTACATTTAATTCATCCCGGGTTTCCGAAAGCCTAAGCATCGTTTTAACAAAATTGTGTCCATTTATCCCATAAACCCATGAAATCCGGACAATGAACCAATCAGTTAATAAGGACTTTACCACTTTTTCTCCTTCATATTTTGTTAGTCCATAAAAGCCTGCAGGATTTGGTTCATCTGTTTCCTTAAACGGGACCTCGCCGATTCCATCAAAAACATAATCTGAACTTATATACATAAACTTAGCCTTTAATGCTTTTGCAGCATTTACTAAATATCTCGTACCATTCACATTAACATCCCAACAGTTTTCCTGATCACCTTCTGCCTTATCAACAGCCGTATAGGCAGCACAATGAATAATAGCATCAGGGTTAATTGCGTTTACTCGATCATATACCACATGTTCATTCACAAGGTTTAAATCCTTAGAACCAAAACCAATCATGTCTAAGCCACGTTTCAACCCTTCGCGAACAACATCATATCCGAGCTGACCAGTAGATCCGGTTACTAGAATTTTCATCGTTTACACTCCATAGATAAAATTATTGTTAGCTTTTGATAGGGGCGGGGCATTTTCATCTTTCACCGATATTATTGGGGTAAGATCATGAGGCCACTTGATGCCAATCACCTGATCATTCCAACTAATTCCACAGTCAAATTCTGGTGCATATAACTCATCGACCTTGTATTGGACTTCCACATCATCCATCAATGTCATAAATCCATGGGCAAATCCTTTTGGAATGAATAACTGTTTTTTGTTATCTGCACTGAGAGTAATCCCAAACCATTTGGCAAACGTCGGGCTTCCCTTTCGAATATCAACCGCTACATCAAAAATGGCCCCTTTCGTACAACGAATAAGCTTGGCTTGTGCTTTAGGATTCAATTGATAATGTAAGCCCCTTAAAGTCCCCTTAGCTGCGGAAAAAGAATGATTATCTTGTACAAAATTGCAGTCCATCCCGGCTTGTTGAAATATTTGATGACTATACGTCTCCATAAACCAGCCGCGATGATCGCCATAAACCTTAGGATCAATAATTTTAACTCCTGGCAAAATAGTTTCCACCACATCCAAATTGCAACACCTCGTATTACTGTATGCGGACTCCTGCTATTTTGACAAAACATGTCTCAAAAAATATTCCTCTATTTTAAGAAATTTTTTTAAAATAAAAAAGGACCAAAGAGGTCCTTATGTTTTTATTATCCGAACTAGATTCAGCCTTTTTGTTCAACGATGTCTCGTGGGTAGTATTCGAGGATATTAACAACGTTATTAACATTTATTCCAGTGATATCCACATATTTAAGGTGGATATCCACAGTTTCTCAATATTTATACCCAGATAATGTGCATAAATGATGGATTCATCCGAAAGCATCTACAGGCGGATGAAATTATCCACAAAACCCACAGTTTTATCCACAAAACCAACAAGTTTACCCACATTTTTCATGATTATATCCACATTATTGCTGGTTATTATCCACATTTTTCATTACAAAAGGCCTAGCGCAATGACTAGGCCATTGTGATTATCTGGTCGTTTCTTCTTCCGGATTTTCACTTTCATACCGTTCAACAATTTCCGTTAGCTCGCCCGTATCGCCTTTGGCATTAATGATCTCAAAGATTTCATTTAAGCCTTCACTAGTGTTATCCTCATTCTTTTTCATCTCGGGACCCCCTTTTTTTATAGGATGGCCAACGATTAAGGAAACTATTTCTGGCAGAATTATGTCGAAAACATTCTTGTCCATGTTGACAGCATTCTTCTTTTTTCCGCGCATGTTTTTGCTACCTTAGAAGAAATCAGCGATTGGAGGGTCATTGCATGTATTTTGAATGCTTATTAGATGCCGTATTAGGAGAACGACAAATCTTTCATATTATCGATTGCTCTATCTGTGGTTTTGAAGAGATCTATTATGAAAGTCCTGCTGCCAAGAACCTGATTGGACGAGCCTGCTCTCACTGTAACTTTGTTCAGAGATTTGAATAACCTAAGAACGCATTCGCCCATTGTTTGACTAAGAATGCTCTAACTATAAAAGAGCTTGGATTCCTCCAAGCTCTACTTTCATCATTTTACGATGGCTCCTCGTAACTGGTTAATTCCAAACTCCAAATATCCCTTTAGACAAGTCAGCATAAAAACCCAGCCTTCTTTATTATCGATCAGATGACTGATTAATTCATCATCATCTTCTTTAAATCCTTCTTCGGTAATTTCAATGATCGTGCTCGCATGATCCAATTCTTCGAGAGAAATGGTGACAATATTCCCTTCTCCATCTGTCCCCCAACGGTACATGATTTTCTTATTGGGCTCGACCTCGATAACTTCGATTTCGACTTCAGCATTGTATTCCTCATATCTAAGTGTAACGGTCTGACCCTGCTCCCATCGTGCGCCAGATGAGAACCAGAAATTTTTGATTTTCGCAGGGTCCACGAAAGCTTCAAATACTTCATTAGCAGGTTTCTTGATTTTAAATTTTGTAAGATTGTACATTCGAAAAAATCCCCTCTCATTCAATAACGTTTCTATACCTAATGGTTGTCCTCTAGATATATTTTATACCCTTCTGTCTATAAAAAAATCCTAATTTTGCTATGAAAAAGCCAGTATTCATTAACAATACTGGCTTTTGTTTAAATATGTAGTTATGCTTACATTTTTAAAGCAAACTCGACCACTTTACTATTATGATAACTGGCTTTAACTTTTAGCTTTGCTAGTAATTCTTTATCAAGACAATCTTGCTTTAAAAGCTCGTTGTGGCGGTGCTGGATTAAATGATAGTAATATTTAATCTTTATAAACATTCTCAACACAAAAAATCCCCCTTACTAGTTATTGACATAAATCGCAGGAGTTATCGTGTTCGGTAACTGGCAAGCATCGTTATTAAAACCTTAGCCCCTGTAGTTTTGCGTCACCACTTTTCAATGGTTTTGCCGTTTCGTACGATTTATGTGTTTAATATGAATATAATCAACTGTTTTATAAATTAAAAGTGTCTTTGGACCCACAATTTCTGAATAGTTGATAAATTAACTTCCTTTTCAGCTTTATTTCCAGTCAATTTCTACCAGCAACTGGAGGACTGAAACAGCTTACGATTCACAAGCGTTTATGCATATGGGGAACACAGTGTTTAGAATGAGGTTTTAAAGCCTTTATTCCTGTCCATGATGTTACTGAGGTGAATTTTTAAGCGAAGGAAGTTAATTATGTTAAAAATACGATTCGTTTTTTTGTTTCTTATTGTTATTGCACTCTCTTTAACAGGCTGTGCCGAGACATTGCATTTTTTGCAGGACGAAGGAAACTTGGCCAAAAATGCTGTTCCTCGTAATGAAAAACAGCAGCAGGATGCCAGCAACCAAGTGGCTCCCCCTCCAGAAGCTATACCAGTACTTGTTAATAAGAGCAATAAACTGCCAGATAATTATCAGCCAAGCGATTTAATTTATCCTGATATCCCTTTTACGTTTAAACAGAAAGCAGAAAAACGGCAAATGAGGGCCGAAGCAGGCGCTGCTGTCGAAAGATTATTTGCTGGAGCAAAAAAACAGGGAGTGAAGCTGTTAGGTGTTTCTGCCTACAGGTCCCATGATTCCCAAGCGGCATTGTTTAACCACTATGTGAACCAGGATGGGTATGAGGCGGCTAGAAAATATAGTGCCGTTCCTGGAACGAGCGAGCATGAAACCGGTCTTGCCATCGATGTGACGGGTGGAGATGGGAAATGTGCGGCCAAAGACTGCTTTGAAGGAACACAAGAGGCGAGCTGGCTCCAAGATCATGCAGCGGAGTACGGTTTTATTATCCGCTACCCTAAAGGCAAAGATAAGATCACCGGCTATCAATACGAACCTTGGCATCTGCGCTACGTTGGAAAGGCTGTCGCCAAAGAAATCACAAACCGCGGCATCACACTCGAAGAATATGTTCATGCCACCGTTGTGAATAACTAAAATTTTCTGGTGCCTGACACCATAAATATTAATACCTAAAAAGCCCTCGCTGCACTTATTTTAGAACAGCGAGGGTCTTTTTTATTTCCCTTTTATCTCTAATAGCTTTAGTCGAAGGTCGTTTTCCATCGATGCCAGTTCCTGTTCGGCTTGACGGCGCTTATGACGCCCTTCTTCTTGGATTCGCATCGTTTCTTCAAGAGTAGTGATCAGACTTTCCTGGGTTTTCTTTAAGGTTTCAATATCCACAATACCGCATTCGTTTTCTTTCGCGGTCTCAATAGTATTTGTTTTTAGCATTTCAGCATTTTTCAAAAGGAGCTCATTGGTGGTTTTCGAAACTTGCTTTTGCGCCTCGACTGCGTGACGCTGGCGAATTAAGGTCAACGCAATCGCCACTTGATTTTTCCATAAGGGAATCGCCGTCATGATAGAGGATTGGATTTTTTCCACTAACGCCTGATTCGTATTTTGAATCAAACGAATTTGCGGTGCGCTTTGAATGGTAATTTCCCGGCTTAATTTCAAATCATGAAGACGCTTATCTAATCGATCGGCAAATTGAATCATATCGTTGACTTCTTGAAACTTCATTTGATCATTGGTCTGTTCCGCTGCTTTTTTCAGCTGCGGAATCGTCTTTTCCTGCATTTCCTCCAGCTTGATCTCCCCAGCGGCAATATAGACATTAAGAGCATGGAAATATTCTTTATTCGTTTCATACAGCTGTTCGAGCAATTTAATATCGGACATTAGAACATTTTTGCTGCGATCTAGTTTTACACTGATTCGGTCTATTTGGGCGCCTGTTTTTTGGTATTTGGAAAGCACTTCTTGAACGGAGCTTGAAATTTTTCCAAACATACGAGCAAATAAGGATGGCTTCCCATCCTTTAGATCATCCGGATTGACTTCATCCAATCTCTTCATTAAATCACTAATGATTTGCCCGATTTCGCCAACATCCTGTTTCTGCACATGTTCAAGCATCGTATGTGAGAATGACAGCAGCTTTCCTTGGGCTTGGGTACCGTATTGAATCATCGACTGATGGTTGGTCGGATCGATTTGCTCCGCTATCTGATAGGCCTTTGCGCGATGTTCCTCCGGGATGACATCTATTAATTTAACAGGTTTTGCTTGGCCTGTTTGTTGGATTGGATTTTTAGCCGTCTCCAGTTTATCTCCAAAAGGGTCAGATAGAATATCATCTAATAAATTACCAGATTTACTTGGTTGAATTGGGTTATTTTCGTTCATTTTAGCCACCTATTTTCTTCTGGGTATTTAGCGTCCTTTTTCTTATTGAGGGTATGCTTTGCGACGTCAATTTCAAAATTCAAGTGATCAATGTCATCTGAAATCACTTTGTATAAATCCTCTTCCAAAACCCTAGTTAGTTCATTCAGTGTATGGCGGGTTTCGATCAGTGATTGGCCCATCTCCATGTTCTTCTTTGGCTGAGAAGATAAGAAACTGTATTTCTCGGTTAGTTCAACAATGGAGTCTAAATGAGAAAAATAAAACTGCTCCGCTTGGTAAAAACGCTTCGGTTCTTTGGTTGTCATCTTTTGTATTTTCTTTGTAATTCTGAGAAGATCAATTCTTTGTTTTACAGATGAAATATCACGGATGGTGAAAAGGTTTTTATTTAAACGATTTATTTTTTGTTTGGCTTCCATTAGGTTCTTCCTAATGTATCGATATTCTTTTCGTGATATTTGATGCTTTTTTAAAAAGCGAGTGTTCAGCACAATGCCGAGAATGAAATGGATTAGAATCCCTGTAGTTAGTGCTATCCCGGTTGACGGCCAAAACGCTTGGTCCAAAGGAAGATAGCTGATTAGCCAAGTGAGTACAGTTATTGGGACAGCTACAAATGAGCGGATAAGAAACGACAAAATCGGGTTCATAATTAATCGACTCCTGACTTAAAATAAGACATCTTTATATTCCTACGAATAAGTGCAATGGAATGTTCATTTCCCCCAAAAATATATACCAAAAAGAAAATTATTTCCATTTACTACTTCCACAATACACGAAAAAACTCCTCCCTGCCATAGACCTCAAACGGAAAGAAATCTAGGACCTGAGACGTATTTTTCATTTGGGGGTGCGTTGTTGGAACGTTGGGGGTGCGTTGTGTTTCATTGGTGTCAGGCACCGTTCGTGGACAGTTCGCACAATTTGTCCACGCCACGCGAACACTTTCATTTTCCTTCAAGATTACAGGTGCTACCACGGATATTCTCAATTGTGTGGGCATCTGCCCAGGATTTCGTGGGTAGGATGAATAGGATAGATACGATAGTAAGGAGAGAGGAGAATATCTATGTATAATCCTTATTATATGCCGATTGAGTATCAAAATGGATTAAATCCTGTTAATCATAGTAGACAATATCATGGTGGACAACAACACCATGGAGGACAACAGCATCATGGCGGACAACAGCACCATGGCGGACAACAGCACCATGGCGGACAACAGCACCATGGCGGACAACAGCACTATGGCGGACAGCAGCACCATGGTGGACAGCAGCACTATGGCGGACAGCAGCACTATGGCGGACAGCAGCACCATGGCGGACAGCAATACCATGGCGGCATCCAACACCATCATGGCGGACACGGTGGACATTCAGGTTCAAATTTTACCCTTGGAACATTGGGTTCTAGCTTACTTGGGCTTGGCTTAGGTTATTTAGGAGGAGCAGGGCTAGGAAATGGAGCAAATCTAGGAGGATATGGATTGGGTGGAAACGGCGTCGGCTACCCTGGATATGGAGGGTTTGGTGAAATCGGAGGGTTTGGTGAAATCGGAGGCTTCGGTACCGGACCTGGTCAGGGTTACACCCCTTATGGGTCAGGAGCTGGTGGAGGATTAGGCTTTCTTCCTTTTGGGGGTCAAGGATACACAGGTATAGGAGCAAATTTGAACATGTACGGACAGCAATCCCTACCAAACCCTGGTCTTAGTGGTTATGGTTCATGGTCACCAAGCGAATATGGTCTACCTAGTCCAAGACCGGGAATGGCAGGTATATACTAATTCAATCCAATATCAGCTTTAATTTATGCGATTTACACACACAAAAGAGAGCAACAATGTGCTCTTTTTTGTGTGTGTAATACTAGTTTAACTTTATAAGTCACACGAGAAGATTTATATAGATGCCATTTAATGAAATGAGTTTACCCTTTAATACAAATCCTAGATCTCATAAAGTTCAATCGGCAGCCCGTCTGGATCAGCGAAGAAGGTGAATTTCTTGTTAGTTACAGGGTCCACACGAACGTCCTCAACCTTTACTCGATGAACTGTCATATATCGAACCGCTTCTTCGATATCATCTACTTCAAAGGCAAGATGCCTTAATCCAGCTGCTTCAGGATAGCTGGGCCGTTCAGGTGGGGATGGAAACGAAAAGAGCTCAATCTGGTATTGACCATTCACCTCTAAATCAAGCTTATAAGAATCTCGTTCCTTCCGATAAACTTCGTTAACAGGAGTAAGCCCAAGGACTCGCACATAAAAATCCTTGGATTTTTCATAATCCGAACAAATTACAGCAATATGATGAATCTTATTTAACTTCAATCATCTTCAACTCCTTAATAAATCAAACTCAAACAAATACCCCTTGCCTATCTAGACAAGAGGTTCAAATTAAACTACACCAGTCCACCCCAAATGGACAAAACATTAAAAGTGTCCACGCTTGGTGCCTGACACCACACTAACACCACACTAACACCTCACTTACACCACACTATTTTCCTAAGTCCGATGGCCGTTCTTCTTTTCCGAAGTGGTGGAGGATGGCTTTGACGATTCGTTCGGAGGCGTATCCGTCTCCGTAAGGGTTGGATGCATGAGCCATTTTGTCATGTGCAGCTGGGTCTGACAACAGTTCATCGGCAAGTCCAAAGATTGTTCCCTCATCTGTTCCAGCTAGTTTAAGCGTGCCTGCTTCAATTCCTTCTGGGCGCTCGGTGGTATCACGCAAAACTAGCACAGGTACACCCAAGGATGGCGCCTCTTCCTGTACACCACCAGAATCCGTCAAAATCAAATAGGCCCTTGAGGCAAAGTTATGGAAATCAATCACATCTAACGGCTCGATGAGATGAATTCGATCGTTTTGGCCAAGGATGCGATTGGCAATTTCACGAACCACAGGATTCATATGGACCGGATAAACCACCTGCACATCCTCATGCTTTTCAACCAAACGGCAAATCGCACGGAACATGTTTTCCATAGGCTCACCAGTATTTTCCCTGCGATGGGCCGTCATAAGAAGCAACCGGTCGTTCCCAAGGCGATCTAAGACAGGGTGAGAATAATTGGCTCTCACCGTTGTTTTTAGCGCATCTATAGCCGTATTTCCAGTGATATAAATTGACTCTTCTCGCTTATTTTCTACCAAAAGGTTCTGCTTCGATTGTGGTGTTGGCGAAAAGTGAAGATCAGCCAACACTCCCGTTAACTGGCGATTCATTTCCTCAGGGTAAGGAGAATATTTATTATGAGTCCGGAGTCCAGCCTCCACATGTCCAATCGGAATCGAATGATAGAAGGCAGCCAAGCTTGCAACAAACGTGGTCGTCGTATCACCATGAACCAGGACAATATCCGGCTTAACGTCGGCAAGAACTTGATTCAGTCCCTCTAAACTCCGGGTGGTTACTTCTAGCAAGGTTTGCCGTTCCTTCATTATATTTAAGTCATAATCGGGGGTAATTTCAAAAATTTGCAACACCTGATCAAGCATTTCGCGGTGCTGCGCTGTTACCGTAACAATCGGTTTAATTTTATCAGGATATTTTTCTAATTCTTTTACCAAGGGAGCCATCTTTATCGCTTCCGGTCTTGTTCCAAACACAGTCATTACCTTCAATTGATTCTCCATAGCGACCTCCAACTATCTCTTCAGTCCAATAAAATTTTCATTCACAAACATGATACCAAAGATTACACATTTATGAAAAAGGCGAACTTCCCTGAATTGTCACCAAAATTCCTAAACTTTCAATGACACCTTGTTATTTTCTAAAAATTTTATATGTACAATATTACTTTTCTCGTCAGGACGAATATAGTGCAGAGTACATTTTTAAAATATCCGACCTAGGAGTGAATTTTATTTTGAAAAAAAGGGCCCTTATTACCATACCTATCAGCTTGCTGCTCATTGCAGTCATGGTGGCTTCCATTTTCCTAATGAATCTCAAACCAGCAGCTGGGAAAATAGCTCAAGCCCATAAACTTGCGGAATATTCTAAGCCAGCAGTTGTCCGAATCCTCGACTATGCTGTTGTACAATGGCAGTTTAATAACCCCGATGATCCGGAAGTCATCGCCATATTAGAGCAGCTAGATAACCAATCCATAGTGGGCAGCTCAGGGTCAGGGGCCATTATTAGCTCGAACGGCTATATCGTTACAAATGCGCACGTGGTGGAAGTGACTCAACAGGACGACGAGGATATTGCCAATGCCGCATTTGAACAATTAGTAACGATTATCGCGGACTATTTTAAGGTAGACTATGAAACTGCCTATAAGTATATGGTTCAATACACGCAATACACAGGAGTTCAAAAGGCTCTAAAAGTAATTTTACCAGGAGGGGATGTCCTTGATGGTGATGTAAAAAGCTACGGAGCCCCTATTAATGAAGGAAAAGATGTTGCTGTTCTAAAAATTGAGGGCAAAAACCTGCCCACTTTACCGCTTGGGAATTCTGATAATATCCAGAACCAAGGTAATGTTTGGGTTAGCGGATATCCGGCTGCTGCAGATTCCGACTTATTATCCCCCGATTCATCATTAGTTTCTTCAATGAATGCAGGTCAAATTTCGGCTACCTCCAAAAAGACAGACCAAGGAAGCCCGGTTATCCAAATTAACGCGGCAGCTACACATGGGAATAGCGGTGGGCCAGTCATCAATGAAAAAGGCGAAATCATTGGCTTACTCACGTTTAGAGGCGACATGGTGAACGGTCAAGAAGTCCAAGGCTTTAATTTTGCCGTACCCGTCAATACCGTCAAAGAATTTGTGAATCAAGCTGGGGCGAAAAATACGAAGAGCGACACGGATAAACTTTATCAAGAGGGACTTAACCTCTATTGGGGCGGCTACTATAAGCATGCGTTAGAAAAGTTTGAGGCGGTCCAGCGGATCTATCCAAATCATTCCGAAATCAAACAATATATTGCAAACACAGAGAAAAAGGTTGGCAGCAGTAAGACACTCTGGTCGGATTACACCACAATCTTCTACATCGTGGATGGTGTTTCCGGAGTACTCATCATTATTCTCTTGCTGTTCACGTTTGCCTTTAGACCGAAACAGCCAGCAGTTGCAGCAGCATCGGCAGCTCCAAACCCACCAACGGTGCCTGAAAATACACTTACCGATCTAAATAATGATGGAAAAATCGACGTTCAAGATATCCTCCTCGCCCTCCAAGAAGCCCAGAAAAAGCAGAAAAAAGACGAGGAATAATGTAGTGCCTGTCACCAATATATTGAGATATAAACCTATAGAAAAATGGGATGTAGTTGAGACTACGTCCCATTTCTATAATACGGGATAAATTTCTTTAAGGAGTGATTGCAGGTGACTGAAAATCTAATATTAGCCTTTGGATTAACATTATTTGCAGGGCTTGCCACTGGAATTGGCAGTGTTCTGGCCTTCTTCACCTCACACACCAATACAAAATTTTTATCCATAACTCTTGGATTCTCTGCAGGTGTCATGATCTATGTATCGATGGTTGAAATTTTTGTAAAGGCCAAAATTGCCCTTGTCGATGCCTTGGGAATTGGATTAGGAAACTGGTTAACCGTCGGAGGATTCTTTGCTGGAATGTTGTTGATTGCCTGCATTGATAAATCTATTCCCAAGCAAAGCAACCCTCATGAACTGAAGAAAGTCGAGGATATGACAACGGGTGAAGGTACTAGTACTTGAGAAAAGTCAAATTTGTTAAAAATGGGTACATTTACAGCCCTAGCCATTGGAATTCATAACTTTCCTGAGGGAGTTGCAACTTTCACATCAGCACTGCAGGATCCTGCACTCGGGATTGCCATTGCCGTTGCGATTGCAATTCATAATATCCCTGAAGGCATTGCAGTCTCAGTACCTGTCTATTTTGCAACGGGCGAAACTATTGCCTGCAGCCAAAAGATACGATGAGGCACATCTATCAATCTACGGACTAATTGGCGGAATGACCGTAATGGCCCTCAGCTTGTTATTATTTATATGACTGGTGTCAGGCACCATGTGAACTTTTCACTTAGTGCCTGACACCTAATCCGTTCACACCTCGTTCAATTTAATGGCGTCGCAAATACTTTGGTCCGTTATGGCAGGGCTTGCTTGTAGATCCGAGATGGTGCGTGCGAGCCGGATGATTTTGATTTGGGTGCGGTTACTCCAATTTTTCTTAATTGCTATTCGTTGCAATGACTGTTGTTGTGCATTTGAGAGAGGGCTTTTGCTTAAAAGCGTTTCATATGGGATTCTGCCGTTGCAAACCTCCCCTCCATAGCGATCATACTGCCTGCTCCTTGCATCCTCTACTCTCTTCCGAAAAATTCTTGAGGACTCCCCTTCCTTTTCATTTCCAGCACCGTTAAAATCAATTGGTCCTAAAGAGAGATTAATATCAAACCGATCCCGGAGTGGGCCAGAAAGCTTATTTTGGTAGGCAAGAATCTGCTTCTTCTAGCAGGTGCAATAATGACTAGTTGACCCCTCATAGCCGCACGGGCATGGATTCATCGCTGCAATTAAAATAAACGATGCTGGATATGTAATGGTCGCATGCGTTCTACTAATCATAATTGACCCATTCTCTAATGGCTGCCGAAGCATATCTAATGTTTTTTTCGAAAACTCTCCGATTTCATCGAGGAACAAAACGCCACGATGTGCTAACGATATTTCACCTGGTTTTGGGTATTGTCCTCCCCCGATAATAGAAACCCCTGAAGCAGAGTGATGAGGATTACGATATGGCGGCATGGTGGAATGTGGATATGAATTTTGACTCAGTTGATACAGGCTGATAACCTCAAGTAACGACTCTTTTGTCAACGATGGTAAAATGGACGGAAAGGATTCCGCTAACATGCTTTTCCCACAACCAGGTGGACCTGTCAGTAAAACATGATGCTCTCCCGCCGCAGCTATCTCTAAAGCATATTTTGCTTTTGTATGACCAACAATTTGCTGCATATCTAAATAATTAATGCTGGTAACTCTCTCATCCTTTTGCTTTTTTTTAAATGGAGGAACCCCTTGCCCCGAAAGATGTCCGATCGCATCCTGCAAACTAGAAACATAGATGATTTTCATCGGGTCAAGTTCTAATACTGGCAGTTCTTCATTAAACGGGATATAAAGCTTTTCAATCCCTAGCCTCTTTGCAGCAAGGACCGCGGGCAGCATTCCTTCAACTGGCTGAATAGATCCATCCAATGATAAGGACCCTAGAAACCCTGTGTCCTCGGCAACCATTACTTCAAGTTCATGCAAGCTTTGCAGTACAGCTATCGCCATCGGCAAATCAAACATAGAACCGTATTTTTTTTGATCTGCAGGTGATAGATTAATAGTTATTTTCTGGCCTGATAGATGATAACCTAATGTTCGAAGCGCTGAAATTATTCGCTCCTTAGATTCCTTCACAGCCGCATCAGGAAGACCGACAATTTTAAACGAATCGTTCCCGACATAAGATCCAACCTCGACATGTACCCGATATCCTTCCATCCCTTTTAACGCGATACTCGTTACCTTAGCCCACATGTCAATTCCTCCTTATCGAGCATGTGAATTTTTCCATCTTCCCAAAAGAACTTGTCTGTGGGCACTGCATTTAGATATTTTTCATAGTGTTGTATTGGCGGGTCGGGAAAATACGAAAGAAGTAGTTGGGGGTCAATTAGGGAAATACTTTCACCGAAGATATAGGCACGGCAGCTGCTCCATGGATAATTCTCAGGACTTACCACTATCCCTGCTGAAGTGGGATTTAAATGAATGTATTTACTTACGTCAATCTCATATTCGGGAGAATTAAGGAGCTCTGCATTATAACGCTTTTCAAACACATGGCCAGAGAAATCGTACTTCTTATTAATGTACTTGGCAAATTTAGTGTTGAGGTTTTTCATGATCATACTTAGAGGGGTTTCTAGCGTTTCAAGCTGCAGATGGGTATGATTCGACATCAAGCAGTAGGTGTGAAGGTTAAAGGGATATCTCTCTTTGGTTTCTTCTAATAAAGCGAGGTACTTCTCAAAATCATCATTGTCGAAAAAAAGTGTGCTTCTTCTAACTCCTCTGCTTGTAACATGATACTTCGCACCTTTGAACCAAAGGCGAGCGCTTCGGACCATTGTAATCACTCCTTAAAGTTTGTGGGTAAATTTCGAACGGGGGCGAGGGGAAAAATGGGGATCGTATGAAAGACTGTTTCCCCAAAAGACAGGAAAAGCAAAGATAAACCACTAATATATTCGACACCCTCTCCCAAAATCCTGCGCAACACGCCAAAATTCATGACATCGACGAAAAACTTCAGTGTTATAATTGTCCTCCCAGAGAGGACAAACGTACACGAGTGGTGCCTGACACCATTTATCACAATGACACCTCAAAAATATGTATAAAAAGTCATATGGGCTAATATTTATTTTGTATGGCTTTATTTTTCTTACTTTCTATTTGGGGGTGGTTGTCTCTGAACGCGGTAAGAATTATTCAATGGCTATTGGGTGGTTTGCTTCTCGTCTTTGGGATCTATCTTATTTTTGGAGTGCAGGAGTTCTTTGGAACCTTAGCGATAATCGCGGCGTTTTTAATCTTACCTAGTATTGGAAAAGGACCAAAAAAATCTTATAGCAATGATTATCAGAGTGATTCAGACAACTCTGATGACAATGGTGGTTCCGATTCTGGCGGGGATTCAGGTGGAGATTCCGGAGGAGACAGCGGCGGGGATTAATTATGACAGATAGCGCACATTGAAAAACACCCTTGCCTCTAAAGACAAGGGTGTAATTTTTGTTGGTAACAATCTTAATCCTTACTTATTTTTAGAATAATAGTACAAAAACCACACCGCATGATTCTGCTCATCTGCCGCCGCTCTTCGAAATGCCTCTTTTATGGATGAATCAGAAGCCCCATCAGCCACTTCCAAATAAAAATCCACTGTTGTTTGCTCATCTTGTAAGGCAAACTCTAATCCTTCTAAATAGCCTTTTGGACATTCCTCGCTAAGTGTTGGTTTTTGTGGCCTTCTTCCAGTTAACTTAGTATAGATCTGTTCAAATTGTTTATGGTGCCTTCTTTCATCTTGGCGAATTTCAAGGATTCGACTTTTTTCCTTCTCATTAGGAGCTAAATTTGCTAATTGGGTATAACAATTGATAGCATTGTACTCACCAGTCATTGCTTTTTCAACTTCTCTAATCAATTTATTATTTTGTCTATATAAGGCATCGTAATAATTCGTGTACGGATACATAGTAAAACCTCCCCGTTTATTCTCATGAATATCCTACGTGTGAAGAGATTACCGGGTGCTTACTAATCTGTACTTTCCCTTAAAACATTTTGCATTTAGCAGCAATGGTGCCTGACACCGTTTAGGATTGTTCACTTTAAGAAAGAATGGTTTATGGGCTCGCTTGCAAAACAAACGGAATTCTGGACAAAGTTCTTACTATTTTTATTGATATTAGCTTTCTTAACTGCTTATGCCAAAGAAACGAAACAAAACTTTAACTATATTATGATGATAGGTTTTTTTAAGAACGTAGATTCAATTTACATCATTACAGCCCTATTAACAAACCAAACTCCACCCACAAAAAAAAACGGAGGTTTTTCACATGAAAAAGAATGTATTAGTTTTAGCCGCAGTTATAGCAATGTTCCTGAGCGGCTGTTCCCTGCTCAATGATGCAAAAGATACTCTAGCGTATGTGAATGATGCAAAGAACTATTTAGATAAGGCAACGTCTTTTGCTAATGATGCTCCTTCTATTGCGCAACAAGCAGTTAGCGACCAGCAGGCAACCGCAGAACTCAAAACGATGCTTCAAAATATGAAACAAGAAATCCAGGCATTTAATAAACTTCAAGCCCCAGACATTGCTGCTGACTTACACCAGCAAATCGTTGACCAAAACACCAAACTTGTTGCTGGGATTGACTTGTATTTAAAAAATATGAAGAATGGGTTACTCGACCCTTCCGTCCTTGAAAATACAGAAATCTTTCAAAGTGTCCAAGAAATCAACGGCATTCTCGATCAAATAAAACAGCTCGGTCAGTAACTAATAACAGTAAAATCGATTCCTCGTATGCTAATATCCAAAGGGGCCACATTGAATTGAACTTCTCAATGTGACCCCTTTTCATTTCTGCATTCTCTTAAAAGCTTAATGATTTTGTGGTACATAATATAATATTAAATTCCATGTTTTATTATCGATATTTCGGAAGGTGATCCGATAATCTTTTTTTTGATACACGAGGGTTTTTCCTGTTTTTTTCCCTTCCGTGGGGCTGCCCCTCTTTTGTAATATTTCTTCTCTTGTGATTCCAATCTCGACCTGAAATATATAAAGTGTCTTTAATTCCTCTTCATCAATAACGATTCGCCGATTTTTTATCGTATAGATATAGGTATGAATATCCTCATGATCATGCATTTCTTCATATTTACCCCAAACCTTTTCGACATCCGCTAAGTAAATTTTTTTATCCAATCGTAACGGAGTTCCTACAAGAATCCCATTTTCTAATCCTTTTATTGTCTCTTTATTTAAAACAATCACATTGTCTTTGGCCGTATTAGTGTTAGGAATTTCTTTCGCACAAGCTGTCATGAGCGAAATCAGCAAAATCAAACATCCTAGCATTCTCCTTTTCCTCATAAAAAATCCCCGCCTCTCAATGACCTATAAAAATAGCTTATCATATTTTTTCAAACCGAAGATTTTGATGTTATGATAGTAGCAATATTACATATTCTTGTTAAAGCTTTGGGGTTACAATTGTCCTTCTACAAAGGACGCTTGTCCACGTTTGGTGCCTGACACCAAACAATGTCATGAAACAACAAAAACAAATACCACTATAGTAATTACACGAAACACGAAGGGAGATTGGTTAGGCTATGGCTTCTTTTATAGAGGAACGTGATGGTGTTTTTCATGCGGTTTGTCC
The DNA here is from genome assembly GCF_046562815.1 of Neobacillus sp. 204. Classification (NCBI taxonomy): domain Bacteria; kingdom Bacillati; phylum Bacillota; class Bacilli; order Caryophanales; family Bacillaceae; genus Neobacillus; species Neobacillus sp. 204. The sequence goes on from NZ_JBJORY010000007.1 coordinate 33,607, forward strand.
GCTGGATTGCCCGGATCAGTGTGGATTACTTCTACATAAGGAGAACGGGAAGATTATTAAAGTGGAAGGCGACCCGCAGCATCCGGTCACCCAAGGGCATATTTGCAACAAAGTCCGGAATATGACAGAACGCATCTATGATAATAACCGCTTGAAATACCCACTAAGACGCATAGGCAAAAAAGGTGAAGGCCAGTTCGAACGAATCAGCTGGACGGAAGCAATCCAGACCATTACTTCCCGCTGGAAGGAGTTGATCGATTCGGACGGCCCGGAAAGCATTCTTCCTTACAGCTTTTACGGCAACATGGGCAGGCTTAGTGCCGAGGGCTTGGACCGCCGATTCTTCCATCGCCTCGGGGCTTCCCGCTTAGATCAAACGATCTGTTCAGCAGCCGGCTCTGTCGGCTATAAATATATAATGGGCGGCAGCATCGGCATCGACCCTGAGGATACGATTCATTCTAAGCTATTCATTTTTTGGGGGATTAATGCAGCGAGCACCAATATGCATCAAGTCGCCCTCGCTCAAAAAGCCCGTAAACAAAACGGCGCCAAAATCATTGTCATCGATGTCCACAAAAATCAAACTGGTAGATTAGCAGATTGGTTTATTCCGATTTTACCTGGCACCGACAGCGCCCTGGCTTTAGGGATGATGCACGTCTTATTTGCCGAAAACCTGGTCAATCAAGACTTTTTACAAAAGTATACCGTCGGACATGAGGAACTGCGTGAGCATGTCATTCAGTACGATCCGATCACCGTTTCAGCGATCACAGGTGTGCCAGTTGATGATATTTACAGACTTGCCCGGATGTACGGTGAAACATCACCATCTTTTATTCGCATCGGCAATGGACCACAGCATCACGACAATGGCGGGATGTTCGTCCGGACCGTTGCTTGCCTTCCTGCCCTCACCGGCCAATGGCTGTTAAAAGGCGGCGGCGCCATCAAAGGAAATTCGGCCTATCTTGCCACGAATACAGCACATTTGCAGCGCCCGGATCTATTGAAAAACAAACAAACTCGCGTGATCAACATGAACGTACTCGGCGACACGTTACTCTCACTATATCCGCCAGTGAAATCACTTTTTGTGTACGGAGCCAATCCTGCCGTGGTTGCACCTGAGGCCAATAAGGTTAGAAAAGGGCTTGGTCGGGAAGATTTATTTACGGTAGTGCATGATTTATTTTTAACAGAAACCGCCAAATACGCGGATATTGTTTTACCCGCGACATCCTCCTTCGAAAACACAGACATCTATACTTCGTATTGGCATCATTACATTCAACTGCAGCAGCCGGTTATCGAACCATTTACTGAGTCGAAGTCCAATGTCGATGTGTTCCGATTACTCGCGAAGGAAATGAGCTTCACTGAACCACTTTTTCAGGAGACAGAGGCAGAAATGATTTCACAAGCCCTAGATAACCCGCACAATCCTTATTTGGAAGGAATTAGTTATGAATCTTTAGTGGAGCAGCGATTCATGAAAGCCAAAGTAAAACCGATTTTCCCTGGAACACTTCCAACTCCTAGCGGTAAAATCGAATTATTTTCCGAAAAGATGAAAGAAGATGGCTATCCCCCATTGCCTACCTATGTTCCATTAGTAAACGACGGGGACCATCCCTACCAGTTTGTGCCTGGCCCGAATCATAATTTCTTAAACTCTACCTTTTCCAACAATCACAAGCATCTCACGTTGGAGAAAGAGCCAAAATTGTTTATGAATTATCAGGATGCTCTGAAGGCGGGGATTAAGGATGGGGATAAGGTTCGAATCTGGAACCATCGCGGTGAATGCGAGCTGAAGGTTTCCGTGGGTGAGCAAGTCCTCCCTGGAGTCGTCGTCACGCAAGGACTATGGGCGGATTCCGCTGACCCGTCCCATCCACAAGCCGCAAAACAGCTAGTAAACGTCCTCACTCCTGACCGTATCGCCGATATGGGCGGCGGCGCCACCTTCTTCTCAGGAAGAGTAAGTGTGGAAAAAATTTAAATAGTTATACCTGAATGAAACCAGCTGTCCACTCCACACGGACAAAACGAAGATTTGTCCACGACGAGTGCCTGACACCCTTGACAACCCCCATCGGTTGTCAAGGGTGTCAGGCACCAAATTAACTAGCCTTATAGCCATGCCCAAGCATTTCATGGACATTGTGGACGGTTACGTAGGCGTGATCATCCGTTTCTTTGATAATACTTTTTAGTTGGACGATTTCTTGTTTATTGATGACGATGTAAAGGACTTCTCTGTTCTGTCCTGTGTAGCCGCCGCGGCCGTCAAGCACGGTTAACCCGCGTGACATCCGATTGGTGATGTTGGCCAATACCTGCTCAGGGACATTCGAAATAATCATAACCGCAACCTTTTCATCGAGCCCTTCGACAATGAAATCAATCGCCTTTGCCCCGATAAACACAATCAACAGCGTATACATGCCCTTTTCTAGGCCAATGATAAAAATCGATCCTAACACTACTAAAATATCAATTATCAGCATACCTTTACCAATACTCCAACCTAACAATTGATTGGCCAATCTGGCTAGAATCGTCGAACCCCCTGAGGTTCCTCCCGTCCGGAAAATTAGCCCTAACCCCGCTCCGACTAGTAAGCCCGCAAAAATTGATGCCAAAAAGGTATCCTCGGTTACCCGATGCCCGAAATCCTCTGTTAAAAATAAAAACCCCGAACACGCTGCAATCGAAATCAGCGTATAAACAAACGTTCTTTTTTCAAAAAATTTATAGCCAACTGCTAACAGCACCACATTCAGTACAAAATTCACGACACCCGGCGACCAATCAAACAAGTAGTGTGCAATAATCGTTATCCCTAAAATGCCTCCCTCTGAAAGATGATTGGGGATCGTAAAATAATTGACCCCTAACGCAAAAATAAGTGAGCCTAGTAAAATATAGAAAATATCCTTAATTGTTCTCTTCATAATCATCCATCCTTTTATTGCTCCTTCTCGCTTGAAAAGCCTACCGCAACTTTCTTCTCCATATCACCAATTGACGTGGTTAGCTCCTCAAACGAAATCGGTTTACTTATAAAATAACCCTGAATGATATCACAATCGAGATTCACCCATTCGACAAACTGACTGTAATCTTCAATTCCTTCAATAATCACCTGCAGGTCCAAGTTATGGGCCATCTGAATAATCGGCGTAATGACGCCTTTGTGTTTTTTATTTTTCAACAGACTAAACACAAAATCCCGGTCGAGCTTAATGAAATCAATCGGCAGCTTAATAAAGTCTGAGAACGAGAAATAGCCATTTCCGAAATCGTCCAAGGCGATTGTGAATCCCATTTCTCTTAATAAATGGAGTTTCTCATTCACCTTCCGAATCGTATAAATCTCAATATTCTCCGTAATCTCCAAGGTAAGTTGTGCTGCTGAGACAGAGTACCGATTTAGAATATTCGAGATATCTAGAATAAGAGAATCAAGTAAAAGTTGATTCACAGACAAGTTAATCGAATATTTCAGCATCCGATCCTTCTTGCTAGCCATCTTTTTACACACCTCTTCAAACACCCAGAAAAAAAGCCCGTTTAGCATGCCGGCTTGCTCCGCATAGGCGATAAATTCCCCTGGAGAAATGGCACCTAAACTAGGATGGTTCCAGCGGATTAAGGCTTCCGCTCCGACGATGGCCCGTTGCTCCAAACAATACTGAGGCTGGTATTCAACATAAAGCTGCCCTTTTTTCAGCGCATACGGAAGGTCATTTTCAATTAGCACTTTCCGATAGGCGGCAGGATTTAACTCCCCTTTATAAAAAGAAATACCATTTTCTAAGGCCTCTCCTGCCTCATACATTTGCGCCTTTGCCAGAGTTTTGAGTTCATCTGGGTTTTCAGAGCCATAGGGATACATACAAATCCCCATACTGCTGTTTATTGATAAATAATTAAAATCAATCGTATACCTGTCTGCAATCGAAGCCATAACCCGTTCACAAATCACCTTGCAATCATGCTCCGTAATATCAGCTATTAAAATAATAAAATCGGTTTTATTTATCTGGATAACGGTATCAATATCTCTAATAGAGCGACGGAGTCTTTCTGAGATTTTATTCATGAGAACCGTTTCGATTTCATTTTCTTTATGCTGAGAGAATTCCGGTGGCAAAAATAAACGAAGGTAACAAACTGCGGTTGACATTTGATATCTCTTGCTGAAGGCTAACGTTAACTGGAGGCGTTCATTTAGTAAATGGACGCTCGATAACCCAAATAATTGATCTTCCCGTTCCATATTTTTACCATCCATCAAAAGAACCCCTTACCGATCAAACTTTTTAATAACCTAATCTTACCCTACAAACTACAAATTTTGTCCTCAAAAAACAAAAAAGCTGCAAGAACATAAATATTCTAAACAGCATTTCATAAACTATAAGTTGGTGTCAGGCACCCATTTCCCCGTTTCTAAAGGCTTTACTCAGCCAGTTTTTCCCTTCGACCAAGCGTGTGACCAGCATCGCGCACACGGTGTTACCAGTTGAATTAAGCAATGTTGCTGGGGCATCAATAATTGTGCTGATCACGGCAATAATTGGCAATGTTTCTGGCGGTAAGCCGTACACGCTGATAATTAACATCTCACCGATCATCCCCCCACCAGGAATCGCGCCCATCACGGCACCAACTAAAAAGGCAACCGCCAAAATACTTAAAATATTAGAGATACTCGTTATATCCTTGCCGAACAACGCAAAGAGGAAGACAATTTTCAGCACACCGCCAAACACAGATCCATCCTTATGCGTATTGGCACCAAGCGGAATAATCGTTTCGGCGATATCCTTTGGCACCCCCATTTTTCTGACTGTTGCTAAATTAACAGGAATACAGGCGGCACTCGAACATGTGGCAATTGCAGTAACCGAAGGAGTGATGGCATTTTTCCAAAACACCTTCACTCCGTCTTTTCCCCCGGCAATAAAGGCATACAGGGTGAAGAACCCGAAATAATAAATGACGGCAAGTATCAGATATAAAACAAACGAGCGGGCATATCCCTCTAAAATTTGCGGGCCAAGTTCGCCTATCACCGCGGCAAAATAACAGCCAAGCCCAATCGGAGCATAGTACATGATAATGCTGACCATCTTCATCATTACTGCCGATGCTGCTGATAAAAAGGTAGCCACTGGTTTCGCTTTTTCCCCCACCATCGCGGTTGAAATTCCAAATAAGAGCGAGAAAACAATCAATTGCAGCATATTATTTCTTGATAGTAATAAATTGAAGTCCGATACCGTGAAGGTAGCAACAAGTCGGTCAAGAAACGACATTTCCTCGGCATCTGTCCCCACCGCTGAATGGTTCATCACTTCTTTAATCGAAGCAATATCTGCATGTTCAATCGGATGAATAATCGACGCACCGGTTAGGCCAAGGATTGCAGCCACTAAAGCTGTTACCAAGAACACGACCAGGATGCTGCCCATGATCTTTCCAAGTCGTTTCATCCCATTCATATTTGAAATCGCCGAAGTGATGCTGAAAAACACCAATGGGACGATCATCATGAACATTAAATTTAAGAATAAATCCCCAAACGGCTTTACAATAGAGGCCTTTGGTCCAAATATCAAACCTGCCGCCCCGCCTACGATAATGGCAGTTAGTAGGATAAATGTGAAGCGATAATTTTTATAGAATAGTTTCAAACCATCCACAGCCTTTCAATTTGTAACTATGAAAAACATACCCAAGTTCGTAATCCAGGTAAATGAGCAAATAAGTCTAAACATTGAAATTTTACTATAAAAACAGGATTCTACACAATTCGCCACTGACCCTAAACTTCTACAAATTCTGAACGAAGACAAGCTCGGATATTGTCTATATTTTTGTATTTATATTCATTTATTAATAGAATTCCCTTCCATACAATTAAAGTAGAAATGGAGGGATAATTTTGAAAGTATTCATTAAAGTATTAATCGCACTTACACTGGTGGTAAGTATCCTCATGCCTTTTCAAACGACTTCCTTTGCTGCTTCTATTACTTCTGCAACTGTCAATACGAAGGCTCTAAATGTAAGAGAAAAGCCTACGACTCACTCCAAGATAAAAGCTGTCCTAAAAAAAGGAACCAAAGTTACGGTTTATTCGAAAACAAAATCAGGCTGGTCACAAATTAAATACAAATCCAAAAAAGCATATGTCTCCACCAAATATTTGAAGTTTATTTCAAAAAAGGTTAGCTTTCTGCTCAACACAACCAAGGTCTATACATATAAAGGGAAGGACGGAATGTATCAATTAATCCCGACCGGAAAGAAAGACGATTTTTCCTGGGACATTTGGTATTCCTCTTCCCCATCTGGAAAACAAAAATTTATTGTCGGAGAAGACAGTAAAGGACTCTATACCGGGTATATTGACTCTGAATATTACATCGACATCAAATATCCTGCCAAGGTCGGCCAAAGATGGGATATCGGCTATGAAGGGGAAGGGCAAGCATGGATTACTTCGCTGAAAAAAACAGTCAAAACTCCTGCTGGTACATTTAAAAACTGTATCGAGGTAAAAGAAGATTCCGGGTATATCACCTACTATGCCAAAAATATTGGGGAGGTCAAAACAGTTCAAAACGGTAAAACCGTTACGGAGTTAATAAGTTTGAAGAAAAAATAATTTCTTGGAGCAATTTCAATTACCCCAAAGCAAGGTAGAATTGTTTGTTGATTAATAAAAAAACTGGCCCCACAGAGTTTAGTGGTGGCCAGTTTTTTTTAAGTATGGAAGTGTTGTCAGGCACCACATTGTTTTAATACTGTTGTTTTTGGTGCCATCTCCAAGCATCAGCAATAATTCGTTCCAAGTTCCGTTCTGCCTTCCAGCCAAGTTCGGAATGAATTTTTTGCGAGGAAGCCACAAGCATGGCTGGGTCTCCCGCACGGCGGTCCGCCATTTCAACATTCGCCTCTATACCGGTTACTTTTTCACAAGTTTCAATGACTTCCTTCACCGAATAGCCAAGTCCGTTGCCAAGATTATATATCTCCGTTGATTTTTTCCCGGTTAATAGCGCCTCAAGGGCAAGAATATGGGCACTCGCTAAATCAGTGACATGGATATAATCACGAATACATGTCCCATCGGCCGTATCATAATCCGATCCAAAAACGGCTACTTTTTCACGCTGCCCTAACAGTTGTTGAAGAACAATCGGGATTAAGTGTGTTTCTGGGTCATGACTTTCTCCAATCACTGCTGATTCATGAGCGCCTGCTGCATTGAAATAGCGTAAGATCACATAGTTTAATCCATAGGATTTGGAGAAATCAGACAAAATTTGTTCAATCATCAGTTTCGAATGTCCATAGGGATTAATCGGTCTAGTTGGAGTAGTCTCATCGATCAACTCCACATCAGGAATTCCATAAGTAGCGGCAGTAGAAGAGAAAATAAAGTTTTTTACGTTGTTTTTGATCATTACTTGTAACAAGGTAAGCGTGGCTGCCACATTATTTTGATAATATTTCAAAGGATCTACCACAGACTCCCCTACCAAGCTAAAAGCAGCAAAGTGCATTACAGCCTTGATTGGATAACTTTTGAAAATCATTTGTAAATCTTCTTCATTACCTAAATCACCTTCAACAAAGACAGCACGACTGTCTACCGCTTCACGGTGACCAGTTGATAAGTTATCGAGAATCACCACTTCTTCTTTTTCAACTAATTCCTTTACAAGATGGCTACCAATGTAACCTGCTCCGCCAACGACGAGAATCATATCCATTTCCCCTTAGCTAGAATTTCAAATACTTTTCTTATTATAACATTTTGTCGAAAAAACTACATAATTTGCATCTTGCATTGGAACAAACGGTGAAAAAAAGAGTGTCAGGCACGTTTTGGTGCCTGACACTCTTTTGTTTTATGCTACTTGCCCATCTACTTTTCTACTTTTTCTCTTTTTATCCGCTTTAAGGACTTTCATGGATAAGAAAATACCTGAACCGGTTAAGAAAATCATTGCTATTGCAACTAGGTCAACGAGCCATTTCACATTCGTTGTACCGATTTTGCCTTCGTGAAGACCTCTGATGATACTGGTAATCGAACCAGTACCGCCTTCTCCTCCAAGGCCGCCAGTTCCAGGCCGGCCAGGGAATTGACCGGTTGCATTGGATCCAGTTTGACCGTTAGCGATTACTCCATTTTGACCTGGAGTTTGACCTTGAGCTTGGCCAGTGGTTTGACCCGAATCGGTTGCTGTTCCTTTTTGCATGGCACCTTGATTAAACTGTCCTGGCTGGAAATTACCACGATTGCCTTCCATTTCTGTCTGGCCGATTAACCAGGGTTCATTCATCAACAACCCCGTTACTGACTCGATTAAAATAAAGATGGAACAGATTAAACCAATCCATAAGTGGGCTTTTCTCGTTTTTTTCATATAGAATCTCCTCATTTTCATTGATTTAGGTAGATCATCTCGTGTAAAGCGCCCCATTGAGCAGCTTTTTTATTAAAAAAGTTAATTTATTTGCGAATGAATCGGGTTTATTTGCGAAGCTCCGGCTTTTATTTGCGAAACTCCCGGGTTTATTTGCGAAACTCCCGGGTTTATTTGCGAAACTACCGGTTTTATTTGCGAAACCAAAATTTTGCGGTCTTGACGGAAAGCAAAATCCTACTGATACCGGAGTGCTTGAATCGGATTCAATTTGGATGCCTTGTTCGCTGGGAATACGCCAAAAACGACGCCGACCACAAGTGAGAATATGAACGATGATAGAATCACGGATGGTGAGTAGGCGATGCTTAAACTCATCAATGATGAAACCATTTTTCCTAAGCCTAGTCCAAAAAGAATTCCAATTAAGCCGCCCATCGAACTCAACACGACGGCCTCAATTAAAAATTGTAAGAGCACATCACGCCGTTTGGCACCAATTGCTTTTCTGATCCCGATTTCTTTGGTCCGTTCTGACACCGACACCAGCATGATATTCATGATACCAATCCCGCCGACCAATAAGGAGATACTTGCAATTCCACCTAGCATCATGGTCATCGTGTCGGATACAGAACTCATTGTGTCCATCACGTCCTGCTGGTTAGTTACGCCATAATAATCACTTTTACCAGGATACATGCTGGCAAGTGACATTTTGACTTCATTCATGACGAAATCCATTTGATTTTTGCTTTTTCCTTGCAAATAAACAGTGCTAATCGTCGTATTGCCAACTAAACGCTGACCCGTACTCAATGGGACGATAACGACATTATCGCCGCTCTGCCCGAGTGAACTTCCCTTCGAAGCTAGGACACCAACAACTTTGAACGAGGTGCCTGACACATGAATATATTGCCCAATCGGATTCTCGGTGCCGAAAAAGGTGGTAGCCGTTTCTGATCCCAGCACGACAATCTTTTGGCGGTACTCGACATCTAAGTCGGTAATAAAGCGCCCTTGACTGACCTTTGCATCACGAACGTCAGAATAAGCCGCATTCGTTCCTGTTAAGGTAATTTGTGAAGAGGTCCTGTCTTTTTTTAGATATACCCGGCCTGAAACAACCGGTGCGACAGCTTTCACACCACTGATCTCACTTAACTTACTAATTTTATCTTCGGTTAATTCAATATCGGTACTATAGGTGTTCACTGTCAAAAGGTTGGTTCCTAATTGATTGATTTGACTCGTGACGTTTTTAGCTGACCCTTGAGTAATCGATACCAGAACAATTACGGAGGAGACCCCAATGATGATTCCGAGCATTGTCAGGACCGCCCGGAGTTTATTACTCCTGATACTCCGAAGGGCCATTTTAATGGATTGCAAGATTCCCAAGCAGGACACCCCCATTCTCAATGAGCTGGCCGTCTTGAATACTGACCATTCTTTTTGCTTGTTTTGCGATTTCCAGGTCATGTGTGATTAAAATAATCGTATGTCCTAATTCATTCAATTCCTTCATTATAATGAGAATCTCCTTGCTTGTTTTACTATCAAGAGCACCGGTTGGTTCATCGGCAAGGAGAATGGCCGGCTGGCCAACTAGAGCTCTCGCTATCGCAACCCTTTGTTGCTGCCCCCCGGAGAGCTGGGTTGGCAGGTGGCCGGCGCGATCCTTCAAGCCCACCTTATCTAATCCTTCTAATGCCCGCTCGCGCCTTTCACGTGTGGGTACACCTGCATATAGCAAGGGTAATTCCACATTTTCGAGTGCTGAGAGCTTAGTTAACAAGTTAAAGTTTTGGAAAATAAACCCAATCTTCCGATTCCGAATCGTCGCTAAGCTGTTATCATCCATTTTTCCAATATCTTTGCCATCAAGGTGATACGTGCCTTTATTAGGGCGATCAAGGCAGCCAAGCATGTTCATTAAAGTGGACTTCCCTGAACCGGAGGGTCCAATAATCGCTAGAAATTCACCCTTTTGGATTTCTAATGACACATCATTGAGGGCATGGACCGTTTCACCGCCAAGTTTATAGGTTTTCATCATATTTTTAATTTGAATAATCAGTGTACTCATTAATTGCCACCCTTTCCGCTTTGCGCTCCTTGTCCATTTCCACCCGGAGGCATGCCGCCAGTCATTGCACCCATGCCGCCCATGCTGCCTCTCATCATACCGCCTTGGCTGTTAGTTGAATTACTTGTTGCAAGTTCAGGTAATTGAATCGTTTCACCTGCAGTTACACCTTCTGTTAGTTCTACATACTCATCAGTAGAAATTCCTGTTTTCACTGTCTTTTGCTGACTTGTTCCTGCTGTTCCGCCGGAACTCGTATCGGTTGAAGCTGAGGTGACAATCACATACTTCTCGTTATTATTGGTATAAACCCCATCAACTGGAACATAGAGAGCATTTTCCTTACTCTGGGTTAAAATACTTGCTTCGGTACTCATCCCGACTTTTAAGTTCTTAGGCTGGTCAATATGGATGGTGACATCGAAAGTCGACGTTCCGTTCGCAGATGTCCCCTCTGCCGCAATCTCTGTTACCTTGCCAGTAAAGGTGCTGTCAGGGTATGCACTTACGGTTAAGCTAACCGTCTGCTTCTTTTTAATTTTCGTAATGTCTAACTCATCCACCTGTACCACTGTTTGTAAATCCTTGTAATCAGTAAGATGGGCGACCACTTGACCATTGGTTACCCGTTCACCTTCTAAAACAGAAACCGTCGTAATTGTCCCGTCAGCGGGTGCTGTAATCGGATCACTATCATCAGTGAAGGTAATTAATTCATCACCCTCGCTTACTTTGTCACCAGCTGAAACTAACACTTCATCAATTTCATCATTATCGACCGTCGATTTTATATCTTCACTAGTCACTGGTTCAACTGTACCTGAACCACTAATCTTCACTTCGAGCTTGCCTTGTTGTACCACTGCTGTTCGAGTTTGAGCTGCTGCCTCCGTACTCACCGTTTTTGATTTATAATACTGAAATCCGACAAACCCAATAACCACAACACTGACAAGAATCCAAATCCACTTCTTCATCTATTTCTACTCCTTCGCTCCCCGCTGCAGTTACGACCTCAGCCAACAGGGAAGTTATTTATTTGATGAGCCTATTATCTTGTCCGTTCCTTAACTTATCCTTAAGAAAAAAAGAAGGGTGTCAGGCACCATGTGAAAATTTCACATGGTGCCTGACACCCTAATTGTGTTTCTCTATCTACTAAGCATAATGAATATAAAAATATTAGTCTTAAAGATCTTTCTGATTGCCTTGTGCGTCACGTTCTACTGTCATTTTTGTTACAGGCAGGTATCCTTGTTCTTGTAATAAATTATTTTGAACATCCTCACTCATCAAATAATCGAAGAAGGCTTTTGAAAGCTCATTAGGCTCGCCCTTTGTATAAGAATGCTGGTAGGCCCATACCGGGAATTCACCGGTTTGTACATTTTCTGCAGTTGGTTCCACACCATCAATAGCAAGTGGTGTGACAGATTCATCAGTAAAATAAGAGAAAGCTAGATAACCAATGGCACCATCAGTTTCATTAATAATCTTTTTAACAGTGTTTGAAGAATCTTCCGTAATTCCTTCAGCAGGTGTGGCTCCATCAAGAGCAAACTTATTAAATACTGCACGTGTTCCAGAAGAGTCAGGACGGTTTACTAAAACAATTTTCTGATCAGCTCCGCCAAGTTCTTTCCAGTTGGTAATTTTTCCAGTGAACACTTTAATTAAATCTTCTTTCTTAATATCTTTAATACCAACTTTAGGGTTAACAGCAGCAGTCATACCTACAACAGCTACTTTATGGTCAACTAGCTGATCCGCTGGAATCCCTTCTTTTTCTTCAGCAAAAACGTCTGAGTTACCAATTTGAACAGATCCTTCAGCAACTTGTGATAAGCCTGTACCAGATCCACCCGCGTTTACTTGTATATCAACCTTTGGATTTTCACTCATAAATTCTTCAGCTGCAGCTGCTACTAAAGGCTGCATCGCAGAGGAACCAGAAATAGTTAATGAGCCAGAAAGTTCTTTTGTTTCTTCAGTCTTTGCCGTTTCTTTCTTCGCAGTTCCTTCTGTCTTGTCTGTAGAAGTTGCGCCTCCACATGCAGCCATGACAACCATTAACGCTGCTAGCAATGTAAGTAGGCTTAATTTTTTCAAACTTTTCATTTCTTTGAATCCCCCTATTAATTTTGATGTTGTTTACAGGTTTAAGATTAATCCTTATTTGTTAAGGGAGTGTTAATCCATTGTATAGTTTTGTAAAGAATTGATGTAGTTTGTAAAATTTTGTTGATTCCGCCGTCCTTTTTTCTTAGAATCCAGCTCTCTCATTAGTAGTTTTAGCACACTCCACATATGTCGGAGTGCCCGGAAAAATAGACAAAAAAACAAGGTGCCAAAAAATGGCCACCCTGTATATAACTCTATCAAATTCGGCAAATTTTATATTATTGCCCAGATTCTTCTGACTCTTGATTAGATCCGCCGTCTTGGGAACCAGTATCTCCATTATCTTGATTTTGTTCTGTATCCGCATCTGTTTTTGTATTGCTACAACCTGAGGCTACTCCTACCAACATGAAAGACGCCATTAAAACTACAACCCATTTTTTTAAATCTTTCATTTTCATCTTCCTCCTTGATTGTTTCAAATTTGGTACAATCCCATAATATAAAAATTCGAGAGGAAAAGAATATGAATTACTCATTCTTTACAATTATTAACTAATTATCAATAATTTTCACAATATTTTAGCGAAATATTAAAGTTAACTAGTCCATTTCGTCCTTTCCTTTTTTCATTAATGCTTATTTCACTGCTTTAACAAGATTGACAATAAATTTACAATTAATAAATACAGACTTAATAAACAAAGGATATGATATCAATTGTAATAATCAATTCCAAAAAAGGAGTTGTTAAAATGTTAGAGATGTTGATTAGACTAGTTATCTTGACTACCTATTGCACTCTTCATTGTCCTTAAATAATAAACAATTATTACTAGATTTTAAGTACGCACGTTTGTTACTTTTTATTTATATAATAAACCAAACAAAAAAAGACAAGTTCTACATATGAACCTGTCTTTTTTTGGCTTATTTAGATGATAGTTCCATCAAACTACCTTTTCTTTCCGACTAGCAGGAGAAGCAACCGTGATACCTGTTGTTTCTTCAAAATTAAACAAACTTGTCGGCAGGTCGGTAAAACGCTCTAATTCATTGTAAGCAGGAATGCCATGGTAGGACATATCCAAGCCTTCTTCTTCTTCCTTTTCTGTTGCTCGGAAACCGACTGTTTTTTCGCACACCTTCGCAATAAAAGTACCGCCAATTAGCCCCCAAACAATCACGACAACGGCACCTAAAAGTTGCACTTCTAATAGGGAGACATTACCTGTTGTCAATAATCCTTGAGTGGTATCAAACAATCCAACCGCAATGGTTCCAAAAACCCCGCCGAAACCATGCACGGCTACTGCACCAACAGGATCATCCACCTTCAAATAATCAACAAAGAGAGTGGTATAAATAACGAGCACACCACTTATCGCGCCAATGAGAACCGCACTCCACTCCGTTACAAAGGCACATCCTGCTGTGATCGCTACTAATCCAGCCAACACACCGTTAATCGTCATACTTGGATCGGCTTTTCCAAACTTTTTCATCGTCATGAATAATGCCGCCGTTCCTCCACTTGCTCCAGCTAACATCGTGTTGATGGCAATCGGCGCTAGCGCGGAACTGGAAGCATCTAATGTACTTCCCGCATTAAACGCAAACCATCCAAACCAAAGGATAAAGGCCCCGGCGGAAGCTAATGGAATGTTACTAGGCGCAAACACATTAGAGCTGCCATCAGAATTAAATCTTCCTCTTCTTGGTCCTAACAGTTTTGCCATCGCAAAAGCAGCAAAGCCACCAACTGCATGAATGGCTGCCGATCCCGCAAAGTCCTTCATCCCTAACTTGGCTAACCATCCCTCGCTATTCCAGATCCAATGACCAGAAAGAGGATAAATTAAAATACAGATGAGTGCCGCGGTGACCACATAGGCTTTAAAATTCATCCGTTCGGCAACTGCCCCTGAAATGATTGAAACACATGCTACCGCAAATCCCATTTGAAAAAGCACGAAAGCAACACTAGGCAGTTCGATTGAAAGAGCAATTTTTTCGGGGCTTCCAAATAAGTTCGTCCCAATGAATCCAAATGCATCTTTTCCAAACATGACTGCAAAGCCGATGAGCCAAAATGCTAAAGCACCAATAGTTAGGTCTACAAAAATTTTCATTGTGACATTGACGGCATTTTTTGTTCGGACTAAACCAGCCTCCAGCAAACTAAATCCGCCTTCCATAAACAATACCATTGCCGCCGCGAGGACGACCCACACCGTATTAATGTACATTAATTCCACAAGTCATCCCTCCTTATTAGCTAAATCCTCGATATCATAATCTATTGTCCCTGTCCGAATGTTATAGGCCTCCAAAATCGGGTAAACATAGATCTTACCGTCGCCATCTTCACCAGTTTGGGCAGAATGCACAATCGTCCGGATCGTCGATTCCACCAAATAATCCGAAAGAACAATCTCCAGTTTTACTTTAGGATGCAATGTTACCTGATAATTTTTCCCACGGTAGACACCCTGCGTATCTTTTTGTTTTCCTCTGCCAACCACTTGAGAAACAGTAAAGCCTAAAATACCCATATTTTTTAATCCCTTAATCGTGTCCGTTAATCTTTCAGGTCGAATAATCGCTTCTATTTTTTTCAAGAGAACCGGCCCCTTATGTCATGTTATATTATCTAACATCATTTTGTTACAATATATAACACAACCAAACCCGCCGTCAATATATTTTTATTATTATCAGTAAATTTACAATAATCTTTACTCTTTGTTGTGGTGCCTGACACCTAAAAAATATACCTAGATTACCAGACAATTAAGCGATGAGCACGTCCAAAATTTAATTTGTTCAATCGTTAATTATCAAAAAAGGGGGAATAATCCCAACACTTTCATTTGAGTTAATAGCCATCCTCCTTTAAAATCATTAGTATGAAATATAAATCAGGAGGCACCTTATGAAACTAAGTAATGAAGAACTGGAAATATTAAAGCTAATCGAAGAAAACCATAAAATCTCCGAAGAAACAATTGCCTTAATGGTGATGAGCAGCGAAGAATCAGTCAGAAAAACCATAAAAAAATTAGAAGAAGAAAAGGTGATCGTTAGTTATCCCGCTCTCATCGATTGGAGCAAAGTCGAAGGGCAGGAAAACATCATCGCAATGATCGATGTAAAGGTAACACCAAAACGCGGTGTGGGTTTCGATGAGGTTGCCGAGAGAATTTATCGTTTTCCAGAAGTAACGTCTCTATACCTTATGAGTGGCGCCTATGATTTGTCGATCACGATTGAAGGGCAAACCATGAATCAAATCGCAACCTTTGTATCGGAAAAACTTTCCACGATTGAAAATGTCATTTCCACCACGACGCATTTTATGTTAAAAAAATACAAACATGATGGTGTGATTTTTGGTAGTACCGATGATAAAGACCGGAGAATGGTGATTACACCATGAAAAAGGATTATTCCCACTATATATCTGAAACCGCTAAAGAATTACAGCCCTCTGGGATAAGGAAATTTTTCGATCTAGCCGCCAGCATGAAAGACGTCATTTCATTAGGGGTTGGCGAACCCGACTTTATTACCCCCTGGAACATTCGCGAGGCGGCCATCTTATCAATGGAACAAGGGTATACCGCTTATACCGCAAACCCAGGTTTATTAGAATTACGGCAGGAAATCGCTAATTATCTTGGAACTAGATTTGCTGTCAATTATGATCCAAAAAATCAAATCATCGTCACAGTCGGAGCAAGTCAAGCTATCGACCTAGCGTTTCGGGCCATTTTAAACCAAGGCGATGAAGTGCTAATTGTGGAACCAGCGTTCGTTTCTTACGCTCCCTTAGTTGCGATTGCCGGCGGGACACCTGTCGCCATCTCTACCTCACCTGCCAATGGGTTTAAATTAACGGCAGAACAACTAGAAGGAGCCATTACCGAAAAAACGAAAGCCATTTTGTTTTGTTCACCTAACAATCCAACAGGCAGTACCTTAAATAGAGAAGAACTCATGGAAATTGCCGCAATCGTTGAAAAGCATGACCTAATCGTTGTCTCCGACGAGATCTATGCGGAGTTAACCTACGAAGAAACCTATACAAGTTTCGCTGCGATTGAAGGCATGTACAAGCGAACCATTTTAATCAATGGATTCTCAAAAGGCTTTGCAATGACCGGCTGGCGCTTAGGGATGCTCGCTGCCCCTAAGGAATTTATTGAGGTCATGTTGAAGATTTTTCAATACACGACCATGTGCGCACCAACCATGCTCCAATACGGTGCGATCGAGGCACTAAAGAATACATTTCATGAAGTAGAAGCTATGAAACGAAGCTATCGGATGAGACGAAACTATGTCGTGCAAACCTTGAATAAAATCGGGTTGGACTGTCATACACCGGGAGGAGCCTTCTATGTCTTCCCATCAATCAAGGCAACCGGCCTCAGCTCCGAACAATTTGCCGAAGAACTATTAATGAAGGAAAAGGTTGCCGTCGTACCGGGTAATGTGTTCGGGGAAAGCGGCGAGGGTTATATTCGCTGCTCCTACGCAGCCTCAATGCCGCAGCTGCAAGAAGCCCTAAAGAGAATCCAGCGATTCCTCGAGTCTAGGGGCATTTACGGCGAAAAACGGACGGAAGAAGTCCCATTAAAACAATAGAACTAGTCGAGAAAGAGCCCGATTCTGTTGGTTTCATCTGCAGAAATTGGGCTTTTTCCTTGTTTGAATGGTGCCTGACACCAATCTTTTGTTAGTGCCTGACACCCACTCTTTTTGTGACAGGCCTCCCGAATTATGCTAAAATACTCGGGGGAAATGGGAAAAAAGGGGTGATGTGTTTGAGGTTTTTTGCAAGTAATCTTTTTAAGAGAAAAGTTATGAATTCTACTTCTAATCGCGAGTTTATTAATCATAACTACGAGTTATTATATGAGCGAATTAAGCTCGTTTCTTATATGTTAATTTTCACCTATCCCTGTTTTTTCATTGTCGACTTTTTCCTTTTTAAAGGCCTAAGCAACCCTACGTTCAAATTCATTCTTTCAGCCGTTCACATCACAGGCCTAGTTATCTCCCTTATCTTTCTATTCATTTATCATTTTTACACAAATATTTCTAAGGGGTACGTCGTTACTAGTTATATCCTTTTCTATTTAATCATCGGGGCTGTTTCTTCTATTAATAGTCAGTTATTTACTGGAAATATCTATGCCTATATTATTATATTACTAGGAGTAGCCGTTTTCCTGCCGATTCAGCCAAGACACCTATTGATTCTATATTTTGGAATCCATTTGATTTTCTTAACGGGTTTATATCTTATCGAAGAAGACCACTTCTCGTTTTTGTCAAAATTGATTAACTCGACAGGAACCGCTGTGATTTCTTTCATGATTGCTCTATCATTATTTTCATTTCGTATGAATGATTATTTAAATAAAATGAAATTACGCAGGAATGAGGAAAATTTCCGGCGATTATTCAATATGAATCCGAACCCAATCATTCTTTCCAAGCTACATACTGATGAGATTTTATTAATGAATAAACACGCAATTGAATACTACCAACTCCAAAGTAATGACACTGCACAAATTGACGGAAAATTCTTATTTCAAAATCCTGAGGAAAAATTAGCTATCCTGAAACGTCTGATAGAGCAGCAAAGTATTAAAAACTATGTGATGGAGCAACAAATAACTGCTAAGATCAGAAAATGGGTCATGTTGAGTTTAGAATTGGTGGATTACTCGGATGAACCTTGTATTCTTATCGGTGTTACCGACATCACCGATCTGAAAAAAAATGAGGAAGAGCTATTTAAACATGCTTCGATTGACATGCTCACTGGGGTGTTAAACCGAAGAAGTGGAATGGAAATCCTCAATCAACAATTATCCGGCGGGTCAGAATCTCAAGAATTTATTATCTGCTATATCGATATTAACGATTTGAAAAAGACAAATGATCGATTCGGTCATTCCACTGGTGATGACCTTATCAAGACTTGCTGTGACACGATCAATCGTCATATCACGAATATGGATATCTTATTCCGATTAGGCGGGGATGAATTTATCATTATCTTCTTTCAAAAGCAAATAAATGACGTGCAGGAGTTGATGAAGACCATTAAGTATGGTTTTGAGGAGATTAATAACACGCAACAAAAGCCTTATTCTATCTCCGCCAGTTATGGTTTTTATCACTATCAACCCGGTACTATCATTACACTTGAAAAAATTCTCGAAATGGCCGATCAGGAGATGTATAAAGAAAAGAACGCACACAAAAGTATGACCTCCACTTTCGATTCTATGATGGAAAAGTCGTTAATTTAATTTTTTAAGAACCACCCCTTTACGAACCAACACAGGGTGGTTCTATTTTTTGAGCCCGCGGAAAGCTGCGGGTTAAATAACAACAACCTTTACAAAAAAAGTACAAAATAAGCTGTTCCTCTTGAAATCTCATCGAAAAACGAATAATATAGTTTAGTCTTATTAAATTGTTCGTATTTTGGAGGAACAACCATGTTTAAATTAATAGAAAATCATACCAATACAAAAACGGAGCTGCTTGCGGGTCTCACTACCTTTTTTACGATGGTCTATATTGTGGTCGTAAATCCGGTCATTCTCGCCGACGCCGGGGTTCCGTTCGGGCAAGTGTTCACAGCGACAATCATCTCCGCAGTCGTTGCAACATTATGGATGGCACTTTTCGCCAATTATCCAATTGCCATTGCCCCCGGAATGGGACTCAACGCCTATTTTGCTTATTCTGTTGTGGGTGGCCATCAGGGGATAACTTACCAAACTGCCTTTGCCGCTGTATTTATTGCTGGCGTTATTTTTGTCATCTTATCGCTAACTCCCCTTCGGGAAAAATTAATTGACGCCATCCCGGAAAACCTAAAACACGGGATTACCGCAGGAATCGGGCTGTTTATTGCCTTTATCGGACTGCGTCTCACAAAAATCATTACAGCACACCCGACTAATCTTGTTGGTCTCGGCGACCTTCATTCTGCTTCTGCTCTTTTAGCGCTAGTAGGGCTGGCGATCACACTTGTATTGATGACACTCCGAGTCAACGGCGCGATATTTTTTGGAATGGTCATTACCGGGCTAATTGCTTTCTTTACTGGTCAGCTTGAATTCAATCAAGGTTTTATGGCGCTGCCTACTCTGCCAGAGGGACTAATGATTGCTAATCCAGTGACGGCACTGACTGACGTTATTCAGCACAGCCTTTATGCTGTTGTCTTTTCTTTCATTTTAGTGACTATTTTTGACACGACTGGAACGATGATTGGGGTTGCAAACCAAGCCGGTTTAATGAAAGGCGGCAAATTGCCGCGAGCGAAAGAAGCTTTACTCGCCGATTCTGTTGGTACCGCAGTAGGTGCTATGTTTGGGACGAGCCCAACAACAGCCTATATTGAATCTTCGTCAGGGGTCGCAGCTGGCGGTCGGACTGGTTTAACTTCACTTACAGTTGCCATCCTGTTCATCTTGTCCGCCTTCTTCGGACCACTCGTCAGCTCTGTGTCTGGGATTTCTGCGATTACCGCACCTGCGTTAATCATTGTCGGCAGTCTAATGATGGGAAGTATTGCGAAAATCCGCTGGAACGAATTGGATGAGGCCTTTCCGGCATTTTTGACAGTCTTGAGCATGCCGCTAACATCAAGTATTGCAACGGGAATTGCCCTAGGTTTCATCAGTTACCCTCTTTTAAAGTTAGTAAAAGGTAAGTGGCGTGAAATTCATCCACTGATTTACGTATTCGCCATTCTATTCTTTATTCAATTAGCATTTTTACAGCATTAATAAAACAAAAGAGTGTCAGGCACCAGTGCGGTGCCTGACACTCTTTTTATGTTACCTACTTTTTAGGCAGATCCAGTGCCTGGTAGGCTAATTGATACTTTCCGCCGTCTGCCACTTCTGAATGGTACAAAGCCTTTAGAGCGGTATTTTTCTCGAGGCCGTGTTCTACCTTCAACTCTTTTAAGCGTGTATGCAATTCTTTATTATCCTTAATTAGCTGCTGCATTTGTGATTTCAAATACTTCATATGATGATAACTCCCTTCAGAAACCAAATCCGTTCCCCAAGTATAGCATTAATCAACCTTATTTAAATAAAACATCCAGTATTTATTTTTACTGACCCTGTCCTTTTTACCAACTTTTTTCTATATAGAAGGTGAAAGGAGGTGATTGATCATGGCCCAAGCATTACTTGAAGGCACGAAGCTTCGTTTGGTTTTCGAAGTTGGCATGGATGAAGATGGCGAACCCATCCTTCGAGCAAAAACGTTTAGCAATGTTAAAAAAGAAGCAACGGTAGAACAGTTCTCTCAAGCAGCACAAGCAATCACTGTTTTGTGCAAGGACACGCTAAATAAAGTGGAACGAAATGACAGTTCAGAAATTATTGCCTAGTTATCTTAGAGATTAATCAATCTCAATAGTTAGGAGGTGAGAAATATGGCAAAGACCTTGGAATTACAGTTTAGTACGGAGTTCGGAAAAACAGCGAGTTTATCGGTTGAAAACCCAAAAGAACCAATTGACGAGTCAGTCGTCAAGCAATCGATGGCACAAATCATTGCATCTGGTATCTTCACTACTGCTAGTGGAAATTTTGTAGCTGCTAAAGGAGCAAGAGTTGTCGACCGAAATGTAACAGAATATGAACTAGTATAATAACGGAGAGGCCGATTCCCCCTAGGGACGGCCTTTTTTCATAAAGGAGGAGGTGAAAAAAGTGGAGCAACTCATTCCAATCATCAGCGAGGTTGGCTTCCCCATCGTCGTGACCCTTTATCTGCTTTACCGCATTGAGTCAAAGCTTGATATGGTCGTTACCTCGATCCAGAATCTTCCCGACCGCATGAAGGAACGAACATAACTGTCCGTACAACCCATGGCGTAAGCGTAAGGATTGTTCTTTGTTACCGAAAGCTTATTATCTATGCCGTATCGGTCAAATAAGGGCTCTCTATGTTACCCTTCCCACGCTCCATTTACGGTTCCGGTCACATAGGGGCTCTTTATGTTACCCTAATCATGCTCCGTTTGCCGTTTCGGTCACATAAAGGCTCTCTATGTTACCCTTCCCACGCTCCGTTTACCTTTTCGGTCACATAGGACCACTCTTGTTACCGAAAGCTTATTGCGTTCAAAGTTTCGGTAACAAAGGAATATTATTTGTTAAGATATTCTATCAATGACATCGTGACAAGCACCCGCACATAGTTGTCCATATTTACATAGGATGTATATGTAATCAATTTTAGGAAATGGAGATGATAAAATGAAGCTTTATTTAGATCCGGGTCATGGCGGACAAGACCCTGGCGCTCAAGGTCATGGATTGGATGAAAAGGATTTAACATTAGCTATCGCGCTCAAAATACGGTCCATTTTACAAAATGATTATGAAAACATTGACGTAAAAATGAGCAGGAGCAGCGATACCACTAAAAGCTTAAGTCAGCGATCCAGTGAGGCCAATGCTTGGGATGCCGACTTTTTCTTAAGCATTCATATCAATGCCGGGCCAAGTTCCGCACAAGGTTATGAGGACTATATTTACAGTGGTTTGTCTAACTCTTCTAAGACAGCTCAATATCAGGATATTATCCATGCTGAAGTCATGAAAGTAAATCAACTACAGGACCGTGGCCAAAAAAAGGCGAACTTTCATGTTTTACGCGAGACAAATATGCCAGCACTCCTAACGGAAAATGGATTTATTAGTAATGATCATGACGCTGAATTAATGAAACAACCATCTTGGATCCAAAAAGTAGCACAAGGGCACGCCAATGGAATTGCCAAAGCCTTTAGCTTGAGGCGAAAACCAATTGAACCGCCAACCGGAACACTTTTCAAAGTGATTGCTGGTTCATTCAAATCAAAGGAAAATGCGGACGAGCGAGTCGAAGAGCTGCATAAAAAGGACATCGAATCATTTGTTGATACCACAAAAATCTCAGGCGAAACATGGTACCGAGTTCAAGCTGGCGCCTTTTCCAGCCGCGAAAACGCAGAAGACCGATTAGCTGAAGTAAAAAAAGCGGGAATCAAAGACGCATTCCTCGTTGCAGAATAAACACCGTACAAAAGACCTCTTCTTAACGAACAAATAGGAGGTCTTTTGTATGGTTTTTGTCTTTATACTATTCAGATTGAGTCGACTGGATTGGATTTTCCATATCATATAGATGAACGCATTTTACACGGAATGGAGGAGTAAGTATGAAGCTATTTTTAGATCCAGGTCATGGCGGTGAGGATCCCGGTGCTCATGGAAATGGGTTAGATGAAAAAGATCTTACCTTAGCTATTGCGCTTAAAATACGAAATATCATCCTCAATGATTACGAAAACGTTCAAGTGAAGATGAGTCGTACAAGTGATACCACCAGAAGCTTAGCACAGCGTTCAAAGGCAGCCAACGCATGGAACGCAGACTTTTTCTTGGCAATTCACATCAATTCAGCAGACAGTTCCGCCCAAGGTTATGAGGATTTTATCTACAACGGCTTATCTGATTCTAGTAAAGCAGCCAAATACCAAAAGATCATCCATGCCGAAGTCATCAAAGTAAGTCAGCTGAAAGACCGCGGCCAAAAAAAGGCCAATTTTCATGTCCTCAGGGAAACAAACATGCCTTCTCTATTAACAGAAAACGGCTTTATCAGTAATAAACATGATGCCGCACTGATAAAAGATGCATCCTGGCAGCAAAAAGTCGCCCAAGGGCATGTCAACGGAATTGCCAAAGCCTTTGGACTGAAACGCAAAGAAACGAAAGAAACACCCAAAACATCAACCACACCGAAAACCACCACATCCGGAACAAAAACAGTCTACACAGTCTATGTTGGTTCCTATAAATCGAAAGAAAACGCACAAGACAGGGCCGGAGAACTGAAGAAAAAGAGTATTAAATCATCGATTGTGTCCACAAAAATATCTGGCGCCACTTGGTACCGCGTGAAGGAAGCCACCTATACAACCAACGCAAAAGCAGAAAAACGCCTAAAAGAAATCGAAAAAGCAGGATATGATGATGCCTTCATTATTACCGAAAAAACAAACACAACGGTAACTAAAACAGAAACCAAGAAACCTACATCAAGCACAAGCAAACCTTCAACAACAACCAGTAAACCTACAACACCCAAACCCACAACAGGCACAAATCCAAACACAAATACCAAAGGCAGCACGAACACGAGCCCAAGCACTACTCCAACCAACAATACTAATGAAATCCCCATCATAGCTGACCCCGTTCAATTTACTGTTTTAGGCCCGACCTTCCTATCGCCGGAACAGATGAATCAATTTGTGAAAAAGGTCAATCCTAAAGCGCCCGAATTAGGTGAGTTTTATCAGACCTTTGGAAAATATTACGGGATTCGCGGGGATGTAGCCTTTGCACAAGCCATTCACGAAACAGACTATTTTCGGTTTACTGGAGTCGTCCAACCTGAACAGAACAACTACGCAGGAATCGGAGCAACCGGAGGAGAAATTCGCGGTGCACGTTTTGACAATGAAGAAGAAGGGGTCCTTGCCCAGCTTCAGCACCTGTACGCGTATGCGACAACTAAGCCGCTACCTAGTCAATATCCATTAGTTGATCCCCGTTTCCATCTTGTCGACAGAGGTTCTGCTCCAACTTGGACTGCTTTAAACGGAAAATGGGCTGTTCCTGGTACAACCTATGGGCAATCCATTCTAAGCCTTTATCAAAAAATGATTCATTCAGGATAATGAATAGCTGGAGGCTATCCAAAAACTCCACCCCTTCTCAGATGGCTTATCCCCCACCTTACATGGATGGTTTCCTGCCATCCCCCCCTAAGAAAGACCTCTTTATCGTACGAAAGAGGTCTTTTCCTTTGTCGATTGTTGAATTCCCACTTATCCGGTATAATACCGAAAAAATGGGACTACACTGAAAGGATATGGGAGGGATTTCAATGCGGAAATTTTTTATTTTATTATGGGCTCTAGCCATCTTTATTTTTACCTGCACCGCCAGTTTTTCAGGATTAATAGAATCAGGTGAAGTTCGCTTTGAGTGGAACAGTCACCCCAATTTTTTTGAACTCATATCCCCCTTACCGCTTGACCTTAGCCGCGACTTCCTGCTTCAAAAATGCGGTCATGTCCTTGCCTTTCTCATTTTAACCATTTTGTTACAATCCAAATTCCATTACAAAGCAGTGACTCTATTTCTAGCAATTTGTTTCGCTTCGCTAACGGAAATTCTTCAATTATATTTTACTCGGGACGGGAGAATTTTTGATATAGCCATCGATCTAATCGGCATTCTTATAGCATCGGGTACAAGAAGTCTGCTCTCCGTACCTCAATCCAGGCAAACCCATCTTTGATGGAATGGCTGGATTTTTTTAAAAAGCCCCAAAATATCCGGAACAGCCAGGGTTTATCTTACTGTCCTCTGTCTGAACATGGGGGAACCGATACGTATCAGCCCTCGATTTTAATTATCGGTCTTACAGTAAGTTTCTTACTCCCATCCAGTTTGAAAGCGACAACACTCATTGTTGAACAACGACAAAGAAACAGCCCTCACTGAGTGAAGGCTGCACGCGAAACTTTCAATTATTCTATTAAAATGGACCTTTTAATAAGCCATTTTACGGTAATATCTGCGAGTCTCTAATGGATGATTTCTTTCACGCTCAAGGTATACACTGATTCGGCCAGTTAGTGCCCAGTTCAAGCAGATAGCAAAGTGCTTTCTGAATTCTTCACTAATTCCTTCCAAGCGATAATCTTTGGTATCCAAAATGAACAATTCCTTTGTGATATTTTCAGCGAAATTTTCCACACGTTCCATTAACGGACGAGTTTCATCTTCGCCTTTGAATAAAATAACACTTGTATCCTCCTCCAACAGTTCAAGAGTGCCGTGGAAGAATTCTGCAGCATGGATCGATTTGGACTTAATCCATTGCATTTCCTCTAGGATACACATTGCGTAGGAATACGCATTTCCCCAAAGGTTCCCTGAACCAACCACCATGTGGTAATCAGTATTCTTATGCTTGATGGCAAATTGCTCCGCTTGTGAGTCGAACTGCTCTAGTGCATCAACGATCCCTTTTGGTAAGAGAGAAATTTCTTTAGCCAACTGGTCATATTGCGGGAACTCATCATTGTTATGAATAAAACGGAAAGTAAGCAGCTGCAAATGAATAAAGAATGTATCAAACGAATATTTTTCGTGACCAGTGGTGATGCAGTAATCAACAGCTTCTGCTAATGGTGTACCAGGCTCAGCCACTAATCCAATTGTTGTCGCACCCTTGCTCTTACAGAACTCAGCTGCAGCAACTGTTTCTTTTGTTGTTCCAGTAACTGAAGCAAAGATACAAACAGAATCCTTTGTCAGGTGGCGATTATTCATCACAAGTAGTTCAGCCGCAATCTCTGCATGAACTTCAACAGATGAATTGGATTTCAGGATATACTCATATGGATACATCATCGCAATCGTCCCGCCAGAACCAATCAAGAAAATATTCTTAAAACCCTTTGCGGAAATTCCATCAACAACCCTCTCTATTTCTTCTCTCTTTGCAAGCGCCTCTTGACCAACTAATTGTAAGTATACTTCAGCATCGAATTTCAACATTTTTCATTCCTCCAAATTTATATTAGAATTTTTGGGACTACAATAGTTAATGGTGTTTTTTATGGTACCGTTCACCCTTTGTGGACATCTGTACACACACAGTGCACACCCAAAAGCAAGTATTATAATGTCTATCCAGGATGGACAAACTGCCTATAGTGTCTTTCTTTGGTGCCTGACACTAACGTTTATACAATCTTTTAGTAAGGAACTTTCCACATATATCTTCTGGTGCTTAGTGGGTGGTTGCGGATCTCGGCTAGTTGTTCTGCGTATTGGCGCAGGATGGCTTGTAGGACGAGTGGGGCGATGTAACCTTTGACACTTTCGGCCACTCCTGTTAGGTCAAACTCCTTCGCATCGAGAACAACGAGTCTTTCACCATATTTTTGTGTAAATTCCAATGAACGCTCTTCTAATGGACGCGTCTCATCTAAACCTAATAGCTGAATCACTGGTACGTCCTTATCCAAGACTTCAAATGGCCCGTGGAAATACTCCCCCGCATGAAGGGCGTGGGAATGAATCCATTGCATTTCCATCAACAGGCAAATTGCAAACCAATAGGCAATGCCATAATTGGCGCCGCTCGCCATCGTGTAAATCACTTTTTCATCTTTATAAGATTGGGCAAATTCCTTGGCCGAAGCTAAAAACTTTGCTTTCTCCCGAACTAATATTTGATCTAGATTTTCTAAGGAGGAAAGCAGCTCGGAAAATTTTTCATTACCTTCTTTGATCGCCAGAAGTCCAAATACAAGTTCTAACATCACAGATTGCGCTTCATTCAGATATTTCGCATCTCTCCCATCCTCATAAACAATCACATGTTCAGAAACTTGAGCAAGCGGTGATTCCGCATCAAATGTTAACGAGACGGTAATTGCTCCTTTTTCCCTTGCAAAGCGGGTAGCCTCTACCGTCTCCGGTGTTTTTCCAAAGTGCGAGCACGAAATCACAAGTGATTTCTCATTGAGTTTCTGCGGATTACGGTGCACAAACTCATTGGAACTATAAAGGTCAGAGTCAATGGTTTCACTTTCACGGTCTAATACGTATTTACTTGCATACATAAGGGAAGAAGAGCCCCCGCAGCCTACGAAATAAACACGATCAATAGCCTTCTCTTTAAAAACCTCCAACGATTTTTGTACGTCAGCTAACATTTTTCATCCTCCTTTATTTATTGACTTTTACGGTTGATACTTCTTTTTGTATATATTGGAGCCTTTGATATGTACCAAAACAAATCAAGGCAAAACCACAAATAAAAATACATGAATACAAGAGTACCAAGGGCCCGAAACCATCAAATAGCAAACCTCCAAGTAAAGGTCCAATCGTCCTGCCCACATTAGCAGCACCACTTACTAAACCTTGGTACATTCCTCTTCTATCAAGGGGTGCCAGCCGATCCGCAATCGCTGGCACGGCCGGAAAAATAAGGATTTCTCCGATCGTCATAATCACCATCCCCGTTACAAACCCGCCATATGACTGATTTTGGGATAGAAGGGCGAAGGTAAGTATGAAAAAGATAACCCCGGATAGAAGCTGCCACTTCACCGGACTCTTAACACGGTCCATAAACCATTGAAGTAAGGGCTGACCCAGTAAGATGAGTAAACCGTTGATTGTCCACAACGCACTATAGGATGACAACGGAAATCCTAGCAGGTGAATATAAGTAGAAATACTTGTTTGCCATTGAATATAGGTAACCCAGCAAAACATAAATCCTAAACAAAGAATTAATAAGGAATAGAAGCTCTGGAGTGGACGGAATTCTTTTTTTGGTCTGGGGTCGAGAGCCTTCTTTTGCGCTGCTTCATAAACTGGATCAGGCTCATCAAGTGCCCTCCAAACAATAAATATAAAGAGCAGATATGTGAACCCATTGACCCAAAAGACGTATTGGAATGAAAATTGTGCAACGATACCACCTAAGGCCGTACCTATGGCGACACCAAAATTTAGAACGAGATAAATAAGATTAAAGCTCTTTCTGCCGCCTTCCTTCCATATACTACCTGCAAGAGCATAAATAGGAGGAAATATGGTTCCAATCCCTAAACCAAGCAGAATCATCATTAGGATATAAACCGGCCATGATAGACCAATCGAGATAATGAAAATGAAACAGGCTGATGATAGAACGGCTAGGAGAAGAGTTCGTTTCCCGCGTATGCGATCATACAAATAGCCACCAAGAAAACTGCCAATAATTTCAGCTGCTGAGTGAAGCATCATCACAAACCCTGCTTCAGATAAGGTTTTCCCCATCCCTTGCGTAATGTAAATGGTGTGCAAGGGCCAAAGAAACGCCATTCCTGTTGAATTGACCAGCATCGCGAGCAATAAAACTTTTAAACTCCTTGGATAACTCCTCCAAATAGACATAGGATAAAACTCCTTTTATCACTGAACTTGTCACCCGATTTTGAACCATTCCTCCACCCTCTAAACCAGAAAGGGTGCTAGACTTCGCAGTGATTTTTCAATCGCCTCATCTGGATTTAGCAAATATTGCGAAGAAGTAAATTCCAATGTGAGGGCACGGTCGTAATTAAAGTCTGCTAAGGTTCCCATGTATTTTTCCAATGGAAGGACGCCGTCCCCCCAAGCTAAATGTCCACTTGGGTTCCCGTCGATAAAGTGGATATGGACAAAATCATCCTGTAATTGTTCAAAATAGCTTGCCAGCTCCTCACCTTCAACCGCAAGTTGGATTGTATCCACCATTCCTTTCAAATAAGAAGAAGGAATTGAATCGAGCATTTCTTTAAGTTCAGGCAAGGTAGTAATCAGATTGGACTCAATTTTTTGCAGCGGTTCGAGCGCCAATATGATTCCTTGTTTTTCCGCATAAGCCGTCAGCTGTTCCAAAGAATCTTGGGTTCGCCTCCAGGCTTCCTGCCTGTTTTCATTGCGGTACCCCCAGCCTGCTGTTACTAACACCATCGGGACTTCTAGTTCAATCGCGGCATCCACCGATTTTTTAAAGTAAGCCACACTTCTTTCACGAATCGCCGGCTCTGTTGCCGCAAGATTAATTGGATACATACATTGTTCGGGAGTAAAGCAAACAATCTCTAATTCGCGCCGATCTATATCTTTCTTGATTCCACCGATATCAGCTAAGGATAAGTCCTCCACATACAGGTGCGGCGCAGCCCCCCACAGTTCAATTTTTTCAAATTCATATTTCACCATGGCATCTAAAAAATAGTTGAGCGGGTAGTGCAGATAGTGAAAGTTCATCCCTGTTATTTGCGACCGTTTGATTTTGTTCATTCAATCCCTCCAACTCTTCGAAAATCAGCAAACCCATTTTTTACCATTTTTTAACATTTGGTATATACCATTTTAACCAGCAGGAAATCCCACTAATTTGGAATCAGAGTAGGAAAGCCAATCAACCTTTCCTATTCTGTTCCATCACTTTAAAATAACCAATCAAATGAAGCAACATCCTTTAGGGGAAAGATTATCCTTTTACACTTCCAGCAGAAAGTCCACGGACAAACTGCCTTTGAAAAACGATATAAGCGATAATCATTGGCAGCGCCGAAATCGCTAATCCCGCCAATTGAATCCCGAAGTTGGTATTCAGCTGACTTCTCAGATTCATTAATCCCACCGGAATCGTCCTTAGCGAGGAATCCTCGACAAATACTAACGCAAACATGAATTCATTCCACACATTCATCCCTGTTAATAAAGCACATGAGGCAATAATCGGTTTAGCCAACGGTAAAATAATATGCCGATACACCTGCAAGATATTACACCCATCAATAATCGCCGACTCCTCCAGTTCTTTAGAGATCGACAGAAAATAGGAGCGCATTAGGAAAATCGCAAACGGCAATTGAAACGCAACATAAGGAAGAATTAACGCCCAATAAGTATTGTAAAGCCCCACTGCCTGCAGCAATTTGTACAGTGGAATTAAACTGACCTGCGGCGCAAGCATCAATCCGCTGAGGATAAGGACAAGGAAAATATTCTGTCCCTTAAACTGAAAGCGACTTAACCCAAAAGCGGCCATCGATCCAAGCAATAATACCGAGACGACTGACACCACTGTTATGAACACACTGTTTATAAAAAATTGGCCAATCCCTGCATCCCATGCAGCCTGATAATTTCCCCACAGCCATTCCTCTGGCAGGGACCATGTGTTCAAGAAAAAGTCAGCATTTGATTTTAGGCCGCTCAAACCGAGCCAAATGATTGGGTAGATGATAATCACTGAAAAAATCCCAAACCACAAAAGGACGGCAGACTGGAAAATTCTATCCTTGACCTTTCTCACAGAAAGCTTCGAACTGCCAGTTGCAATTTTTTTTAATTCATTCGCATTTACCACCGGACTATTATTTGCCATTTCCTTACACCTCCTTTCCCGATTTCCCTAATTTCAGTTGAATTAAGGAAAGGGTTAGGGTAATGACAAAAATAATGGTCCCAATCGTAGAGGCATAGCCCATTTCATCGTTACGGAAGGCGGCTCGATAAAGCATCGTTCCTAAAACCTCCGTCGAACGGCCTGGTCCCCCATTGGTCATAACATAAACTTCATCAAATACTTTAAAGGCACAGATAACAGTAATGATCGTACCTACAAGAATCATTTCCTTCATCTGAGGCAGGGTGATAAAAAAGAACGTTTTTATCTTAGAAGCGCCATCAATCATAGCCGCTTCATAATACTCGAATGGAATTTTTTGCATCGCAAGCAAGAACAGCATCGTCATATAACCGGTGTACTGCCATTGCGATACCGCAACAACGGCATAGATAGCAGTTTTACTGTCCCCCAGCCATGATAGGGCCCATTCTGATTGACCAATGGTCTTTAACACCCCATTCACTAAACCAACTTCCGGGTTATAAAGCAGCTGCCATAACAAACCAACGACTGCAATGGAAATAACAGAAGGGATAAAAAAGACAGTTCGGAAAAAGGGCTGAAACCGTCTAATCAATTTATCTTCTAAAATGGCTGCAATGATTAAGCCCCCGCCCACCTGAAAAATTAATGAAATGACGGCGTATAGAGAATTATTTTTCAATGCAGTAAAAAAGACTGGATCCTTAAAAAGCCTGCCATAATACTCAAAGCCAACAAAAACTCTTCCAGCCTCAAAGGAATTCCACCGAAATAAACTGTTATAGAGATTTAATACAATCGGCAAAAATACAAAAAATAGGATGAAAAGGAGCGCTGGCGAAATAAAAAGTATGGCGGTTCGACTGTTACGAAATGTTTTTGTCATCCCTGCATCCTCCTAGGAGGGGGTAAGCAGTACCCTACCTACCCTTTCTCTTTTATTCCACTTCACTTTGTACTTGCTTGGCAACTTCCTGAACCTCTTTGATAATTTCTTCTGGTGATTTTGATCCATCAAGCAACAGCTGGATATTGGATAAATAGACATCGGCTACCTTCGCATGGACGTCTGTGTCGAGCCATTCGGCCATACCTTCCGCCTTCTTCATGTAATCCACACCTTCAGCTACTTCCTTCAGGGCTGTATCTGGGTTCGTGGCCCCATCAATCGGACTTGGCCAGCCAATTTGCTTTACAAGCTTCAAGGCGTTTTCTTTACTTGTTAGAAACTTCAAGAATTTAATCGCTTCTTTCGGATGCTTGGTTTTCGAAGAAACGATAAATCCATCCGGTGCCCCAGTAATGAAACTCTGACTTCCCTTACCATCTGCAATGGACGGCATTGGGAAGAAGCCCCAGTTTCCTTTCATATTATTTTCAACTGTTGCGAACTCTTCTAATTCCACATAGAAGATCGCTCCCTTACCTGCAGCGAATAATTGTTGTCCCATATCATGGGAACTAGAGTTAACATTCTTCATAAAATAACCCTTTTTATTTAAGTCTGCTAACATTTGCATTGCCTTCACATAGCCAGGATCGGTGAACTCTCCTGTTTTAGGATTATAATCTTTCATTCTGACATCCTGTGCGACCATCTTTTGGTTTAAGCCTGTTAAGTAATGGATCGCTGCCCATGGGCCTTGGTTTCCGAGTATAATCGGAGTTTCTCCGCCCTTTTTCAAGGTATCAAGCACTTGGATAAATTCATCCCAAGTAGTTGGTGCCTGCAGTTGATATTTATCAAAAATCTTTTTGTTGTAAACAAAGAATTTTCCATTGAAACGTAGAGGAATACCGTAATTTTTTTCGTTAGATGTGAAAGGCTGAAGTGATGCCGGAATAAAACTATTCTTCCAAGCTGTATCTTCATTTAAATATGGAGTTAGATCTAAGGCTGCATCGGCACGAACGAATTTCCGGGCAAATTCACCCGACCAGGAAAACATAATGTCTGGAACTTCGTTTCCGCCTAGAATAACGCGGAGCTTGTCTTTAATCGGTTCATCTGCAATCGCTTCCATTTTAATCTTGATATCTGGATTTTCCTTTTCAAAGGCATCGACCACTTCTTCAAAATAAGGAGCGTATTCTGGCTGCGGCCACTTATGCAAAAACTTTAATACGACTTTCCCCGACTCTTCATTGCTCGAAGAAGAACTAGAGCATCCTGTCAGGGAAAGCGCAAATACCAACAGAACTGCTAATAAAACGTTTAATTTCATCCTCATTTCATTAACCCCCTTATTTTTTTAATAGATCACCAATTTTAGTAAAATCCTTTCCCCCCCCCTAATCTTCTATGAATGGTTTATATTTTTTTCCCTTTAAAGAAATTAAAAGGGAATCCCAAAACCAAAAGCACCATCAACTAAACAGGTTTTTGCTGCAAACTTTGCCGCTACCTCCAAACTATTTTTTAACAGAGTGAATTCCTGCATATCAGGGTCATTCTTTTTTTCAGAAAGATAATGTAAGATAAACGCGGTAAAAAAGGAATCCCCTGCACCAAGAGTATCAACCGGCTCCACAAAGTGCGGCTTCTGACGGTAAAAGTCTTGCCCGTTATATATGATTGATCCGCGTGAACCCATTGTCCCTAATACTAATTTACTCCCATAGGAATTGACTCGTTTTAATAGACTCTCCACTTCCTCATCGGCTAACTGCCCACAGCTCAACAGACTTATATCTATATGGGGGCAATTCTTTTCTAGTAATGAATCGGTATAATCACTTGAAAAATCATAGGATAATAGAATCCCGGATTCTTTTAACTTATGTAACTCTGAGTCCATATTACTGTAGATGCTGCTATGGGCAATATCAAAGCTCTTAATATATTCCATGTCTTCTGAATGGAGGACGACCGGATGGGCTATTTGCACACCACCCCCATTTCCGCCAATGAACACACGGTCTCCATCCACTAAATCAACAGCGGCAAAGCCGTTTTCACCTTCATGTTGCCTGCAATGAGAAATATCGACTTCTAAGCTTTTTAAAGTGGCAATAATGTGTTCGGCTGCCCGATCATTGCCAAACACACCAAGATAGGCCGCTTCAATTCCTAATTGCTTGGCATAGACACTGAAGTTCAACGAATTTCCACCTGGATACATTGTTTTTTTATGAACATACTTATCAACCACATTATCACCAACACCAATTACCTTCATGAAAAAAACCTCCTGGGATTATTAATGGTATATACCATTTGTGGTAAAATTAAACTGAAATGATACTCCTCATCTCAGTTTTAATTCCGAATAAAATTTCACAATGTCACTTCTTGTTAACGAAGTAGAGAATTCAATTTCCTGCTCATTTTTATCAAAAGCCACTGCTTCTTGAAAGATACACGGACTCTCAGAACGTATTTTTAATAGCTTACTCTCACTTTCATCTGAAACAGTAACCTGCATATACTCTTTTGCCATGACAAGGACAATCCCGTACTCTCTTTCTAATAATTCATACAATGAATCATTTTCAGTAATCATATCATTAAGTCCCGGGCAAAGTTTCTCTGACAAGAACGATTCTTCAATAGCGATGGGTGTTTCATTAACAAGTCGCAAACGTTTAATAGCGAACATCATATCTCCCTGAGCCAACTTTAGCTTTTGAGCTAAATTAGCAGTTGCTTCCATTTTTTGAATGGACAGAATCTGTGTGCTCGGAATTAACCCTTTATTCAGCATGTTTTTCGTGAAACTGTTAAATGTAACAAAGTCCATTTCAATTTTCTTATTATTGATAAAGGTGCCTGATCCCACACGCCGTTCAACCACACCTTCCCTTTCCAGCATCGACAAGGTATGTCTCGCTGTCATCCTGCTGATTTGAAACTGCTCTGCCAATTCCCGCTCCGAAGGAAGTTTATCGCCTTGCTTAAGTTTACCGCTCTCGATCTCATCGAGAATTTTATTCCTTAATTGTTTGTAAAAAGGAACATCCTCATCATCTCTTATCATTCTACTCATCTCTAATTTCTCCCATTTATGCAGATATTCAATTCTTTATATACAAAGGATATATTATTTCTTCTTGTTTTGTAAAATTCTTGTTTTTATATTGGTATATACCATTTAAAACAAGGTTAACGTGAATATTTTGGAAGTTAGAGACTAAGGATTATAGAAATAAAACGCTTACAGTTAGTTTAATATAAAAACATTTCTTGGGTGTATTTCATCATTGGAGAATTGCAGAATGAAGATATTCAGATTGTAAAATTAAATTATGGATAATGCGATAATGATATCTGAATATTTAATTAATTTTAGGATATATCATATTTCGATGCTTGTCAATAATTTTTTTCCACCCTGTCCTTTTGGCCGACTTTCTTCTATATAGAATGTAAAAGGAGGTGAGGGACAATGGCACAATCACTTTTAGAAGGAACGAAGCTTCGTTTAGTCTTTGAAGGGGGTATGGACGAGGATGGCGAACCGATCCTACGCGCCAAAACGTTTAGCAATGTCAAAAAGGATGCAACAACGGATCAGTTATTTCAAGCAGCAGTAGCCATTTCCGTTTTGTGCAATGACATGTTAAACAGAGTAGAACGAAATGACAGTTCTGAAATTATCGCTTAATAGGGTATGAAGTTAAAACTAAGGAAGGAGGTAGAAGAATATGGCGAAAACATTAGAATTACAATTTGGCACGGAGTTCGGAAAGACGGCACGTTTATCCGTTGAGAATCCCAAGGAGCCAATTGACGAAGAAGTAGTAAAGCTATCGATGACACAGATTATTGCATCTGAAATTTTCACAACAAGCAGCGGCAGGTTTGTGTCTGCAAAAGGGGCGAGAGTCGTCGACCGCAGCGTGACGGATTATGAACTAGTTTAATAAAAAGACTTGAGGCCACGTTATTGCTGGAAATTGAAGCCTTTCCACGATAATGCCCTGAAGCGGTTCATCTAAGATGAACCGCATTTTTTTTAGAATGTATTTTCAAAAAAGAGAATAAACAGCTAGGATTAGCACGCCTAGCATCACTGTACCAAGGATCATCATGATTGCCCCCCACTTCTTACCCTGTTGGGCTTTTCTACGTTCACGTTCCTCTGCTTCTGCTTTTTGAGCCTTGCTTTTTCTTTCAAAAAAGGCAGCGAGCTTATTATCTTCACTTATTCCTATTTTACTTTCCGCACGAGTTAGAAGCTGTTCTAATTCCTCTACAGTCATAGGTTCTTCTAGGTGAAGTCTTTCCAGAATTGACTCGCTTAAAGTAGAAAAACTCTGGATGACTGCAATCAATTGCCGAAGATCAGAAACGGCTCCTAAGCGGGGCTTCCCTTCAAGGACCTTTGCCTCCCCAGTACCATTTAAAATGACTCGTCCTTGATTGGAAATCCAAATATTTTCGGGAGAAATCGATCCATGAATCATCTTATGATCATGGAGATGACGAACAGCAGCAACGAGCTGTTTTATTTGATCAGCCCCAAGTGGTCCTTTTTCAATTAAGGGTGACCCTTCTTCCCCTTCCAAAAGAGAATATAAGTGATCTTCATCGACCTTTGCCACCTGCTTAATACGCGGCAAATGGCTAAAGTCGGAGATCACCGTTCGGTACTCTTCTTGCAGCTGCTTCCATTGCGCCTTCTTAAAATCCGTTGATTTGTTTGAAAAATCAACTAACCTTAATATAAACGTTCGGCCTGTTTCGGTTTCTTCTACTTCAAAAACACTTAGACCAAAATCATTGGAAAACAACTTCCTTTTTATATCAAAACCACCAATATCCACTGTAACACACCATACTTTCTTATTATGTTAAGCGATAGAAAAATCAGTAGGAAACCGCTTTTCCATTTTATCATTTAGCGACGTGTTTTTTTAATCTCATCTCCCCTAACTATTATAGTCATGAGAAAAATGGCAATGATAGTAGTGGAGGTGAAAAAACAATGACAAAAGACCCGAATCTTCGAGGAGATATGCTGGATGACGAATGGAATAGTGAAGAAGTCCAAAATGAAATGATGTTCACCGGCATCACCCACGACGAATGGCTAGTAAACAGACTAATAGATGATGATGACATTCAGGAAGAAGAACATGATGATTACGCTTGGTAGTCCAGACGCAAAAAGCCACGGGAGCCCCGTGGCTTTTTAGCATTACATTAACGATTATCGACTTTTTCCGGATAAAGATCATGATTCATCAAACGGAAATTAGCCATTTCCTCGTACTTGGTTCCTGGTTTCCCATAATTGCACCATGGGTCAATTGAAATCCCGCCGCGTGGAGTGAACTTTCCCCAAACCTCGATATACCTTGGGTCAAGAAGTTTAATTAAATCATTCATGATGATATTGACACAATCCTCATGGAAATCCCCATGGTTTCTGAAACTAAACAGATATAACTTCAATGACTTACTCTCGACAATCTTTTTGTCAGGAACATAGGAAATATACATCGTCGCAAAATCAGGCTGACGCGTCAACGGACAAAGACTTGTAAACTCCGGACAATTAAATTTAACAAAATAATCACGTTCCGGATGAAGATTATCAACCGCCTCCAAAACCTCCGGCGCATATTCAAATGAATAGGTAGTCCCTTGATTACCTAATAAAGTTAAATCCTTTAAACCTTCTTCATGGCTTCTGCCAGACATAAAAAAACCTCCTTGCATGATGACCCACACTTTTCCAAGAAAGAGTTTCCACAGCCACTCTACTTCTAAACTAAAAGAATCCATCAAAAAAGCCACGTCCGATATGGACATGGCTTAAAGTCATGTATCCATAGTTTTTTATAGAGGGTATCAGCTATGAACCTCTCCCGCAAGCACGGGTATTCTCTTCTTCATATATTATAGAACACTTAGCCAATCGTCAAATGAAAATTATTGTAAATTATCTAATCAGAACAGCTAACAAATATCTACTATTATCGCTACTATAGTATTATTTGGTTTTGACTAGTACTATAGTAAAATATGGTTTATATAAGAACAAAAAACTACTTTTTATTTTTACTAGAAAGGGGTTCGGTTAGATTTGTTTCCAAAGAAAGCAAGCAAAGGGCTTGTGTCGTTACTTTCCTTTTTACTAGTCCTCTCTCCTGCATGCACGAACATTACTTCAGCTGCTGAAAAGGACCCATCGCAACCAGCAAGCCAATTACACAAGAAACGAATTACGCAAACTGCTAGTTTTACCCCAAAAATCAAGAAAGACTATAAAGCAGATGAATTAATTATTAAGTATAAGAATTCCGTTTCTGCAACCAAACTTAAAAATAAACATTCTCTGAAAACAGAAAAGAAATTCAAATCCATTGGTGCTGAAGTTGTTAAAGTGGAAAAGGGTTCGAACATTGAGAGTTTAGTAAAAACGTTAGAGGCTGACCCCTCCATTGCGTTCGTTCAGCCAAACTATATGTATAGAGCGGCAGATGTTCCTAATGATCCTTCGTTCAACAAACTATGGGGTTTACACAATACAGGGCAACAGATTAATGGTGCAGTCGGAGTCAACGACGTGGACATCGACTACCCTGAAGCCATACAAGAGTTTAGTAAGGTGACAA
Source organism: Neobacillus sp. 204 (assembly GCF_046562815.1). Classification (NCBI taxonomy): domain Bacteria; kingdom Bacillati; phylum Bacillota; class Bacilli; order Caryophanales; family Bacillaceae; genus Neobacillus; species Neobacillus sp. 204. Next base: position 71,926 of record NZ_JBJORY010000007.1, read on the forward strand.
ACCAACAGCAAGTAGTGGTTGGGGTTATTGACACCGGAATCGACATCAACCATCCGGAATTAATCGATAGTATCTGGACAAATCCTGGTGAAATTGCGAATAACGGCATAGATGATGACGGAAATCGCTACATCGATGATATCCATGGCTGGGATTTCTATCACTCTGATAATTCTGTGTTTGATGCAGAAGATGGCGATGACCATGGAACACATGTGGCTGGAACGATTGCCGCTAAGGGTGGTAATGGAATCGGCATAACAGGGATCGCTCCTAATGTGAAAATTATGCCGTTAAAGTTCCTTGGGGCAGACGGCTCTGGGTACACTTCTGATGCCATTCTGGCGATTGAATACGCAAAAAAAATGGGGGTTAAAATCACCAATAACAGCTGGAGCGGTACTGATTATGACCAAGCCCTTAAAGATGCGATCGACCAAGCGAACATGCTTTTTGTAGCAGCGGCGGGCAACGATGGTCTTAATAACGATCAGCAGCCTGGATATCCAGCAAGCTACGACAGCCCCAATATAATATCCGTCGCTGCAATTGATAACTCTGGCAAGCTAGCAGACTTCTCAAACTACGGAGCAAGCAGCGTGGACATCGCTGCACCGGGAACGAACATTTTTAGTACCGTTCCTAGAAAAATAGAGGAAGGAACAGCTGCCCAAATTAACAACAGCTCCTACCATTATAAAGCGATTTTCAATGGGGTTGGTTTTGAGAATTTTGCAGCGACGGACAAACAGGCAGCCTTTGCGAAGGTCGTAAGCTATTTAGGCCTTACTTCCGCTTCAAAAATACTTTTAGTACAAGATGATGAAGCAAATATAGGGAACGTAAATTATCTATCAACCTATACATCCTTATTAAATAATGCAGGACTGCCTTATAGTATCAAAACCGTACCGGCTAATGAGAATGGCCCAAGTCTCACCACACTTTCTGGGTACGATACCGTCATTTGGTTTTCAGGAAACGCAATGGGTCAAGCCAATCCTAATTTGACCTCTACTGACCTCAGTACGTTAGAGCAATTTTTAAAAAAGGGCAATAAATCGTTAGTTTTGAGTGGCCAGGATCTTTTGTATCGCAATGAAGATTCGTACTTTGTCAAAAATATTCTTGCACTTACAATTAAAGGAGAAGGGGAAACAAGGACAAAGGTGACCGGGGTAGCCGGGACCGTTTACGATGGATTATCGTATAACGTTGCATACGCCCCATACGCTGATTTTATTAGTAGTAACAATGAAGCAATTACGAAAATAAACTTGAATTTCTCTGCGGAAGCAGCCTATACAAATGCTTATGCCTATTTAAATGGAACATCAATGGCAACACCTCACGTTACAGGTGTCGCAGCACTTTTGGCTGGCAAATACCCAGATATTGAGCCAGGCAAATTAAAAACAATAATTCTGGCATCCGGGGATACGGCTGCGGCATTATCCGGCAAAGTTCAAACCGGAAAAATACTGAATGCACGAAATGCCCTAACCTATAACACCAAACCAATCGTCAATGATATAACAGATATAGATACGGCAATTACTGGACAGGCGGAAGTTGGGGCCAAGATTGTGGTCACAGGTAACGGTTCAATCCTTGGTGAAGGGAACGCTGGAACCGACGGCACATTCACTGTGGTGATTCCAGTGGAAAAGGCTGGAACGGAGTTAAACATTACGGCAACTGACAATAACGGAAACGTCAGCGAAGCTGTTAAAGTAGTGGTGAAAGATGTGACAGCGCCTGTGAAGCCAGTTGTGAACGGGATTTCTGACAAAGATACTGAGGTAACAGGTCAAACAGAAGGGGAAGCCAGGGTTGAAGTAAAAGTTAATGGTTCACTGATTGGTTCGGGGACAGCGGAAGCTGATGGCCACTTTACAGTGAACATTCCCTTACAACAAGCCGGAACAGAAATAGCTATTACAGCTACTGATAAAGCTCGGCATATCAGTGAGGCCACCACAATAGTTGTAATCGACAAAACAGCTCCAACCTTATTAACGATTAATTCAGTTTCAAACAAATCGAACGTAATTACAGGCACAACGGAAACTGGAGCTATTGTTACAGCCTCAATTGGTACGAAAAAATATACAGGTTTTAAAGCGGATCTAAAAGGTTACTATAAACTAACCATTCCCCTTCAAAAAGCAGGTACAAAGATATCTGTAACAACAAGGGATGCAGCAGGAAATCAGAGTCCCTCCAAAGTTATTACCGTTCTCGATAAAATTGCCCCTGCTGTTCCAACTGTTTACACGATTTCAAACCTAACGAAGGTTATTACTGGTAAAGCAGAAGCCGGAGCATTCATCACCATTACAATTAGAACGAAACGGTATACTGGAAGGGCAGATTTAAAAGGTTACTATAAAGTAACGATTCCGGCTCAAAAAGCGGGTACCAGGTTAACTATGACAGCAAAAGATGCTGCTGGTAATATCAGTACTGTTAAGTATATGACCATAATTGATAAAATAGCTCCATCGGCACCCGTTGTCAAAACTAAGGTAAAAAGTACAACAAAGAAAGTCTCAGGTACTGCCGAGGTATACTCTACCGTAACCATTAAGGTTGGCAAAAAAGTAATTGGTACCGCCAAAGCAGACTCAAAGGGTAAATATAAGGTGAAAATTAAAGCACAAAAGAAGAAAACTGTTTTAAGTTTGACAGCTACAGACAAAGCTAAGAATGTAAGTAAATCCAAGACTATTAAAGTAAAATAATTGATCCCTCCTTAATGGGGGGTTCTTTTACTCATGTAATTGTCTCAGGGTAAACTTTTACAGCATCGGTGCCTGACACCATGTGATATAATAAAAGAAATTTGCCAAGACTTTCGGATTGCGAAAGTCTTATTTTATGAAGAAGACCTGTTACAAGGCATAGGGGGATATGATGAAACAAAAAGAGGGTTCAGTATCGATCGGCCTGCCGCTTACCATTTCAATTATCGCCATCTCCTTTTCGGCAATTTTTATTAAATGGTCAGACGCGCCGGCCTCCATTTTGAGTATGTACCGGATGTGGTTTGCGAGTATCTTAATGGTGCCCATCGTCTGGAAAAATCGGAATGATTTCAAAAAAATAATCAATAAGGATTGGTTATTCTTATTTTTTTCCGGCCTTTTTTTAGCACTGCACTTTGTCCTTTGGTTCCAGTCATTAAAGCTAACAACGGTCGCAAGTTCAACTATTATTCTAGCTTTGCAGCCGATTGTCTCACTGCTCGGAGGCTTTCTTCTTTTTAAAGAACGAACAAGCTTGTCCGCATTAATGACGATGGGTATTGCCATCATTGGGGCAATGATGATTGGCTGGGGGGATTTTGGTTTAAGTAAGGATGCGATGATGGGAGATTTATTTTCCTTTTTTAGTGTTATCTCTGTTGTTGGCTACTTATTGATCGGTCAATCCATCGTTAAAAAGATTTCTCATTGGCTTTATAGCTTTTGTGTATTTTTCTTTGCTTCGATTGTATTAACAATCTATAACGTGTCAACCGGCGTTTCTCTAAGCGGTTATCCAGCCAAGGAATGGGGAATCTTCCTTTTACTCGCTACCGTTCCCACTGTCAGTCATGTAATAAATAACTGGCTTTTAAACTATGTCAATGCAACAACCATTTCGATGAGTATTTTAGGCGAACCAGTCGGCGCCACGATTCTAGCGGTTATTTTATTAAATGAGCATCTCGTCACCTGGCAAATTGCCGGCGGCCTCCTTGTCCTTCTCGGAGTCTTTTTCTTTTTAAGCCAGAAGCAAAAGCCGGTCACTGAAGAGGTAAAAAAAGATCGGAACATTGAACCACTTCAACCTTAAGTTAACCGTTCCATCAAAACCTACTAATAAACTAGTAGGTTTTTTCTATTTCAATTTTCTATGTATATTATGAGTTTTCTATGTCATTTCTAAAAAGAGCAAATTTCCAGGTGGATAAATGTGACATTTATCATAACAACCCCTTCGAATTATCTATATATTTGGTAAAGTAAGTGGTTTATTTTACCTAGAAACTAGTATTTTAATATAGTTACAACCCAGACAAACATATAGAAGGGGAGAGCAAAAATCATGTTTAAAAATGTGTCAATGAATGTGAAACAAATGGGCAGTTATATTATCATCATCCTATTTTTTATCGTAATAACAGATGTATCCTATAACAATGTACTCCACCTTAGAGATCAAACCATTACGATTGGGAAAACGGATGTCCCTAAGATTGTTTTAGTTGGAAACCTAAAAGAAGAATTTTCAAGGATTGGTCAAAATACAACTAAGCTCGGATTTGAACGTAGTGTAGATGAAAAGGTAAAAATAGAAAAGCTGATAAATGAAGACATGGCAAATGTAAAAAAGAATGTAAATGAGATGAAGAAGCTCGAATACTCCGACCAAGAGGAAAAACTACTGACCGAGTTTAGCAACAATCTCGAACAATACAACGGGAATCTCTCCTCATTTTTTGACATATCAAGAACAAATAAATATCAATTAATACATACACAGCTGGATGCAATAAATCTTATTAGTGAGAAAAACTATAAGCTTCTAAAAGAGCTCTATCAAACGGCAAAAGATAATACCAATGCAACCATCGATGAATCTTATAAAGACTCAAACAGGTTCAATTATGAAATTCTCATCCTTTCTGTTATTGCATCCTTGTTTAGTTCATTCATTGCCTTCTTTACGACTAAACTTATTTCTCGTACTGTCAGAGGCTTTGTTAAAAATGTCGACATAACGAATAATTCTGTTTCAGAAATCAAAAAGTCGATTGATAAAACGTCGATAAGCGCACAAGAATTAGATACCTCAATGACCAAGGCTAATAATTCTGTCAGCGAACTGGTTGCTTCTATAAATCAAGTGGCCGGAAACACCAATATTACATCTTCCGGGGTAGATGAGATCTCAGCTGCTGTGGAACAAATGAACGCGACGATCAACATTGTTGCAGGTAGTGCAAACACACTTGCTGCTTCGGCAGAAGAAACTTCTTCTGCCATTGAAGAGATGATGGCATCGATTGAACAAGTTGCAGGAAATGCAGGGAATGCAAGTGTGGGTGTGGAACAAATTTCTGAAGCCATTGAAGAGATGAGCAGGTCGATAAAAGGTGTCAGTGATAATGCCGTTGCATTGACCGACACAGCTGAACAAACTTCTGAAGCAGTGGAGGAAATGGTCTGTTCCGTCAAACAAATCGCCGCCAGTGTCCAAACCGTGAACTCTCTTAGCAACTCGGTTAAGCATGATGCCCATGAAGGAACCCTATCTTTAAATGAAACATTGAATGGAATGAAAGAAATCTCTAACGTGATTAACCAAGCAAGTGATATCATGCAAAAACTTGGAAAAAGCTCAGAAGAAATCGGGAGCATTGTCGAAGTCATAGATGAAATTGCCGACCAAACCAATCTACTGGCCCTCAACGCGGCGATTGAAGCGGCACGAGCTGGTGAACATGGAAAAGGATTTTCCGTTGTCGCTGAAGAAGTACGAAAGCTGGCGGAACGTTCTGCCCAAGCAACAAAAGAAATTGCAATCCTTATCAAGGGAATTCAAACTGAAACTGCTGTTGCCGTGACATCGATCAAAGAAGGTGCCCAAAAAGTAAAGGTTGGCAATCAACTAGCAGACAAAACCAATCAAGCAATCAAGAAGATTTCTAAAGGTATCAGTCAAGTGACAGAGGAAATGAACCAAATTGCTAGAGCTACCAAGGAGCAAAAGAAGAATAGTGAATTTATCACTACCGCGGTTGAGAAAGTGACGATGCAAACCATAGAAATGACGCATTCTACGAAAGAACAAGCGACCACGGCTGCCGAGATTGTTCAGGGAATCATTGAAACAAAAGATCAGGTTCACCAAATTTCGATTGCTACTCGGGAACAGGCCAAGGGCGGACTTGCCATCGTAGAAGCAGTAGGAAATGTCACAAAACAATCAAGCTCTGTAACGATTGCAACAAATGAACAGGCACAAACCTCTGATGAAATTGTTCAAAATATCACCAGCATTAAAGAAAGCGTAAACCAAATGATGGTTGCCATAAACGAACAAGCTAAATACGGTCAAGACATTGCTTTAGAGGTCGAAAATGTGATGAAGCAAACAGGCGAGTTAGATGCTAGCATTGAAACTCAAACCAAAGAAGTAAAAGATGTGGCAAAAGCAATTAGTGAGGTAAATAATCAAGTTAAAATCTTAGGTTGAACTACTCACCACTTAACACCCTTACGGTTCGTTTGAAGTGGGAGATGATACATTCGTGGAATTTTGCAACCTTGATACGTTGTTTGTTCCAATTTGAACCACCCTTTGTACGTCTGGAAAGAATACGCTGTGCTTTTGCTAATTTCTCTTCGAGCTTACGAAACCATTTTGGGTTAGAGAATACCTCTCCTGTACTCAAAATAGCAAAGTTTTTCAGCCCAACATCAACACCAACAGAAGAACCTGTTTTTTCTAATGATTGCACTTCTGTTTCTGCAAGAACAGAAATGAAGTATTTTCCGCTGGGATTACGCCTAACGGTTGCGTTAAGAATACGCCCTTCTACTTCACGACTTTTGGCAAAGCGAACAAGACCCAGTTTAGGCAATTTAATTTTGTTGCCTACAATGGCAATATTTCCGTTTGTTTCCTTTGTTGTGTAAGACTGTACTCGATTTTTTTTAGACTTGAAGCGAGGTGCATTGTTCTGCTTTTTAAAGAATCGTGTATACGAATCGGCAAGGTTTTTCAGTGAGGATTGAAGGGCAATGCTATCAACTTCTTTTAGCCATACTAATTGTTTTTTCAACTGTGTCAATTCAGCAGAACATGAATTGTAAGTTAATCCTTTGCCTGTTTCTTTGTAGATATCATTCCATTGTGCTAAAAAGCGATTGAATACAAAACGACCACATCCGATTGTTTTAGCAATTAAGATTTCCTGTTTTTTTGTTGGATAGATACGAAATTTGTATGCTTTGTTGACTAACATTACTTTTCACCTCACTCAAATCAGAACCTATGTTCCTATTATACCATATTGAGGAAAGTTTTGGCTATCGCCAACCGACATTCATCCCTTCCCTACTCATTAGGCTTCGCCCTTCACATTCCTTGAGGAAGGGGTATTCTGTCGGAAGGATGATAAAAACTAAGAGGAGAATCTCTAGGTTAAATGAATAAAAGGAGCTAAGATTAGCCCCCCTTTCGTCCCAATCCCCTCCACAAGTGTGAAGGGGATTCTTTCTTGTAAACTACTTCATCAACCAAACTGTCTTTCCGCCCAATGTCCCGCGGTACCAGTTAGTGGTTCCGACTTTAGCCGTAAGCTCCGCTGTGAATTTCTTGTTTTTATATGAAGAAAGTTTCTTATACACGACGTCCGTCTTACCGCCCCATGCTTTGCTATAGGCACTGCCGGTTCCTTCAAGATAGATTGTTTTGGCTTTTTGACTTACCACCGAATAGCTAATGTCGGATATCTCGGAGGATTTAACCCAGCCAACTGGACTTGTACCAGTAGAATTTTTACTAATTAAATAGTAGGTTTGACCACCGAGCAACCCTTTTCTCTTAATATAGTAGACCTTATTCGTATAAGTGGACCCCGCCTTAAAGTAGGAAATTGACCCAAGCTTCGGATAAATTTTGACGCTGGTCTTTTTGATATTGCCTAAACGGCTCGTTGTACTTTCCAGCGTCTTCGATAAATAGCCGCCATGAATCCAAACCGTTTTTCCAGCCAAACTTCCACGATACCAAGTGTCATCGCCGACTTTTTCAGTTAAATTGATTTTAAATACTTGGTTTTTATTTTTCGAGAGATCTTTATAAATCAGATCCTTCGTACCGCCCCATGGTTTGCTATAGACGCTTCCTTTACCCATGAAATACATCGTTTTTGCATTTTTGTCATAAGTAGTATGAGAATAATTAATGAGATCGGAGGATTTGACCCAGCCGACTACGCCTGATACACTACTAGGCTGTTTACTAATTAAATAATAGGTTTGATCGTTGATGGTTGCTTGTTTCTTAATGTAGTAGACGGTTCCGGTATTGGCCGATCCTGCCTGAATCGCTCCAGTTGAAGTGCCGACTGTTTTATAAATCATGACAGTCCCATTTTTAATCTGGCCTAACCTGCTGGTCGACCGCTCCACTTTTGATGCCAATCTACTTGAATAGATCCATACGGCTTTTCCGTCCAAATTCCCACGGTACCAAACCATATTCCCAACCTTTTCTGTAGCATTCACCTTAAATTCCTGGTTTTTATATTTTGACAGAGAAGAATAGATGACGTCCTTCTTCGTGCCCCAGGCCTTGCTATATGCGCTTCCTTTGCCAGTAAAATACAACGTTTTCGATGTTGATTTTACACTTGATTCTGGATACGACAGCAAATCAGAGGCCTTTGCCCAGCCGATCGTTCCTTCCACACTGCTTGGCTCTTCACTTAACAGGTAATAGGTTTGTCCGCTAATAAAGGCCAATTTCTTTATGTAAAACGTTTGATTCGTATACCTTTCACCTGCCGAAGAAGCAGATGCGGTATTTTTATAATCTCTATAAATCTTTACTTTGCTGCTTGGGATTTGCCCTAAACGATTGGTATTTTCTGTTTTAGTAGGGAGTGTTTTATATTTCATCGTGACTAACTGGATAAATTGATCCCAGCTATAGCCCCACTTTTTGAAATAAGCATGCGGATCCGTATGGGTCGTGCCGCCAAGGTACTTGGTGACCGCAGCATGCGACCATAGTGTACCTTCACCTGTCTTTTCGGCACTTACTAAAGGTAAATTATAATCATAGAGCACCGATGCAATGTAATTCCCATAGTTATTGATTGAACGTGCAAATTTGTCAAAGGACTTCTCTCTGACTAGTTCAATATGCACAAACCGTGTATTTGCATAAGGTCCCGCACCCCATGCTCCATAATTTGGGTTATGGATTTCAATCACCCGCGAACCATCAGCGAAGGCATGAACAAAGGCATTTTGATGGTTTCTCGACATATAGGCAATTTCACCTGTAATTGTCGAGCTGTTATTTGCCGTTTCATGGGCAACAACGCCCTCAACCTCACCATATCCATTACGATAAGTAAATTGGGGAAACATGCTTTTGTGTTGATCTTCTACTTTCGCAGGTACCAGTTTCTTAGAAATGATATAATCATTAACTTTGGGATAGGTCGTTCCCGCTGCGCTCATAAGAGAGGGATGGACTAAAACAAAAATCAAAAGTGACAAGACAGTGATGACTACTTTCCTCATTTTTCCTCCTAATATAATAGTTTACATGTCTGATAGACTCATTAAGACTATTATACTACGACCTACGAAGGATTCTAAGAAAAATTTAGTTTTACTAAATAATTTTGAAAATTCAAAAATTACTGGTGTTATAGCTTCCAAGTTGGGAAATCAGTTTCTTTTTCTTTTTCATACTCTTTCATTCTAGAGTAGGAGTTTGATAGTTTCGAAAGAATGTATCCCTGCGGGCTTTGTGTGTCGATTTGCTTGCTTAACTCTTGAATTTTTATATTCGTAAACATTTTTGAAACTTGAGCTAGATGCTCGATCGTGTCCATTAGTTTAGGGTTATCGTTGTAATTGCTTTTTGCAATAAAGTAAATATAATCAAGTTTGTTCCTAATATTCTTTAACGTTTCGAGATCAAATGGTTCAGTTGACATTATATTCACCCCTTATCCTTAAGCATATGGAACAAAAAGTTATTTTGAACAAAATTCAAAAAATAAATTTTAGCGACATAAATTGAAGTAGCATATAACCACGCACTTGAAATTTATCCAATCGTTTTCAATATGAATTTGTTAGGATATTATTATCTGTGAACCTCAAAAAAAGGTAGGAAACCTAAATGGACATCAGTGAAATGGAAATATTAGAAGGCAATCTAAGTGATTTAAAAAATGTTTATCTCCGTTTATTAACTGACTTCGCGGCGAATGAATTAAAAGATTATGAGCATTTGGAATCACTTTTGCGAAAAGAGAAATACAAGTTACTCTTTGCAAAAACCAAAGAAGAAATTATTGGCTATGCTTTAATTTATGAAATTGAACATCTACCGGTGCTCTGGCTTGATTATATGGCAATCGATAAGCGATTCCAGAATGTTGGGTTTGGGAGCTGCTTTTTTAATAAAATTATTCAATCAAAGCAGGATGGATTGATCGGAATGTTTATAGAAGTGGAAATACCCGAAGAGGATGAAGGCACAAGAGGCCAACAAATACGAAGGATAAACTTTTACGAAAGATTGAGAGCAAGAAGGTTAAGTATCCCGTATAAACTCCCCACAATTGATGGCGGGTTTCCAATGTACCTCTATTTTAGACCTTCTTCTAATATACACCGATTGCCAAAGGAACAAATCCAGGCAGCCATCGCAGAGGTTTTTGATTATATCCATTCCGATATAGTTGATCGAGATGACATTTTCGGTGAATTCTCAACGTTCATTGAGGATGTATATTTTGATTAAAATAAGAAAAGCAGAAGTTTAGCCCTTGAGCTCCTACTTCTGCTTTTCTTTTTATTAATGAAATCTTATGCTTTTACTTTCTCGTGATTGGTACCTTTTTTGCTCATTTTTCTTACGAATGGAACCACCCAGCGGTCTAAACCGATTCTACCTGCATTGTAACCAGCTGTTAGAATGATGAAGCCTAGGAATATGTCTCTTGGATTATGAGATACAGTACCTGCTAGGAAGAAACTAAAATTCATGACTAGACCAAAGAACATCGCTGTAGTTGTTAAGCATCCCAAGATTAATCCCAAGCCGATTAATGTTTCGCCCCAAGGAACGATGACGTTGAATATATCCACATTTGGTAAGGCAAAGTGTTTCAAGAAGTCTACATACCAGCTAAATACCATGGCTCCATCAGGACCTTTTACCGGATTGGCAATTACTCCTTTTAAGAATCCAGCAGCATCAAAGCCGCCTGTTAATTTATGAAAACCGGCTGTGAACCAAGAATAACCGAGGTATAAGCGTAAGACAGTTAAGATAGCCGCTGCAATTTTGTTTTCTCTTAAAAATTTGTTAAACATAAATGATTCCCCCTTACAAATTTTGTTTGTTCTTTATGATTACACTATATTCCTTTTTTCTGGTAAACAACATGGGTATAGTGACAAGTTCACACTTTGTTTGAATTGTTTTGACGAACTTTTGAACGGCCTAAAATGGGACCCTGCGAACAAAAAATAGAAGTTTAGCATATAGTAAGATATTAAAATGCAAAGGATGTTTTTCTATGTCAGAATTTCCAATTCCAGTGAAGATTGATACAGTCAGTGGCGGAATTGTCCAATTTGGCAATTCATTGTTTATTTCTCCGAAAAGCGCCTCAAAAAGTGCCCTTGGATCAGGTTCTTCCAATACAGGGGTGCATATCACAACGATTAACGGACAAAGTACAAACACTGCAGTCAATTCCGATTTATTTGACCAACCCATCGTTCATGATAACTAAGACGATTTTTTCTAAAATTCCTTGTGTATTATAGACAGTAAGATTTGTTAATTCAGACTAAATGTAATTAAAACGACAGAGATTGATATGAATTCAAAAAAGCTTGGTGGGGTGTCCCACCAAGCTTTTTTGTAAATGATTCATGATAGCCAGTTCATCCTTCTGCCCAAATTAGTTATATGGGCAAGATGATGTCGGCCATGCCATGCGTAGATTCCAATATTTCTTCCGACAGAAACATTACCGGACTCTGGATGGGTAAATGTTCTTTGCATTTCCTCAGGACTTAGACTTCGCAGCAGGTCAACCAAGCGAGTATGCAGTGCCTCAAGTAACGAAAGCGAAATACCCACAGACAATTTGGAATCTGATAACTCTGCCCACTGTCCTTCATCATAAGGCTTTATTACAGGACATTCCTCCGTAAGTGCCAATTTAAAACGGATATAGGCATTCATATGACTATCAGCAAGGTGATGGACGACTTGTCTAATTGTCCACCCGCCCGCACGATAAGGGGTATCGAGCTGTTCATCGCTTAGGTGCTTCACTGCATCACGCAATAACCTCGGTAATTCCTCCATCTCCTTGATCCATCCATCAACCACATTTGAAGTAATCTCACCATCAAATTCAAATCTTCCAACTGGGTATCTCTCATCCATTCCCATTCCTCCTCTTAACCGTTTATCATAATCGTGATCCATTCAGGCTCCTTGAATTTCTTACAATCTATTCATGCCTATGCACTTTATTCTACTTGATTCCCTATGTACTTTACGAATCAAATACAAAAAACGATTCGGAAGGAGGCCCGAATCGTCCTTTGATTACTGATTCATTTACGCACTTACTTTTGCTTTTTCGTGCCCTGCACCTTTTTTGCTAGTCTTTTTGATGAAAGGAATAACCCAGCGGTCTAATCCGATTCTACCTGCATTGTAACCAGCTGTTAGAATAATGAAGCCTAGGAATATGTCTCTTGGATTATGAGATACAGTACCTGCTAGGAAGAAACTGAAGTTCATGACTAGACCAAAGAACATAGCTGTTGTTGTTAAGCATCCTAAAATTAATCCTAAGCCAATTAATGTTTCGCCCCAAGGAACGATGACATTGAACACATCCACATTTGGTAAGGCAAAGTGTTTTAAGAAATCTACATACCAGCTAAATACCATGGCTCCATCTGGGCCTTTTACTGGATTGGCCATCGCTCCTTTTAAAAATCCAGCAGCATCGAAGCCGCCTGTTAATTTATGAAAACCGGCTGTGAACCAAGAATAACCAAGGTATAAGCGTAAGACAGTTAAGATAGCCGCTGCAATTTTGTTTTCTCTTAAAAATTTGTTAAACATAAATGATTCCCCCTTACAAATTTTGTTTGTTCTTTATGATTACACTATATTCCTTTTTTCTAGTAAACAGCATGGGTATAGTGACAAGTTCACACTTTGTTTGAAATGTTTTGACGAACTATTGAACAGCTTCAGGAAGCAGACGATTTTAGGAATCATCTCCTAAAAAATAACCAATTTTTCATGGTCGTAGCCATTTATTATATTACGGTTGCCGATACTGCCACCTTTGTATTAGGGATGCTCAGTGAAGGTGGAACATTAAATCCTTCGAATAAAATTAAAATGACATAGGGGATCATTCAATCTGCACTGGCAGCTGTATTACTTTTAGCCGGCGGTTTGAACGTATTGCAAACAGCTTCGATTGCAGCGCTCTCCCTTTTGCGAAAATTGCCTTGAAGCTTAGTAAATGACCCATATTAAGCTTCAAAAGCAACAAAGTTTACGAAACGAGCCTTATTAAGAGGTAATTAAAATAAAGCATATCAAAAATCCCAGCTGGTTAGCAGCTGGGATCATTTGTTTCTGAATCGAGTGAAAAAATGCCACCAAGATATTCGGCATGTTCAAGATATTGGATCACAAAGTCTGTTAGTGTCATCTGGATATTTGTATCTTCTAACCAATAATCATAACTACTCGCCAGCGTTTTTTTGATCAGGTCGTTATGCATCCAGTTAGGGGCCAGTTGATGATCAAGACTGGCAAGGATCGCAGCAATTTCCTCAATTGTGGTTATGTTTAACACCTTCCTAGAAAAATGTTCATCTCACCTTTTCTAATCTATGTGATTATTCTCCCCAAAAATGCTATTTATGTACAGAAAACAAAATACCCACATACATAAATAGTCCCCAATTGGTAAAAAATGATAATATCTACATGCAGTAAAAGGGGGATGAGTCATGTTTCAGACGAAACGAAAGAAACTCAATACTATTATGGGGATGGGAGTTGGAGCAGGTGTGCTTACAACTATCTTCACTGCAGGACTCTTTGCATTTGCGATAACAATCCTTAATAAATTAAATATAATCAACCGAAAGCTTGGAAAATAACCGAGCTTTTTTGTTAAATATGCAGTAAGGGCCTGAAGTTATGTAATAAGTATCCGTAATTATGCTGTAAGTCCCCAAAATTATGTAATAAGTGCCCATAATTATATTTTAGGTCCCAACAAATAAAAAAAAGGCTTGGAGTTTTCCTCCAAGCCTTGGTTTCTATTCATTTTAATGTAATACTCTTGTTGCAGTTGTAAAATTACCAGGATTATAGTCTCTAATTCTTACCACATCACCCGTTTGCGGAGCATGAATATACTTGCCGCCTCCAATATAGATGCCGACATGATAGGCTGGGTTACCCCTAAATACCAAATCACCTTTTTTTACATTGTACGGAGAAATTTGCGTTCCAACATCCTGTTGGTCACGAGAAACCCGTGGAAGGTAAACACCAACCGAACGGAACACATATTGAGTTAGCCCTGAACAGTCAAACCCACTTGGAGATGTTCCGCCCCAAACGTAAGGAACTCCCAAAAATTGTTTAGCGTAAGCTACAACTGCATCAGCCTTATCAGAGTTAGTCGCTCCATCATCCGTTGGAACGGTAACAGTTGGTTTGCTTGCCGAAGATCGTGGTGCCTTTTGTTTTGGAGCTTCAGGTGCTTCTGGTGCTTGCTGCTGTTCTGGTGCTTCTTGACGTGCCTTATCTTGTGCTTCTTGACGTGCTTTTTCCTGTGCTTCTTGGCGTGCTCTTTCTTGCGCTTCTTGAATTGCTTTATCTTGAGCATTTTTTAATGTTTGTTGACTAGCTAGTTGCGTTTGTTGCTGCTTTAAAGTATCTTTTGATTCGGCCAATACCGTATTCATTTCTACTTTATCCGCTTCTACCTGCTTCTGTTCAGCAGCTAAATCGGCCTGGCTCTTTTTTAATTGCGCTAATTCGTTTTCAAGCTTTTGCTCTGCACTTGTTAAGGAATCTTCTTTTTTAGCTAGAGTCTTCATGATATCGGTATTGCTATCAAGAATTTGCATAATTGCAGTGGAGCGAGTTAACAGCTCTGATAAACTATCCGACGAAAGAATAAATTCTGCGTAGGAGATCATTGGCTGTTGCCCTTGTTCCTGCATAGTTTTTAGTCTTGCAGTATAGTAGGCTTTGTTCTGTTCTAAGTCTTTTTTTGCTCTTTCAATTTCAGCCTTTGTTTCTACAATTTGACCTTGTTGTTGTTTAATATCATTGTTTAGTTGTTTGCTTTTTTCCATTCCGATGATGATTCGGTTATCTAGTTGTTGAATCTTTGTTTCCAGCTCTTCAATCTGTCCTTTTGTCTCGTCGATTTGTCCTTTTGTCTCATTGATTTGCCCTTGGGTAACAGTTGGACTTGCAAAAGCAGGCGCTGCTTGAAAGACAGAAGTTAACAAAGCAACTGCTACAGAATATATTAATATTTTCCTTTTCATACCTTACTCACCTTTTCTTCAAGAAAATTTTTCCGACTTATATAGTTATAGTTTAAGTTTCCAGGAGAATAATAACAATGGAACTGGGGAAATTGTAATGAATTTGTAATGTTATGTAGAATATTCATAGAAAGAGTCGAAAAAATTGGACTCAGTATTTGTCAAAATAACTATTTTTTAGTTCTAATTACCTAGTTTAATAAAAAAAAGACTATCAAATTTTTGATAGTCAAATTGTCGAAAAACCCTCGTCAGCCTTTTATTCTATTGAACCACTCAAAAATTAACCACGTTAATTCATCATAATATTATTGGTATTTAGACTTTTAACAGGCCCATTTGCAGGGACAATCAATAAGTATTTAGCTTCTGATAAAATAAAAAATTGCCGAGAAAAATACTCTTTCTCGACAATCTGAGACTATCCAATTTTTGATAGTTTTTTTCTTTCCATGTATTAACTTTTTAATAGGAACAACCTTACATACTTATTTAAACAAAATTCTGTGTTGTATTGTTTCGACTGAATCGATAAACTGCAATCAAGAAAAATGCGGCGGCAAAGGCGAAGAGGATCATGAAATTTAAGTACAAATCGCTAAACACCTTTCCTTCCTGAAGCTTCGTTAGTGTATCCAATGTCCAGCGCTGCGGCAGGAAATCGGCGATTTTTTGTAATGATTTAGGCATTACTTCGACTGGCCAGAAGCAGCCGGAAAGCATCACGGTCGGGGTGATAATTAAATTCTGCAAGGCACCCGCGGCACTGCGGCTGTTTGAAAAAGAAACAATCACTAACGAGATTCCCACAGCGATCAATGAAAACAGTAACATCACGAAGACTGCGGACCAAAACGACATGTTCATTCCAATATGGAAGATGTTTTTCATAATGGTTAACGTAATGAACACCTGAATCGTCATCACAATCATGTTAACCATGACATTAGAGAAGATATATTTTCTGGCGTTAATCGGTGTCGAAAGTAAGCGATAATAGGTACGGTTTTCTTTTTCCAACAGAATAATCTCCGCCATATTCCCTGCAGACATCAACATGATCATGATCAGGAAGCCAATCGTTTGGTTGGTCATAAACTTGTTTTTTGAAGAGTCTTCTAAAGCATTTGTAGTCAGCTGATAATCTGTTTGTTGGTAATCCTGATACATCTGCTCAAAGATCTGTTGATTTCCGCCCGCCACATAACTAATCGTCGCAATATTATCGATATACTGATGTAAATAGGACTTCATGTAAGCCGTAATTGCTGCACCCTTGATCGAGGTTAACTGGATATGATCTGGCTCCCCAGCCAAGACACTGTCTGCATATCCTTTTTCAAAGGTAATCACACTGTCTAGATCACCAGAAGAGATTTTATCCTGGACTTGCCGAGCTGAAATAGTAGAAATCTCGACATTTTCTAATCCCTTTAAAAATTGGATCGTATCCGAGGTAATCTCGCTTTTGTCCTCATTAACGATCCCTACATGCAGGATCGTTTTTTGATCACCGCCATAGACGAGCAGGGAAATAAAGATCCCAATTAACGGCATAACAAGATACATGATAATGTTTTTCTTTTTTCGAAACGTCACGCCTAGTGTGTTCTGAATTAACCAGAGGATATCCTTCATTATAATCCCTCCCGTCGTTGCAATGAGATAATCGCCACAAGTAAGAAAAGAAAAGCCCCGGCCAGGTTGATTGAAAGAGCCGGAATGGCTGCCGCAAAGTCGTTCGCATAAATAATCTTAGTCAGCGCGGTGTTCATCCAGGTCAGCGGCGAAAGATCCGTAATCAACTTAAAGATGCCTTCTGGGTTGTCAATTTTAAAATAAGCGCCGCCAAAAAAGGACGATAACTGCACAAACAGCATGATGATCACTTTCGGACCTGCGTTTGTTTTTGACAGGAAGCTGACGCCAATCCCCATGCTGACCGCAAACACCACTTCTGTCAGCAGCACGAGGAAAACCAATCCTAAGTGATCGCCCCAATTCGCTTTAAACATAAGTTTGCTAAAGAAGATGACGAGCAGGATACAAATGCTGTTACTGACGAGACTCCCGAGTACTTTTCCGATAAAAATTTCACTCTTTCTAACCGGGGCAGCAATCAGGCGGTCTGCCGTCTTTCGGACTCGTTCACTTATGATTAATGAGCTAGACGACATCGCCCCGTACAGAATAATCATTGTCGTAATCACAATTGCATAATAATCCATTGAACCTGGCTGTTTATCAGGAAGCAACGAGGTTTCATTAATAAAATCAGCTGGTTTCTCACGAGTGAAGGCACTTGCTAGCTTTTCTGGCGCAACCTTACTAATTTCGGTGGCGATATTGTATTGATCGACAAAAGAGGCGAGCATGCCTTGAAGGATATTTCCTTCGATACTGGTCCCATTATTGACATAGAGCTGAATCCCTTGATCGGTTACTTCTACATAGCCATCATAGGTACCTTTCTTCACTTCTTTTTCGCCATTGATCGTTTCCGATGCTTTTTTAAAATGAAGTCCTGACTTTTCGGCCTCAGTGATAAAATGAGGAAAGTACTCCCCTTTCGTCGTATCTTTATATAACACATCGATATCATCGATGCGGAGACTGGTTGTAAACGTGTTCGACAGTGCCGTTCCAAGGACGAGCATTAATAAAATCGGGAAAGCTAACATAAAAAACAAAGTTCGGGTGTCCCGGAAGTCAGTCTTAATTCCTTTCCATGCGATATTGAGTATATTCAAAGTGAATCCCCCTTATTGGTCACGCAAATTTCTGCCCGTTAATGTTAAAAATACCGTCTCCAGGTTCGGTGCTTTTTCTTGTAAGGAGCGGATTTCTATCTGGCTGTTCATAAAATGCTCAATGATTTTATTTAAGTTATTCACCCCGGTATCGGAGTTGATTTTGATAAAGTTTTCATCAACGGAAACAGCCTCAACGCCATTAATTTTTTTAATCGATTCAAGTTTGACGTTTTCGGTTGATTTCACTTCAATCCATACATCCTTCGTATTGGTAATAATCGATTTCAGCTGTTCCTTCGTTCCTTCGGCAATGATTTTTCCATGATCAATGATTGCGATCCGCGAACAAATTTCCTCGACTTCCTCCATATAGTGGCTTGTGTAAATGATCGTGCAGCCCATTTCATTTAACTTGCGGACAGAGGTAAGAATATAGTTCCGGGATTGCGGATCAATCCCGACCGTTGGTTCATCCATGATGATCAACTTTGGGCGGTGGGCGATCGCACAAGCGATATTGAGGCGGCGTTTCATCCCGCCGGAAAAAGCTTTTGGATAGCTTTTATGCTTATCCTGGAGTCCAACGAATTCAAGGGCTTCCTCAACTCGCTCATTTAATTCGGCGCCACGCAGGCCGTAAAGACCCGCAAAGAATTTCACGTTTTCATAGGCGGTCATATCTTCATAGATCGCCAAATCCTGTGGGACCATACCAATATTCATTTTGGCAAAGCGGCTGTGTTTGGCACTATTTTTCCCAAGAATCTTAATGGTTCCCTCATTGCTGCGAAGCAGGCCGGCAATCATATTAATCGTCGTACTTTTCCCAGCTCCATTGGCACCTAGAAATCCAAAGATTTCTCCTTCTGCTACGGATAAACTCATATTATCTACTGCAATAAAATCAGCGAATTTTTTCGTTAAGTTGTTAATTTCTAAAACATTCATTGTTTCACCCCTAGATCGTTTTTCTATATTTCCAGTATAAAGAAAAAGAATGAACGCGCATAAGTGCAATCGTTCATTCTTTTCACATGAGATTATTCATATTGTCAGCGTGAGATTCTCATAAGGACAAGCGGGCAGCTAGGATGAACTACAGCACGACCAGCGGCAGGAGAGTGGTAACAGAGAATCCATGCGTGCTGTCGACGATGATCTTTCCATTCACAGCAGCGGTCCGCTCCTCCATACCGATGATTCCTAATCCCTTTTTAATCGTATCGGTTCCCACCCCATTATCCTTCACTTCGACTCGAAGCACTTTATTTAACACCTTTAGATCGACTGAAACTTGGGTAGCATGAGAATATTTCAACGCGTTCGTCAGTGCCTCCGTGACATTTTCATGGATAATTTTCCATTGGATCGGCTCAATAATGTCTAAGTTGCCTTCATGTGTGAGGACCGTTTTGATTTGTTGTTTTGCGTTAAAATCATCAATTAACAGCTTCAAGCGGTGAATCCCCACTTGCTCCGTCGGGGGCTTCATATTCTTTAACGTGAGGCGAATATTTTCAATCCCCTCCTTTGAAATGTTGATCGCATTTTGGAGGAGTTCGGTTGCCTTTTGCTGATCGGTCAAAAGCAACCGTTTCGCCGCTTCCATTTGAAAAAGAGCCCCCGTCATCGAGTGGCCAATTTTATCATGGATTTCCTGTGAGATTCGGTTGCGTTCCTCTAATTTAAAAGTGTATTCGGACTGCCGTATGTATTCGGTATTTTCATTAATATTTTTGGTGAGTTTCTGTAGCTTCTTTCGCATCGAATCGATCTGCGCTTCATTTTTCGCCAGTTTTTCCCCATAAATTGACGTAATTTTAAAAATCAGAAAAGAGAGACAGGCCACTAAACCGTAAATCGGCTGCAACGATGCGTTTATATACAAGATGGGAAGCAAAGATAACAGCAAAATCGTTATGTTCCTGTTGATAAAGCCGGCCGCTAATTCGGCGATAGAAAGTGGCAAAAGCAACCCAAACAAAGGGTTGACACCGAGATAGGCCACAATTGCTATGACGATTGACAGGAAATAAAGAATCCTTTTAGCGGGGTTATTTTTAAAAAGATAAAGGGTAATGTTAGCACAAAAATAAATCAAAAACGCAAGAACCACCCAGGAGATATGGCTGACATTTGCTTGTACACTTTGAAAGGCAATATAGACAAGCAAGGCTATTTTCGTAAAAATAATCCAAAATTCCATCTTAGTCGACTTTCCCGGTAAGGTAATAAATGGCGATTTGGGTTCGGTGTTCAAGACCAGTCTTTCCTAAAATAGACGTGATATAATTCGCCACTGTCCCTTCGGAGATAAATATTTCTTTGGAGATGGCTTTATTGGAATATCCCTTCGCAATCAATGAGAGGATATCTCGTTCTCGTTCGGTAAACTGATTGAGATCCATTTTTGTATCAGGTTCTTTATTGGTCGAAGACAAATTGGACTTTATTTTTTCAAGAATGACATCCTGAAGAATGTTGTTTCCATTAAACACACTCTTCATCGCATCACGGATTTGTTCCGGGTCATTATTCTTTAACAAATAGCCTTTCGCTCCATTTTTAATGGCATCCAGAATATATTCATCATCATCAAAGGTCGTTAAAATAATCGGCTTGGTGCTCGTTTGCGCTGCAATCAGCTTTGTTGCTTCTACCCCGTTCATATTAGGCATGCGCACATCGAGCAAGGCAATATCAACTTCATGGGCCAAGCAGTAATCGACTGCCTCTTTTCCATCACTCACGGTGTCGAGCACTTCAAATTCCTCGTAAGTAGATAAAATAATTTTCAAACCTTCTCGAATAAATGAGTTATCATCCGCGATGATGACCTTTATTTTCATACGCTGGGGGTCCCCTTCCCTCTGATTCACACGATCTACCTGCTATTATAGCAAGAAACAGGATGGTGATTGAATATCAACAGGCATGAATTTTCGTGCAGCTCCCATTCATTGGACGAATAACTTGCATACAGTACAAATGGGAGTAAGATTCCACTTGAAACAAAGAGTAAAAAAGCGTAAAGATCCTTTCCACAGGACATTTACGCTTTTTTACTGTGAGTAATCACTTTTGATTAGGTGTCATACTTTCCTTTATCAATATATCAGATAAATCCCAGTATGTATTTAGGCAGAAATCTTCGTAAGTAACCCCATTTGTAAGTTAATTAATTTATCAAGTCTTTCACTTAAACTTACAGTTTCCACGGAGGTAAACCCTTTCGATAGCCCCACTCTTACCATTTTTATTCTCAAATTTTCGATTTGTACAAAAAGATCCTCGTTAGTCATTATCACTTAACTCCTTATATATTTGAACTAAGTTTATCAATTGAAAGCGGATACAAGTAACTAGTTTTCATCATCAAATCTCGACATTTATTACCATCTTCATGATGCTTATGACAATTAATTCTGAATGGTTCCTCAGAATATGCCGAATACTGGATTACTTTGTGTTAAAGAAATTTACTTCCTTGTCAAACGATCAAAAACCACCTCTTGTTTTTCTTCCATACTATAGCCGTGTGAAGGTCTAATCCCATTGTTTATTCTTGTAATCCCTAAAGCCGTATGATCCCATAAAATTTTTTCAATGGTCTCCCATTGATGTTCTTCACAGCGAATCATTAAAACAATTTCTGCTGTGATACTCTTTGCACCTCTTTGCTTGTTTTTCACTAGGAGCATTTTGATTAGAAAGCCTAAAAGTAACCCACTGACCGCACCAATAATTCCCCAAATAATCGGGCCCCATTTTAAAACATATCCGTAAATGGCGCCAAGCAGCATAAGACAAGTTCCAAGCATAGCTGCTCCATCAAACAGACTCAGTCCATCCGCTCGGTGGATCGTATCAAACAACTGCCTTGGTTCCGAACGTTTATCAAGCGGGGCAGCTAAGATCTTTTCTTTTGGTATCCCCTTTTGTTCAATGGCAGAGATGGCCAACTCAATAAATAAGGAATTCTCGAAAGTGGCAATGACATACAATGGACTAACACTCACTTTCTATAAAGGGAAAATATAATCTCTACTTTGATATTTTTGCCGTAGATATTTTGAGATTTCTTTTTCAAACAATTTGTTGTGTTCAATGGCGGAAGCATAAGAATCATAAATAATGAAAAAGTAAATAGACGGAAAATAAAGAGCCCATTGCATATCGAGGACTTCCTTCGCATGAGCAAAATTTCCAGTCATCGAGGCATGGATTGCAGGAGGAATATGCCCCAAATAAGTGATAGCCACGGCATAAACAAAAATAAAGAATCCAGTAATTACATGATGGATATAGAGATGACCGAGGCCTGGGAATAACGCTGACCATATTAACGCAATGACAGGTTTTCGTTTATCTAAAAAGTTGGTATCCCATGTTCCCATTTTAATGTTTAGGATGGGCGCGTCTTCTCGGTCTGCCAAGACATACTGCTTGTTGATATCAATGGTTGTCCGATAACTATCCCATATTCCGAACATGTATATAGCCAAATACAAAATTAACCAACGGTCATCGAGAACGTCCTTCGCCTTCTCAAATTGGCCTATTAAGGTATAGAAAATTCCAAGGTTTACTTTCGCCCGATCGTTAATAAAGGTCTCCCACAGAATGAGAATATACCCAACCATGTAGCGATGCAGCATGATATGTCCAAACCCAGGATAAGAAAAAGAAAAAAAAGCGGAAATCCACGGATTCTTTAAATGCAATTGTCCCGTTGTAAATTGGGATAGATAAGATCTTTGTCTGCGAAACGGAGGTATTTGATTCACTAGATGTTCCTTCACCCCCCTTAAAACGTATGTCTTTGACTATTCTTTACAAATAATGGGATTATTATCCGAACTGGCTAGAATTAGCCATTTAATAAAATGAGTGTACAATAGGTTTATGATGATGAAAGGTTGAGGTGAAGCAAGTTGGTTTGGAAGATTAGTAGTTCACGGAAAGAACAGGTGGATCGTTTTGGGGTCGTGATTGAAAAGGTTATCGTCCCAAACGGAGAGGAAAGGAACTTTTCCTATTTAGATTTCGCTAAGGGAGTATGTATCCTTCCAATCACGGAGGATAAAGAAATCATTTGTTTAAAACAATATCGACATGCCATCAAGAGCTGGGAATGGGAGCTGCCCGCTGGGATGATCGACAAAGAAAGTGATTCTCCCATTGAGACCGCCAAAAGAGAGCTGGAAGAAGAGACCGGCAATACAGCGGAATATTGGCTGGATTTAGGAAGCTTTTATCCTTCCCCCGGTTCAACAAGCGAGGAAATATATTTATTTGCAGCCACTGGCCTTACCGCTACGGAGCAAAGATTGGAAACCAGCGAACAAATTGAATTACATAAATTGACGATGCACGAAGTGAAAACCTTAATTGAAAAAGGCGAATTCAAGCATGGCGCAGGGCTCGCAGCGATATTGCGGTATATGTTGATGACGGATAATGGGTAATTAACTATCAAAGGTAAGAAGTAACACCCGCTTGGATGTTACTTCTTATAAAAGGTTATATCGCTTTTTCCCCTTTCACCCCATTGAGCGAATAGCTCACGGTGATTTCTGCATTCAAGGAATGGGAGACGGAACAGTATTTGTCTTTCGACAATTGAATCGCCCGGACCACTTTATCTTCAGGCAGATCTCCGTCTAACGCATAATGGATATTAATCGTTGTAAAGCGCTTCGGATGCTCCTCGGCCCGTTCTCCTTTTACATCCATTTGAAAGGCAGTAGGCTTAAGACGCATTTTTTGCAGGATCGAGATAATATCAATCCCTGTACAGCCGGCAACCGCCTCGAGCAGCAGCTCCGTTGGTCGTGGACCTGAATTCTCCCCTCCGACTTCAGGTGCTGCATCCATAGTAAATTCATGCCCGCTCGGTGTTACCCCCGAAAAGGCCATTTTCTCTTTCCAGTTAATTGTTAACTCCATACTCATATGCATTCCCCTTTCATCTGTTTATCTTACCCATCCATCACTTCCTTATTTTACATATTTTTTTTGATAATAGTATTTAACAGGTTGCCAATGTTTCCTCAAGGGTAGGTATGGTCGAAATGGCACCCACTTAACATTCTCCAATACAAATTACTGATGAATTTAAAGACATTTACATTTCCGGTCAACCGACCTTTTAATAAGTTTATAATAACGCACTGTCGTATGTAATCGCTGTGAGGTTCCTCCATTCCTGTTATGATTAAAAAACAGAACTCTAATCATTTTCATTCGATTAGAGCTCTATCTTTATTTATTTCCACACAGAATCAAGCTTCCATGTTTCAATGCTATTTACAGACACCTTGCCGCCCTTTGTAAAAAGGTTAAACTGTCTACTAGCTTCGTCTGGGAAGATTCGATTAGTTATGACCTGCTCTCCATCATTCACA
Organism: Neobacillus sp. 204; assembly: GCF_046562815.1. Taxonomy (NCBI): domain Bacteria; kingdom Bacillati; phylum Bacillota; class Bacilli; order Caryophanales; family Bacillaceae; genus Neobacillus; species Neobacillus sp. 204. The sequence continues at coordinate 96,463 of NZ_JBJORY010000007.1, forward strand.
AAAAGCTCAATAGAGGTAGTATCCATAAAAATATGGAGATGAATGGTGCCATCTTGCTTTACTGCCAACGGTGCTTTACTCATTCCTTTTTCACCACAGCCAGCTTGCTCCCGGTCCATGACAACCTCTTTATTTTCCAAATCGAGAAGTATTTCCGTTCTTTCTTTTCCATCTGCTGAACATCTTAATTGAATCCCAAAGATGGAAGCCTCCGTCTCGTTGACATTAATATCAAGACTGATCTCTGCCACGGATTCTTGTTGTTCATATACGGTTACTTTATCTGTTACTTCAAGCGCATCTAGTTTCTTGTAGTCAGATCTCAATTCTGCAAGTTCTGGAACCGGCATTTGCTTTAGGATATCTCCTTCCAAGAAAAGCTCTCTTGGTATTGTCATCGCCCCAGCCCAGCCAAACTCTTGAGAAGGCATCTTTGTTAACCATTTTTCCATCCAAGCAATCATGATTCGACGCCCTTTTTCATCAACCAGAGTTTGTGGGGCATAGAAGTCAAACCCATAATCTAATGTCCTGTTCACACCTTGAGTAAAAATGCCTTGATCATAGTCCATCTCACCAATCACATAAAAAGGCTTTTCATTTTGTGTCCCATACATAGGCGAAACTATTAATGCATGGTTCTGATTGATTGGAAATAGATCGGGACACTCCCACATATCTCCTTGGGTGCCATTACTCTCTGCTGTTACTCCTTTATATATCCAATCCTTTAAATCATCCGAAACATAGAGTACTGCTTTCCCTTTCCCATCATTTTTCGTTCCAACAACCATATACCACTTGCCATCATGCTGCCAAACTTTAGGATCTCGAAAATCATGCGTACCATCGACTGGGAAGTGATCCACAACAGGATTTTGTGTATATTTTTCAAAAGATATTCCATCGGTACTTGTAGCAATATTTTGAACCTGTTGTGGCATGTTGCCATCAACATGCCCAGTATAAATTAGCACCAATTCATCTCCGTCTACGACTGCACTACCAGAGAAACAACCATACCCAGTGACGTCACCGGAGTCATATGACTCTGATGGCGCCAAGGCAACCGGTAAGTGCTCCCAATGTACGAGGTTCTGACTTTTTGCATGTCCCCAGTGCATCGGTCCCCAACTAGAAGCGTAGGGATAAAATTGATAGAATAAATGATATTCACCCTTATATTGAACTAAGCCATTCGGGTCATTAATCCAGCCAGTAGGAGCCATAAAGTGATACTGTAATCGATATCTACTCTTTGCAATCCTATCTTTCTTGGCTTCAATTTCTTGGTTTGCTCGTTCAAGAGCTTCTAAATGTTTTGTATTTAAACTGTTCATAAATATCTCCTATTTTTCACTATTAAAAGCGGATATAGATTGATAGATACATTAATACCGAAATTTTAATTCCATTTACCCTTAAGGCTTTCTTTTACACGTTCGGCATGCTCTTTATTACCAATAGAAGATTCTCTTGTTTTGTTGTATTTGATTTCCATTTGTTTCTTCTTCTCTTCTACATAGAAGACTTCTCTTTCTTTTGCTGATTCATATGCCTTTTTCTGCTCTTCATTTAATTCCTTCTTAGCCTTTTGTTTTACTTCTGGCATTTGGGCCACATGCGGGAGTCTGTCTTCGACTGGCAGAATATCAAGTTTTGGTGATGGCAGAGTCTGATACCAATAAGCAGTTGACGACCAATCATCCGACAAGTGGTTTGCATGACCATGCTCAATTGTAACCTTAATGCTTTCAGAAAAATGAATCGGATCTGCAATGTGGAATCGATAGGAAACCTGGTATCCAGGTTTGTCACTCTCATGAATAATAGAGCCGTTATATAAGAAGGCATTCTTTTGCATTCCCCACGCGTGTCCAAAGTAATCCTCAGTACCTGTTCCATCAATACTTGGTTCTTTTTCACCATCGATGAAGATCATGTCATCGCCTTCCCCCCACCAGCTTCCCTGAAAGTGATTTACTGATAAGTTACAACCCACATAATGCCCCTTACCTTCTGTTTCTAAAATCACATAGTTATCTTCACCTGTTAGATTCGATACACTCTGGACAGCAGGGCTATTTACTTGAAGGTCATTTCCCCAGCCTTCGCATGGATTTTCACGGTGCCAATTCGCATGGAAGTAAACAGTTTCTTTAGGCAACTCTTCTTTATATAGCTCATAATCGATATAGAAATACAGACCAAACGGTAATGTGTTTTCGTTCACGATCTCGATCTTTGCCTTTTTATTAAATGGCATTGGGAAGTAGCAGTTTAAGGCAGCAGGCGCACCGAACTTATTTGCTTCCTCTGGTTTAACCGAAACGTTGAATGGTACGGATTGAAAATTACCCGGTAACGAATGGCCTACACAGAAGAAATCTCCAAATGGCGCCAAAACGCTTGGTGTATCTTGATCGTCCCAAGTAATTTTAATTAATGCTTTACGGTAATAGAATGGATCTTGTTCTTCCCATGTTACACCAAGCGCATTGTGGATTTCGTTAACTGGTGCTACATTACTGCCTAATACTGGATCCACGATACTTGGCCCCATAATTTTTCTGCAGAAGGATGTCATCCAAAAGTGTGTTAAACAGCCTGGTCCCTCGATTTCCCCTAATACAACTGTCTCGTTCGGTGGAATCAACCAATAATCTTGGTTTCTTCCTGATTGGTCAGAACTTGAAAGTCTTGAAGATCTCACATCAGAATGTCTAGTTAAATTTTGCATTAGTCCATTAGAAATTTTCATAATAAAGTTGCCTCCATATCATTTGTTTTTATCCTTTAACCGCTCCTGCAGTCATACCCTTAATAATGTGTTTCTGGAAAATACCGTAAAATACCAACTGCGGAATGATAAATAATAAACTTGCTGATACAATTCCACCGTAGTCTATGTTGTATCTTCCTTTAAATTCAGATATCGCAAGTGGAATCGTCATATGATCAGGATCACTAATTAACGTGACCGCAAAAGGGAATTCATTCCAAATATAAAGAATATTAAAGATAAAGATCGTCATGACGACTGGCCTGATTACTGGGAATACCACTTTTGTACACAGTGTAAATAAGTTACAGCCATCAATTACTGCTGCTTCTTCAATTTCAGCTGGGAAATCCTTTAGAAAGCCCGTAAACAATAACGTATTAAATGAAATCGAAGTAGCAATATACGGTAAAATAAGTGATAGATACGTATTTTCAATTCCTAGCGAAATAGTAATTCGGTAGATTGGAAACAATAAGATAAACGGCGGGATGGCAAGCCCAATAATAAGAAAATAGTACAAGCCATTTTTTAATTTTTCACGTTTATATATTAATCTACTAATGGCATAGGAACTCATAAAGGTAATGATCATTTCTAGGAATACCGATACAACGGCAATAATAAAGGTATTCTTATATAGCAAGCCCATATCTAAGGTTTCAAAGGCCCGCTTATAGTTATCGAAATTTAGACTATCAGGTAATGAAAATGGATTTGTAAGGATCGTCTGATTATCTTGAAAGGACAAGATAATCATCCAAATAAAAGGAACCATTACAAATAATGTGACTACATAAGTAAGGATGCTTGATAGCCTATTCCATCTAGTTTCTTTACGATTCAATGATGCAATCGAAGTATCTTTTGACACCGTTGGCTTCATTGGAGCAATATAGGTATCTTCTGACTTCATCCTCCTCACACCCCTTCCTTATTATTCAGTCTTTTACCTACTGTAAAGATACCTAGAAAAACACCTGCAAATAGAATTGTTACGAGTAATGAGATTACTGCTATCGACATCCCATAACCATACTCCCCTGAGGTAAAGGTGGTACTATACATAAACGTTACCAAAACATCTGACAAGTGATTCGGTCCACCATTTGTTAATTGGAGTACAGTTTCAAAGATTTTAAAACATAGGGTAATAACTAAAATCGTGTTTAATTTAAATGTTTCATTTAGCAAAGGGATGGTTATGTTCACCAATTGCTTAAATTTACTTGCCCCGTCCATTTCAGCTGCCTCATAGAGTTCTGCTGGAATTAATGTTAATCCTGCTAAAAATATGGTGGCTATGTAACCTAAACTTTGCCAACTTTGGACAATGGCAACTGAAAATGGAGTTAAGGTATCGCCACCAATCCACTCAAAAGTAAGGGAATCCATGCCAATTTTTCCTAAAAAGGTATTCACCAAACCAATTTGAGGATCTAAAATAAATACCCAAATTAACCCAACCATGATTGGAGCTATGATCGAAGGAGAGTAGTTAATTGCTCGTAATGCACCTACACCCTTCATTTTTTTATTTAGTAATAGAGATAGCAAAAATGCACCAGGGATTAGAATAACTATGGTAACCAATAGTACGATAAAGGTATTCTTAAGTGCGATTATAAATATTGGGTCATTGAATAATCTCTGATAGTTAGACAGTCCCACAAACTGGGGTACACCAATACCTGTAAAACTTGTAAAACTATAATAGGTTGCAATTACTATTGGCATCATAATGTACATTAAATAAACTAGAATTGTTGGTAATAGCAGGATTATTTTGTTTTTATTATTACTAAACCATCGCATTTTTCCACCTACTTTATGAGTTGGCTAATGCAATAAACAAATCTATTACATTAGCCAATTACTAAAAAATTATTTAATTGCCGAAATTTTTTCATCCACAATTTTTGCCGCTTGCACTGGGGTGTAAGTGCCATTAATTACTCCATAAATACTGTCGTACATGGCGCTTCCGATTGCTTCAGGAACCACAAGGTCAGGTTGGTTTTGTTGACTGTTCCAACCCTCAAGCTGGACTTGATCAACTAACTTTTTAAACAATGGATGTGCTGCTTCATCTACATTCACAGTGGCATTCGTCATTGGAGCCACTTGGTTATCTACCATAATCTGAGTTCCTTTTTCACCATAGTAAAACTTCAATAATTTTAAAATGGCTTCTTTCTTTGCTTTGTCCTCTCCTGCTTTTTTACTAACCAACAACGGAGCTGAAGGTACAACTGAACTTACTTTTTGGTCGCCCACACCATCATTAAAGGTTGGTCCCCACCAAAACCCTACATCTTTTCCAATAGGACTTTGTTCAATTTTTTGAACATCCCACATACCCGAATCCAACATTGCTGCTTTACCAGCTAAGAATTGCTCAACAGCTTGGAAATAGGTTTGTGTAGTAACGTTTTTAGGGAACGCACCTACTTTTCGTAATTCATCGATTTTTTTGTAGTAGTTAACAAAGTCAGCATTGTTATAGCTTTCTTTTCCTACAAGGATATTATCGATTTTGTCAAAGTAGCCATATCTTGAAAGCATTGTTAAAAAGGCCCATACGGAGTAATCATCTTTAGCCCCTTTGGAAATCGTGGTAATACCGTTCTTTTCAAATACTTTTGCTGCTTCTGCTAAATCCTCAAAAGTTTCAGGAATTTTCACACCGTATTTATCGAAAAGAGCTTTGTTATAAAATAAGCCCGTGATCAGTGGTTGATATGGTAAGCCGTATTGGCGGCCATCCTTGTTAAAAGAATTGATCATGTTTGGTTTTAATGCACTTTTAATATCTGGGTTATCATCAAGAAATCCGGTTAAGTCCATTAACATACCAGCCTTTTCTAACTCAGCTGCGGAAGCAGGCAGCATCCAGAATACATCTGGAAGTTTATCTGATTGAGATTGCATTTTAATCCCTTTCACATGTTCTTGTTGTTCTTTCCCAATAAGGTTGACTTTAATATCTGGGTTTTCCTCTTGGAATTTTTCAATTACTTTATAAAAAGCAGGCTCTTGTTCCTTTGGATTCGCTACATGAATCGCAAAATCTATAGTTGTTTTACCATCTGCAGATGTTGCAGACTCTTCTTTGCCACAACCAGCTAGAATCAACCCAATAAGCATTACCAAACTTAAGAGAATTTTAAATTTTTTCATGCGGGACCCCCGGCCATTTATTTGATTTTTATAAAGAATTTCTAAGAACGATTGTCGATTCAATACAAATTTCTTCTGCTTCTTTGGTGTGATCTTCCAACCTCTCTAAGAGAAGTTTTGCTGCGGTTTGCCCCATCTCAAAAGATGGTTGTCTAATAGTTGTTATGGATGGCTCTGTTAGTTCCATCCAATTAAAGTCATCATAAGCAATGAATGATACCTCTTCTGGGATTTGGATCTTTTTTTCCTTAAGTACCTTGTACACTCCCATGGCAATAACATTATTAACGGCGATAATACCATCAACACTTTGTGAAGAAAACAGTTCTTTTGCCATTTGATATCCTTCTTCAAAGGATGACTCCCCTACAAATATTAGGTCTTCATTCAACGCAATCTGGTACCTTCTTAGGACATCTTTATATGCCTCAAAGCGCTCAATCGTACTGGATACATCAATTGGGCCAGAAAAGAAGGCGATTTTTTTCTTATTCTTCTTAACCATCATTTCAATAGCTTCATAGGTAACAGAATAGTTATTAGAATAAACGGTATCCACCTTTTTCAATGAGTTCGGCTTACGGTCGACATAAACCGCAGGATATCTATTAAACACTTCGTTAGATTCGTTTCCAAGATTTGATGTCGGAGCAATAATTAATCCATCAATATACTCAATAAATTGTGTATTAAACATATTAATTTGCTCTAATTCATTATTTATATTTTCACCAGAATTGCTAATAACCAATTTGTATCCTACTTTATTTAAGACACTTTCAACACCATTCGAAAGCGAAAGGAAAAAATCTGCGGACGTATCATTAGGAAGGATCGGAATAATTAACCCGATTACCTTCGTATCTTTTCCTTTTAATGACTTTGCTACCGCACTGGGGGTATAATTCAACTCTTCCATGGCTTGAAGGACTCTAACTCGAGTTTCTTCTTTTACAAATCTTGAAGAATTCATTACATTCGAAACAGTAGCTGTTGAGACATTGGCTTTTTTAGCAACATCCTTTATGTTTGCTCTTTTAGTTTCCAAAAAACTACACTCCTAATTAATTCTCAGTTTCTTTCGATTAGTATACTTAACTTTTTTAAAATTAATTAGTTGATCCCCCCTCCTATTTAAACGATTAAATCTTTTTTAAAAAAATTATGATTTAATCGTTTAAATGAAATTCTAAAAATGCACTCTTTTCCGACTAAATCATGGATTTCTTATAATTTAATCGATTTATTTAATGGTAAATATGTAATAACCTAGGTGTTTTACTGACCATTTAATCGATTAAATAAACGGTTAAATAAAAAAGAAGTCCCTTTATCGAATTTTTATTTAATCGATTAAATAATTAATGAAATAAAAAAGGTTATGTTACCACCTTATCTAACCGATTAAATATTGGAGTTCCCTTTTTATGTAACCGCTTTAATATTACTAGTTTAATTAATTTATAATTTTCTGTCAACATTATTAACAAAGTTTTTTGCAGTTTTTTCTACAATCAGTAAGACGATTAAACTAAATACGGATCCAGAGAACAATATCGATAGTCCTGCGATCTTTACTGACAAGGTATGCAGCAATAATAACCCTGTTATGATATATAGGTTTGTCATCGGATTATTCATTAAAATATAAACTGAGCTCTTAACTATCCATTTTTTGTTTCCGGAGCCATCGATATAAACAACAAGGCTATATAAGAAAATCATGCCTAATGCGAACAACAATACATAAAATAATTTAACTACTAAGTTAGTAAAGGCAAAATCCAACGAAGAAATAAAACGGATATCCGCAGTAATAATAATAACTAATAAAATAAAAGGGTAGAATTGTAAATTGCTCTTTTTGAATTCTTTTTTATAAAGTATAGTAAATTCCTTGATAATACTGAAATCACTCTTCTCCAAAAACATTCTTTTAATAATAAAAAACATAGCGATGGTTGCAGGAAATATTCCTAATACTACTCCACCTAAAAAGGTAAACGTCAGCCAAAGAATATTAATATAGGCTAAATTGGAAATCAAGTTAGAAAGACTGTGCAGCTTGTTTAAGATAGCATTATTCAACTTTAACACCTCCTTTAATTTTGCAGACAAATCCAAATTATAAAAATTTAAAGTTTAATTCAATTTTAAGACCTACGAAACAGCTTTGTAAAGTTCTTAATTATTCAATGGATTCGAAAACAAGAATTAGGGCTTATTTGTGCCCGTCTCCTTTGAAAGATCGGGGTGACGGTAACAATTAGAGTTATTCGTAATCGGCCTAATTGAAAAAAGCCCTTATCGGGTACGATAAGGGCTTAATACAGTATTTACTAACGAAACAGTTCTTTACAAAAAATTACAATTTTTTCACAAAAGATTATTTTGAAATTACTTTTGTATCATATCCATCGGGATTCTTTTTCTGCCAGCTCCATGAATCTCGGCACATCTCCTCAATTCCTCTAACTGCCATCCAGTCTAGTTCCTTTTTCGCCTTGGACGGGTCTGCATAGCAAATGGCCACATCTCCTGGTCGCCTCGCAACAATCTTGTATGGGATTTTCACCGCAGCGGCTTTTTCAAAAGCAGCTATCATCTGTAATACACTATAACCTGTTCCGGTCCCGAGATTAAAGGCATCTACACCTTTTGAGGACATGACTCGCTCAAGTGCTTTTACATGTCCTTGGGCAAGGTCAACGACATGAATATAATCCCTTACCCCCGAACCATCCACCGTCGGGTAATCGTTTCCAAACACCAGAAGTTCGTTCAATTTCCCAACAGCTACCTGCGTAATAAACGGCATTAAATTACTTGGGATTCCGCTTGGATCCTCGCCAATCCTGCCGCTCTCATGTGCGCCAATCGGATTAAAATATCGTAATAAGGAAATGCTCCAACTTGAATCTGCGACAAATAAATCACACAAAATTTCCTCGATCATCAGCTTGGTCCGACCATAGGGATTGGTTGCACTGAGTGGAAAATCTTCAGAAATCGGTACACGTTCAGGCATACCATACACGGTTGCCGATGAACTGAACACCATATTTTTCACACCATATTCTTTCATGACATCGCAAAGAATCAGCGTTCCAGTAATATTATTATGATAATAGTGAAGAGGGAGGGAAGTCGATTCGCCTACCGCTTTTAATCCAGCAAGATGGATCACAGCTTCGATAGGATGGTTTGAAAACACATCCCTAAGGCTGCGACGGTCAAGCAAGTCTACCTTGTAATACGGAAAGTCTTTCTCCGTTAGCTCTTTTACTCGATTGAGTGATTCTGGTTTACTATTTGAAAAATTATCTAGAACTATAATTTCATAGCCAGCCGCTAGTAGTTCCACACAAGTATGACTTCCAGTATATCCAGCACCACCTGTTACTAAAATAGCCATTAACAACAACTCCCCTTCATTTCCATGAACAAGTTCTTTGCTGCGTAATTTCACTTATGTTAAACCGTTCATGTTCTTTAAAAATCACAACTTTCAGACTTAAAAAGGTGTAAACAACCTTTTCATCAAAGCAAGGATCCAAAAATTTTTCATAGGACTAGTTATTAATGACTATTCTTTACAATCTTTTTTATAACCCCAAAAATAATATTTTTTAAACCTAAGTAGTTTCAAATCACCTTCTGTACCTTATTCCATAGGAAAACACCCAATCATTCTAATTCACGAAAACCACACATTTCTCTCGCTTTTTGCTGGTGACAATCACTGGACAATATGTTACTATTCAACCAATTCGACAGAATTTGCACGGTCTACAGGTAGGAAATTGGTGTCAGGCACCACATACTTTTATTCCAAACTGGGTGTCAGGCACCTAAACCATTCCCCCAAAAGCGAGGTGAACTCAATGAATGGCCGCCAAAAAAGAATGCTAAAAATCCTCTTGGATTCGACCTCCGATTTTTTATCGTCGCAGCAAATGGCGGACCAGTTAAATTGCTCGGAGAAAACGGTTCGCAACGATTCAAAGATTCTTGATCAATGGTTAAGCAAACATTCCACTGCAACACTTACACGAAAGCCAAATATCGGTTTCCGCCTTGAGATAAATGATCAAGCAGAAAGAAATTCTCTGTTAAACTCCCTTTACAATGTTCAAACAACAACCTATGAAGTGGAGGAAAAAGATCGATTAGCTAGCATTCTAGAACTATTGCTATTAGAAAAAAAGCCAGTAACCCTCCAAAGGCTATCGGAACAATTCTTCATTAACAAAGCAATCATTAAAAAGGATATCGAAAAAATTGAGGCTTTTTTAGCAACAGCCAACCTAACCTTAACGACAAAAAAGAAATTAGGAATCGAAGTCGAAGGCCCTGAGCAAAATTGGCGCTTGGCGATCTCCAAGATCCCTTTGATCAAAGAACCTAATGAACAGAATCGCAGCAAGTTTTGGGAGCAATTGTTCGAAAATCAGGATATTCATGCTGTAACCCAATCTCTTGAGGAAGTTAATCAGCAGAGCGCAAATCCCTACACGGATGAAACGCTCCAAAGCCTCCTTGTTCATATTCTAATTTCCATTAAACGGTTAAAACTAGGAAATACCATCCATCTTCCGGCAGCAGAAGTCGCTCAGATCAGCGTGAAAAAGGAATTCTCGATTGCCTTAAAAGCACTGAAACAGTTAGAGCCTCATTTCGCGTTGCGTTTCCCACAAAATGAAATCGCTTATATTGCTCTTCACTTTATGGGCGGAAAGGTTCAAAACGTGATTCATGAAAAAAATGATGTCGATGAAGAAGTGAAAATGATCACCAGGGTGCTCGTTCAGCAAATCTCAGCAATGATCCATATTGATTTTTCCGAAGACGAGGATTTAATACAAGGTCTATACGTTCACCTTCAATCATCGCTCAACCGAATTTGGCATGGATTAAGCGTGACTAATCCCATTCTGGATCAAATTAAACGTGTGTACCCTTACTTATTTGATACCATTATGAATGAGTTAGTCCTCTTAAACAAAGTACGCAAGCTAAACATTCCTGAAGATGAAGCCGCCTATTTGACTCTTCACTTTCAAGCATCCCTTGAACGGTTGCAACGAAGGAACGGCAGTAACAAAAGAACGATTATTGTTTGTCCAATGGGGATTGGTGCCTCAGTCTTGCTACGGACAAAACTCGAGCGGAAATTCCATTCCTTGGATATCATTGATTCTGTTTCGATCCATAAAATCAATCAGTACTCTCCGGCAGAAATTGATTTTATAATCGCAACTGTTCCAATCCAGAATGCACATGTGCCGGTTATTGAGGTGACACCTCTTTTATCACAGGAGGAGCAAAACAGGCTCCAAGCGTTTATTGAGGCACTAAACGACAAACCCGTCCATCAAACGCACCAGGAAGGCAATTTTCCTTTTTTACGAGAATTAGTCAAAGAAGAACTCATCATCGTCGACCTTGATTATAGTCATCCCTATGAAATCATTGAAGCACTGGCCACCAAACTGGTCCAACAAGGGTATGTTAGCGAAGAATATATTGAATCAGCCATTATCCGCGAACAGCATTCCTCCACCAATATTGGAGGCGGCATTAGTATCCCGCATGGCGATCCTGTGTTTATAAAAAAATCAGGCATTGCAGTTGGGCTGTTAAAAAGGCCGCTCTTATGGGGAAAGGATTATGTTTCGCTCGTCCTGATGCTGTCCACGAAACAAGAGGAATATTCGAAAACGAAGGAATTATTCACTGAAATCGGTCAATTATGTGATCATCCGAACATGATCAATAACTTAATCAAACAAAAAACACCCGAAGAGTTTATTAATAGTCTATAAGGAAGGCTCTTTTCGTAAACTTTGTTTCTATTGGAGCTTTATAAGGGTCATAACTTAAGTTTCTGGGCAATTTTCGCAAAAGTTCTTATGAAAAGATGCCACGAAGCAAATAGTTAAACAGGTTGATGGACTTATACGAAAAGCAACAATCTATGCAAAAATAGCCATAAGGAAAGGCCGTCAAATCAACGAAATTTGACGGCTTTTGTAAATTAAAATTACTTTTTCCGTATATTACGGTAAATATCCGGCCTTTATGGAACCGATTTCAGCTGTATAACTAATACATAAGGAAAATTACTTTAACAGGAGATGAACCCTTACATGAAGCTATTAGCCATCACATCTTGTCCAAATGGTATTGCTCATACGTATATGGCAGCGGAAAACTTACAAAAAGCCGCTGAAAAACTAGGGCACCAGATGAAGGTCGAAACACAAGGCTCCATCGGTGTAGAAAACGAACTAACCGAACAAGAAATTCAAGAAGCAGAAGGAATTATTATTGCAGCTGATAAAACGGTTGATACATCAAGATTTGCTGGTAAAAAATTATTAGTCACAGGCGTACAGGACGGTATTCGTAAACCGGAGGAACTGATTACTAAGGTATTAACGAGCGACTTTCCTATTCATCAAGAAAGCATGAAATCCGTTGACCAATTAAAAAAAGAACGAAAAGATAAGCAGAATCCAATCTACCGCCACTTAATGAACGGTGTATCCTATATGATTCCATTCGTAGTTGTTGGCGGTATCTTAATCGCCTTAGCATTAGGTCTCGGCGGTGAACCGACAGCCAAAGGAATGGTCGTTGATCCCGATTCGATTTGGAACTCCGTTTTAAATGTTGGGTCTGCATCGTTTGGGTTCATGGTTCCAATTTTAGCAGGATTTATCGCACTGAGTATTGCTGACCGCCCTGGACTAGTGCCTGGTATGGTCGGAGGTTATATTGCAGCTCACGGAGAATTCTATAACAGTGAAGCAGGCGCCGGGTTCCTTGGGGGAATTATTGCGGGTTTTATCGCTGGGTATGTGGCAAAATACATTAAAAGTTGGAAAGTACCAAAAATGGTACAGCCTATTATGCCAATCCTAATTATCCCAATTTTATCAAGCGTCGTGGTAGCAGCGGTGTTTATCTTTATCCTTGGTAGCCCAGTGGCTGGAGTATTTACAGCCCTTACCGATTTCTTAAATGGTATGCAAGGAACAAGTTCAATTTTACTAGCGTTACTATTAGGTGCAATGATTTCTTTTGATATGGGTGGTCCAGTCAATAAAGTTGCCTTCCTATTCGGTTCAGCGATGATCGCTTCGGGTAACTACACAATTATGGGTGCCATCGCAGCAGCCATCTGTATCCCACCAATCGGAATGGGTCTTGCTACAATTATTAATAAGAAGAAGTATGAAGAAGCAGAACAAGAAGCCGGAAAAGCCGCATTCTTCATGGGCTTATTCGGAATCACTGAAGGTGCGATTCCTTTCGCAGCAAAAGATCCACTACGGGTAATTCCAAGTATTATGGTCGGTTCTATGGCTGGTGCGGTCATAGCGATGTTAAGCAGTGTTGGCGATCACGTTCCACACGGGGGACTAATTGTTGCAGCTTTAGGAGCAGTTGATAACGTAGTCATGTTCTTAATTGCCATTGTGGTCGGAGTCGTCGTCACAGCATTGATGGTCAATGCATTAAAAAAGAATGTGGAGTGATTTAGATGAAACTAACAGATTTAATCAGCTTAGAGCTTATTGAAACAGATCTTAAAGGTAATACGAAAGAATCTGTTATAGATGAAATGATCGACAAACTTGACCAAAATGGTGCGATTAAATCCAAGCGTAAATTTAAAAAAGCCATCATTAACCGTGAAAAAGAAAGTACCACCGGAATCGGCATGTCGATTGCGATTCCCCACGGAAAATCGAAAGCGGTCGTTAAACCCACTGTTGTATTCGGTCTAAAAAAAGCAGGCGTTGACTGGGAAGCATATGATGGCACACCAGCAAAATTAATCTTCATGATTGCCGTACCAGAAGAATCTGCTGGAAATGAACACCTGAAGATTCTTCAAATGCTCTCTCGTAAACTGATGAATGAAGAATACAGAGAACAATTACTCTCAATCGAGACAAAAGAACAAGCTATTGAGCTTTTAGGTCAAATTCAATAAAAAAACGGAGAGTCCATGGGCTCCCCGTTTTGTCTTTTCAAAACCTTTCAAGTAATTCTATGATTACTTTATATGTAGACATCGTGTCCATATAAGCGTATCTACCTTTACCGTTCCAGAAATTCCCTCTTTGAATAACGAAATAACCCATGTCCTCTAGTAATCTCACTTTTTCCTCGATATCATTTACGACAAAAGAGATATGGTGGACACCTTCGCCTTGTGTTTCGAGGTGCTTTTTCCAAGTGCTTGGTGAATCACCCGGCTCAATTAATTCAATTTGAAGTAAAGGGGTATTTATAAACATGTATTTTGAGTCAGCCTCAGTTGGCTTTCCTTCAAAAACGACTTGAGTAAGCTCACTAGGACCCGATTGTATTACCGGAGGTTTTCCCACACCCAATAACTTACAATATGCCTCTGCAGCGGCATCCAGATCTCTCACCACAATTGCCAACTGCTCGATTTTATTGGTTCCTAATAAAGGGGTGAAGATATCTGTGGTAGGGGCCGTATCCCTCGGAACAGCACTTTCTAGGAGTTCCATTAGTGTCTTATGACTTTTTAACGTATCCACATAAACATATCTTCCATCACTAGACGTAAATTCCCCGCTCTGTAGCAATGGATATCCGTTTTCCTCAAAAATAGGAAGCTTCTCTTTAATAGAGTCCACATCAAAGGCGATATGATGGATTCCTTCCCCAACTGTATCCAGAAATTCGCGCATCGTGCCAGGTTCCTGGTTGGGTTCAATCAATTCAATTTGCACAGTTGGGGTGTTTAAAAATACTAGTTTACTACGGGAATCAGTTGGCTGACCGCGAAAGACCACTTTAGAAACTTCGCGATCTCCTGTTAAAAACCATTTAGGTTTCGGTATCCCAAGAAGTTTCGCAAATGCTTCTGAAGCTTGCTCAATATCATGAACAACGAATGCAATTTGGTTAATGACGTTATTTCCAGCTAACGGCTTTTTTTCCGTCAATGATTCGGCCATTTATATTCCCCCAATTATTTCATCCTATTTAACCAAGCCCGCGAACAGCCAAGCCTCCATCACTTGAAATGACTTCACCCGTAATCGCACGTGCCTGATCAGAAGCAAGCAGTAGGTAGGCCCCAACATGATCTTCAGATGTCATCGCAATTTGCAGCGGGTTCCGTTTTTTAATGCTTTTCTCTTTCGTCTCATTATCGACCATTTTTACAAAAGGCTGCAGTGGTGGAATAACATTTAATGCTGTTAACGTTCCACCAGGCGCCACCGCGTTCACCCGGATTTCTGGTGCTAATTCAAACGCCAGTTGGCGCATTAGTCCAATTTGAGCATGCTTGCTTGCTGTATACCAAACTCCGCCGCCATCCGGATAGAACCCGGCACCTGAGACAGTGAAAATCATATTTCCTGCTGTTTTCTTTAGTTCAGCAGTGGCTGCTTTTGCCCCATTAAAATATCCTTTTACATTAATATTGAACAGGAGGTCATAAGCATCTGACATGGCTTCCGGTGTGACGGTTTCAAATTTGGCAAATCCATCGAATACACCTGCATTAGCAACAAAGACATCTAATTTTCCATAGGTTTTTGTGGCTGTTTCCACTGCTCGTACATGATCATCATAGATCGTAACGTCGCCTTCAATGCATTGAACCTGCTCACCATATTGCTGTTTGAGCTCATTTAATCCTGCTGCAGACCGATCAAGGATGGTCACAACGGCACCCTCTTTTACAAATGCCTCGGTGACAGCCCTACCAATCCCGGAGGCACCTCCGGTCAAATAAATTGATTTCCCACTAAGCTGAGCCATCAAGGTGCTCCTTTCTACTTTGGCTTCTATACAAATATAGCCAGATTTCTAGTATTTAAAGTCGTTTGATCTACAATGAATACACGCTTAGAAAGCTTCCATTCCCCGTCAACATACGTGAATTCATCCTGACGTTCACCTGAAATTAAATCGTGATGAATATCGGTACTTCGGCTGCGATAAATCGTTAAATAGCTGTTAACAACCGCTTTTTCATTGGGAACATACTCAAGAAGTCTCACATTATTGACAGACCTTCGTGTACGAGACGGCGGGATTTCAGCCCAGGCGTAATCTGTTTTTAAACGGTCCACGCGAATTTTCAATAATTCAATGTCATCATTAAAAGCAAACATATCGAAGGAATAATCGGGACGTTCAATCCCTTCCTTATTAACCCTTACCGGCATTTGATAAGAAATGTCTGGGTGCAGCAAACTAAACCAGCCATCAAAATCAATATCATCGAGAAACTTCGCTTCCCGGTATAACCATTGCTCCATTTCAAAGGTTGCTAGCATCTTCTCTAAACTCATCATGACTCCTCCAATCTTTTTTTGTACGCGCTTTCCCTCTTCAAAAAATAAAACCTTAAGAAGTCATGAGATCGAGCCAGTAACGATAAAAGTTCCTTTGATTGGCCTCGGTGAATTTATCATCAAAAACGACACCCGGGCCAATAAAATCTTCCACAGGCTTTCGATGTAAGCCCATCGTATAATTAAAGGTCAGCTGCTTTACTAATGGCATCGTTCCGGAGGCTGCAGCAGTAATATCGGTAAATACCTCTGTGTCATCTTGTTCAAAGATTCCTGACGGGCTGAAGGTCAAAACAAACGACTCACGAGAACGTCTTTTCCAATCGGCTGAAGCATTTTTCTCCACTAAAAACCAAGTGATCACTTCCATTTTATCGACACCAACCGGCCGCCATAGACGAACCGAAGTATTCGAAATCAACTGGCCTTTTACCTTCGTATGAGAAATTAAGAAAGATAGATTGGGAAAAATATTGCCAATCATATTTTTTAGATTAGACAAAACGTCATACTGCTCTGCTGTTAAATTAGACTTATATTCTTCTTTAAGTTCCTCTGGAAAAGCAAAGTCAAGATTTGGCGTACCAAGATTTAAGCCATGTCCATTGTTGGTATAGATTTGATAACCCTTTTTGGAATAGGTAGCACTAGGTACCATTCCCAATTTGACAATCGAACCATGCGTAACCATGGTATGATACGAATCACCCACAAAGTTATCCGCGCCAATTTTCCAGTTCGAATGAATAATAAATCGTTGCGGCGGCCCCAATACTTCCATTTCCGCCCGGCCTGCCAAAATATCGAGATACCATTTAAAATCGCCTAAGAAATCTTCTAATGGTTCAGCCTCGTCATTCCACGTCCCGAACATAAGACCCTTGTAGGTTTCGATTCTAACTTGATGAAGCCCTAAACCAGATTTATCAAATCCCTCACCATAAATATCTTTTTGCAGCGGTACCCCAACACAATCCCCATTGTTTTTAAAATTAAACCCATGATACGGGCAAGTAAATAAAGATTTATTTCCTGCATCCGCCCGGCAAAGCTTCATGCCGCGGTGGGTACACATATTATAGAGGCAGCGAATTTCACCATCAGCGCCTCGTGTAATAATGACGGAATAACCAGCAACATCTCTTGTAATGAAATCATTTTTATTGGGAATTTCTGATTCATGACCAACAAATATCCATGTTTTTAAAAACACCTTTTTATGTTCAAGATCATAGATTTTTGGATCTCCTAATAGAGAGGCAGGAATCGCGCCAATTTCCGGCTGAACGGATTCACTTAAGTATTCAACTACATCTTTTTGCGACATGTCTTCTAGATTTATGTTTGTTTTAACCATCAACTATTCCCCCTAACACTATTTTTCTTATACCTTTTCCAGGAGAATGAGATCAAAAATCTTCGGGTTTCCCCTGTTTTCTTCCATATAATAATTTTAACACTTATCCCACTTTAATGACCGCATCTATATTTTTCAATGCGGACAGCACACTTAATGCAGCCAAGTAACTTGTTTTGGGATTATTAGGCATCGGATCATTTTCCACCTTTAGTGATAGTGTTCCGAATGAACCAGTCGCCTCGATTGAATGACTATTCTTCATCACAGCTGGATCAGAAATAATTTTAACACCTGTTTGATCCGATCCAAGCCCTGCTAATGACAAGATGATCGATACATTAATATTTTTCGGGAATAATTCAATCGCTTCTGCCGCAGAGCCCTCGAATATCACTTGTTCTCGATCGGCAGGAGCACCAGGCAATGCTTGTGGCGGTTTTCTAGTAGTAATAGAAACAGCTTCTAGTTCGCCAATGGATTTCGCCGCTTTTAGGACATCTAATCCGCTAATGGCACCTGATGGTAAATAAATTTTTGTACTGCTTTCTTTACATATTCTTTCTAGATTTCGAAAAAAATCTACATCGGCTAAGGCGCCAACACTACTTAACACTAAATCTTTACCACTTGCTAAGATCGCCGCTGCATAATCTTTCACTACTTGAATGGTCGCCGCTTCAACAACAAGGTCAATATTAGACTGGATGAGTGATTGAATATCCGAATAGTTTTCTACTGCAAACTCAGCAGCAAGCTCCCCGGCTGCGTGCTGATTCCGTGTATAAATACCTACAATTTTACCACCTGAAAGAAGACCCTCAATATTGATGCTTTGAAGGAGGAACTTTCCAATATTTCCCCCGCCAATTAATCCTATTCTCATCTGATGCCCTCCTTCTTAGTTGGCTAAACCGTATGAATCAGCAAAATATTCGAGTCCGCAATGTCTCGTTTCACGGGACAAGCCGCTTTCTTTTAGGCCAGGAAAATCAAGATGGAGATCTTGGAATACCGTATGATTATTATGAAAGACGGCGCCTGCTTCTAATCGATCAGCTAATTTCACGGCGACTAATTTATCCTCCGTCCAAACAGATGCTCTTAATCCGAATTCACTGTCATTGGCGAGCCGCACTACTTCATCTACATCTGAAAACGGTAAGATCGGAATAACCGGGCCAAATTGTTCGGCACGAACGATTTCACACTGTTGGTCCACACCAGTAATGATCGTCGGCATAATAAAATAACCTTGTTCCCACGATTCCGGATCTAACTTTATTCCTCCAGTAATCACATTGGCCCCTGCTTCAACGGCACGATTAATCAGACCGTTTACATAGTCATATTGGGATTTATTATTTAAAGGACCCATTTCAACATCCGGTTGAATCCCATTCCCAACCCGAATACGGCTAAATTCCTTCGTTAATTTTTCAATGACTTCCTCATATCTGGATTCGTGTACATAGATCCTTTTGATGGCGGAGCACACTTGCCCTGCCGCGCGAAGAACCCCAAAACGGAGACGTTTGATTGCTTCGTCATCCAACTTAGCATCAGCAAGAAGAATTGCTGCATCATTCCCGCCCAGCTCCATATACAGTTTCTTTACTGTCCCAGCAGCAGCACGCATAATTTCTTTGCCTGTTTCCGTACTGCCGACGAACGCAATCGTACGGACGCGCGGATCAGAACAAAGGGCATCACCAATCACACCGCCAGAACCGGTGACAACATTAATAACCCCATCTGGAAAATAGGAAGCTACCACTTTTAAGAACGTCATGATCGTTAATGGACAGCTGGTTGCAGGCTTAACGACCACCGTATTTCCTGTCAACACAGCGGGAATGACTCGCTTAAAGGTAAGAATCAGCGGTGAATTCCAGGGAGAGATGATAGCTGCAACCCCGCGCGGACGCTTGCGGATTTGCACCTTTTGACCTCCAGCCAAACTTTCAGGTTTCCACCATTCTAGTAATTCTTCTGCCCCTTGTTTCATAATATCGACTACTCGAAGCAAATCCTTTTTCGCTTCAACTAGGACCTTGCCATTCTCGCGAACTAACAAACTTACATTCTCTTCCACGATTGATTTAATCTCATCGGCTGCGAGCTTCATCCGGTTTGCCCGATCCTCTATGTCACTTTGAGACCAGCTTTCATAGACTTTAGCAGCTGTTCCCACCGCTTGATCTACATCCGCTTTTGAACATAAGGCAACTTCACCGACCACTTCACTCGTATGTCCTGGATTGGTGACATTGGCTGTTTTTTCCGCTTGAAGCCACTGCCCGCCAATAAGGTATTTTCCTGAAACAAATGGATGTGTAGAAATCACACTAAATTCCTCCCTATAACTTTTTCGGTTTGAAAGCATCCGCTGCACCTGGAGGACCTCCAAAGGGTTTCGCCATTGGTCCGACCGCTTCCATGTCTACCACAATCATCGTTGGCTTTTTACCAGCAACGGCCTTTTCCAGTTCAGTGACAAATTCTGTGGCTGAACCGATCCGTGAGGCATCAAATCCCATCGATTGCGCAAGTAGCACAAAGTCAGGGCTCATTAAATCAACGGCAACTTGACGACCATAGGCCGCACTTTGAATATTTCGAAGCACCCCGTAACCCGCATCATCAAACAGGACCACAATCAACGGTAGTTTTTCCTGGGCCGCAGTGGCCATTTCACCGACATTGACCATAAATCCGCCATCGCCTGCCATCAGCACAACCGGACGATCCTTAAAAGCCATTTGCGCACCAATCGCTGTTGGCAGCCCTTGGCCAATCCCGCCGCCGGACGCGTGAATCGATGTCCTAGGTTGATAGATTTCAAATAAGCGGCTTCCCCACACATTCGCTTGAACGGTTACATCCCGGACTAAAATCGTGTTTTCTGGTAACACGTTTCGCATCCCATCGAGGATTTGCTCATAAGGACCCAGTGTGGCTCGTAACTGTGTCCGCAACTCTTCCCGAACGGACTGTACTTCATCAAGATAGGCAGGATTTGGGACGATTGATTTTTGCGATAATGCCTGATTTAATCCTTGTAAAATTTGTTTCGCATCGCCTACTAATCCATAGGTCGCTTCATAGTTACGATTAATCGCCTGCCAATCCGCGTCAATCGAGATATGTTCTTTTGGAACAGGGACTTTCCAGTTGGCTGTTTCATTCCCTCTAAAGCGAACCCCAATACTGATCAACAGGTCTGAATTTTTCAGTAGGTTTTTCGTTAATTCATTCGCAGCAAAGTGACCGATACATTGTGAATGATTTTCAGGAATGCTTCCTTTTCCAGATTGGCTGGTGATCACGGCCGCCCCAATCGTTTCTGCCAACGCGGTAACCTCATTTGAGGCGCCAGAGGTAATCACTCCTCCTCCTGCCCAAATGACCGGCCGGCGAGCATGACTAATTTTGGCTAATGCCTCTTCAGGAATGGCTGGAATGGTATTATTAGTTGGAGCTATTAAACTGATATCTTCAATCGGATGATTAGGGATAATGGCAGATTGAAAATCAATGGGGATTTCAAGTGTTACAGGTCCTGCCGGATAGGCAAATGCGTCTTGTATGGCTTGCCGGACGACGGCAGCTGCCTGCTCTGGTCTTCTTAAGCGGACGGCCTTTTTACAAGACCCTTCCATCATCGACAACTGGTCTTTACATTCATGGATATATCCTCTGCCCGTTCCTAAGTAAGGGGAAGCCACCTCACCGGTAAGATGAAGAACGGGTACGCCTGCGGCCCATGCTTCAATTAACGAACCTGCCGCATTTCCGGCACCTGTTCCCGTACTCGTAATCACGACTCCCAATTTACCCGTTGCTCTGGCATAGCCATCTGCCATATTTGCCGCGCCGCTCTCACCGCGGGAACAGACTAAATGAATGCTTCCTTCCCGGAGAATCGCATCATAGATCGGCATATTGTGGATACTGACAATTCCAAACGCTGTTTCCACTCCAGCACGGACAAGTTCTTTTACCACGGCATCTGCTGTGGTGTATTCCATCTGATTTTGTTCGCTCATCATTCATTCCTGCCTTTATCAGTAATTAAAGCGCTTTTCCCAGCGCTCCAGCTGTTTCAATGGTTGAACCCGCTACATAACTCGCTTTGCTTGATGCTAAAAATAAAATCACACTGGCCACTTCTTCTGCTTCGCCAACTCTCCCTAAAGGGATATTTCGCTTTTTGGCTAAATCAGAATAATAGTCTTCTGCGTTCATATCTGGGGCATTTTTCAATCTTCTTCGCTCCCATTGATCGGTACGAATCAACCCTAAGCTCACTGAGTTGACTAAAATATTATCGGAAGCAAGCTCTTGTGATAGAGTCTTACTTAAATTCAATAATCCGGCTCTTGTTGCCGCCGTTGCAATCATATGTCTTTCCGGCTCTTTCGCTAACGTAGCATTGATATTAATGATACGGCCGCCGCCATTCTTAACCAAATAAGGATGAACCGCCTTCACCGCATAAATGATGGCAAAGTATTTCAATTGGATTTGCTGCTCCCATTGTTCATCCGTCACATCAAAAAAGTAACCCATGACACTTTGTCCAGCAGCATTCACAAGGATATCAATCCCGCCAAAGTGTGTGGCTGTCCCGTTGATAAACGCGTTAACATCATCCTTATTAGTCACGTCACAGGTTGCCGCAAAAATCGAATCGACTGTTCCAAATTTCAGCAGGTGATCATAGGCTTTTTCTTTCCGCTCGCTATTTCTGCCGCAAACCGCGACGCGGGCACCTTCCTGAAGAAACATTTCTGCCGTCTTTAAGCCAACTCCAGATGTTCCTCCCATGATGACCGCTACTTTATCCTTTAATCCTAAATCCATCCTGACACCCCTTTTCGTTAAACCAATGCTTTAACTTCTACCCAGCCTGGGTCTGGCTCCCCGCCCATCGCTGCCCGTGTTTCCGGTTTTGGAGGTCCGGCGATTCCCCATTGGTCCATTAAATGAGGCACTCGCTTCCAAACACGCGCTCTCCATTCTGACTCATCTTCAATCGTTTCCAAATAACAGGTATACTCCATCACAAACTTCCCTGGATCTTGGAAGTAACAAAAAATATTATTTCCAGGACCGTGGCGCCCTGGGCCCCAAATCTCTTGATAGCCTGCCTTTCTGACATTACTGATTCCTCGCATCACTTCATCCACCGTATCCACTTCGTAGGCAATATGATTAACGGAGGCGTGCTGATCCTGATTGAAGGCAATCGAGTGGTGTTTCCTGTTACAGCGTAAGAAGGACATTTGGTGCTCGCTCCAGTCGGTCACCTTAAACCCTAGGACATTCGTATAAAAATCAGTAATCATATCAAGGTCTTTCGTGTTCATGACGACATGGTTCAGTTTGACTGGATCGACATTTTTCTTGTTCCAAATCGAGGTATGAATTTCCACCCAAGCCGATAATTCGATACAGCGATTTTCTGGATCGACAAAACGCAACCCATAGCCTTTTCCTTCCTCATCCAAATAACCAGGCGGAGAAACAATCTTCACACCTTTTGAAGCAAGGATTTCTGCCGCTCTGTCGACTGCGTTTTTATCCACCATACCGAACGCAATATGGTGCAGCCCTCTTTTTTCTCCTGCATGCAAGCTTAATATATGGTTTTCAGGGCCAGCCCCGCGAAAGTAAACAGACTGTTCATCTTGAGAAACTTTATCCAAGCCCCAAATTTTCTCATAAAATTCAGCTTGTTCCTTGAGAACGGGGGTAATTAAGCTTATATGTCTTAAATGTGTGATTCCTAACATCCTGCTACCTCCATTTTTTCGTTTAAAGTCAACAAGGATGATCCCGCATGAAAATAAGAGGACCATCCCTGTCAACGAACAAATTCTTAAGTTTCAGGGAGTATGCTTGCTGAGAAACATCTGCCTATTGAAAAATTATTTTCCGTTAATAATTGCTTCTCTCTCTTTAGCACGCCTAAGACGAAGTTCCTCTAATGCGCTTCCTTTTGGATAGGTCGGTAAATTCGGCTTAACAGCACCCAGCATAACGAGCATTAATGCCTCTTCATCACTATCATTGCGCAGTCCGCGGTAGACACCTGGAGGGGAGCTGATGCAATCCCTTTCATTTAAGACGATCTCATGGACTTCACTTTCGCCTTCTTCTTGGATCAGTGCGGTCACACTGCCTTTTAAGATAAAGAAAACTTCTTCCACATCATCATGTAAATGAAGTGGTCCTTTACACCCTGCTGGTAAAACCATGGTGCTTAAAGTGAAGTGTTCTGCGGTAATCACATTTGCATCGTTATTAGCTGTCGCACCGCGGCCGATATATCTCATCTGTGCTCTGCGGTAAGCTGGGTCCACTTCTTCCTGAAACTTCAACACGTTAAAATCCAATGAGCGATCCTTTAACCTCGCCACATATTTTTTCTCAAATGCTTCTACTGAAAATTTTTTCTCAGACATTTACAACACTCCTTTTTTGAATATGTTTTATATATAAAACAATGTTTCGCTTATAAACTAATATTAAATCCCAATACTATAATTGTCAATTATAAATATTGAGAATATTTAATATTTAAAACTATGTTTTATATACGTAACATTTAAATCGATTATCATATTATACAATCACCTGATTGGGAGGTAGATTCTCAATCTTTAGCTCTGCTGCTTCCCTTTTCAATGTAAATAGATACGCAATGAACCCAAGCGTAGCTGCAATAATCAACATCACAATGGAGGGTCCAAAGTCCCCACCAGCAATATCAACCATCCAACCCATAATATAGCTTGAAAACCCGCCAAGAATGTTAGTAAATCCCATCAATCCCGCAGCACGTCCGGCTGTTTCAGGCGTCGAGAATTTAACCATGAATAAATTACTTAAATGGAATACGCCCCCTTGTGTACCCATCGCCAAGCCCATGAATACACCGGCCATAACTGGCTGCGGAGAAAGAATGGCCGCAGTTAAAAATGATGCCGTCAATAGAAATAGAATCGTCGCTAGTAAACCAGGACGCTTGGTTTTATCGGCTAAATATCCGCAAATTAATACGAATCCTAAAGCAAACAGCCAAGATAATGAGGTGATTCCTGTCATTGCCTCCCTTGTGAAACCCTTCGCTCCGACTAAATAAGTAGGAAGCCAAATACTAATACCAAAAAATAAGAACGATGACACTAACATTCCGAACCAAACAATCCAATAACGATAATCTTGAGCAAAGTTTTGTTTTTTAGTTGCTCCTTTGGAATCTGACTGTCGAATATAAGCTAATTCAGTTGGATCTATTCCAGGATGTTCTTCAGGAGTATCACGAGTAAGGAAGATAAACATGGGAAGAACGATTAATAGATTAAACCCTGCTAAAATGAAAAAGGCGGCTTGCCAATGGAAGGTCGCAATCACAAGCGTTAAGATTATGGCTCCACATGCAGGTCCTAAATAGTTTCCTGCCAGCCATGAGGATTGTGCCCGGCCAAGTTCACGCTGATGAAACCAGTTGGAGATAAACTTTCCGCAAATCGGAATCATCATCCCCTCACCAATCCCAAGGATGATACGGCTCAAGATAAACATTTCGTAGGAAGTGGATAAACCGCCAATAACCATGGTAATTGCCCATACAACAAGACCGATGATTCCTGTTTTCCTTGCTCCAAGCTTGTCAATGATAAATCCCCAAAAGATATTAGATAAGGCATAGGCAATGGTAAAAATAAATGTGATCATCCCAATTTTCGCATTCTTATCTGCACCGGTTAATCCAAGATCGTTTAAGAAACCTTGATCGGTTTGAATAATCGAAATACCTAATTTATCAATTTGTCCAAAAAACCAAAAGAAGAAAATAGGCATGGCAATATAAATCCAACGTTTATTCGTTCTCAGCATTAAAGAGCCCCCTTTTGTTTTTAATCAGATGAATACGCTTCCAAAATATTTTATTATCTAGTATATAGTACTTCAATGTCCCATATAGACTTTTATTCCTCCTTTTTTATTTTTTGCAGTAAAGAATATGTTTTATATATAAAACATCGTTTACCACTAAGTTTATTTTAAAGTTTTGAGAATATTGTGTCAACAAAAATCATTGATTTTGTTTCACAAAATAAAATACGTTTTATATATAAAACACACCAACAAAAAAAGCTTGCGAAATTTCGCAAGCTTTCTAATTAATTTTTGAGTGGTAACCCATAAAACCGGATAGTATTTCAGAAGCTTCCAGCACTTTAGGTAAGGCTATTTTTTCAATAAATTCTTGATTGAAGGTAGCTTCTGTTGCGACCACATTGATCGCTGCCCTGACTTGACCCGTGCGCTCAAAGATAGGAGCAGCAACCGATTGAATTCCATGATGAAATTCACCCTTTGTTATCGCATATCCCTTTTGCCGAATCGTAGCTAATTCTTGTTGAAAATCCATGTAATCTGTTTGCGTTCTTTCTGTATATGGTTTTAAATTGGAGCCAAATAAGATTTGGTTTAATTTGTCTTGGGGTTGATAGGCCAGCTGGACTTTTCCATTAGCGATTGCATGGGCGGGCAGTCTCAACCCAATATTCACATTAACTGCTGAGACTCCTCGGACTGGTGCACTGCCAACATAGACAACTTCTTGACCATCCAATATCGATAAATGACAGGATGCCCCAGTTTCATCCCTTAATTTTTCTAAATAAGGCTGCGCAATTTCCGGGAGTTTCAATGTACTTAAGTAGGCAAAGCCTAATTCCAACACCTTTGGAGTTAGACTGTAGCGTTTCGTATGTTCATCTTGATCGAGATATCCAAGTGTTTGGAGTGTATACAATAATCGGAATGGAACCGTTCGACTCACATCTAGTTCTTTCGCGATTTCTACCAAGGATAAAGTTGGTCGTTCCTCACTAAATAGCTTTAAAATTTCCAATCCTCTCACTAAAGAATTGGCATTATACCTTTCCTTTTCATCTTTTGCCATCAGCATTTCACCATCTCATTGTTATTAATTTACTTATTCTACAATCATATCAAAGTTTAAGCAAAGAAGTGCAAGCACTTTATTGATTTATCACTAAGGAAGTAAGAAAATCTTGGACGATTACATTAAAACGGGTAGGATCTTCTTGATAACACAAATGTCCAGTCCCAGGGATCGTAACAAAGGTTGAGTCCCTAATTGCTTCATGAAAAATCTGCGATTCACTTACTGGGGTAACTCTATCTAATTCACCGCAAATAACTAGAGTAGGAACATTGATAGAAGAAAGAATATCCATTTGATTTAAGGAAAAAAGCGAATAGGCTACCGAGCGGAAACCCATTGGTCTTATTTGCGAATAGATTCTTTCTGCTTCTTTCTTTATTTCAGGATCTGGATTCGGTGAAAGAAGTTCCTTTACACGTAGTTTCGCCAGTTCTTTGGGATCTAGTGTTTCAATTTTATTTAGACGATTGTTTAATTTCCGTTCATTTTCCTCTTTAGTCAAGGCCGCTGCCCCTCTTGTTGCATCTGAAATGATTAACGCATCAACCATCTCGGGAAAGCGGTAACAAAAATCGAGTGCAATCGCCGATCCCATGGAATGTCCTAGCAGCGTGACGGATTTATAATTTAATTTTTCAATAAATCCTTTTAATACATCAGCAAACTGTTTAAATTCTTTCAATTCCACTTGTGGATCCGAACTTTCCCCATATCCGGGCGCATCCCAGGCAATCACAGTGAATTGCTTGGGTAAGCCCTGTAATTGTTTCTTCCATGACTGCGAGTTGTTACCCATTCCATGTAAAATGATTAACGGGGAACCTTCTCCTTCTATTTCATAATGGATCTGTAAATCTTCTACTTGTAAAAATGGCATATTTCTCCCTCCTAAACACCTTGTTTTATAAGTAAAACATTGTTTTATATTTTCTATATTAAAACAACTGTAAGATAAGTCAACTGAATTTTCAGAAGTTACTGGAATCTCAATAAAATCAAATAGACAAGAGCCATACGCCCTCGTCTCACTTTACCGCTTTTAGCATGTTTTAATTCTCTTTTACTTTTTGAATACGTTGAAGAATTGTAGTAAGTGTGTAATCTAAGTTCTTCAATTCATCATAATCCGTTGATAGGTTATTTAATAATTGCGATGGAATGCATTCGGCTTTCTGCTTCAGTTCCTTTCCTTTTTTTGTCAGTGTGATGATTACACTTCTTTCATCCTCTAGAGATCGCCTGCGCTCAAGAAGCTCATTGCCCTCCATCCGTTTGAGCATCGGAGTTAACGTACCAGAGTCTAAAAAGAGCTTTTGGCCCAGCTCTTTTACAGTTATTGAATCCTTCTCCCATAATACTAACAAGACAAGATATTGCGGATAGGTTACATCTAGATCTTCGAGTAAATCTCTATAAAGTTTTGTGATTTCTCGCTCGGCCGTATAAATTTTAAAACAGATTTGATTTTCAAGCTTTAGGTTCTGATTATCCATCTTTAAGATCCTTTCTCTTTCCTCTTATTGTTTATCATACACAATCCAGAGACAAATAAACACAATTTAATATTACACAATTTAATTGTTGACTTATTTAATAATCGGAGTTAAGATAATCTCGTGATATTCAATTGCTCACAATTTAATTTTACAAAATAGAAAAGAGGTCGTTAAAATGGAATCATTATATACAGCGAAAGCTACTGCAGAGGGTGGTAGATTAGGAAAGGTAAAAAGTAGTGACGGTACGCTTGACTTGGCACTATCCATGCCTAAATCACTCGGTGGCCAAGAGAAAGAAAATGCTACAAATCCAGAACAATTATTTGCTGCTGGATACGCAGCTTGCTTCGATAGTGCATTAAATTTAGTGGCAAGACAATCGAGAAAGCGGATCGAATCAAAGGTTACTGCAGAAGTATCAATTGGAAAAGATCTAGATGGAGGATTCAAACTAGCAGTCGCACTGTTTGTTGCTGTTAAGGGGATTTCATTGGAAGAAGCAGAGGAACTAGTCGCACTAGCACATACTGTTTGCCCTTACTCGAAAGCAACGAAAGGGAATATTGAAGTGGCATTAAAAACCGCATTATTCTAATGGCAATTGAAAATGGGATAGGCTTGCTTGCCTATCCCATTTCATATTCCCCTAGTATTAGTTACCGATTGTGCACAGACAATTTCTCACGAACTAAACGTGTTGCAGCCACCATATTTTGAAGTGATTGGATGGTTTCCTCGATTCCTCTTGTTTTCAAGCCACAATCTGGATTGATCCAGAATTGAGTTGGTTCAAGAACCTGCAAACCACTTTCAATCACGTTGACGATTTCCTCCCGCGTCGGTACTCGAGGACTATGGATGTCATAGACACCGAGCCCAATCCCTTTATCATATTTATTGTCATTAAATGATGAAATCAATTCTCCATGACTGCGAGAGGTTTCGATTGAGATCACATCTGCATCTAACTGATTAATTGGCTCAATAAAATCATGGAAATCACAATAACACATATGCGTATGAATTTGGGTTGAATCTTGGACAGAACAAGTCGTCAGACGAAAGGCCTTAACCGCCCAATCTAAGTAAGTTCCCCAAGCCGATTTTTTAAGCGGTAGTCCCTCGCGAAGCGCTGGTTCATCCACTTGGATGATTTTTATTCCTAAAGCTTCTAGAGACTCCACTTCTTTTTGTAAGGCAAGCGCAATTTGAAAAGCAACCTCCGACCTTGAAATATCATCTCGCACAAAGGACCAATTCAGAATTGTTACGGGACCTGTAATCATCCCTTTGACTGGCTTTTTCGTAAGGGACTGTGCATACAAACTCTCTTTCACTGTCATCGGTTGCAGAAATTCAACGTCACCGTAGATGACAGGTGGTTTGACACAACGTGAACCGTAGGATTGAACCCAGCCATTTTGTGTAAAGATGAATCCGCCTAATTTTTCACCAAAAAACTCGACCATATCGGTCCGCTCGAACTCTCCGTGGACGAGGACATCAAGCCCAATTACTTCTTGAATCCCTATCCATGTTTTAATCTGTTCTTGAACAAACTGATCATATACTTCTGTCGTCCACTCGCCCCTTCTCCATTTTCTTCGGGCTTGACGGATTTCTATCGTTTGCGGAAAACTTCCAATCGTAGTTGTCGGAAGGAAAGGAAGCTCCAACACTTGTTGGTCCTCGCGGCGCTTATCAAATGATGATGGCCGCTTCGCAACCTGTGATAGACTGCTAGCTACTGACTCTTGAACCTCGAGTCGATTTCTCGCCGGAGACTGAGCCAAATCATTTCGTGCGGTTTCACTTTGATTAAACTCCTTCATAACCTCTGTTTCACCATGAAGGGCCCTTTTTACCAGAGATTGAATTTCATCTAATTTTTCATCAGCAAAAGCCAATGCGTCCTTAATAAGTGGATGAAGATTCGTTTCTTGACTGAGGGTAACTGGTACATGAAGCAAACTGGAAGATGGCTGCAGCCACAACCGCTCTTTTGGAACAGTTCCTGTAATGATTTCGACGAGTTTCGCTTTATCCGTCAACTGGGAACGCCAAATATTCCTCCCATCGATTAACCCCACGCCAAGGATCTTATCCTTCGGAAATCCATACGTTGCCAGGGATTGTAGATTCCCTTCCAAACCATGGACAAAATCCAAACCAACCCCGGCAACTGGAAGATTGATCACTTCAGAATAATATTCTACCGAATCAAAATACGTTTGCAGCATGATTTTCAACTCAGGAGCAGCTTCTTGCAGTTGTTTGTAAATGTAAGAGACAGTTTTCATTTCGTCAGCTGTTATGGATGTAACGAGAGTCGGTTCATCCAGTTGAACCCATTCTACCCCTTCTTCCGCAAGCTCCTGTAAAATTTGCGCGTATAAGGGAACAATCTGCAAAATAAGTGCTGGTAATTGTTTTTGTTCATATCCCTTCGAAAGCTTTAGAAATGTATAAGGTCCCACAATGACTGGCTTTCCGTTAATGCCTAGTTTTTCCTTCGCCTCACGATAGGCAAGCAGGGGTTTGTTTTCGGTTACGGTTGGTTTGATCCCCGTGAGTTCTGGAACTATATAATGATAATTCGTGTTAAACCATTTCGTCATTTCTGATGCGACCGCTGTCTGGCTGCCTCGAGCCATTGCAAAATAAGTGGAGAGCGGCACTTTTCCTCCCTCATATTCATACCTTTTTGGTACGAAACCAAACATAACGGCCGTATCAAGGATATGATCATAAAGGGTAAAATCACCTACAGGAATATAATCAATTCCTTTATCCTTTTGCTTTTGTAAGTGCTGAAGGCGAATCTGTTCCATCTGAAGAAGAAAGTCTTCCTCTTCTACCTTTCCTGCCCAAAACGCTTCTAAAGTCTTCTTCCATTCACGATTTTCCCCAATGCGTGGATATCCAAGATTACTGCTTTTCATCTCATTACCTCCCGATTTTTTAAAATAAAAAAAGGCATCTCTAACGATCGAAAAGAAAGTTAGAGATGCCTAATATATAGTGGGACATACGTCACCCGTCTTATAATTAGCAAGCCATCTAACACCTCCCTATCTCCCGTAGGTCTTCAGTGTGGTCGAAACAGGCAGGTCTCCTGACTTAAGGGTCATCACCAGCACAAACCTTCCCGATCATATCGATCAGTGGCGTTAAACATTGCGCTGATTATCCTTTTACAGTGGCGGGACCGTGTCGGATTTGCACCGAGCTTCCCTTTTCATCCTTGAGCATTGCTTCAAGGAACCTGTTCGCACGTATTCAATTAAATGGAAAGCATGAACTATGAGTCAGGCTTTCCGATACCATCTATTTGATAGTATTCTGTAAGCATAATACAAAATGGTGTAAAATTCTATCAATTTCGTAAATTAGTAAAAAAAACTGCCTTTATACAGTAAAGCGATAATAATAATAGATCAATTTCTTGCTAATCGATAATCTGAAGGGCTAAACTGCATATACTTCTTAAACATGCGGCTAAAATAATTGGCATCATGGAATCCTATTCTGGCAGCAATCTCACTTATTGGTAAATCGGTCATTTCTAAATACGACAAGGACATGTCAATTCTCATTCGGTTTAAATAATCAATTAAACTAATTCCTACTTCTTTTGTAAACAAATGACTAAAATGATGCCGGCTCAAGCAGCAATATTGTGCTATTTCATTCAGAGAAATACTCTCTTGATGATGTTCTTTAATATAACCGATAGCTTGTTGAATGACAGGACTTACTTCACTAAGATCCGTATTTTCGGTTTGCTCTGTAAGCCACACGGCGTATTCACAAACCTGATTAACAAATTTATCGTAACGAATAATATGATAGAGTTCTTGAATAATAGTAGTATTATTCGAATGGATGGTTATTGCATTGGCACCTGAATCTATTACTCGTTTAGATAATAATAAGACGACAGATACTACTTCTGTTTTGAATATATCCTCATTAAATTGACTGGCCACAGCTAATTTTTCCATGAGTCGTTTCAAATTAAGAATTATCCCTTCTACATCGCCAATTTTAACAAGGGCAAGCAGTTCTGCCTTTTCTTCATTAAACGGATTGATGACTGGTCCCTCATTATTTCGTTTCATTTCGCAATGAAAGATTAATTGATTCCCTTGGAAAAAGCGGCCTGACATCGATTTTCTTGCTTCTAAAAAGGATTGGTATAGCGCATAAGGATTTTGATAATATCTACCAATCCCTATAGATACAGAAAGATCAATCGAATTGGTAGCAAGTTGAATTTCTTTTGCCATATTCACCATTTTTCTATTAAACTCATTTACTGAATCCTGTTCCTCCAGCTCTAAGAGCAGAGCAAGAACCCCCTCTTCGATCCAATTCCAAAGAAAAGGAATCCGTACGGTTTCTTCAATTTTCCCCACCAGCTGCTGGCCCACTTTTTTTCTCCACTCCAAAGAATTCCCGCTTGCACTTGCTATATCTGGATAACGATCTATTGAAACAATCATAACTAAATGCGGATGAATAGAAATCCCAAATTTTTGTTGTAACTCATCAAATGTCCCTTCATGAACAAGCGTTCCAGAGAGTAGAAGATGTGAAAAAGCAGCGCTATTTGAATCTTGTTTCATAATCATTCCCCTCGTTCATCCTGTCTTCTAAGTTAAAGAAAAGGAAGAAGCTTTTTATTGCTTCCTCCCTAAACGATTAGAATTCTATTTCTCCAATTAACTCTTCGACTAGTGTGACGATTTCTCCTTCTCGGATGTGGTGGAAAATGATATCGATGTCAGGATGGAAAAATCGGTCCTCTTTTACAGTTGGTACTTTCGATCGGATGAACTGATGAACTTTTCCTGTTACCGGTGATGGACTCAATTCTTCGTAGAAATCTAATGCCTGCGTGCCAAGCATCAATTCTATCGCTAAAATATACTGAAGCTTCTTTGAAATTTGATAGGCTTTCTTTGCAGCAAAATAGGCAAAGCTCACGACATCCTCTTGATTCGCACAAGTGGAGACATTATCAATGGTAGCGGGATGAGAAAGAACTCTAATTTCATTTAATAACCCAGCAGCAGTATATTGGGGAATCATATAGCCATTATTCAAGCCGGGATTGGCGACTAAGAAGTTTGGCAGTTCACTTACATGATAATTCACTAAGCGATCAATCCGGCGTTCCGCTATCTTGGCTAAGTTCCCCATCGCGATACACATCGAATCTGCATCCATTCCTATAAAGGAGCTGTCGAAGTTTCCTCCCATTAAGGCAATTCCGTCCTCCCCTTCTGGCCAGATGATTGGATTATCACTGGTGGACTGGATTTCATTCATCAGGTTTTCCAACGTATTTTTCAATACTTTCTTTACCGCCCCATGGACTTGTGGAATACAGCGCAGACTTAAAGCATCTTGTAATCGATAATCCTTGTACTGTTCGACAATTTCACTGCCGCTTAGAATTTTTACTAAATTTCGAGCTGTTTTCCCCTGTTCCACGTGTTTTTTTACAGAATGGAGGCGGGGATCAAAAGCTTTTATGGTTCCTTTTAGCGACTCAAACGACATGGCTCCGGAAATATCTGCTGTCTTCACAGCTTGAATCGCATTGTATAAAGCAAGAGAGGCAAACGCCGTAACGGAAGTCGTGCCATTTAAAAGGGCTAGTCCTTCTTTACAGCCTAGTACAACTGGTTTTAATCCTGCTCTCTCTAAAGCATCGCAGCCTGAAAGGAGTTCACCGTTATTCCAGGCTTTCCCTTCACCCAATAATACTAATGCGATGTGTGCTTCAGGAGCAAGATAGGCCACTGAACCTTCACCAGGTACAACCGGTAAGATATCATGATTCAATAAAGCGGCCATAAGTTCTAAAACTTCTAAACTGACTCCTGAAAACCCATGCCCTAAATGGTTCAGAATCATAAGCTGAATAGATCTAACCACTTCTTTTTCTAGCGGCTCTCCTACCGATACCGCATGAGAACGAACAATATTGCGTTGCAGGACTTCAGCATCGTCCTTCGAAATTACTTTTGATACATTACTGCCAAATCCGGTTGTCACTCCATAAATCGCGCGCTCTTCTTGTAAAAACTTTTCGATTAATCCACGTGATGTTTTTACCCTGTTGCAATAAGCTTCTGTAAAGGAAACTTTTGCTGAATATCTTGCAACAGCAATCACCTCATGAATCGAAAGCTCTTGATCTCCAATAATAACCTCTTTTATATCTCTTGGGTGTAAGTTTTCATTCTTGGTCATCTAAAACACCTCTTATCAAGCTTATGATAAATTTCTTTTACTTGAAAACGCAGAATCTATGATTGGAGAGCTTCCCGTTTCAAGTTCTGGGTTATCGACTTCAGTCATCGATAGATACTTTGTTTCTGGTGCCCATGCGATCGAGACAATCGTTCCAATCAATAGAATCACACTCATCGCAATCATCGATGGTCCCATTCCCCATGAACTAACACTTACAGGTAACAGAAAGGTTCCAATCGCAGAACCAATGCGGCTGACAGCAGTCGTGACGCCGACACCTGTTCCACGTATTTCTGTAGGAAAAAGCTCTGCGGGATAAATTAACGTAAGGTTGGAAGCAGCAGACATCACAAACGTGAAGGCAGCAAAGACAATGATCGCTGTCGTATGCGATTCTTTAGGCAATACACTTAAAATAAATAAAGTAGCGGTAAGTATGATGAACGTATAAATAGTGAAGCCTCTTCGCGTAAGCTTTTCCGTACACCAAACCCCAACGATGGCTCCAACTAACAAGAAAAGGTTCAGCTGCATATCAATACTAAATGTTTCTTCGAAGCCCATTTTACTTAATATTGTTGGAAGAAAAGTATAGATGGCAAAATACGGGACAACCTGACATACATAAAATAATGATCCAAATGTAGTCCGCTTCCATAGATGTTTACTAAAAAGATCGACCATACGGAAAGCTGTTTTGGAAGTTTCTTTAATCGTTTCATCCATTATCGCATTTGGTCCAATATGTTTTCTTACGATGGCACGAGCCTCTTCCACACGTCCCATTTTAATTAACCAAAGTGGCGATTCTGGAGTGCCGATACGTAAGATTAATAGAATGAAAGCGGGAATGGCAGCACTCACAAGCATCCAGCGCCAAGAATCCGGGCCTGATTTTTGCAAATAATAACCAACGATATTTGCAACGACATACCCAACTGTCCAGAGTACATTTAAAGAAGAAAGCAATAATCCTCGATATTTTCTTGGGGCAAACTCCGCTAGTAAAGTCGAGCCAACGGCATAGTCTCCTCCTAAGGCAATCCCAATCAATAACCGTAAAATGAATAACGTCCATGGATCATGGACAAAGAACTGTAATGCAGAAGCAATTCCAATAATTAGAAAATTAGCTAAGTAGATTTTTTGTCTGCCAATACGGTCAGATAATCCTCCTAGTAGTAAGCTTCCAAAAAAGAGGCCAATTAAAGCGGAGCTTCCGATTAATCCTTCCCATATTGCTCCCAGTTTCATTTGTGGACCTAATAAGGAAAGGGCCATTCCAATAATACCTAAAGCATAACCATCCGAAAAATTAGAACCGAAAGTAAGAGCGGTAATTCGTAGATGAAATTTATTAAGCGGGGCATCATCCATTAAATATTTTTGATTGCTCATAAAAAACTCCTTTTTATTGTTTTTTAATTTTTCAGATAAATTGTTTCAAAAAAAAATAACTCCCTTCCTTTCTTCATTTTTAAGCGTTAACACTTTACCTAACTAAATTATAATGTTTTGAAATAAAGAAGGCTCTAGATAATCATTCGAACTATTAGCACAATGTTGCTATTGTAAAGTGATGCTCTATTCAAAAAAAAGAGGTAAACCTCAATTAAGGTTCCCTCTTTATTAATTAGTAAAATCTATTAGTTTTCTTTTTTAACGCTTAATTAATTGGTGCAGCTTTACGCTTTTTCTCCATTTGCTTTTCATGCGCGCGGGCGTGGGCGCGATGGCGGTCTTCTTCGACTTCATCAGACATTTTAACACCCATAGGCACCGAAGTGGCCGCTATTTCCTTGAGCCCTGTCTGATCTTTTTTATAAACAAATGACGCTCTTGTTGAAATATCTGCTCCCTGCTCGGTTACGAATGGAACAACACGGTAATCTGCACGCCATTGTTCCGGAGTGACCTGGCAACGAACGTAACCACGGTAATTATTAAAGAATTTGATGTGCGGGTTATCCGCTAAAGATTTAGCCGTGTCTGCACGCAAATCCGATCCGTCTCCTCCAGAAGTGATCGATGTTCCGACAAACTCTGCTCCAAAAATGGGGGCTTCAGAATTGTTGAAATCAGTTGTCAGGTTAGAAGCCCAGCTTGCATGGACATCTCCAGTTAAAACGATCAGGTTATTGATGTTATTGCCAGCAACGAAATCCGTAATATGCTGGCGTGCGGCCGGATAACCATCCCATGAATCCATGCTGAATTTTGGAGCCGTGCTGCTTCCGGATTTGCGCTGGGCAAAGAAAATCTGCTGGGCAAGGACGTTCCAATGGGATTTCGAGTTTCCTAGATTGCCAAGCAGCCATTTTTCTTGTTCTGTTCCAAGAAGAGTACGCTTTGGATCCAAGGATTCCGCTGTATGAGCTTTCGTTCCATCACCATTCGCCTGGTCATCACGGTACTGGCGTGTATCAAGAACATAGAAGTTCGCCAAATTACCATAAGTGAAATCCCGGTATAATTGCATGCCGCCACCATGAGGCAATGACGACCTGCGGAGCGGCATATGCTCGTAATAAGCCTGGTAAGCAGCGGCGCGGCGCTTGATAAACGCTTCAACAGACTGGTCTTTTTCTGGAATGACATTCGCGTAGTTATTTTCCACTTCATGGTCATCCCATGTAACCACCCACGGGAATGCAGCGTGTGCAGCCTTGAGATGGTCATCTGAACGATATTGGGCATGTCGATTGCGGTACTCTTCAATTGTGATAATTTCATCGCTACTGTGGGCACGGACATTGCCCGTTGGTGAAAGATACTCGTACGTACCATATTCATAGATATAATCGCCAAGGTGGAATACAAGATCGAGATCCTCTTTCGCCAGATGCTTGTACGCCGTAAAATAGCCGTGTTCATACTGCTGGCAGGAAGCGAATGCGAACGTCATACTTGCCACGCTGGCACCTGCTGCCGGAAGGGTTTTTGTTTTTCCAACAGGGCTTAGTTCATTTCCAGTCTTGAAACGGTAAAAATAAACGGTATTCTCCTTCAGGCCGCTCACTTCTACATGGACAGAATGTGCGAGGTTAGGCGAAGCATGTTCCGTTCCTCGTTTGATTACATTGCGGAAGTTTTCATCTGTTGCAAGCTCCCAATTGACTGGAACGATATGAGCTGGCATCCCTCCACCATTTAACGGATCCGGAGCCAGTCTTGTCCATAAAACGACACTGTCTGATAGCGGATCACCAGAAGCGACACCAAGAGTGAAAGGATATTCGCTGAAATTCGGAGCAGCATCTACTTTAAATCCTCCCATTGATTGAGCGATGGCCAACCCTAGGGACAGCCCTGCAATCTTACCGGCCCCATAAAGAAAGCTGCGGCGGTCTACACTCTTTTTCAAATTTTGTTCGTTAAACTTTCTAATTAATTCATCCAAAGGTCTCTCATTTGTCATGATTTTTTCTCCTCTCAGATTACATTTCTTTAACATGAATTGATTATAAAACTAGGACTTCTTGTTAAATCGAATTACACTGCCAGAGCCATTCGTTGTTTTCTGCGATAGACAACCCTCGATAATAGGACGCTGCACTCATATAGAAAGATCAATGGAATGGTTACCAGTATGTCTGATAGAAAATCCGGCGGAGTGATGAAGATTGCGATTAAAATTAGGACAAAATAGGCGTATTTTCGGATCTTTTGCAATCTATATGGATTGAGCACTCCTACACTTGTCAGGAACATGATAATCACTGGAAGTTCAAATAAAAATCCAAATGGCAGTGTCATATGAATTAAAAATTGAAAATACTTTTCTGTTGTAAAAAAAGTCATAAACATTCCCTCTGACATGGAGAGGAGAAATTTATATACCATTGGAAAAATGATAAAATAGCCGAAAGCAATTCCAATAATAAATAGAA
Organism: Neobacillus sp. 204; assembly: GCF_046562815.1. Taxonomy (NCBI): domain Bacteria; kingdom Bacillati; phylum Bacillota; class Bacilli; order Caryophanales; family Bacillaceae; genus Neobacillus; species Neobacillus sp. 204. The sequence continues at coordinate 134,785 of NZ_JBJORY010000007.1, forward strand.
GGAACAGGGCTGGAACATAGGCCAGTGTAACTTTTCGTTCGGTTTCTTTCAATGCAGGTCGGACAAACAGCCAGGTTTGATAGGCGGCCATTGGAATTGTTCCGGCAATGGCTACGACACTCGACAGGATTAAATAAACCCATAAAATGTCGCTCGGTCCTAATATGGCTAGCTTCACCCCTATATCTTTTACGATCCAGTGATAAATATCCTGTACATAGATAAAGGACACAATGAAGAATAGGATAAAGGTTCCTAGTACGAAAATGAGACGTTTTCGTAATTCTTCAAAATGACCAATAAGATCCATCTCGTGTTTTTGCATCGGGTCCTCCTTATGAAAAAGAAGATGCACGCCCGATTACATCTTCCTGAATGATTGGATTAAACAGCTTTTTCTGCTTTTTTGTCCTGTGCTTTTTCCGGCTCTTCATCGGAAACTAAATCTCTTGTTGATTTTTTGAATTCCTTTAGTGTTGAGCCGACAGCACGGCCTAATTCCGGTAATTTTGAAGGGCCGAAAATGATTAAGGCGATTACAAGGATCAGGATAAGACCAGGAATCCCAATGTTCTGAAGCATAAAAATGTCCTCCTCTTAAATGGTTTTTTTGTCTTTTTCCTTTGCTTGTCTAGCACGCGACTATTGGCCATACATCGCGCAAAGGAAGCGTATTTTCTTATTTAAAGCTGCCGCCCTGGATAGCTACTAAACAGGAACGTCCGAAAATTTGACCAGGGTACGGGTTCCATGTTTCAGGATGCTGAACATCTAAGAATAAAGTCCGTTCATCCGGAGTCAACCAAGGACCCGTTACTTCACAACCCTTTGGACCAGAGGCAAATTGGTGCGGAACGCCATAGTTTTTTCCATCGGTTGGGATCATGAAAACCCCGCAGTTTTTATAATCTGCGTACTGATTCGTTTCCGTTGCGCTGTAATCTTCTACCACCCAAAGATTTCCGGTGCTGTCGAAGTGAAGGTTATCTGGGCAAGTAATGCCGCTCTGTTGTCCGCCGGCAACAAATATTTCAAAGGTAAAGGAATCACTTGCATGGTCGCCATCAGCTGGAGCAAAACGGATAATTTGACCATGGAAATTTCCGTGACCAGTGTTATTCGTTAATGATAGGAAGACAGTTCCATCAATCGGATGAATTTCCACATCCTCTGGACGGTCTAATTTTGTTCCACCAACAGCTAATGCTGCTGCGCGTGTATTTGTTAAAACATCAGCTTGATCAACAAATTGGCTTTGCAACTTTGAATTTGATGCATAATCTAGAGCAACCCATTTTTGCTGGCTGAGATTTGCAACATATAAGGTTCCATTTTCTAAAATATCGAAGTTTGTTTCACGATTGTTTGGATTGAACTTCTTACTGCTTACGAATTTATAGAAGCAGGCATCCCCTTTATCGTCTCCCATATATACCACGACTCTGCCATCTTTGGTTTGGCCCATTGCGGCATTTTCATGGGCAAAACGGCCGAGAGCCGTTTGCTTGCGGACAGGTCTTTTGGGATTAAATGGGTCAACCTCCACAACCCAGCCGTAATGTGTATCATTGAAGTTCGGCCAGCCATAATCATCCCCATATTCGGTATTTTCTTCGCAGGATAACACGGTATTCCATAAAGTTCTGCCGCCGCTGCAGTTTCCAAGGGAGCCATAAACTTTTGTGGAACCATTAACTGCCTTACTTCCGCGGACAGGTCCAGCAAGTTCGATCGGTGTTGTCCCATCGACACGGCGGTTATATGTATCGTCTTTTACTAGCTTCCATTCTCCATCTTCTTTCTTTACATGAATAACAGAGCCGCCAACAGATTCTTTTTCCATTTTTAAAAGTTCTGGATAGTTTGCTAGGTTTTCCTTTTTAAAAGCAGCTTCGTTAATGCCTAGCATTTTCATATAGTTTCCTGGCTCAGGGAATTCGTGATTTACCCAAATCAAGCCTTCTTCTGAATTGTTTCCACCTTTTAAACTATCAATTGGAAAATAGACAGTGAGGTCTGCTGAATCCCCGAATTTTTCACCCTTTGAGTTAATAACATCCCCATAAGAGGCAACAATATTATATTTGTATCCATTTGGAAGTACGATGTCGTTTTCCCATGTACGGCTCACTGGTTTGAAAGGAGCTGTCAACGGCTTCCCCTTCCCCGAAGGCTGTCCATTCATTAAGTGGTTAGCAGTCATGGCGTTTCCTGTTAATGCCCCAATTCCTGATGAGGCTGCGACTAATGCTGCTGTGCTGCTGCCAACATAGGTTAAAAATAAACGGCGATCCATAGATTATTCTCTCCTTTAGTGTAGTTTGTTCATTCACAACTATGATTATAGGTAACTATCATTGGGATGTTAATAAAGGGAGTGTAAATAATTGTAAATATGTTATTAACTATTTTAATTGTCTGTAAACTTGGTTTACGTGAGTATATTACTTAAATATCGAAGACATTAAGCCATTTAAAGTAGGTTTTATGTGGTAATGCAGAGGTATAAAACTAAAGACTCTCTCCAAATTAAAAAAGCAGGTAGCGATTACCTGCTTTTTTGAATTACTCTTCATTTGCTGCTTCGGTTACTCTTTTCTTGAAGTCGTCATAGGTGTTCCCTTCAAATTTCACACCATTAATAAAAATGGAAGGGGTGCTTGTAATACTTAAGTTATTGGCAGCATTCATATCTTTTTCCCACGCCTTTTTTGATTGCTCATTAGTAAAGGCATTAACGACTCTTTGCACTTCTGCCTCAGAGACAATTTCACTTAAGGCTTCCTTAAGAAAAGACTCTGTATATATATCCATTTGCTCTGATTTAGTATCATCAGGCTGTTTTTCATATAATAGTTCATGGAACTTCCAAAACTTTTCATTCCCCAGTTCTTTAAAGACTGTTTCCGCAAATTTGGCAGAACGAGTAGAATCAACATTGATAAATGAATAATTCATAAAATAAAACGAAGCTTTTCCTGTATCGATAAAATCCTTTTCGATATTTGGAAGAAGTGTGTCATTAAAATTTTTACAATAAGGACATTTATAATCACCAAATTCAACGATTTTTACTGGGGCAGACTTTTCCCCTAAAAATGGCTGTCCCTCATAATCCATGGCTTCTTTTTTTGCCGTATTTGATAAAAAAATTAGACCGACTAGACAAACAGCTATTAAACCAATCACCCAGAATATGAATTTAGATGATCGATTATTCGATCTTGTTGTTTTCTTTTTTCCTGAAGACATCTATTCACCCTCTAATTTAAGCTTTTTAATCTCCCTATGAAATGACTATCGTTATTGTTGACTTTTAGGGAACAGTTTTGAATCAAGAGAAAGAACAGATTTGGAATTTAGGAATAGATATACCGCCATGACCGCAAAGGCAAGATCCAATTCGAATCCAGCACCTTGTCCATTCCCCATGAAACCTGCTGCCAATTTTACTTTTAAAATGGCCCCAACCATGATAAATAAAAAGAGAGCAGCAATATATCGTGTTCCAAATCCGATTGTTAACAATAAACCTCCAACTAATTCGATGATGGCGACTACGTAGCCCATAAAACCTGGAATTCCTAAACTTTCAAACCACCCTGCAGTATTTTCAATCCCATTTTGAAACTTAGAAACACCATGGATTAAGAAAGATAACCCTAAAAATATCCTTAGAATGAGTGCCCCGACTTCTGACTTTTTCAATTTACTTTCTCCTCTCAATACAATTAAATTTTTAAATTCACACTACAAATCGTAGTGTGAAAAGGTAAACTATTCCTTCTTTTTTCATTAAATAAACCCAATTAACACTACCCATTGTAGTGTAATGTTCAGTTACTGGTCAAGTGATAATATTTATTTTACCAATTATTCTATTAGCCAAGTAAGAACAAACTCGCTAACGCTACTTAAATTGGATAAGAAGCAAGACAATCTAAAAAAGCAGAATGACGATTTTTATCATTCTGCTCTTTCATTCTATTTATTTGTATTTTACATGAATTAGGAAAATAAAGAGTACTTACAATCCTTTCCAGCCCCTAAAAACATATCTACCAAATCTATTCATGAGTACTTAGCAAAATAATGTTGAAATAAATAATTAATTTGTTCTTCTATGGGAATATTGCTTAAAACAAAGGGCACGTTCTTTTTACAGGCCATAAGGGCAGGAAAAAAGATGGCAGCATGGATTTGCATCATCATCATCGTAAGAATGTCTGAATCATTCTCACCGGTAATTTCTTGCAATATTGCTTTAATTTTGTTGAGTCCCGATGTTTTCATAAAATTTTTGTATTCAAATTGTGATTCGAATGAAATATTCCCCTTCCCCAGGATTTCTTTAAGGATTTCAGGGTACTTTGTAACTGAATTTACGTATTGAACCATGAATGTTTTTAATCTTTCTTTTGGAGGCATAGAATGATCATCTAAAATGAGAAAATGTTCTCGAAAGGAAGCCAGTAACACTTTTAAAGCTTCATTGACCAATTTATCCTTTGACCCAAAATAATAATTTATCAGCGCAAGATTAACGTCAGCTAATGCGGCAATTTTGCGCAGGGTTACATTCTCCACCCCTTCTGTCTTAATGAGTTCGAGTGTTGCATTTAGTATATATCCCTTTGTTGTCATGTCTTTTTCGGAGCTTTTCATCATCTTGCAACTCCCCTGATTCACTATGTTTGAGCATTCATTTGTTATGCTTGTCTAATTAAACTCTGTTTAATACTACGATAATACTCTTATGCTTTCTGTGTCAAGGTTCCATGTAGATAGTATCCAAATTGTTGGTAACCTTAATCAACATTTTTCTTGACAGATACGTGAAATAGAGATAAATTCTTATTTAAACATTGTTTAAAACGTTGTTTAACTCAGGTCTATAATTATAATCATACTGTACAGTTTTTATGGGAGGTGCACTGACTTTATTTTGAGAAGATATTAAAAAGACAAGAAAGTTGAGTGAAAAATATGTCTAATTCAAAGGTGGAGAATCACTCCATTGGTTCACAGGATTTCTCCGTCAAATCCATTATTGCTCCACTTCTTGCTGTCATCATAGGAATGATTATGGTTATATTAGATAGCACAGTGGTAAATGTCGCCATTCCCAAATTGGTTGATTATTTTAATACAGATCTAAAAACTATTCAATGGACGGTTACTGGCTATACACTTGCGCTATCTGCCGTTATTCCTCTTGCTGGTTGGATGACAGATAAATTCGGGGCAAAAAGAATTTTCTTGATTACAATTGCGCTTTTTACAATTGGCTCTATCTTATGTGCCCTTGCACAATCACCGATGCAGTTAATTATTTTCCGCATTATTCAAGGACTTGGCGGTGGAATGGTTTCTCCAATTGGAATGGCCATGGTATTTAGATTAGCGCCGCCAGATAAAAGAGGTGCGGTCATGGGTGTCCTCGGAGTTCCTATGCTCCTGGCACCGGCACTTGGTCCTGTATTATCAGGTTGGTTGGTAGATTATGTGAGTTGGCATTGGATTTTCCTCATAAATTTACCAATAGGAATTATTGGCTTGTTTGTTGGAATAAAATATCTTCCAATCACTGAAAAGCATGAGGCGCCGCATCTTGATATTATTGGAATGATCATTGCTCCAATTGCCTTCGCGATGCTGGCTTATGGTGTTAGTGAAGGTGGCACGAGCTGGACTTCTACTTCTACCATTACTGGTTTAACGGTTGGTGGTGCCGCTTTAATCATTTTCATCTTTGTTGAATTGCGCCAAAAACAGCCTTTGCTCGAACTGCGGGTGTTTCGTTCATCCGACTTTACTCGTGGAATTCTTCTAGCGTGGTTAGCCCAAGTTGCTTTATTTGGCTCAATGATTTTGACGCCCCTGTATTTGCAGCAAGTTAGAGGTTATACAGCACTCGAAACGGGCTTGATCTTGCTGCCCCAAGCTCTTGCATCCGGAATCTTTATGCCAATTGGTGGACGACTGTTTGACAAAATCGGCGCTCGTCCACTTGCCTTTACGGGGCTGGGAATCATTTCAGCAGGACTCTTCTTGCTATCACAAATTACGGTAGATACAAGTCTTGGAATGGTCCTCTTCTCATTATTTATGATAGGTGCTGGGATGGGGCTTACGATGATGCCAGTGAATACTCACGTGCTAAATGCAGCTCCTCGAAATTTGGTAAGCAGGGTTACACCCTTGACAACCGCTGCTCAGCAAGTCGTCGTTTCATTCGCCGTTGCCGGGTTAACAGGTTATTTAACCTCGCAAGTCAATACACATATGAAAGAAGTGGCAAAAGGCGTTTCTCCTGTTGAAGCCTTGACTTCCGGATTCGGGGATACGTACTTCCTGGCTGCGTGTTTAGCCGTTGCCGGATTTGTCTTCAGTCTGCTGCTTCGCAAACCAAAAACTCAGGATAAGGAAGAGTCTGGCACAGAAGAAAAAGGTAATCCCGCTTTGATGACAGGTCACTAAACGACTTCATTTGTTAGCGATCAATAAAATTCACAAAAAACGGTATCTCCATTTAGAGATACCGTTTTTCCTACTCGTTAAATAACAAGGATTGGACTCTACCGCCAATCCTTGTTACGCAAGGCTATTTTCGCATAGATTGTTGTTTTTCGTATAAGTTCATCAACCCGTATAACTATATCACGTGGCATCTTTTCGTAAGAACATTTGCGAAAATTGCCTAGGAACTTAGTAAATGAACCTTATAAAGCTCCAAAAGCAACAAAGTTTACGAAAAGAGCCTTACGCAATAACTAGTAGGAACAATATTAAAATAAATACATTTAAAGATATAACAATGGAACGTGTCTGAGCTTTAACTGGAATCGATTGTTGGGGATTAATCAATTGTTGAAGCCTGTAATCGACTGTACTATCCGCAAAATGCACAATAGCTGGTGTAAGATTTAAATTAGTTTTTAGCTGCTTCTTAATTAACTTTAATAAAGCACTGCCTAATCCAAGTTCTGAACCCATCCGATGAATAGCATATTCATCTGCAACCAGTTCAATCATAATCCGATAATTCTGATAGGACCATCTGGTAAGAGGGATATACCATAAAGATTCTGAAATAATTTGTAAAATAAAAACCTTAATTCCATCATAATATTTTTGGTGAGAAGTCTCATGGTAGATGACAGCTTCTAATTCCTTTGCATCTAGCAGTTCAATTAATGTAGTAGAAAGGACAATGACTGGTTTTGAAAACCCAAATGTAAATGCCAACGGATCTTTATGATTGATAACAACTATATCCTTATTTTTTCTGTTAAAGATTTGATTCAATTGTTTGGATTTCTCTTTATTAATAAGTAGGTGAATTTTATTTTGAAATGAACTTACTAGTAGGATTTGCTGAACAATCTTTTTACATATGATGAAAACTGTATAAAAAATATAAGCATTCACGATAAATAAGATGGCATAATTGGCAAAGGTGCCTCTTTCAAATAAGCTAATGCAAAAATTAAAGATATTAAATAGCTCAAATGGACCAATCAAAATATTGAATAGGTACAAAGCCATTTGTACAAACAAAATGATCGCAAAGAAAAGGGATAATCCTAAAACAGCAGTTGATTTATGCTTCCAGACCATTTTACTTTCTGCCCTTTTTTAATTGTTCAATTTTTTGTTCCAGCTTCTCAAGTAAACGATCATCTACTTCTTTCAAAGAATCCAGCATATGATTAACAACTAATCCTCCAAATTCATCCAAAAGGTTATCTGTGAGTTTTTTTGATTGGTCACTAATAAAATCGTCTTTGGTCTTTACAGGTTTAAAGAGAGATGTTCTTCCTTCCAATCTTTTTGTAAGGATGTTTTTATCAACAAGTCGGTTCATCACCGTCATAACCGTATTAAAGTTTATCGGTTTTTCATTTTCTAATTCTTGTTGAACTTCCTTTATGCTCTTTTCATTGCCGTTCCAAAGAATGTCCATTATTTTGGACTCTAGAGGCCCAAAAAAACGATTAAGTCCTTCTTGGTCAACACGAAAATTGTTTATTGTCATTTCACATCCTCCTATCCATTACATATTGTAGTGTAATTTATTTTTGTTTTCAATGTGTTAAAAGAAATTCCCTACAACTTACTTATACTAGGCATATTAAACTATCTCCCAGGAATTATTTGGTGCTTTTATCTCATTGATAATCACAACGAGATAATCGATAATGATAATCAATATCAACGATAAATATTATCATTTACTTAGGAGGTTTTATTTTGTTTATTCAATTTTTAAAGGAAAACCGTTATGTAACACCGCTTCTAACTGTACTTCGACTCTTTCTTGGATGGCAGTGGCTAACTGCTGGTTGGGGAAAAATCTCTGGTGGAAACTTTGATGCAAGTGGCTTTATTAATGGTGCATTAAAAAATATGTCTGGTGACCACCCTGCTGTTCAACCTTGGTGGGGAAATTTTTTAAAAGAGGTTGCCTTACCCTACGTCGATCTTTTTAATGTATTGGTTCCTTGGGGAGAATTTTTAGTGGGTCTCGGATTAATCTTGGGCATTTTCACTTCATTTTCTATCTTAATGGGTCTTATTATGAACTTTTCTTATATGTTATCAGGAACAACAAGTACAAATCCCCAAATGGTTATACTAGGAATGTTTATTCTCGTGGCAGGATTAAATGCTGGAAGAATTGGATTGGATCGTTGGTTCATGCCGCTGCTAGGAAAATGGATAGATAAAAAAGCAGGGAGTAAACAATTTCCACAAAGTACATAATGAAAGTAGCCCTTCTCATAATGCGAGAAGGGTTTTTCATATTATTGATATGTTTGAGGCCAGTCTTGTTGCAAATGGCTAGCTATTATAGGCAACTATAAACTTGATTAAATTTTGTTCTAATTATCTATTCATTTTCATAAAATTTCACAATAAGGGTATCCCTCCTTTAATCAACATCAATTCGGAATCCGTAGTAATATCCCTTATACTACGGATTCTTTTTATTGGTCCTTTTCTTCAATGCATCAACCATTTATTAAGGCTCTTTTCGTAAACTTTGTTGCTTTTGGATCTTTAAAAGGGACATTCACTAAGTTTCTAGGCAATTTCCGCAAAAGTTCTTACGAAAAGATGCCACGATGCATATAGTTTTACGGGTTGATGAACTTATACGAAAAACAACAATCTATGCGAAAATAGCCTTTATTAATTTCCTTATTCTCACACCAAAGGAATGTATTTTCTCTCAACACTTTCCCTAGTGAAACTTTTTTTCATCTCTTTTACTTAGTTTGAAAGAGGACAAAAGGTTTCTCTAGACCCACTAGATATCTTTATTCCATACTATAAAGGAGGAAAAAGTGGGGGAAAAGTATGAAAGAACAAGGTTATTTAGATTTAAAAAGAGGAGAACGAGGAGCGATTATAAGCATTATTGCATACATATGTTTATCTTCATTAAAATTAGCAGTAGGTTTTATAGCTAACTCCGAGGCCTTAAAAGCAGACGGCTTAAATAATGTTACAGATATTATTGCATCACTTGCAGTACTGATTGGTCTTAAATTATCACAACGTCCGGCTGATGATGACCATCCCTATGGGCACTGGAAATCTGAAACAGTTGCCTCAATGGCCGCTTCTTTTATTATGATGTTTGTTGGAATACAAGTAACATATGAAGCAATTTCGAGTATTTTCTATGAAAAAAATGAAACACCAGATATAGTTTCTGCATGGACGGGCCTCTTTTGTGCTTTGGTCATGTATTTTGTTTATCTTTATAATAAAAAATTAGCTCTGGAGATTAATAGTCAATCTGTTATGGCAACGGCAAAGGATAATCTTTCAGATGCATGGGTTAGTGTCGGTACATTTATTGGTATCGTCGGTGCCCAATTCAATCTTCCTTGGCTAGATCCTATTACTGCTATAATCGTTGGATTGCTCATCTGTAAAACTGGTTGGGAGATTTTTAGAGATGCTTCCCATCACTTGACCGATGGATTTGACGAAAAACAAATAGAGACATATAAAGAAACAATCATTGATTGTAATGGTGTTAAAGGCGTTAAAGACATCAAAGCTCGGAATTACGGGAATAACGTGGTTGTGGACATTGTGATTCTGGTTAATTCCGATTTAGATATTCGTGGAGCCCACGATATTGCAACACAGGTTGAAAATGAATTAATAAAAGAACATAATGTCTATGATGTTCACGTCCATGTTGAACCTAATTAATTTTTTATTCATAAAACCTTTTTTACCTAAGGCTATTTTCGCATAGATTGTTGATTTTCGTATAAGTTCATTAACCCGTAAAACTATATGCATCGTGGCATCTTTTCGTAAGAACATTTGCGAAAATTGCCCAGGCACTTAGTAAATGACCCTTAAAAAGCTCCATAGGCAACAAAGTTTACGAAAAGAGCCTTACCTTAAAACACTTCCAATCAGGAATCCTAAATAAGCTAAGGCAATGCCTCCAACATAGGTTATAGCTAGATAGAGGAAAAATTTCTTTTTGTACTTATTTAAGTGTAGTTGTATCATTTCTAGTTTTAAGGTAGAAAAAGTTGTGAAAGCACCCATAAAACCAGTGCCCAATAACAAAACATACATTGGATCTATCTTCGCACCTAAAATCATACCTAAGAGAAATGCTCCTAACAGATTTACTGTCAATGTACCTATTGGAAGAAAATGATGAAATTTATTATTCAATTGCTTACTTATAGTAAAACGGGCGATTGCTCCCAAAAAACCACCAATACCAACCATTAAAATATGTAATCCGCTCATGATTTCTGCACCTCATTGCTCACTTTAAATCCTAATCGACTCAACAACAAACCTCCGACAATACTGACAATGACATAGGTTATACCTAATAAAAAGTCGCCCTTCCTAAACAATGTAACAGTTTCGACACTCAAGGTGGAAAAGGTTGTAAAAGAGCCAACAAAGCCCGTTCCAATTGCAGTTGCTAATAATGGCGATAAAGAAATCCTCTTAAATAAATTTGAGGTTAAACAGGCTAACAAAAAACTCCCAAGCAAATTGATAAGTAAAGTTGCCAAAGGAAACGGGCTATTTGTGAAAAAAGAAACTCCGATTACATATCTCAATATAGCTCCTAACGTCCCTGCAGTACCTACTAAAAGATAAATCATTCCGAAAATCCTCCCTAATTTAGTAAAAATAAGGTTATTGTTGATTTTTCCACTCTGTTGATTGGAGCGGAGGGCACGAAGACTCCTGCGGGAGGACGGGGCTGGGGAGACCCCACAGGCGCTTGCGCCGAGGAGGCTTCCCGGGCCGCCCGCGGAAAGCGAAGTGCCTGGAGCGGAAATCAACAGACAAGTTTAACACAGCCAAAAATAAAAAGACTCCTGCCAGTAAAAGATACCAGCAGGAGTCATTAGCCAAACGGCGGTTAAAGGCGAACTCCATCACCTATTATTAACTTATTCGTTACTATTATATATCCATTTTTATTAAAAATGAAGTAATTCCTTTTCAAACGATATACAAAATGCAAAAATTACTGTATATCAGCAACAAGATGATGTTTTTATTTCTACCTTAACCGGCTGTGTTGAACAACACTCCGATTCTGTTGCGATCATCTCTACATCACCTTTTGTGTAGAAGAACTCCCACTCATTCCCGTCTGGATCAGTAACCCAAAATTTATCTTGAGTTGCGTAACAGCAGGTAACATCCATCTCTTCCCTTGCAAAAAAGCCTAATTTTTCCAAACGATCTTTATGCTGTAGGACCTCTTCTTGATTTTCTACTTGAAAGCCAAAATGTCCAACTTGGTTTCCTGAAACGGAGTCTTTTAAGTTTAAAGTAAAATTTAGTCCAGGATCATCAAGTAAATACTTAGCATATTCTGGCTTTACTTTTACTGGCTCCGCATTAAATACTTTAGTGTAAAATTCAATCGATTTATTTAGATCTGTGACATTTACTCCAACATGCATTTTCATCATAAAACCTCCTCATTATTTATCACATTACAATAAATCAACTTTTTTTGATTTAACACCTTAAGTATATTAGCAATTTTTTCTAATTACAACCACTAAATCAAAAAAAATTGTTTTAATAAAATCTAGGTGGTTTTATGGTAGGTCGATAAGGATTTCGCCTAAATCAAAATATTTTGATTAAACCGATTGACATATGTAAATATTGGATATAATATGAATGTATCAAGATTATTTGATTTATAAAGTAGGTGAAAGACGTGAAAGAAGAAATTCAATTACATGACATATCATTAGAAAAAGTATTTGAAGAGTATGAGTTAAAATTTAAAGCGATTGCTGATAAAAAGAGACTGCAAATCATGAATATTTTAACTCAAAAAGGTGCCATGTGTGTTTGTGATCTAGCTCCCCTTATGGATATGGCCCAATCAAAATTGTCTTATCATTTAAAGATTTTATTAGATGCTAACATTATTACTAAAGAAACTCGAGGAACATGGAGTTATTATGAACTGAATCAGGAAGAGCTCAATCATTTGTTATCCCATGAACTTTGTTGCCTATTCAAGCCGACCTGCTGCTAATTTTTTTAAAGCATATATCAATTTTTTTTGATTAATATATCAATATAATTTGATTAATAGGAGGAATTCATTATGTTTAATGAGTATTCAGTATATCAGATGATGAAATTGCGTCAGGAGGAAACGGAGAGGAATGCAAGAGAGGCTTGGAAGTTTATTGACCTAAAAAGCCAATCATTTTTACAAAAAATAATTAGGAAATTTACTAATACCAAGAATGCAAAAACGGAATTAAATAACCAAAATAATTGTGCTTGCACCTGCGGATGCTAGGAGGATTTAAACAAAACGGAGGTTTGAAGGAAGGAAGTTTCCGCTATTGGAAAAGTGCAATCAATCGTTACTGTAACATCGCTAGATTCTTACCTGGCAGAGTTAGAGTTTCACCAAAAGATGCTGTATTTCCATTCGCTTCAGCATGAAAAGGAGTTTTATCTACAGCTTGTGCTTTAACATTAAGTTCTGAAATTAGGTCCAGTTATAACAAATACATGACCATTACGAAGGTTTTCCATTATATCTTTGTAGTTTTTCTCTGATTTTACGTAAGTTTTCGAATATTCACCAGGCCAAAAATCGCTGCCTCCATCACGCCAGTTGACATGTGAATCGGATGTAGAGGTAATCCACCAGTGTCTTCCTTCACCTAACATAGAATCCCATAAACCACCGACTTTAGCAGTCATTTGATCAAATCTGCCCATTGTCGGAGCGTTTACGTTTCCATATGATCCACGGGAACCATTAGGATCAAGAGAGCCATCTGGATTGATAGCAGAAGCCTGGTGTCCTGGGGCACCTTCCATACCGATAGAAATATTAGGTGCTGTATCATTCCAATTACGGAACTCTTGCGGAGTATCTTGTCCCCATTCACCAACACCTGTCGCTGAACTGGATGGATGATGTGCGATTGAAATTGGAAGTTCGTCCATTTGTTTCCATATAGTTATGAGCTTCAATCATTTTTGATTCAGTGTTACGGCTTGGGTCATTTGGATAAGCTTCACGATAATTAAACTTGCATTCAAGATCGTAAAACACTTGTGATTCATCTTCACCTTTTGGGATCATTAGAGTGCTGTGGTCAGCTCCTGGTGTGTCTAACTCCATTCCGTAGAATTGAAGAACATCAGGAACAGCTGCACGGGATTTTAATAATTCAGGATAAGCTTGTTCTAAGTTGACCTTGGAATGGTTAGGACCCCCATGATCTGTTGTCATCATCCAATCAAGTCCATGCCCTTTATTAATTAAACACATCATATCTATTTATAGTTACTTAATAAATTCAAAGAATCACGATTGTAGTCTTTAGTTAATAAAAAACAGCAACCCCTTTATGAGATTGCTGTTCTGTCAAATAGTTTACATTCTTTCAATTAAATGTGGACAATACACTAACCAAAAAAAGTTCGAAACAGTAAATATATATTTAGACTAATAATAACTATTGCTACAATCCAAGCAAGAATTTTAAGCCATAATGGGTTTACGAACTCACCCATTTTCTTCTTATCGCTTGTAAATTTAATTAGAGGCACTACTGCAAACGAAAGTTGGAGAGACAATATTACTTGACTCAAAATGAGAAGTTGAGCTGTTCCACTTTCACCATAGAGTGCTGTTACAATAACAGCAGGTATTATGGCAATTAATCGGGTGATTAGTCTTCTCAACCAAGCAGGTAGGCGAATATTTAAGAAACCTTCCATAACAATTTGACCAGCCAACGTTCCTGTTAATGTTGAATTTTGACCGGAAGCGAGCAACGCAACTCCAAATAAGATGCTCCCAACAGCTGTTCCTAAGATTGGTGTCAGTAAATGATAAGCATCATTTATTTCTGCCACTTCTGTCATTCCAGCTTTGTGGAAAGTGGCTGATGAAACAATCAGAATGGCAGCATTGATAAATAATGCAAAGAATAAGGCAATAGTTGAATCCCATGTTGCAAATCTAATAGCTTGACGCTTTCCCAAACTGGTTTGTGAATACTTTCGAGTTTGAACAATGGATGAATGAAGGTACAAGTTGTGTGGCATTACTGTTGCTCCTAAAATACCGATCGCAATATAAAGCATGGTTGGGTTACTAATAATCTCGGTACTCGGAACAAAACCTTTTAATATTCCACCTACATCAGGTTTAGAAAGAAAGATATCAATTGCAAAACAAGCTCCGATTGTAACAATTAAAACAATCACTAATGATTCTATATAACGGAAACCCTTATTTTGTAGTAGCAGTACAACTAGTACATCTAAAGCAGTTATTAAGACTCCATAAATTAACGGAATACCAAACAATAGATTTAAAGCGATTGCCGAACCGATCACTTCCGCTAAGTCACAAGCAGCTATGGCTAATTCGCATAAAATCCACAAACCCATCGCGACTGGTTTACTGTAATGGTCACGGCACGCTTGGGCTAAATCCCTTCCTGTCACAATTCCTAGCTTCCCAGCAAGTGCTTGAAGTAGAATTGCCATCAAATTGGACAATAGTATAACAGATAATAACGTATATCCAAATAACGAGCCCCCAGCAATATCGGTTGCCCAGTTGCCTGGATCCATATAACCTACTGCAACTAAGTAGCCTGGTCCAGCAAAAGCTAGGAATTTTTTCATCCAAGAACCAGTCTTTGGAATTCTAATACTTCTATGAACTTCAGGTAAAGTGGGTTGTGTACGTATATTTTTCCAACCTTCATCTGTTGCCATAGGCAGTTCTTTTATATTTTCACTCATTTTTCATCACCTCATTATTGGTATAAACTAAATATGTTGCATTCAGGAAACTTTTTGGGTAAAAAAAATCTCTACCTATTCAATTAATTATATAAAGAAGAAAATTAAAAAGTTCTTAGTTAAATTGTATATCGTAAATTTTTTTAGTCAAGGGAAACTTTTATAGAAATTTAAGTAAAAAAATCGTGGAGTTTTCCTGACATCTGCTCAAAAGTTTAGTTTGGCGTTATTCATTCTAAGTAATACAATTCTTCTGTAAGATGCCCTTTTTGGAGCTTAAACAATAACTCTTGAAGTGACAATAAAAAAGTAGCCAATATTATGGCTACCCTCTTATATATTCCTGTATTAATTTATTCTAATAATTTCAAATTGTATTTTTGTGATAAAACCCACCAGCAATAGTCTAAAATCATATTTAAGCTTTCATTTTTTCGGTTTTGTATCCACACGATTTACATCCTGCTGCGACATGAAAAAGCTCAATAAGCCTGATAGGAGTGCCCCTCCCAAGGTTATCATTATACGCAATTGAAGAGGTATGTCTGAATGATTCTTGCCTAGTATCCATGTCGCCAAAACCGCTACAATTACCATAGTGGGTATGACGATTTTG
Organism: Neobacillus sp. 204; assembly: GCF_046562815.1. Taxonomy (NCBI): domain Bacteria; kingdom Bacillati; phylum Bacillota; class Bacilli; order Caryophanales; family Bacillaceae; genus Neobacillus; species Neobacillus sp. 204. Next base: position 150,728 of record NZ_JBJORY010000007.1, read on the forward strand.
AATCGTTTCATGATGTCACATCCTTTATTCGATCTCATGATATTTTAACATCGATTAGTATTTTTTTGTTTTTATTACATGTTCAGAATTTATATGTTTAAAAATTTAAATGGACAAAGAAAACATCAAACCCATATATAAAACAATGATAAAAGTCACTCCAAATGCTACTGCTAATATAGGTCTTTTCTGTTTAAAACTGAACAAAATCATTAACAAAAATAGTATTGAAACTATGACTAACAATAGCGATTGGAATGAAGGGGCTAAATGAATTTGTAAGGTTGAAAGGATATTTTTCCCCCGTAACCATTCCACCCACTTGGATGCACCCTCCGACTTCACGGTAAATTCGACTTCATGTGGTGGGGATAATGTTCCCATCACAGCAGTGAAATAAAAAACAATAAATAAAATAATGCTTTCTCCTCTTATCCATGGTTTAGGATTGAATGAAGAAATCTTTAACGATTTTCTTGAAAGTACACCATTTATAAAGGCAAAAACTAAGACAGGGATTATACTAATATGCTTTAAAAGCAGCATTTGACCATAAGGCAACGCCCAAGCCTTTACATAGTCTTTTGGTTCAACCAAAAATAACATCAGATAGATACCACTGAAAAGAATGATGATTAAACATAAAACTGCTAATGGAGTAAACCACCGTAAAAATTTAGACCAATTTGTCTCCTCTTTTGAGAACCATGCAACATGAATCAGAATACCTGTCCATAATGTAACTATTAAAAAATGAGTGCTATGAGACCATAAACCTGCCCAAAATGACAGTGAAGCCACGTGGCTAGAATAACCAACAGCCAATATCATTAATAACAGTAAAATGGCTTGTATATATTTTGAGCCATTTAGCAAAACCGTAAGATATAAACAAGTGGCTATTAATCCTATAAAGATCCAAGCTCTGCCAACTTGAAAGTCTAACAAAACAGATTTCGTTGCTAGCGCAAAACCAATACTACCCTGAAAATAGGAAACGGTTTGAACAATGGGTCCTAACGAAAAGATAATGATTCCAAGAGTAGAAAGCAGTAAAACTGGTTTCGGAATATTAATTTTAGGCTTTTTTGCTTCAGGGACAAATTGTAGAGCTACATGTCCAACAAGGATGGAATACAATAAATAATTTCCGAATTCTGCAATAGGTATTATGAATCCCATATTTAACGCTGCCTCCTAAATAAGAGGATTAGACCAATGATTAAAATTACGGCTACCACTAAAATAATAATGGTCGGCATATTATTAGATGTGGTATTTGCTGATTCACTACTAGTTTGTTCCTGTTTAGTATTCTCTTTTTTAGGTTCTTCTTTTTTGGGAGTAACTGGCTGTTTTGTTTCAGCCTTTGGTTCCTCCTTAACTTCCTTTTGTACATTGAATGGAATTTCACCTGTTATGGGGTGACCATCCTCACCAGCGATACTCCACTTAATCGTATAAGAGCCATTTTCTAACGGTGCTGATATTGTACCTATTAGTTTATTTTCTTTTGGAGTCACACCAACAAAAGGGACTTGCTTTCCATTTTTCACTAAAGTCATGGAACTTAAGGATTCAATCTTACCCTCATATGTAAGGACAATTTCTTTAAGGTCCACTTTCACCATTTGATTTGTAGCAGGATTCGATGAAGTTAATTCCGTATGTGCGCTGGCAACTGTCGGAATCATCACCAAAATGCAAATTAGTAAAAAAAGTAATTTTTTCATATTCCAACTATTATTCAAATTAGTCCCCTCCCACTAAAAGGCTTCCCAAATTGGGAAGCCCGATATTATTTGTCTTTTACTCGGAGAAGTCGTAAACCATTTAATGTAACAATAAGTGTTGCTCCCATGTCTGCAAATATCGCAATCCAAAGGGTTAACCAACCTGGAATCACCAATAACAATGCTACTAGTTTAATTCCCAAAGAAAAAGTGATATTTTGTTTGATGATAAATAAGGCTTTTCTGCTTAGTTTTAACGTAAATGGCAGTTTCCCTAAATCATCAGCCATTAAAGCAATATCAGCTGTTTCGAGAGCCGTATCCGTTCCAGCTCCTCCCATGGCAATACCGACAGTCGATGCAGCAAGAGCTGGTGCGTCATTCACACCGTCCCCAACCATGGCCACCCGGTCGTATTTATTTCTTAATTCTTTAATAAAGGTAAGTTTATCTTGAGGTAAAAGGTCAGCCTGAATATCAGAAACTCCTACCTGCTGGCCAATTGCATTGGCCGTCCCTTTATTATCACCCGTTAACATGATTGTTTTTTGAATACCTATTGAGTGAAGTTTCTGTATAACGGATTTACTGTTTCCTCTCACTTCGTCCGCAACTGCGAGTAGTGCTAATATTCCTGTTTCAGTACCAGCCACCATAACTGTTTTCCCTTTATTTTGCAGTTCTGTTATGATCTCTTTTAGATTCGATGGAATTCCATTCGTTAAGATTTCATCAAATAAATTTGGACTGCCCACATAATAAATATTATCGTTGACTCTTCCTTTGATTCCCTTTCCCGTAATGGAGGAGAAATCTTCAATAGCAAGGTCTTGATAAGTTAAGTTTTCTTGTTCAGCTTTTTTCATTATCGCTGATGCCAAAGGATGCTGAGAACCATTTTCTAAAGCAGCGATAATTGTTAGTAGCTCATTTGAATTTATTTTATCATGAGTAATATAATCCGTTACAACTGGAATTCCTTCCGTTAAGGTTCCTGTTTTGTCAAAGGCAATGGCTTTTATTGCTCCCATCTCTTCTAAATGAATTCCGCCTTTGATTAAAACCCCATTCCTTGCCGCATTTCCTATTGCAGTCACAATCGATACTGGAGTGGAAATAACAAGTGCACATGGACAACCAACCACTAATACAGCTAGACCCTGATAAACCCATTTGCTCCAGTCCCCATCAAATAATAGTGGTGGGAGTACGGCCACCAACAAGGAAATGAACATGATGACAGGTGTATAGTACTTGGCAAATCGATCTACAAATGCTTGAGATGGAGCTCTTTCTGCTTGAGCTTCTTCTACAAGATGAATGATTTTTGCAATAGTGGTATCGTCCACATGTTTGGTAACTTTTACTTCAAGAAGTCCTTCTTCATTTAGTGTTCCAGCGAATACTTCTTCATCAATTGTTTTCGAGACTGGTACAGATTCACCTGTAATCGCAGCTTGATTCACAGCTGATAACCCTTTAACCACGATACCGTCCATAGCGATTTTCTGTCCTGGTTTCACAATTAATATGTCTCCAATCCGAATATCTTCCACATCTACTGTAAATTCTTGATTGCCTCTTCGTATTAAGGCTTCTTTTGGAGAAATATCCATTAAGGAACGAATGGATTGTCTGGCTTTATCCATTGAGTAGGATTCTAGAACCTCACTAATGGCAAACAGGATGACAACCGTTGCTCCTTCTCCCCACTCACCGATAAATGCAGCTCCGATAACGGCTATTGTCATCAAGGTTCTCATATCAAATTCTAGGCGGAAAAGGTTTTTCAATCCCGTTGTAAAAAGGCGATAACCACCCACTAAAATAGCCGCTCCATACGCTAAAATCGATGATATACTGTCTTCGCCATTCATTTGCCCTGCGAACCAACCAATGAGCAAGAAAACAAATGAGGCAATAACCGTTGAATGTTGTTTCAAAAACGGTTCTTTTTTCTCTTCAAATCTTTGTTTCTCAGGAATCACTTTTATATTTTCAAAAGCTCCTGCTTTCTCTAATTCCTCTATTGTTGTTTCACCATAAACCGTAAGTTTAGAAGCACCGAAATTTACACTCGCATTAGCAACACCATCCAGGTGTTGTACGTTCTTTTCGAACTTAGTCGCACAGCCTGCTCAGGTGAATCCTTGTACACGGTAAACGGTTTTTTCATTGGATTTTTCCAAAGCGTTACTCATGAGATTTCACCTCCTTTTGATGCTCAAAGGCAATCTGAATCAATTGTCTTACATGGTCATCATCCAATGAGTAAAAGACTAATTTTCCTTCTTTGCGGTATTTGGCTAATCCCAAATTACGAAGAAGTCGTAAATGATGCGATGCAGTTGCAGTTGTACTACCTACGATGTTCGCTACATCACATACACATAATTCATCTTCTACGCTTAAGGCATAAGCAATTTTAATTCTAGTGTCATCGGATAACGCTTTAAAGATTTGGGAAACAGCTATTGTATTTTGTTTGGAAACAGATTCCTTAACTCGTTTCACTTTTTCATCATCGACACAGGTTACTTCACATACATCTTCATGTTTCATAATGTCACCCCTAACGTTCAAATATCTATTTGAGTATTAGTATATGGAAGTTCATTAAAATGGTCAAATGATTATTTGAATGTTTTGATATAAATATTAATCATTTTGTATAATAGTATTGGGATTAAATCATAGTTCCGCTCTTTTATTAATAAATACAAATATACCATTAGCTTAAACACAAAACATAAAAATGACCTACTCAACATGTGAATAGGTCATTTAGCAATACTTATCGATTTAAATCAATTTTTATTTTTTGTGACTTACCAATTTCCTTGTGGTTTTTATCAAGAACATCGCTAGTTTGAATTTCTACCCATTTTAAATCGGGACTTGATTTTTCAACAATAAAACCAAGTGCTCCTTGCTTTGAACCATTTGGCTCAATTTCTCCACCCAAATACTCTATATAAAAGTCATCTTCGAAGTTTCTTTTCTCACCATTACTTGTATTTAGGTGAGCAATAGGTCCAAAATGAACTGTTTGGTCAGATTTATTGATTAATTCAACTTCCACTTTAATAAAATCAAATTCTTCATATTGTTCCGTATAATAATGAAAATAATCCATTAAGGAATACGTCGGTAAATTGTGAATGAGCTTTACATTCTTGATTTTCATTTCAACTGGTCCAAGTGTAAAGTTTTTATTTAGGGATGCAATCCCTTTTAAGGTCACTGTACCTTTACTATCTTTTATCGTTTGTCCTACATTTAGAAGTTTCGTATCATCGGACACTTGTGGATTTGGGACATAAATATCAGATAAAGATTTGGCTCTATTTTTTTCTTTACTTGTACCATCATTCTTTTTTTCAGACACATGTTCCTGTTTTTTATTTTCTTTCGCAGTGGATTCATCCTTTTGAACAGCATTACAGCCAAACAATACAAAAGACAATACCAGGATGATAGGCGTCAATAATTTCACAAAAATCCCCTTTTCTTGTTGGATAGTATCTTAGTATTTTTTCAAATTAAGCATAAGTTCTTAAAAAAAGTTCCCGTTGAACAAAGAGCCCAACGGGATATTAATATTTTTTATTTATAAAGATTACTTGCCATTTTTTAGAATGTCAAAAATATGCTTCGCTTGGTCAGTATTTTCAATATTTCCAGCAAACAGGTCACTGCCAGGACCGTAAGCATATACGTTAACATCTTCACCAGTATGTCCGCCTGTTGTCCAGCCAGTTACCGAACGTAGGTCAAAGATAGTTTCGATTGCATTATCAATGGTTGTTACATTCTTAGATGCAGCAGCTTTTTTAACAGAATCGATTTCTTGAGCTGTTAATTGTAAATCAATATAGTTTTTAAGAGTTTGTTCTACATCGGCACCTTTGGCGATTTGTTCTGCCATGAAGTCAGGTGTACGTTTTGCTGCTGCAATAGGAGCTCCAAACCAGTTATAATCCCCTCTAGCACCGATAGAATACCCGCCAGTTGAATGGTCTGCTGTTGCTACAACTAGAGTATGCTTGTCTTTTTTAGCAAATTCGATCGCAGCTTTAAATGCTTTTTCAAAGTCTTCCATTTCACTCATAGCTGCAACAATATCGTTATCATGTCCAGCCCAGTCGATTTCGCTTCCTTCTACCATTAAGAAGAAACCATTTTTATTTTGGCTTAGTTTATTCAAAGCTGTTTCAGTCATATCGTTTAATGAAGGCATAGTTGCTTCACGGTCAAGCATTTTTGGCATTCCGCCTGGAGCGAATAAACCTAACATACGAGGGTTGTCGCTTTTTAACATTTCATCTTTATTGGTTACATAAGAATAACCATCTTTTTGAAATTGTTCTGTTAGATTACGGTCTTGACGAACAAAGTTGCTTACACCGCCACCAAGCATAACATCGATTTTATGTCCGCCATTGATCATTTCATCATAATAATCATCAGCAATAGCATTCATGTTTTTACGGCTAACATCATGTGCACCATAAGAAGCAGGTGTCGCGTGTGTAATTTCCGAAGTCGAAACCAATCCAGTTGATTTGCCCTTTTCTTTAGCTGCTTCAAGAACAGTTTTTACAGATGATCCGTCATTATCTACACCAATGGCTGCATTATATGTTTTAACACCTGCAGACATCGCTGTTGCAGCTGCTGCTGAATCCGTAACATTTTGATGTGGATCTTCTGGATATGTTTTTTGTTGTCCTACTAAGTACTTATCAAATTCAGTTAGCTCAACCTCTTTTGTTGAAGGGTTGTCCTTTAAATAACGATAGGCAGAGGTATAGGAAACTCCCATTCCGTCCCCAATTAAGAATATAACATTTTTAATCTCTGCATTGTTTTGTCCTACTTCATTAGCTTTGACGTCATTATTTATGTTACCAAGAAATGTTCCGAATGCTACCGTGGATAAAACTGCTATTGGTAAAATTTTCCTTTTGAGTTTGTTTTTAAACAAAATAATAGCCCCCTTAAATATTAATTAAAACCTAATGTAATTTTCATCAGATTTTAATTTTGGCTTGCTATTAAACTATAAAACAAAATTGTAAATCTATTATTAACACAATGTAAAGAGTCTGTTTTTTATATGCAATTTTTTATTCTAATAAAAAAAAGAGGTGTTAGTCTTTTAACTAACTACCTCTAATGGATGTATTAATTTAACAACAGTTACTTTCATTACCCAATAATACGAGCCCATTAGTATCTTGATTAAAATCAAGTGTTAAGTTATCCGTATATGGCTCAATATCAGGATCGATTGCCACCTGTATTTCATTAATCCTTACTACTTTATCCTTTTCATCTGGCTCATCCAGAGCCAGTCCCACTTGTGGCTGTCCTCAGCCAAATCCTGCAAAATAGACACGAATGTTTTTAGCATCGTTTTCTTGGAGCAATTGCTTCAGGACATCACGAGCTTGATCTGTAATATTCATCTCCCCATCACCTTTCAAAAAATTTACTTACTTATCTTCCTTGGTTTTTTCATTTATTAAATCAGAATGTCTTACCCTCAGTAGAATCAGGAAAAATACGTTGTAACGCTTCCTTCATCTGAGGTTTCACATTAATTTTTGGACGAGCTTCCTTAGCGATTTTTTCCGCTTCTTCAATTGTCTTTGCTTTATCTAATGATAATAGAGTTCCAACTGCAACAGTCCCCGCACGGGTACTTCCTCCACCACAATGGAAATAAATTTTTTTCCCTTCATTATAAGCATTTACAACATGTTCAATCGATTTTTTGATGGATTCATCTTGATGCTCAGCATCATCAACGATTGGAATATGGATACGCTCGAAGCCTGATTTGTTCTCATGTGACTCTGCCCGTAAATCGAAAATCACATCAGCTTTTTCATTTTCCATCATATCCTTCACATCATCTGCTCCACCGAAATAAATCCGATCTTTAATTAATTCGTTATAGTTCTTTGTAGTCATGTTTTTCATCCCCCTTCTATTATAGTTTACTCAAATAATGAGTAGCATGGATATATGTTTTTAATTGATCATACCCTTTATTCTCTTCACTCATTAGAGGAACAATTACACATTTTTCTGCCAATTCAGTTGTCACTTTGTGAATCCAACTGCCTTCTGCCTGTGCTCTTCCTTTTAAAACAGGATCTTTTGTTTCAGTAGCATAAAGACTCTGGTTAATAACCCACCATTTTGGCATTATACCCGCTCGCTTTAAATCATCCTGTAATCGACTAGCTTCTAAAACTGGAGTAGCTTCGGCTAGTGTTACAATGACCACGCTGGTTTCTTTCGGATTCCTTAAACGTGGCAGCAGTGTTTTCAAGCTCTCAGGTATTTCCCCAGATGAACGCGCTAGTTCTTTATGATAAGACTGTGCAGCATCTAAAAGGAGTAATGTATGGCCTGTTGGAGCTGTATCAATCACAACAATTTCATCCTCAGATCTTGCCACAACTTCAGCAAAAGCTCGAAAAACAGCAATTTCCTCCGTGCAAGGTGAGTTTAAATCTTCTTCAATATAGGTAAGTGCTTCTGCATCGAGTTCATCGCTTACTCTTGATAAAACTTCTGCTTTATAAGCCTCAACCTCTTCCTTTGGACTAATTCTACTGATGGTTAATTGATCATTTAGCTCGTTCTTTTGAAAAACAAACTCTAAATGGGCCGCAGGATCTGTTGTGGTTAAATGTACTTTATGACCTTTATCAACCAATCCAACAGCGATGGCTGAGGCCATTGTTGTCTTTCCAACACCACCCTTACCCATGGTAAAAATTACTCTTGTATTATTAACAGAAAAGTCTTCAACCACTTTGTTTAAGCCTGGCAAGGTTATTCTCTTTCCTTCATTCTTTGTTTCTGTTGCTGGCATTGTAAATTGTTTAAACAAATATCGTAGATTTTTAATACCTGTTAAGGAATACGAAACAAACGGCAAGGAATACGTGACAACTTGCTTTAAGTCGTTTGGCATTTGCTTTATGGCATTACGTTGTCTCTTATAAAATGAAGACGAAATTTTGTCTTCAGGCAGATATGATTGCAATAATCCATTTATAATCAGAGCTTGATTTGAAATACCAATCTCTTTTAACTCTTTTGAAGCACGGCTTGCCTCAAGTAAGGACGATTCATCAGGTCTAGCTACAAGAATAAGCGTGGTTTGGGTTGAATCAGAAAGGGCATCCATTGTACTGGAATAGACTTGTTTTTTTTCAGACAACCCAGATAAAGGGCCAAGACAAGAGGCACCATGTGTGTTCTCTTCTAAATAGCCACTCCACGCTGTTGGCAATTGGAGAAGACGCAGTGTATGACCCGTTGGAGCCGTATCAAAAATGATATACTCGTACGCATCAACAACAGCAGGGTCTGCCAGTAAGTTGGTAAATTCATCAAAGGCTGCAATTTCAACTGTACAAGCTCCTGATAACTGTTCCTCCATAGTAGCCACTACTGCATCAGGAAGTTTTCCACGATATGGGCCGATGATTCTTTCTCGGTAGGCCCTTGCTGCCTCTTCAGGATCAAGATTACAAGCATAAAGATTCGGCACATTTTGAATGGCCATCGGTGTATTCGTTAACCCAACTTCCAGTACATCTTGTAAGTTCGAGGCAGGGTCTGTGCTAACAACCAACACTTTTTTTCCCTTGTCTGCTAAAGTGACAGCCGTTGCACAAGCAGTCGAAGTCTTCCCTACTCCACCTTTTCCTGTGAAGAATAAAAATTTGGTGTTCACAATCATTTTTGGATCGAAAGATTGAAACATAATTTTCACTTCTTTCTTATTTCGATGGTTTTAAATCAATTGTTAGACGTGGTTTTGTTTTTTCTGCAAGTTCCTCCGCTTGTACTCCAAACCATTCAGCCAATTCATCATTGGTTGGATAGGCTCCAATTTTAGCTATTTTCCCTTCAACTAAGGTTACTGGGAGTGAATCTGGACCTTTTTCATGAAGGATTTGGTTTACCTCTTTGTTCTCAACAAAAACGGCTGGTTCAAATCCAAGATTATAGCGTTTGATGTCATATCCTTTTTTCTCCAATAGAAAGATAGCAGTTGCCACTCTAGTTAACTCAGGATCTACGCTTGGACCACATACACCTGTAGCACAGCACAATGCTGGGTCAAAAATCTCAACTTTACTCATTTAATTTAACCTCCTAAAGGATTGAACATAAGTATTTACTTATATGGACAAGAAAAATAAAGCCAAGAGTATTTTTACCCTTGGCTATTACATTCTTTCTTACTCACCAGTTTTAGCAAAACGATTAATACGTTCGCCAATTTCGTCACGGACTCGTTGGAAGAATGCCCATTTCTCTTCGTCTGTTCCCTCCGCTTTGGCTGGGTCGTCAAATCCCCAGTGAACTCGTTTTACTTTAGGTGGTGTAATTGGGCACTTATCGGCTGCGTCACCACATAATGTTACCACTAAATCTGCATTGTTTAGAAATTCAGGATCGATAATATCAGAACTATGATTTGAAATATCGATTCCAGCTTCTTTCATTGCTTTAACAGCATTTGGATTCAAACCATGTGCTTCAATCCCAGCACTGCGTACTTCCCACTCGTCACCTAAATGTTTCTTTGCCCAACCTTCTGCCATTTGGCTTCTGCAAGAATTTCCTGTACATAAGAAGTAAAGTTTCTTTTTGTTTTCCATGTTGAATTCCACCTTTATTTTTCGTGTAGTATTTTATAAATAATTGCCGCAAACCCTGCACCTAAAATAGTTGCAACAATATATACCCATAGATGTTGTGTTGTACCCGATACAATTGCTGGACCTATAGATCTTGCTGGATTCATTGAAGCACCACAAATTGGACCTGCGAACATAGCTTCCAATCCTACCGTTGCACCAATGGCAATTCCTGCGAAGGATTTTACCGCTTTACCATGGACCGCAGAACCGAAAATAACCATCATCAAGAAAAAAGTAAGGATAAATTCCAAAATAAACGATTGTGACCATGATCCTCTTGGTAAGGTGGTACCGAGTGTTGCAACGTTTCCAAATAAACATAATAACGTTACACTCGCTGCAATTCCTGCAATTACTTGAATAATAATATAATAAAGTGCTTCTCTCTTCTTTATATCCCCATGAATTAAAAATCCAATGGTAACAGCTGGATTAAAGTGTGCACCAGATAGGTGACCAAACGTGAAAATCAGTGCCATTACGACCAGCCCAAATGTAAGGGCTATGCCTACATGAGTTAAACTTTTAGTAATCGAATCTATTACTACTGCACCCGTTCCAGCAAAAACCAGAAAATAAGTTCCTAAAAATTCGCTGACTAACTTTTTTTTCATTTTGTTCTAATCCCCTTGTTGATTCAATTGCTTAACAACCACAACGAAGTGTAGGATTGTTTTTTTCAATCATTTTGATTTTATCTATTTGGTCAGGTACATGTTCTAAAATATCTTCAATAAGTCCATATAACTCACTTTGTGGATTTAGTGAATAGTAAATCCACTGACCTCTTCTTTCTTCCTTCACCATCCCTGCATCTTTTAATTTGCGAAGATGTTGGCTGATTGATGGCTGACTCATATCAAATACTTCTTGAAATTCACAAACACAACATTCACGTTGTTTTAAAATGCCAATGATGGTTAAGCGTGTTTTATCGCCTAATAATTTTAAAATGGTAGCAGCCTTCTCCAAATCGACTGTTGATTTCAACAAAATTTACACCTCCATATATAATCAAATAATTATTTACTTATACAGAATTCATCTAATAGACCGTTCTATAATTCTTTGTTGTAGTAAAAAAATTATTCCTACTCTTTATGGGTTTATTAATATATAACTATCTGCTTATATATTAAATTAACGGTCAATTGATTTCAACCATTTGAATGTAAAGTTATTGTAAATAGAAAAAGATCGAGAGCCTCAGCTATCAATCTTTTTTTTAATGTACACAATATTGGATTCTACGAGCAATGCTACCCTATCCTAAAGTCCCCGCCTATTTTTTCGAAAGGCCTTCCACATCAATAAATGGCGTTGCTCCGCCGGTGACACTTGGCAGGTGGCCATCCCATTTTTCCAGGGCTTTTTCTTGGACTTCAATTTGCTTTAATTGAATCAGTTCCTCTGTTACCGATTGTTTTTTCAATCTTAAGGCCTCTGCTTCTGCACCAGCTTGTGCGACTTTCTGCTCGGCTTCAATTTTAACCCTGTCTAGATCTCTTTTTGCTCGTAATGCATTCTGTTCAGCGGTTTGCTTCGATTCAATTGCTTTATTGAATTCCTCACTAAAGGCAAATTCTTTGATATTAATATCTTCTAGAATCATATAATACTTTGTTAATTTACCTGCGAGCATATCTTTCACTTTTGCCGATACTTCCGGACGTTTGGAAATTAACTCTTCTGCTGTGTACTGGGCAGTGATTGCCTTTAGTGACTCTGCAATCGCAGGGTCAACGATCCGGGTGCGATAGTCCAAGCCGATTTCTTGATAGAGCTTATTTACCGCTTGTGGATCAGCAGAATAGTTTACGGCTACCATGGCAGTAACCATTTGTAGATCCTTTGATGCCGCTGTCTGCGAACTTTCTTCTTTTTGAACCCGGACTTCAATGGGTTGAACGGTTTGAATAAACGGTATCTTAAAATGAAATCCCTCCGTTAAAATCGTCGGTTTAACTGCCCCTAATTGTAACAGAACTCCTCTATATCCAGAATCCACAGTAGTACCAGAAAAAAAGACAACGACGATAATAACAAGGGCAATAAATCCACTGATTATTGATTTCGTATAGGTCATTCTGATCACTCCCTTCTAGATAACTTTATGAAAATCGTTCTCGATTTATACAGAGTAAAAAAAAAGCGTAAAGATCCTTACCACGGAATCTTTACGCCAGCATGTGTCTGTTTTTATCTAAAATAGTACCATTCCACATCTATTTCACTATTTTTGATGCAAAATCAGCCTGATAGTCACGGAACGTTGGATTTTCTCCACAGACCATCAAGCCTTGCCCCCAGTTTACGTGTACATCGGCAGTCGGTTTATCGGAGGGATCACGATATTGAAATAATACGTTTCTACGCGGCCGGTCACTTCGATTACTATCAGAGCCGTGTATGGTTAAATAATTAAAAAACAGAACGTCGCCTGCTTCGGCAGGGCACGGGGTCCCGATGGAAATCGGATATTCCTTATGATTTAAGTAGTGACGACCTACATGAGGGATTGATCCTTCTTTATGAGATTTTGGTATAACCCTCAGGCATCCATTTTCCAAGTCTGCATCATCTAGATGAACACTGGCAGCCAACATGGTATGACTTTCGTGCGGAAAATACGGATGATCCTGATGCATTGGAAAAGCTGCTCCCTTTTCAGGTGGTTTAACCAGCATTTTAGAGTGATGTAATTGTACATTCGGTCCGATAAGCTTTTGCAAAATTGACACCATATTTGGATGGATAACAGCTCTAGAGAAAGATGCATCATGATAATGAACGTCATGAAATCCTTTTAATACAAGTTTTTTTAACTCATTTGCCGGGATGTACTCCCCTTGCCATGCATGATTTCGATCAAGTCTTGTATTTGCTGCCCGTTGAATAATGTTTTCAACCGCATTTTTCATTTCCTCTACTTCGTCTTTTGTAAAAACACCTTTAACAAGTAAGTATCCATTTTCTTTGTAAAAATCAGCATCATTTAAAGTAATCATGAGATTTTCCCCCTTTAAGATTAATAGTTTACTTGTTATAATTTTAGAAAATTAATTAAATTCAGTCTTTATAGGAATAGGCTACTTTTTTGTCTTTTGAAGACATCGGAGGGATATTTTTGGTACTCCAATCTTGTAAACTCAGTGAAGGAATTTTAAATCAATATGCCCTGCGGCCATTTGGAGAAGAAATTGCCTTTAAGGTGCACTATTGGGGAGTTAACCCGGAGCATTTTAACAACCCGTTACATAGGCATTCATTTTTTGAAGTTTGTTATGTACTAAGTGGAGAAGGCCTTTATAAAGACTTGGATAAAAAATATACATTAAAGAAAGGAACCGTATTTTTATCCCGCCCGAACATTCATCACCAAATTTTAAGTGAGACAGGACTTTTTCTTGTATTTGTTGCTTTCGAGATTTTACATAAAAAGTCAAAGGATGATACCATTAGCATGTTTAATCAACTGGCGAAAACAAATAAGATTTGTGTCAATGTTGCAGATGATTCCCCAACCGCCTTAATTTGGAGGGCATTGGTAGATTATACGTCAAATGGTGGTACCAACGATTTAAACTTAATTAAGAATATGTCACACACACTCTTATTGTCATTTTACTCTATGTTTTCCGAAGCACATCAGAGAAGTCAAAATCAAGAAAAAATGTTTTCAAATACTTCTTCAACACATTTATATCAAGCGAAGCTGTTCATTCGTGATAATTTATCAGAACCATTGAAGCTAGAACATGTCGCCAACTATCTTCACATTTCTAGTCGTCATTTATCAAGGCTCTTTTCCAATGAACTGAGTGAAAGTTTCTCTAATTATATTCGCAAGGAAAGGGTAAAGGAAGCAGCTCGCTTGCTTGAAATGACAAGCATTCCTATTAAAGAGATAGCTGATGTTACTGGCTTTGGATCAGTACATTACTTTACACGCGTATTTACTACGATGATGAACGTTTCACCTGCTATGTATCGCAATGATTACGTGAAAAAGAAATAATAGTCTAATAAAATAAAAGGGTTCCCCAAAAATAAGAGATTTCACTTCACAAAGGTATCCTATGAAATAAAAGAACCACGGGACTAACTTATAAAAAAAACAAAAAGAGTAAAGGCCTTTGCTTAAAAAGGATCTTTACTCCTTTTGCATTCGTTTAACAAATTACGCATGCGAAACAATGATTTCGCATTCTCCATCTAATTCAAACTCTCCAAATCCTGCAGGAATAATAAAATGGGTTCCCTTCTTCAAACCATATTGCTTACCATTATGTAAGAGTGAACCTTCCCCCTTAATAACACTAAAAAGCAAATACTGCTCCTCAAATGAAAATGAGGTTTTCCCATGGATATCCCATTTATAAACAGTGAAAAACTCTGATTCAACAAAAGTCTTAACCCTGGCTTCTTCGTGTTCTATGACCCTCGGTGTGCTTATCGCATTTTGATGCGGAACAGTCGTCACCTCAATCGCTTTTTCTAAATGAAGATCTCGCAAATTTCCTTCGGCATCCCTGCGGTCATAATCATAAACCCGATAAGTGGTATCAGAGCTTTGCTGCGTTTCTAAAACTAGCGTGCCTTCACATAAAGCATGGATGGTTCCACTTGGAACGTAGAAAAAGTCGCCTGGCTTGATTTTGACTCTGCGCAGCAGTTCGTTCCATTTCCCATCATTCATTTGCTCAATTAATTCTTCTTTTGTTTTCGCATTGTGGCCGAAGATCATGTCGGCTCCTTCTTTACAATCGAGGATATACCAACATTCGGTTTTACCAAGATCCCCATTTTCATGAACCTTCGCATAAGAATCCTCTGGATGAACCTGAACGGATAAATCCATATTGGCATCCAAAATTTTTGTTAAAAGCGGAAACACTTCTTCCTTCGGATTTCCAAATAGTTCTGGATGCTTTCGCCATAATTCATCTAAAGCAATACCCGCATAAGGGCCATTTACAATAATAGATGGTCCATTAGGATGTGCTGAAATGGCCCAGCATTCCCCTGTATGATCATTTGGAATATCGTACCCGAATTCATCCTGTAATGCTGTACCACCCCAAATTCTCTCCTTAAAAACTGGTTTTAAAAACAATGGTTGCACAATAATTACCTCCAGCCGTACGTTTATCGTTGATTTTCCTCTTGAAATGCTTGCTGAGCAAGCATGAGCGAGCCAGTAATTCCGGCATTATCCCCTAAACCTGGACTAACAATATAATCGGTTAGCTCAGGCAAAGACACATACTCATTTACAAATTCCTTCAAATACTTATTTAATGACGCAAACACTTGCTTTTGTTTCATAACTCCCCCGCCAAGTATGATTTTTTGGGGCGAAAGTATTAAGATATATTGCATCAAGGCTTGGGCAATATAGTACCCTTCTAGATCCCAAACTTCAATTCTATCAACAAGCTGGTCGCCTTTCGTTCCCCAACGCTCTTCAATGGCTGGACCAGCAGCTAGACCTTCTAAGCAATCTTTATGATAAGGACACTTGCCTTGGAATTTATCATTCGGATGACGTCTCACGAGTATATGTCCCATTTCAGGATGTGACAATCCTTGTAGCAGTTTCCCTTGAACAACGGCTCCTGCTCCAATTCCTGTCCCAACGGTAATATACAAGCAGCTGTTCAATCCTTTCGCTGCGCCAAAAGTGGCCTCACCCAAGGCTGCTGCATTTACATCTGTATTAAACCCAATGGGTACTGAAAATGCATCTCTTAATGTTTGTACAAATGGATAATCCCTCCACCCTAGCTTCGGTGTAGAAGTAATAATACCGTATGTAGCACTTTCCTGATTCACATCAATTGGACCGAACGAACCCACACCAATTGCTTTTACAGGATATTGATTGAAAAACTCAATGACCTTTGACATCGTTTCCGCTGGTACTGTCGTTGGAATCTGAATACGGTCTACAATCCTACCTTTTTCATCCCCAACTGCACAAACAAACTTTGTCCCGCCTGCTTCAATTGCACCTAACATACATAAACCCCTCCAAATAAACTTTCTACATTTCAGTAGAACGAAGCACAGGTTCCTTTTTTGATTTCCTCCAAATGAAATATAAGAATGGGATCATGAGGACATATATAAACGGAAATAGGCTAAATGAGACAGGTAAAAGCTGATCAAAATTAAAGTATTTTCTCATCGCCAAAAACAAAAAGACACCGATAATTCGTCCCACACCGAGTGGAATTTCACGAATAATGATATAATCCAAGCGCTTTTCCTTGTACTCAGGGTCTTTCTCAATCGCCTCATAAATCATCGCACTCATCGAGGTGGTAACCATATTCTGTGCTAATGGTGAGACAATTCCAAAAATAATTAACGAAAGGAGTACAGGAAGAACAGATAATAAAACAGAGCTCAAAAATATACTGATCGAACCAATCGCATAAATCGCTAAACGATATTTCGGATTCGAGAACTTAGCAAGCAGATAGAAGGTAGCAACGGCAACCAACTCAGCAGCCAAATTATAAACTCCTAAATGTAATTCTCCACCAGCTACTTTAAAGGTAATCATTGTAATCAAAAAGGTCCCGTAAACGCCTGATACAATCCCATCAGCAAACATGACCTTATACATCTTCTTCCATTCCTGTGATGGATTCTTAATGACCTCCCAAAAATAACTTTTGGCTGTAACCGGATGTCCCTTCACTTTTAGGGAGGTTAAAAAGGAAATAAAAAAGAAGACACAAGTTCCTATAAAAACGACATAATAACCCAGCATACCTTCTAATTGCGAGATAATGATTCCTGACAAAAGCGGGCCGATAACACCTCCGATGGTAAATAGAATTCCTTGTATATATAAAAATTGATCCCGATTTTTATTGGTTGTTAAATCTAATACCGCTAAATGCATGCCGACATAATAAAGGCTCATCGCCAACCCATTTGAAAATCCTAACAACATGATATGGTCACTTAATGTGTCATGAAAAAGAAGCATAATTAAATAGGTAATCAAATAAAAGACAAATCCTAACCGCATCGTAATCATCGGGCTCGTTTTCCTAGCCAGCCACCCACACAGCCCAAAACAAAAGATGATCGCGATGGACCAATACAAGCTATAATAAGCTAGCAGTGAATAGGTTTTATCCAGTTTCCATAAGAATACACTTTGAAAAACACCTGACAAAACCCCGCCAAAAGAAAATAAGGCATTCATTAATAAATAAAATTTTAATTCCGTAGAAAAAGACTTAAAAATTTGAAACATTCTTTTGTACTCCCTATCGGTAGAGTCGGCCTCAAGGGCCGACAACTCCTGCAACTATTGGTTAATAACCGCTTTTGAAACTTTAAGTTTAGGAAAGTCCGCCATTGCCTCTGGTAGCTCGTCGATCGTAAAACGATGAGAAATAAGAGACCCGACATCCACCACTTTTTTTGAAATAAGTGAAATAGCTTCTTCATGTGTATATGGGTTCACGAAAGATCCTTTTATGGTGAGTTCTTTTGAAAAAATCTCAAATGGCGAAACAGAAATAGCAGTTTCTGGTGCTGCTACCCCAAAAAGTAACACTTGGCCGCCTTTTGCTGCTGATTTTACCGCCAATTCCATACTATCTGCTCTGCCCACACATTCAATCACAACATCTGCTTCTAGGTTGGAAGCATTCATTGGATGGACCACTTCATCAGCCCCCAGCTGGTAAAGAAGCTCTCTTTTATTCTCCGCAGGTTCACTCACAATGATAGAATCAACATTTTGTTGCTTCACCAATTGCAAAAACAATTGACCAATAAAACCGCCGCCAATAATGAGTACCTTACTTAAGGGTGACAACAAAACCTTTTTAAAACCATGTAAAACACAGCCTAATGGTTCCACAAGCGCGGCTTCTTCAAAAGTCATATGGTCTGGGATCTTGTAACAATTGGTATTTGGAACAACACAATACTCCCCCATGCCGCCATCTCTTGTTACTCCTACCGCCTGAAGATGATTACATAAATGAGCCCGGTTGCTGCGGCAATACTCACATGTCCCGCAATAGATGTTCGGATCAATCGAAACACGATCCCCTTTTTGGGGCGTCGATACCTCTGCACCGACTTCCACTACTTCCCCTGCCAATTCATGCCCAAGAACAATCGGAGGATGAACTTCGGCTGAACCCGGATGACCATGATAAATATGTTGATCCGTACCGCATATACCACAGCTTTTCACCTTTACAATGACCTCTTTTGGTGATGGTGAACGATAGTTCCAATCCAAGACCTCTATTTGCTTGGTTGCTTGCAAAACCGCCGCTTTCATTCGAGTTCCTCCTCTGTTTTCACACTATTAATCGCCTTCACTCTTAAGGTATCCCAAGGAACCTCTTTCCCCTCAGCCTGTCCTACCTTAATGGTTCTGCTCTCATTCGGCAGTAAATCAAAGAAATTATCCTCGATTACAAGCTGCTCCATATCCATTTCGATCGTTACCATCCGTGCAACCACATTGGTGGAAACGGTCAACTCATTTCTCTCATGGTCAATCTTGACCTTTAGTTCCGACTCTCCAAATCTCATGTCCTTTTGATCACGGAAATAATAGAAACCTTCCTCGGTTTTATTACTTTTTGAGCGGATGACGATAACAGCTTCTTCTGGCCGCAATCCATTAAGAGCTTCCTGTTCGGAAATAACCTCTACTTCCTGTGAAACATTGGCTGGTACTGAAACGGTCCATTGTTTTGAAAAAACCTTTTCGCCATTCATTTGATATATAGCAAGTTCTATTTCATCCTCATAAGCTTCTAATCTGTCATTTACAACCCAAACCTTCAGCTCTTTTCCAGGCTCATGATCAAGTGTTAACAAGACCGGACTAAAAAACTTTCTTGCATAATGATAGGAAGCTTTAGGCAATAAATAATAATCGATAACAGACCAGCTTGTACCCGGCCAGCAGTCATTTAACTGCCAAAATAACGCACCGCTTGTATGTGGTTTATTGCGCCTGTAATGTTCGATTCCATACTTCAAACCTTCCGCTTGCGTTAACATCGAATAGGTAATGTACTCATCTAAATCCCTTGGAACTCCTGTATAACCTTCCATTAGCAAAATTCCTTTTGGATGATGGATATCTTTATTCCGGTAAGCCATTTCTTCGCTTCCCCAGTAAAATTGGTCCTTCGGGATATTTCGTTCTAATGTATAGCGATTAGAAGAAGCATGCATGCCAAATTCACTAGCAAAGAGTGTCGTATCATTTTTAAAATTTTTAAATGACAGCCCTTCGACACTGTAATTCACCGTTTGCGGCTCGCCAAACGTTCTCGGCTCAATATTCCCGTGCCAAACCTGCCAATTATGCGTGTCTCCCTCTTCCCTTGAGTTATGATCATTTCCACCAAATGGCGAGCTTGGCCAAAACAAACGAGTTGGGTCGAGTTCTTCAAGTAATTCAGGCATTAATTCATGATAGATTTTTTCACCGTAAAAAGGATGAGTGATTTCACCTGATGAAAACAATGCTTCATAGAGCCAATCATTCTCATTGTTTCCACACCAAAGTGCCAAGCAAGGATGATTACGGAGCCGTTTGACGACATGAATGATTTCCTCTTTGACGTTGGCCATAAAGTTCTTATTGTAATCCGGATAGAGCGCACAGGAAAACATGAAATCCTGCCAGACTAAAATGCCAAGCCGATTACACTCGTCATAAAAAACCTCTTTTTCATAGATACCGCCGCCCCAAACACGAAGCATATTCATATTCGCATCTTTGGACATCTTGATTAAGTGCCTGTAACGAGAATCTGGAACGGCTCCGATGAAACTATCGATCGGAATCCAATTTGCCCCTTTAGCAAATACCTTTTCACCATTTAAAACAAAGGTAAAACAATGATTACCCTTTTCATCCTTACGCAGCACCTCAATGGTTCTAATCCCAAAGTCTTCTTGGTGATCATCCACTTTTACATCATCCGCAAGCAATTCAACCTTTAGTTGATAAAGATGAGGCGTGCCAATATCATGCGTCCACCAAAGCTTTGGATTTTCTACTTCGAGTACAGCTTGTGTTTTTTTTCGATCCACCTTCACCTTGGTTGAAAAACTTTCTTCCCCATAGGAAAGGTTTATATCTACCACATAATCTCTATCTTTTCTAAATGAAGCTATTTCCACTTCGACCTCGACAATTGCTTTGTCAGGAGAAATAGATTTTGTTTTAGCAAATACAGAGTCGATTTTAGCAAAAGTCCTCTTTTCTAAATGAACTTCCTTCCAAATCCCTGCAGCAACTAAGCGCGGACCCCAGTCCCAGCCATAATGACTTTGGGCTTTCCTCGTCCAGATTCTTTTTTTGCTAAATCCAGACCAATAATATTGAACCTTGTCTTTCACATGAACATGGACTGGATCAAATTTTACCGCCAAAACATTTTTCCCTTGCTTCAGCTCCCGTGCTACTTCGAAGCTGTGACTAATATACATATTTTCCGTTGAACCCAGCTCCACACCATTTAAATAAACCGTAGCAAATGTATCCAAACCTTCAAAAATCAACTCATAACGATGGTCTTTACTGACATCATCATTGAACTCAAAAGTATTGCGATACCACCAAACCTTCTCCTCTACCCACTGACATTTTAAATCATTGTGTCCGTAAAAAGGATCTTCAATCAGCTTTCGGTCAATCAACGTTGAATGAACATCACCAGGTACTGATGCTGTCATCCAGAAGTAATCAATATATTCAGGAGCAGCGACCTCAAGATCACGTACAGCCCCAACATCAAAATGTTTAATTTTCCAGTTATCATTAATGTTCATAGTAGTCACCTGCCATTGTAAAAATGCTTTCGATCTATCAGTTTTTCTAGCGAAGGTTTAAACATATTAAAAAGGCCAAAATCAGTCTCGCGATTTTGGCACTTATTTTTTCAAGTTATAGATAAGTCAAAGAATCCAGAATTTCTTTTAAGCTTAATTCCGCACAAGCCATGGAGGTGTCTGCCACACCGTAGAACATTTTAACCACATCCCCCTCAACGACAGCACCGCATGAAAAGACTACATTTCCAAAGAACCCTTCCACTTCATAATCTGCTTCAGGCTCTAGAATTGGTTGGTTTGAACGAGCAATCACCTTTGTTGGATTTTCTAAATCTAGGAGAACGGCTCCCATACAATAACGGTGATCCTCAGTTGCACCATGATAAAGCTCCAGCCAGCCTTTTTCTGTCTTAAACGGAACAGCCCCTCCGCCCATACGAGCGCTATCCCACATGCCATCACGTAAACCTAGTAAATGCTTGTGATTCCCCCAATGCAGGAGGTTAGTTGATTCAGCAATCCACATTTCTGGCTCGCCTACACTTTTAGGAACGGGTCGGTGGATAGCGTAATATTTTCCATTTATTTTTTCAGGGAAAATTAACACATCTTTATTTTCAGGTGCAAAAATCATCCCATGATGTTCAGTTGTTACGAAGTCCTTCGTGGAAACCATCGATTCCCCGACGCCTACAGGTGAAACAGCACTAAAATAGATATAATAGGTATCGTCAATTTTAGTAATCCTTGGATCCTCTATTCCAAATGTTTCTAACTCATTAGATGGGTAAACAAACGGTTTCTCATCAATGGTGAAATGATGACCACCATCTTTGCTGCGTGCAATGCGTAAATACGCTAACGATGTTAAATAGTCCCAACTGTGTGTATCTTCGCTTTTTCGAATCACACGAGGATCAGAAAAATCATATGAAGGATCGTCTAAACGGAATTCTATAATCTCAAGTTCGTTTGTTGTAGGATTATAAATAGGCGCTTTAACAATATTCGGGTCTTCACTAATTGGGCGCTCTGCTACACGAAGAAGCATGATAATTTCATTGTTAAAAGTGGTTACGCCTGCATTAAAGGCACCAATGACTTCAAAATCCTCCCGGTGCGGTTTCACATCTGCTGGAGTGACAAGTGGGTTCTCTTCAAATCTATATACATTCATTTTAAATACTCCTTTGTTTTATTGGATTTACAGCTCGTATTGTACAAACGGATCGACGATGGTAATTTTTTGAGCTTCCGCATCACTAATTCCTGCATAAATATCAGCCGTGCCATCAGGTTTTCGCACTAATCCACCACTAAAGACGACATCCACTAAGTCTGGTCGCTTCGATGGACCAGGAAGGAACTGGCTCCTGGTTGCAATTAGCTCCATATCAGAAAAGGTTCCCGTTTCCGGGTCAAGCGCAAAAACCATTGGGTAATAGTGGCGGTTTCCTTCATCATCAAAGGAGGCAACATGTCCCAATACCCCAACGAGGCCATTTGCTAAAAGGTGAGGTTCGTTCGCTCCGCCCCATTCCTCCTCAATGAACTGCCCTTCAAGTAAGGGAGCTTCGCTGATGACATTAATTGTCAGTTCAGATATTGAAGAGATGCGAGTCCAGCCAATTTTTCCTCTTCCGCCTTTTTCACCCTGAGGTCTTGTTAATACCCCAATGCTGCCATCCTTTAGCTCTACTAGGCGAAGGTCTTTCATTCCGTCCGGGCCTTTTGCAAATTCTTGTAAACTTGCAACGGATTGACCTTTATAAAAAACGGTTCTCCAGCCAAGTTGTCCTTGTTTTGTTGGATGAGGGAAAATTTGGACACCACCTAGGACTAGCTCTCCCGCAATTCGAGTAAAGAAAGGATCTTGTAATTCCAGGACTGGCGCATTTTCTCTTGGTACCCACTCGCCTTTTCTCTTGACGAAGAAGTAGACATTGGAGTGTTCACTGTTACGTGATTCCACTCTTCCTGCAATGACAAGCTCACCTTCATCCTCAAAAGGAGCGCTAATATTATAGACATCATTTTCACCAATGCCTGAGAATACAATTTTTTCAGGACTGGTTGGTTGTGTTTTCGTAGTATATTCCTCTAAAAGCTGTTCACAAGTTTGGGCATTACCTTTCCTTAACAAGGTCATTTCCTATATCCCCCTTTAGAATCATTGCTTCATTCGCTAATATTGTTACAAAAGCTCCACGATCCAGCTTCGTTCTCCTTGATGAAAGCAACAAATTTATATCTGCGTCTATTTCAAGTGTTTTTTGTTGATCAGTGAAATTTAAAATGACTAATATTTTTTCAAATCCATTAGTTCTGACGAAATAAATCATTCCATCTACATTCCGTAAATATTCATACTCACCGAACTGAAGAGATGAATGTTCCTTTCGCAGCTTCAACAAGTTTTTATAAAAAGAAAGCATCGATTCCGAATCATGTATCTGGTCTTCAACAGTAACTTTGTATGCATCCTCTGGTACTGTAATCCACGGCACTCCTTCTGAAAAGCCGACATTGGCATGTGAATTCCATTGCATCGCGGTACGAGACTTATCGCGAGATTTTTCATTCGCAACTACAAGGGCCTCCTCTTGGGACTTACCCGCATGTAATGCGAGCTGATAGCCCATGATCCCTTGAACATCCTTTATTTTCGAAATATCGTCTGTAATCCAATCTCTCATTCCAATTTCATCGCCGAAATAGATGAACGGAACACCCTTTGCCGTTAGCATCAAGGCAGCAACTAGTTTGGCCCGATCCTCATCGCCGCCAAATCGTGAAATGTGCCGGGACATATCATGACTTGAAAAGAACAAAGTTGGAATTTGCGTAGAATCATATGCTTGCTCAGTTCCCACTAGCTGCTGATAGAGCTTTTCCGTATCAAACGTAGCCATGCTTCCGATATTGAAATTAAACACTACATCCAATTTTTTAAGCCCTGAATATTGCTTAAGTATATCCAGTTCCTCGGAACCAACCTCACCAACAAGAAATTTATCCGGATACTGATGAACAAACTCGGCAATTTCCTCAATAACTGTTAAAACACCTTCTTGGTCCTTATCATATAAATGGATTTGTTCCTCATCATATGGATTGTCCTGAAATGAATCGTTTACCTTTAGGAAATTGATGACATCTAACCGGAAACCGTCGACTCCCTTTTCAAGCCAAAATTTCATCACATCAAACATGGCATGTTTTACTTCAGGATTGGCCCAATTTAAATCAACCTGTTCCTTAGCAAAGGCATGGTAATAATATTGGTTCGTCTCACTGTCAAATTCCCATGCAGAGCCGCCAAAGAAAGATTCCCAATTGTTCGGCTCATCTCTCCAGATATACCAATCTCGTTTCGGATGTGCCTTTGACGACTTTGATTCTTGGAACCATTGATGTTCAGAAGAAGTGTGATTCAGGACCAAATCAGCAATTACCCTGATACCACGCTGATGAGCTTCTTGAATAAATGTTTCAAAATCCGCCATCGTTCCATAATCCGGATCGATTCCATAGTAATCAGAAATGTCATAGCCATTATCGACTTTAGGTGATGGATAAAAGGGAGTGAGCCACAATCCGTCAATCCCCAATTCTTTAAGATAGTCTAGTTTTGAAGTGATTCCAGCAAAGTCGCCGATTCCATCCCCATTTCCGTCTTTAAAGCTCGGCATATAAATTTCATAAAAAGTCGATTGTTTCCACCATTTCATCATAATGTTAGAACTCCCATAATATTACTTAAGTGTAAATTGCATACCTTCTTGGAATTTCTTCGCGAAGAGCAAGAAGATAATAATAATCGGAAGTGTTAATAATACCGAAGCCGCGTACATCGGGCCTGGATAACCACCATAAGGGCCGAACATTTGTGATAAGAGTACATTCAGCGTTAACATATGATCGCTCTTTGCCACTAACATATCCCATAACAACTCTGTCCATCTTTCCATAAACAAGAATAAGAAGATAACAGTCGTAATCGATTTCGACATGGGCAACACGATTTTAAACATGATTTGCAATTCACTCGCACCATCTAATTTTGCGGCTTCAATAAACGTATCCGGTATCGCCTTAAAGAAGTTCGTATACATAAACACGGCCCACAAACTCATGGCTTTAGGCAAAATCATTCCCCAGTAAGAGTCGTACATTCCCAATCGTTGAATCACAAGGAACGTTGGAATTAACAAAATAATCGCCGGGAAAAACATTTGAAATAAAATAAAATTATTGACTGTATTTCTTCCTTTAAAAGGCATCTTCGCTAATGCATAAGCAACCATTACCCCTGTTACCATCATTAAAAAGGTGGAAGCACCTGATACGATAAAACTATTAACAAACGCATTCAGCCATGGCCTTGGGATGACCGCTTCCCCGCCGCCTAATAGCCATTGATACGATTTTAAGCTGTACTCTGTGGGAATTAGCTTCTTATCTACTTGGTCCCAATCAGCAAAAGAATTTAGCACCATATAAATATAAGGAAAGATCATAATCAGTAAGAGAACAACTGCAATTAGGTAACGAAACCATAATCCATTTTTCTTAGCTCCACCCATTTCGTTTCCCCCACATTTCTAAGAGTTTTCGAATGATCAAAATTGAAATAAACGTTACTACAGAAGCAATAATGGCAATCGCTGAAGCATAGCCTGCTTGAAGATTTGAGAACGCTCTAGTGAAAATTTCCATTTGCCATGTATTGGTTGCAAAATTCGGGCCACCGCCTGTTAATTGGTAAACCTCTGTAAAAATACCAAACGTAACACCAATCGATAAAATTAATACTGTAAATAGAGCAGGGTACAGGAGCGGGAAAGTGATTTTCCAAAAGCGCTGCCAAGGGGTTACCCCGTCAATCATCGAAGCTTCATATACTTCCTTACTAATGCTCTCAAACCCTGACGTTAAAATCAGGGCGTAGTACCCGGTGAATTTCCAAGCGATAATCATCGCAACCACGAAGAGTGCTGCAAACGGACTTCCAAGCCAATTAATATCTAATCCTAAGGAGCCTCGTAAAAATTCATTAACCGGACTGTTGTAAGATAAAATCCCTTTAACGATAAATGACGATACAACCCCTGATGCTAAATAAGGCAGGAAAAATCCAATTAAAAATAGCCCTTTAAATTTAGGTAATCCTTGAACGATCAAGGCAACGATAATCGAAGATGCAACAACTAACGGTACAAATAAAGCCATAAATTTAAAGCTTACAAAAAATGCACTTTGAACACCTGGGCTCTTGAAAGCCTCCATGTAATTTTCCAATCCAACAAAACTAAATGTTGGTGCAATTAAATTCCAATCGGTAAAAGATAAGAACAGTGACCATACCAGTGGAATTAGAAAGAAAACGACCGCATATATAAGATAAGGACTGGCAAATAGCCAGCCCAACCTTCCTTGCTTTGTGCTCATTATTTAAGAGCCCCCTCAATTGCTTTTTGCATATCCTTCCATCCAGTTTTCGGATCCTTCTCACCCTTGACTACTGGATTGAATGCATGTTGGCCAATAAAGGTCTGAATATCATTGTACTTTGAGTTATCCATTGGCGGGATACCATTAGGTACGGCAGCTGCATATGGTTGTAATGCCGGATTCTTTTCAAAGAACGCTTTAAAAGCATCATTCGATGTTAAGTCATCACGAGCCGGTGGTAAACTTGTCTTTTCAAGCCATTTTGCATCATTTTCAGGGTTTGAATAAACCCACTTAATGAATTCCATCGCTGCTTTTTGTTGTTCTTTTGTTGCAGAAGCGTAAACAACAAGACCTTTTGTATCCGCAAAAGTTTTAACATTGGCAGTATCCACACCATCTGGTACAGGCGGTGCTGTCAATGTATAGGTTTCGTTAAATTTCATTTCCGGGAATTTGTCTGCCCAGTACGGGATTGTCCAAGGACCAACATCAACAAAAATTCCTAAACCACTTTCAAATGGATCTTTTGATTGCCTTGTTAATAAGGCATCTGCTTTACGAAGGTCATCCATTAGGCCAAGTACCTGTTCGCCAGCTTTCTGATCAGCTGTAAATTTAGTTCCTTCAACAAACTTGTTACCATTTGATGCTGCATCATACAACATAAAGAAATCGAACCATCTTTTCCAAGCTGTTGGGTCGGCAAGGTCTGCTTTTGCCCATACATATTTATCAGGATATTTTGCTTTTAATTTTTTAGCCACATCTAACATTTCGCTGTATGTTTTTGGAGGCTCGTTAAAGCCAAGCTCTTTTAAAATGTCCAATCTCCAGCCAAATAACATTGCATTTGAGTAGATCGGTAATACATATTGGTGGCCGTCAGCAAATTTCCAGCCCTCCATTGTATTTTCCATGTTACGTTCTTTCTTAACCTCATCCCATCCCTCTAACTCATCTAGAGGTACAAGCGCTTTACTCTCAGATAATTGTGCTGCAAAGCCACGGTTAATATTTTCAGACATAGTAGGTGCACTGCCACCAGCAATTGCTGATTGAATACTCGCTTCAGATGTAGGGCTTTCCTTCATCGGACTAACGTTAACTTTGATTTTAGGATTTTCTTTTGTAAACTCTTCTGCTACTTCCTTCCAATACACTTGCTGTGTTGGGTTTGGAGCGGCCCAGAATTCAATCGTCGTTACCCCATCTTTCTTGCCGCCGCCTTGCTCCTTATTACCTGTAGAACAAGCAGCAAGACCAGAAACAGTAAGTGAAGCTGCAAATAAGATTGATGCTACTTTTTTCATTTTCATCTTATATTCCTCCAATGATTAATAAATCCAAACATCCTAATAATAGTAGTAATACCCTAAAAAATGAGTGAACGATACAATTATTTCACTAGGTTCCTATAGCATCATCAACTCACCTGACAGCGCTACCATTAACTCTCAAAAAAAAGTATACTATTTGTAATCCAAGTCAAAAAATATGGTGTTAAACCGAAATCCCTCATTTCTCAACAAGCAATTACAGAATTACAAAACGAGAAAATAATTATTTAATAACGTTATTAATCACCTTACAAACGTAATTATTGCATCTGATCTTTATAATGTCAACCATTAATTACTAGATTTTTAAAGTAAAAGGTTAATTACTTACTATAATTGTCATCTGAACCACTATTGAAATTATCCACCTGTAACGTTACAATATAATTACAAACAATGACACATTATTATTAAGATATAGATTAAGGGAGAACAACACAATGGAAAAAAAAGTGACCATGCAGGATATAGCGGATCAATTAAATATCTCGAAAAACTCTGTTTCCCAAGCGTTATCTGGAAAGCCGGGAGTTAGTGAAGAAACCCGAAGGCTTGTACAAAATACAGCGGATGAATTAGGTTATTCCTATTCTAATAGCAGAAATCAAAAGCAAGTTGAAAAAAAGACACAAAAAAACATTGCTCTAATTGCTTCTGATTATGCTTTTTCCCTAAAAAGCTTTTTTGGTGAAATTTACTTAAGTATTGAAAAAGAACTGCGCGTGCGTGGGATGAATTTATTTATTGAACCGATTGATAGCATTTCAATCGAAAATTTAACACTTCCTTCTTTATTAACAAATCACAATATTGATGGAGTGCTAATCTTATCTCATATTAGTACAGACTATACGGCGAAAATTATTAGTACTGGTATCCCTACGGTTTTAATTGATCATCACGAACCATCCTTACAGTCTGATTCTGTACTAACAAACAATCGCTTTGGAGCATTTACGGCTGTCGAGCATCTCATTCGACTTGGACACCAGGACATAGCCTTTGTCGGGGACGTTGACATTTCTCCAAGCTATCAAGAAAGATTAGAAGGATACTTACTTGCATTAAGAAGATATGGGATAAAGCCTAAGGAATCACTCATATTAACAAACGCAAAAGAGCATTTAAATGAAATCAATTTATTCATCGATGACCTTGAAGACCAGCCTTCTGCATGGTTTTGCGTGAACGATGGCCTTGGATTTCTGGTGACATCCGTTTTACAGCAAAGGGGCTTAATGATACCTGAAGATGTCTCTGTATGCAGTTTCGACAATGGACAATTATCACAAATTTCCACCCCTCGGATTACGACAATGGATATCGATTTAAATTATTTTGGTAAAAAAGCAGTCGAACAGCTTTGTTGGAGAATGGAAAACAAAGAAGAACCGATCCAGGAGATTTTGTTACCAACCAAATTAATCATAAGAGAGTCCACTGCTAAAAAAAGACAGCAATCATCGAGGTGATTTATTTGAAAACCATTTATATTATTTCCGGACCTTGCGGAGTTGGTAAGTCTACTCTTGCAAAAGAACTAGCACGAAGCGTAAAGAAAAGTGCCCTAATTAAAGGAGACGACTTCCTCTCTTTGTATGAGGAGGGCTCTGCACCACCTTGGGAAGAAAATTTAGTAATCATGTGGAAAAACATACTTTCGGTAACTCAAACATTGATTCAACATGATTTCAATGTGATTATCGATATTGTTGTGGAGGATGAGTTAGAGTGGTTCTGTAAGCATTTTGCTTATCTGAATCTGAAAATGAAGTATGTAGTTTTGCGAGCTGATGAAAATATTTTAATAGAACGTTTGAATAAACGTGGAGATCAATTTTTAATTGAACGCTCCTTATTTTTGCTAAATCAACTTGAGAATTCACTAGCAAATACGAAACATCTATACGACACTACTCATAAAGACCCCGCCGAAATTTTAACTGAGATTATGAATTCGTCTGATTTTGATTTAGATATTTCAAACTGAATTTTATAAACATAATCATAAAAAGGGAGAAGTGTTGAGCACTTCTCCAGGCAACTATTCTAACCAGTAACAGCCTCTCACAATTGCAGTTATTTCCTCATATCCAGCTTTATTATATATTTTTATAGCATTAGGATTATGAGCATATAAATAACTAATTGTATTTAATGTCTTTTCATTAAAATCAGTAACGAAGTTTATTAATTGACTGCCGTAACCCTTTCCTCTTTTATCTTTTTTAGTAAATACATCATTTACCCTAGATATATCATTCTTGCTGTACAAGGAAGCTATACAAACTAATTCTTCAGCAGCATATCCACCAAACAAATAAAAATTTCTGTTATCGATCGACTTTAACAGAGATTTATACCCCCACTCCCCTTGTTCTTTATCAGAGGTGAGTAATTCATTTATTGTTTCATCTATATGATTTAACCTTTGAAACTGAAGGGTCTGAGGAATATCTATTCTTTTTTTATTTTTTTGGACAAAGAAACAAATTTCATCTAATGATTTAGTAAATCCTTTACTTTCTAAAAATTGACCAACTGTACTTTCATTTCTTGTGAACGTATACACACGCGGAGTGATAGCTATTGATTTATAAAAATCCACAATATCCTTAATCGCGAAATCATAGTCGGAATCCTCATAAATGAATGCATGATTACTATCATAAGATAAAGGGTTATCTTTATCATAAAAGATTTTACCATAAGGTTTTTCTATTACTTTAGATTGAATCTCTGCAAAGTTATTTTCGAAATTTATTATTTTGTCTATTAACATGTTTATATCCCCCGATTAGGATTTCTAATTTTACTCTTCTATATATACAATAACCCATAAATTAAGAAAACTACCATCACAACTTTTTTCACATAAATAAAAGCCAACTATTTAAAATTTGTAAATAGTCGGCTCTTATGGACTTTTAGAAGATAAATTCTTTTAGGAAAGGTGGTCACACTCTCACTTTTCAGGCCAGATTTTCACGTCTAGATCGAGCAGCCATTTATGTTCTTCCTCCATGATCCGATCAGTCCAAGGATTGTTTTCGAGATGGCGAATCATCCAGCAGAAGTACATCGCATAACCTGGTGCAGTTGCTTGCGGATGGTCAAGATCACCCGGAATCGTAATAAAGCTGTTATGTTCCACACGATAAGCTTCAGGCCCAACCATTGCACATCCAAAGCCCTGAGGCTTATTAAAACGGTAGTAATAGACCTCCGGCTGGTCATGATGATGCGGCGGATAGCTTGACCAGCGTCCAGGATAGGAAATCACTTCACCAATCACAAGATTAGAATATGGTGCAGTGTTATAGTCAAAAATAGTACGGATCACTCTCTCTGCTGTTCCGTCCCAAACTCCTTCACCAGCAGTCGTACTCTCGCAATCCTCTGGAGTATATAATTTCGCTTCAAAAAGTTTCTTATTATCAGTTTTTTGAACAAGGACTTCACTACTCTTAAGTGCAGTGACCCTCACTTCTGCCTCTTTTGCTATATGCAGACACCACGGGGCTTCGTTAAATACACTGTCGCGGTTTATCTCACGGGATTCGCCATTCCATTCTAAGCGGACAGCTCCTTCAAGAAGAAGGATTGCTGTCTCTTTGCTGGCATCATATAGTACATTGACTTCTCCCTCAGCCAATGTGTAAATGCCTATATCCTGCAGCATATCAGGGTGCTTATTTACCATATCTGTTATCTTGGTATAACCATGTTTTAATTCACCAAGCGTTTCATACATACAGTTTATCTCCCTTCACTCATCTTAACTAATGGTATCTCTATTCTCCTTTAAATCCCGCTTGTTTCACGGATATAATCTCGTGCTTTTAAGGCATACTCAAATGGGTTCGCCAAAGCAGGGTCCTGTTCAGCCTCGACGACAAACCACCCTTTATATCCTGCAACATCCAATACTTCAAATACCGTTTTAAAGTCAATTACACCGTCTCCTGGTACTGTAAAAACTCCCTTTTTAACCGCTTGCAGAAAACTCCATTTCCCTTCTCGAGCCTTATTAGCCACATCGATTCGGACGTCCTTTAAATGAACATGATGAATACGACACATATGTTTATTTAGTATGTGTAAATGATCTTCACCCGAAAAAACAAGATGGCCTGTATCGTAAAGAAGTGATACCTTTTTAGGATCCGTTTCCGCCATCAAGTGGTCAATTTCTTCTGTCGTTTGGACCCCTGTACCCATGTGATGGTGATAGACAATTACCATCCCTTTTTCAGCTGCGAGGTCGCCAAGAAGATGTAAACCTTCGACTAAAAGCTTCCATTCACCTTCTGTAAAAACAGGCTTATGATCAAATAGCGCTGTCTCCATTTGACCTTGAATACTGTTGCCCTGTTCAGAAACGACAATAACTTTCGCACCCATTTCATGTAAAAAGTCTCGGTGTTTGATAAATGCCTTTATTGTTTCCTCAAATGGTTTAGAGGTTAAAAATGCACTAAACCAGGCACTAGCTATTTCTAAGTTCCGTAATGATAGTGCTTTTTGTAAAACATTTGGATTACGCGGGTATTTATTGCCGACCTCGCAACCAGAAAATCCGGCTAGTGCCATTTCACTAATACATTGCTCAAATGTCACTTCACCGCCAAGCTCTGGTATATCATCGTTTGTCCATCCGATTGGCGCAATTGCCAACTTAACTTGATTTCCCTCAAACATCCTCATTCCCCCTATTAATAAGCACGGGCTTTTTCTAGATTTGCTTGGTTTCTTTCGTATGCGGCTTGGATGCCTTCTTTTTTTGAAACTTCCGCTACACCGACATTCCACCAAGCGTTATAGCCATTTGTCATCGTTTTAGGAAGTACTTTGATGTCAATCAGAGTACTGACCGCTTGTTTTTTCGAATCAATCACAGCTGCTTCAAGTTCTTCCAATGTCCGAACAGAGTACGTTTTTACTCCGTAGCCTTCTGCTACCTTGGCATAATCAATTGCTATGACCGGGCCGTCCAATTTTCCTGTTACTTGATTCCTTTTGCGGAATTCTGTACCAAAGCTGTCCATTCCATTTCCCATTTGCAGATTGTTAATACAGCCGAATCCAGAGTTATCAAACAGGATGACATTAATTTTTTTACCTTCTTGAAGGCTAGTAACCAGTTCAGTATGTAGCATCAGATAACTTCCATCCCCAGTCATCGCATACACTTCCTTGTCAGGCTCCGCCAGCTTCGCACCTAAAGCGCCGGCAATCTCATAACCCATGCAAGAATAGCCGTATTCCATATGATAGGTGTTACGTGTTTTCGATACCCACATCCGCTGCAGGTCGCCTGGTAAACTTCCAGCTGCCCCAACAATCACGGCATTGTCATCAAGCAGCTCATTCACCTTGCCAATCACACTCGTCTGGGTTAGTTCGGAATGAAGAACTTCCTTATATTCAGACAGCTTTTCATCCAAATGGCCTGCGATTTCTGGGATGAAGTTTTCTCCATATGTAACCCCATAAAGACGATTTAATTCATCCTCCCAGACACGCTTCGCTTCCACGATTTCATTTTCATAAGCGGCAACGTAGTCCCCAAGTGCGGAGCCAATCATTTCTAGCCCAGCCTTTGCATCAGCGACCACCTTCACCGCATCTAATTTCGCTGCATGGAATTCTGAAATATTGATGGTCAGAATTTCAGCCTCACCAAACAATTGCTTAGAAGCTGTTGTAAAATCAGTAAAGCGAGTGCCCACCGCAATGATTAAATCCGCTTCTTGTGCAATGGAATTAGCTGCCGAATTACCTGTAACACCAAGTCCGCCAAGGTTTAGTGGATGAGTGCTTTCCACACCGCTTTTTCCAGCCTGTGTTTCTCCAAAAGGAATATGGAATTTTTCAGCAAATTGTAAGAAGCTATCAGCCGCCTCAGAATAGCGCACGCCTCCGCCTAATATTAATAAAGGCTTCTTCTTCGTTTGAATGAGTTTCACTGCATCTTGAACACTTTCAGTTGACGGCTGACGGCGTTCGATTCGATGAATTCGCTTATCAAAGAATCTTTCTGGATAATCCCATGCTTCTCCCTGTACATCCTGTGGCAGCGCAATCGTAACCGCACCAGTATCGTCTGGATTAGTTAAAACACGCATCGCGTTCAAGAGAGCAGACATTAGTTGCTCAGGACGATTGACACGATCCCAATACTTACTCACTGGACGGAAGGCGTCATTCGTGGAAATAGATAGATTATGAGTCTGTTCAATCTGCTGCAATACCGGGTCAGGTTGACGGGAGGCAAACACATCGCCAGGAAGCAATAAAACAGGAATATTATTCGCAGTTGCCGTGGCGGCAGACGTCACCATATTGGCGGATCCTGGTCCGACTGAAGAGGTACAAGCCATAATCTGCTTACGATGTTTCTGCTTGGCAAAAGCCATCGCTGCATTCGCCATTCCCTGTTCATTTCGTCCTTGATAGACTTCTAACTCACCTGGGTTTTCTTCCAATGCCTGACCAAGTCCCAGCACATTTCCATGACCAAAAATCGTAAAAATACCTTTAATAAACCTTTGTTGTTTACCGTCGAACTCTACATATTGAGCGTTTAAAAATTTCACAAGCGCCTGTGCTGTTGTTAAACGAATCGTACCCACTTTATAATCTCCTTTCTTTCAGAACGATTTGACCATTTTTATAAAAGAAAAAGGGATGCAGCACGGACTGTCTCCATCCCACCACTTCCCATTTATTTCTCGAATTATTTTACATAACGAGCAGTAAGCATTTTCTTTCTTGTGTAGAATTCAACTCCATATCTTAATAATTAAGAAAGTTCATACACTGCTGTTTCCATCTGATTAAGAAGTTCTTTCTTTGTTGGCATCGCATCGGAGCAGCTATGGCGTGATATGACAATCGATGCTGAGGCACTGCCTAGCTTCATTGCCTCTGATATGTCTTGCCCATTCATGAGCCCGTAAATGAAGGCCGAAGCGTAAGAATCCCCTGCACCGAAAGTTTTCAAAACGTTTGTCCGGAAAATGCCGCTTCGGTGGGAGGCTCCATCTTTTGTGTAAGCAATCGACCCTGACCCTCCATGCTTAATTACAACAAGTTCTGCCCGGTAAGAAAACCAACGAGATGCCGTATACTGGTCATCAGATTCATCAATATGTAACAGTTTTTCCATCATGTCGAACTCTTCCCGGGTCCCGATAATGACATCACATTTTTCAGCAGCCAAGTTGTAATAAACGGCTGTTTCAGCTTCATCCGTCCATGTGTACGGACGATAGTCAAGGTCAAAGAATACCGTTACGCCGTGTTTAACTGCATATTCTAATACGACAAATACAGCTTCCCGTGAAGGGCTCTTTGCTAGAGCCGTACCAGAAATCAACAGGGCCTTTGACTGTTTAATATACTCTTCATCCACTTCAGATGGGTGCAGCTTCAAATCCGCTACATTGTCACGATACATTAAAATACTGCAGTCTTCTGGGCTTTTGATTTCTGTAAAAGCAAGGCCTGTTACTGCTCCTGTATTGTCAATCTTCACGCCCGACGTATCAATCGCATTCTTTTTTAAGTAATCCATTATGAAGCGACCCATTTGATCATCTGAGACTTTTCCGATGAATCCAATTTTCTGTCCTAACCTTGCTGAACCAATTGCAATATTAGCAGGCGATCCGCCAACATACTTCGTAAACGTGCGTGTTTCCTCCATTGGACGGTTCGTCTCATTGGCATTCAGATCAATGCAGAGCCGACCCACTGCAATTAGGTCGATGGGTCGGTCATGATTAAATTTGAGCGGGTTCATTTTCATTCTCTCTCCTTAAAAAAAATTAATAGGTTGCTGTGGACCGACCAACCTGCTCCAGCTTAACTGGTACTCCTGTTTCAAGCGATTGGCTTGCTGCTTTTGCAATCCGCTCTGCCTGAATACCATCAAAACCGCTGCAGATGACTGGTTGATTCCCAAGGATGGCAGCAGCAAACTCTTTTACCTCATCTATGTAGGCCTGTGTATATCGTTCTAGGAAAAAGTACAATGGTTTCTCTTTGGTAACATGTTCCGCAGTAGATACCTCAACCGTATTTGCCCGGTTGTTATCCGCATGCGCAGCGCCTTTGTCACCAAAAATTTCTAATCGCTGGTCGTATCCATAAGCTGCACGCCTGCTGTTCTCAATTACTCCGAGAGCGCCATTAGCAAACTTTAAGGTAATGACAGCTGTATCAATATCTCCTGCTTCACCAATGGCCAGGTCTACTAACACAGCCCCGGATGCATACACCTCCACAACTTCGCTGTCCATGATGTAGCGAGCCATATCAAAATCGTGAATCGTCATGTCCATGAATAGTCCGCCCGAGGACCTTATGTAATCAACACCTGGAGGCTGTGGGTCGCGTGATGTAATCCGTAAAATATGCGGATTCCCAATCTGTCCATCCTGAACAAGATGGCGGATTTTACGGAAATTCGAGTCAAAACGGCGATTAAATCCAACTTGCAGTTTTACACCAGCCTTTTTAACGACTTCAAGTGCTTCTTCCGTTTCTTCTATAGTAAAACTGACTGGTTTTTCACAAAAAATATGTTTTCCTGCCAATGCAGCTTCTTTAATAATGTTTGCATGCGTATTGGTAGGAGAACAGATAAATACTGTATCAATTTCTGGATCTTTTAGGATGTCATAATAATTTGTGGTCAAAACTTCAATATGTTTCTCTACTGCCCATGATTCAAGGTGTTCTATTACAACATCTGATACACTCTTAACACGAACCTGTTGAATACCTCGCAAATTATCTACATGGATTTTGCCAATACGTCCTGCTCCAATTATTCCTATAGTCAACGTCATCGTGAATCCTCCCCTTTTCAACTATTATAGTTAAGCGCTTTCCAAAATAGGATTTGGGCTTGATTCCTTATCGACAAACACAAAGCAGTTTTCATGGGTCCATTCATGGGACCGTACGCTTTTATAAAAAATACGATTTCAAATTCAACGTAAATCTACTTTTCCCGTTTTCTTCATACCACATCGGGAAGTTGGTTCCCCAAATATTGTTATAGAGATTAAAATGGAATCCACCTTCT
Source organism: Neobacillus sp. 204 (assembly GCF_046562815.1). NCBI lineage: Bacteria > Bacillati > Bacillota > Bacilli > Caryophanales > Bacillaceae > Neobacillus > Neobacillus sp. 204. Next base: position 187,935 of record NZ_JBJORY010000007.1, read on the forward strand.
AATGAAGCAAAGGTATTGTTGAACTGTAACAATCTTTTTTCACCTGGTGAGACAAGTGGTGAATCCTTCGTCTCAATGATGACCTGGGCATCTGCCCCAAAATAATACAGACCTTTATCAACAGAATGAAGGTTGCGGCTTCCATTTCTCACCACTTCCAGCGGAGAGATGTGTTCACCCAACTTATCTAATTTCCAAATGTTTGGGTTATCAACTTCCAACCCAAACGAAAACCACATCGCCTCTGGTAAGCGGTTTGCTTCCTTATCGAACCAATTAAGCTCAATATCTATATGTTCATTGAACTTAGAAAACTTGTATTCTATCGTAATCTCTTTTGGAGAACCGAATGATTCTACCGCATGTTTCGGCATGCATAATTGGACGATTATATCATCACTTGCTTCTGTTTCGATTTTACTTATTGAAAGGATGGTAGGTTGATAAATTTTATGTTTCGGTCTTGGAATGACGAGCTCAATCCCCGGTTTTCCTTGGTCCGCATCAGACCACCGATAGGTTTCACTAGTGTTCTCAACATATTCGTCGAACCATCGATAATAATTTTCTACTCCAAAGGACTCGTAAACAAAAACGCCTATCCGGTTTTGTTTGTTCGTCCACTCTTTTCCGTTTCCGTCAACTAAACTAGATATGGACCCATCCTCTGCAAATTGTACGGTAAACGCTCCAAGAGAATATGAACTGTTCGTTTCTAATGTTTCTCTTCCTGGCTTCTGCTTTTTTGCCTCTAATGATTCGAATGAAGCAAATACTTCCTCTTGCCGATCAGCAGATAAGGCAGCCACAGCTTTTTCAATATATCCCCGCTGTTCCTTCCAAGAATCTTCAAATAAGTGATAATCACGATTTTTCGACGAACCTGAAAAAACTTCCTTCGATAAATGATCGTACTCATCCATTGCAAATGAACCAATATAGCTGTATTTATCCGGAACCGAATCCTCATCAATTGTATTTCTCTGCCTTGCCTGGTGGAAATCCTGCTTTGCATAATTTTTATAATCATTGAGGTGTTTTTTCTCGTCTAATCCCCATGTATGTTCTGGAATTAAAAGCAACCAATCAGAAAACTGTGTATACTCTTCACTTTTTACTTTTAATTTACCTTGAGAAACCCACTTATTTCGGAGTCTAAGTAATTCTCGGTATTGAGCTACCTTCTTAGGATCTGTAGCCACCCCATGTATCCAGGAATCACCAATTTCCTCATGGACGACAGGAAGGTTGTGTTTAAAATCTTTTATCTTTTCAGCAAATGCATCCATAGTTGATGCTTTTATGACAGCATTTGGAAACCTTTCTTTTAAACTGGCAAACTCTGCTTTTATATCATCAATTGAAGGTGGCCCGTAATTATCACCGGTATGTGCAAACACCATTACCTCATTTAGACCATCCAGTTTAAGAACATCCCCATAATTATCCGCATAGTTAACGATAATTTCAGAGCCATCATGCCCCTTCCATACAAATATCGATGGAACGGAAGGAACCTTTGAGGCTGGGTTCACTCCTATATGCAAATAATTAATTCCATTTCTCGCCAAATAAGGAATCACTGTTTTTGTATGACCAGGAACGTCCGTCATTTTTGCAGTGGAAGTTTCTTTTCCATATTGAGAATCTAATCGTTTCGCAATCGATATTCCATATTGAAAAAGTTCAGCATCCATTAATTCCGTATGTGTTGTAAAAGGAAGTCCATGCCATGTGATAGATCCTTTTTGAATCGCAGCTTCCATTTTTCGTTTCTCTTCATTATTTGCTTGTTTCAAATACTCCTGAATAAGCCATGAGCCTGTCGTCCATACAAAACCGATTGAAGAATCTTCTTTCTCAAGGCTGTCTGCTAGTTCAATAGCCTTGGGTATGTAGGACTTAATATATTGTTCAGTTACATTTTCCGCTAAATCGGTAAAGCCAATATCCAGATGTGTTTTAAAGATGACATGAACCACTTCAATCTCTTTCATGCTACTATTTCCCACCTTATAAAAGACTCTATACGTTTACTTTTTCAGACATTTTTTTATGAGATTCGTTAAGCTAAGTTCTAAGCTATCCAATGGATGACCAGGACAATAGGCTTGTTCTACCGTGTAGAACCCAACCCCATTTTTTTCGCCCCATATAAAAAATCAAAGGGGAGAACTTAACTCTCCCCTTTTTCTATTTTAACTGAACTATAAATGTCTTAAGTTCGTACGGTTTAATATTAAACGTAAAGGCCTCATTTCCTTGGACTTCGGAAATGCCTCTTTCCATTAAGTCGCATTCCTGCCAGGATTCAATATGGAAATCACTTGTTACTTCAACAGTTCCTCTTGCACCAGCAAATTCATGCAAGCGGATAATGATATGGTCACCGTTTTCTCCTTTTTTAACAGCGTCGACTATCACATTCGGAGCGGTCACGTTGAATAGCGAAACGCTTTCTGTCTGGCCTTCTTCGAAGGTTAATGAATTATTGAGCTCCCAGGCTTGCCGTACAGTATTTCCTTCATACCAACTTCCAGTATGGGGAAGCAAGGAATACGTAAACAAATGTTCACCTTGGTCTGCTTCTACATCCGGATAAGTAGCCGATTTTAATAGTGTAAGGCGCATGACATTATCCTTAATGTCATATCCATATTTGCAATCATTCAGTAAACTCACTCCATAATCCCTTTCAGAGAGATCCGCCCACTGATGACCAACCGTTTCAAACCGAGCGTAATCCCAGCTTGTATTCCAATGAGTTGGACGTTTTACATTTCCATACTGAATATCGTATGTCGCCTCTGTTGCCCGAATTTCTACTGGGAAGGCTACCTTCAGCAGTTGGTCTTGATCATGCCAATCAATCTTTGTTTCAAAATCGATCCGCGGATTGTTCGCATACAAGGCCATTTTCTGATGGATGACCGAGTTTGAATAGGCCCATGTAAATTCAACGACACAACGGATTGGACCATTTTCAATGACTTTAGTTCCTTTCAAAGTCGAAATCTCTTTCATCTTTTCTTGATAATAAAGATCGATATCCCATGCATCAAAGCGCATTGGTTTATCCTCAAAAACCTGGAACACATTCCCACGTGCATTTGGGGCTAAAACATTCCTTTGATTTTTCCTGTCAAATAGCTTCGTCAGTTGACCATTATCATTCCATGAAATCTCATAATAGCTGGAAGAAACACTATTTCCAGAAACATTGAAAGGCGAAGCTGTTTCATTCGGTCCCTGTTCAAAATAAACGGAGCTTTTTCCGAGGGAAGGAACTTCATCAACTTTGATAAGCCATTCTCCATCAGCCGTTTGCTGGGCTTCCAGTACCTCTCCTGTCTCTTTCTTCCACACTAATTCTCCAGTCGTGTTCGTGTGGATTTTAACGGTATCATTTCGTTTCCACGAAGAAGAATTAAAAATCGTATACAATTGCTTACCATGATTTATGGCTAAAGACTGTGAAGCCTCCTTCCAGGCATTAGCCGCAAGTTCATACGCTTCGGCATATTCGAGCTTGCTGTCTTCATAAACCTCGTGAATGGATGATCCCGGAATGATATCGTGGAATTGATTGCGCAGAACGATCTTCCAGCTTTCCTCCAAATCTTGCACAGGATAAGATGACCATGAACTTGAAAGTACACTGTTGAAGGTATTCAGCCATTCTGTTTCACGGAGAAGCAGCTCCATTTTACGGTTCATCCGTTTATTATAGGCCTGAGATGTATAGGTCCCGCGGTGATACTCTAGATAGAGTTCTCCATCCCACGTGTGAACATATTGATCGGTATTGTCTACCGTCTCATGCAGGCGCTTAAAAAATTCATCCGCTCTGCCTGTCTTAACAGCTGGCAAGCCCGGCATCTTATCCAATTTTCTTCTCATCTCTAACATTTCGCGATTAACGCCGCCGCCGCCGTCTCCATAACCATAGGAAATTAGCAGATCCTGATTCACAGCTTTATCGCGGTATGCTTCCCAAACCCCTTTTACTGAACGAGGAGTAATCTGTCCGTTGTATGTATAGAACCAGCGGTCATCCTCAGGAGTAGTGATAAAATGAGTTAAAATCTCCGTTCCATCAATTCCTCTCCATTTGAAGGTATCATGCGGCATTCTATTATACTGACTCCAGCTAATTTTTGTGGTCATAAAAGTTTTAATGCCAGATTTCACTAAGATTTGCGGAAGTGCCCAGCTATATCCAAAAACATCTGGAAGCCACAAATATTCGCATTCCTTCCCAAAGTTTTCGCGGAAGAATTTAGTACCCAACAACAATTGACGGACAAGTGATTCACCTGATGTCAGATTACAGTCCGCTTCCAGCCACATTCCACCTTCTGTTTCCCAACGACCTTCTTCAACTCTTTTTTCAATTTGTTTGAAAATCTCCGGGTAATCTTTTTTAATATAATCATATAATTGAGGCTGTGTTTGTAAAAAAACGTAATCTGGGTATTGCTCCATTAAACGAAGAACGGTAGAAAAAGAGCGTGCTGCCTTTTCTCTAGTATGTTTGAGCCTCCATAGCCAGGCCACATCGATGTGAGTGTGTCCGATGGCCGTTACGGTAACAGGATAATTTTTCGGAATTCGCTCTATTTCTTCATTTAAAAGCGTTTGCGCTTGATAAAGGAAATCATAGAAGCCTTCTGAACCAGGATCAGACCAATCGATTATCAAGAAAGCTCTGTCTAAGGCTTTTAATAGTGTTTGCCTTTCAGGCTGATTTTCCTGCAGATACTCTATAGTCGCTAAGGCAGCTCTAGCTGTGTAATATAGATCATCTACGTTTTCATCCAGACATGCGATAAAAGCCGTTTTCAGCTGGTGTTCCTGCAGAGTTGGCTTACCTCCGCCTTCTAGCCCTGACCAAAGCCGGAAGCACATTTCAATGGTGGTCCCCGCTAGGCTTCTATCTAAAAATACCTCCTGATGATTCATGTCTACGCCCTGATATGGCTCCCCGTTTACATACAGAAGTGACTCAAACCCTGAATTATTGCCGCCGCCTGTTCTTCCAAAATCAAATACACCGACAATTTTTTGTTGTCCCCAATTTTCAGGAATTGGGATTAGCGTTTTAAGCCAAATGTACTTATCGCGTCCTTCCCATCTTTCCAGTACATTCATTGTCCTCCATGATCCATCTTCGGGAGGCTTTTGCGAAACCTTGCCTTCTTCATCATCTTGAGCTTGAAAAGATGCCACTGGCTGCACATTCCTATAACGATATGAATCTAGTTCCTCTATCCTTCTTTCCAACTTTTCAGTAGTCCAAAACATATCAAACGCTCCTCTAAATAGTATTTATCCTTTAGATGCTCCACCGAGGCTGAAGCCTTGGGACATAAATCGCTGTGAAAACATATACAAAATGACAGCAGGCATTGTATAAATCATCGAGAAAGCGGCAAGCTTTCCGTATTCGATCATTCCAAAATTACCAAAGAATTGAAAAATCGTCACAGAAGCGGGAAATTTATCCGGGGTTTGGATTAGGATGTACGGTACGAAAAAGTTCCCCCAACTTCCGGAAAAAGTAAAGATGGCGACCGTGCAAATGCCAGGAATCATCAATGGCGCCACAACCTTCCTTAATCCTCCCCAAACAGATGCACCATCGATCCACGCCGATTCTTCCAATTCCAATGGAACAGAATCCATAAAGTTTTTCATCATCCAAATCGCATATGGCAACCCGGATGCAGTCAAAAACAAAATCGTCCCGATGAGTGAATCCTGCATATTGATAAAAATAAACAGTTGATAGACAGGCACCATTACGGCTGTAATAGGCAAAGCTGTCATAAACAAAATGGAATACATAAATGGCTTTTTAAATTTCAAGGCAAAACGTGAAAGTGGATATGCTGCCATTCCGGCAACAACCACAACTAGCACTGCCTGCCCTAATGAAATAAACAGCCCGATTCCAAAGGAACGAAGATTGGCAGGATCAGCCAAGATAGAAGTAAAGTTGTTTACTGTAAGGGAACTGGGCATTTTTAATGCTTGCTGGGCATGCGGATCGAACGATGCAAACAACACCCACAATAGCGGTAAAAGAAACAGGATTCCAAGTACTGTTAAAATAACGTATGGAACAACTTTTTCAGCTTTATAACGATTCACGGTAACTCCTCCCTTAAATATTGACCTTCATGGAGCGGATATAAATCAAGCTTGCACCAATACCGATGATGAGCAGGATTAGTGAAATCGCCGTTCCATAGCCAAGTTGGTAATTGACAAATGCCTGATTGTACATAAAAATAGGAAGAGTTTGTGTTGATGTTCCAGGCCCTCCGCCTGTCATGGAAAAAATTAAGGTAAACACACCTAATGTTTGCAGGGTTACCAGAATCATATTGGTAACGATAGACCCTTTAACCATTGGCAGTACAATGCGGCACATGACTTGAAAGCGAGAAGCTCCATCCATCATCGCTGCCTCTTCCACACTCTTCGGAACATCATCCAAGGCTGCTTGGAAAACGAGCATCGAAAAGGCGGTTCCGTGCCAAATATTCGCAACGACCACACTTACCATTGGAAAAGTGTATAACCATGTGACTGGCTTTAATCCAATATGCTGTAAAATCATATTTAAGGTTCCATTATCACTTAAGAATGCCACCCAACAAAAAGCCACCACAATTTCAGGCGTTACCCAGCCGGCAAGGACAATAATGCCTATGATCCGGCGAAACATTTTGTTTTTCTCCTTCATTAGGACAGCCAAAATAAACCCTAAAACCTGCTGGCCAATGACGGCAGAAAAAAGCAAGAATACGATGGTTTTTACAACACTGATTCGGAAATCAGGGTCTTGAAACATGGATAAAAAATTCTGAAATCCTATAAACTGAACACTCTTTGCCTCTGTTCCCGTTAAAGAAAGATTCGTAAAAGCAAAATAAAAAGTTAGTAAGATAGGTCCGACAAAAAAGACAAGCAATAGGATCCAAGCAGGCAATAAAAAGAGAACCGATTTCAGCAGTGTATGATCCTTTCTTGTTTTCTCCTTTATGTTGACTGTTGTTGATACAACCGTATTTGTACTCATTTCACACCCCGGTCGATTATATTTAAAACAAAGGTTACCTTTTATAAAGAACAAAAAGGTAACCTTTATTTTACTTTTAGTGAATTATTATTTCTCAATCACATTATCTTGTCCGACAATTTTTGTAACATTGGTCTGATATTTCTTTGCTGCCTGCTCTGGAGTTAGTTTTTCTGTTACGACGTCCTCGACAAGTGATTGAATTTGTGTTGATACAGTTGGATATTTATCCACTGCAGGACGGAATTGAGCAAATTTCAAAAATTCAGTGGCTTCCTTAAACATCGGAATTTCCTGATACGACTGCTCTTTTGCAACATCATCACGAGTTGTCAAATTTCTTTCTTTTGTTAGAAGTGACAGAGTGTGTTCTTTGCTTGAGGCAAATTCAATAAATTCCCAAGCCTTATCTTTATGCTGTGAATGGTTTGGAATGGAAAGCGCCCATCCGCCTGACATTGTTATGGTTCCAGGAGCTTCCCCATTTTGGGTCGGCATCGCTGCAAATCCTAACGTCGTAAAGGCTTCAGGCCAAGGTACTGCACCAGTCTCACCCCAAGTACCTGTCTGCCAGATTCCGTCTAGTCCGATGGCAAGCTTTCCTTTAGGCATTAATTGCTGATAAGCCACGGCACCTGCCTGTCCATTTAAAACTTGAGAAAGATTTGGACCAAGCTTCTCCTTATAAATCGTATCTATAAATTTAAAGGTATCCGTAAGTCCTTGGCTTTTCACAATCCATTTCTTCGAATCGTTATCATAAAGAGGAGTTTTCGTACCATAAAGCAACATTTCAAATGTTTGCATCGATGTTGCTTCCCCTGTTGCTTTGCCGGAGTTCATCCAAAACGGTGTCACATCAGGCAGCTTTTCTTTTATAGTTCGAGCGGCCTGTAGGATTTCATCCCATGACTTAGGCTCCCAAGGAACAGGAAGTCCCGCTTTCGTGAATAGATCCTTGTTGTACCAAAGTCCCCTGGAGTCAGTGTTAAATGGCACCCCATAAATCTTTCCGTCCTGAGCAATAACACCCTTCTTGACATTTTCGGTATAGTTACTCCAATCACTCCAGCCCTCGATTTTATCATCAAGCGGTGTTAAATAACCGGCGCTCGCATCTGAATTCACCATAAAGGTATCCTCTGTCACGATATCAGGCGCTGTATTTTTGGATTTCAGCATTAAGGCAATTTTTGCAAAATAATCCCCTTCTGAGACATTTAGTGGCGCCAGCTGAACGTCTATTTTTGGGTTGTTCTTTTCATATTCCGGAATAATTTCTTTATTAAGCCAATCTGTAAACCCTTTGTTCGTTCCTCCACCAGATCGGTATGTAATTTTAATGACTTCTTTATTACTGCCGTTTGTCGAAGCGCTTTGATTCGAACATGCTGCACTCAACAAAACGCTGCCGGCAATAATGGAAACAGCAGCAATTCTCTTATACATTTTCATTTTCATAAAACTCTCACCCATTCTCCATTTAATTTTATCGAGCAAAAGAAAACGTTTACAAAAACTGAATAAAAAAAAGATGATACCACTGCTTCGATTCTTTTAACTCCATCGCCTCCTTAATTTGCCAATTTGGTATGTTGATAGCATAATTGATATATTTACCATACGTCAATATATTAATTGAATATTTTTTATATTCAATTAATAAATGATATAAAAGTACTACATTCTAGTCATATCATCCCGGATTTCGATTATTATCTTTTAGACCTTAAACATTATTAATCTTAAAATATATCAATTATTTTTCCTTATTGATATAGATAGGATGCATTCTCCGTAAAAATGTATTGTGAACAGTTGTAATATATAGTATATTCAATATATCATTATGACAACCATTAAGGATGAGGATATATAGATGGAAATTCCATTATATGAAAAAATTTATCTTAATTTATTAAAGCAGATTGAGACTGGTCAATTACAACCAAGGGATCAGGTTCCCACTGAGAAAGAATTGGCGGACCAGTATCAAGTCAGTAGAATTACTTCAAAAAAAGCGCTTGATAAATTAGTTCAAATTGGAGCAATAGAACGCATTCGAGGGAAAGGTTCCTATGTATCGAACACACTTCCTGATTTCGGAACACTCGTTCAAAAAAATGATGACGAACAAAATCATCGTCAAAGTCAACCCGTGAATGGGTTAATAGGGGTGATCATCCCAGAATTCTTTACGGATTGTTTTGGCAGGACAATGCTGAGAAATATTGAGAAACGCTGCTCGGATTTGAATTTTAACCTATTGGTTAAGTTGACATATGGGAGCCAAGAAGAAGAAGAAGAAGCCATAAATACATTGATCCAGCATCAAGTGAAAGGGATAATTATTTATCCAGTTAATGGGCAGCATTACACCGCAAGCTTATTGCGATTGGTACTTGAGGGATTCCCCCTTGTCTTAATAGACAGGTATTTAAAAGGAATACCCGCTTGTGCCGTTTATACAGACAATAAGACAGCCGCTCAAAACTTAACTGAATTTCTATTTACTCAGGGACATAAGCATATTGCGTTTGTTTCCCCTCCAGAAGAATCTACCTCATCAATCGAAGAGAGAATTCAAGGATTTATGACTGCTTATTCGCAAAAGGGAATTGGGGTTAATCCAAATTATTTAATAACAGATATGTTCAGTACCTTGCCGACGTTTAGTCAATCAGATGAGTTTGTTAAAGATCAAACAAAATTACGGAAATTCATCGAGGAAAATTCAGATATAACCGCATTTATTGCTGGTGAGTATGAAATAGCATGTGTACTAGCGCAAGTACTTAAATCGCTTGGAAAATCGATTCCAAATGATTATGCCGTAGCTTGTTTCGACCATTCACGAACCCTGCATAATGATTTGACTTTCACTCATATTCAACAAGATGAAGAATTAATTGGAATAAAGGCAGTAGAATTACTGCTCAAACAAATTCATGGAGAAATTGTACCTATACAAAATATGATAGATTTCCAATTAGTTGAAGGAAATACCGTATCAAGTATAAAAGAAATGTAACGATTACAGATACAAAACCAAATAACCTTAATTTTTATAAACATGCTCTTCTAGTTACCACCTTCTGCTAAAAACAAAAAAACGTAAAGGTCTCATGTTCTTTACGTTTTTTTGTTTTCTTAATATAATACTGATCAATTTTCAGCAAAAATCGAGACTCGCTAACATTTATGTAAAATTATTGTCGAGGAAATAATTACGATTTTCGCTATTAATCCCCAATACTAGTGAAAAAATTCAATTATCAACAATCTTTACGGAAATGTAACACCTTTCACCTGCGCAGTATGTCCTTTTTGCATCTTTTTTGATCGTTACTTTTTAAATAACCAGCCTTTTTTGAAAAACCAAAAAATCATTACCATTACAATGATCACCATAATCCCTAGAGTGATAAAATAACCGTATTTCCAATGTAACTCTGGCATATGATCAAAATTCATTCCGTACACTCCCACAATAAATGTAAGTGGCATAAATATGGTGGTTATGACGGTAAGTGTCATCATAATAGAGTTCATTCGATTGGATTGAATAGACATGTAATTTTCCCTCATATCAGAAGTAACTTCTTGATTAGAAGCAACCATGTCCGTTAACTTCATCAAGTGATCATAAATATCGGAAAAATAATGGTGAATTTGCTTTGTGTCCTGAATCCGCTTAGAGTTTATCATTCGGTATAACAAATCTCTCATCGGAATGATCGTTTTCCGCAAACGAATCAAATCTCTGCGAATCTCATAAACCTCATCGATGATTTTTTTGCTACTTGCTTCCTTCTCTTCATATTCATTTAACTTATCCTCAATTTGATGCAGGATTGGAAAATAGCAATCCACTAATTCATCAATTATGCTATGAAGAACATATAACGGTCCAACCTTTTCCATTTCTTTACTAGCAAATAATTTTTGCTTAGCTATGTCTATCGCCTCATCCTTCTCCTTATGAAAAGTAACGACATAGTTTTCACCTACAAAAATATCTATTTCCTCGCACCTTATTGTTTTACTTAATGAATGTAAAACAAAGAAAAGTACGCCATCATAATAATTCATATTGGGGCGCTGGATAAAATGCAGACAATCCTCAATCGCCAAGGGATGAAAATGAAAAAATTCTCTTAACAACTTTGTTTCCTCATTAGTTGGTTCCTCAAAATCCACCCAATAAAATTTGAATCGTTCTGACCTTAGTTCCTCCATCTTTACATCTTTTATCAACTGGTTATCTTGTGTAATAGCATAGGTAAAAATCATTCATAAACCTCACTTTATTGATTTCAGACTTTCCAATTTGCACGATCTCTTTTTAACCCTTTATTTTAGCATATCAAAAAATAATATTTATGCAAAAAGCGAAAGGCAGAGAGACATCAGCTCTCTGCCCTTCTTTCGCCCTATAAACGTACGGGTCAGGCCCCAAATTTGAAAAACTCCTGCCTTAATTGCTTCAAATGTTTCAGGATGATGGAATTTCCGTTCGGAACCACTCCACAATGTAATCTAACCGGCTTTTGCGCAAGCTTGGCTTTCCGCTTCTGGATAACTCATGGTTTTCCTCAGGAAAACGGACAAATTTTGTTTCTTTCCCCAATCTCTTTAAAGAAATATACAATTGTTCCGCCTGCTCGATCGGGCAACGGTAATCTTTTTCACTATGAAGGATTAGTAAGGGTGTCTCTACGTTATCTATATATGCAAGCGGGGAATGTTTCCACAGCTTCTGCACATCCCGGAAATCGCCATCAATCTGCCATTCCGTGAAATAATAGCCTATATCACTGACCCCATAAAAACTAATCCAGTTCGAAATTGAACGCTGCGTTACCGCTGCTTTAAAGCGATTGGTATGCCCGACAATCCAATTCGTCATGAAACCGCCGTAACTCCCGCCAGTTACCCCCAGACGGGTTTCATCAATAAAATCAAACTCTGCTAACACATAATCCACAGCGAGCATTAAATCCTGATAATCGCCCCCACCGTAATCACTGCGAACAGCATTAACAAAATCCTGCCCATATCCGTGACTGCCGCGTGGATTCACGTACAACACCGCGTACCCTTCCGCCGCCAAAATTTGAAACTCATTCATGTACGTATTCCCATACATCGCATGCGGACCGCCATGAATCTCAAGTAGTAAAGGATATCTTTTCCCCAGTTCAAAACCAACTGGCTTCAAGAGCCAGCCATGAATCTTCCTGCCATTTGCTCCTTCAAATTCAATTGGTTCCGGCTTAGATAGATCCACATTCTGGATATCGTTCACAGCGGTCAGTTTCTCAAGCTGACCCTCACCATTTAAGGATAACAAGTACAAATCACCAATCTCTGTCGGGGTACTAATTGCTACAATCGCTTGTTCCGACTTTGAATCAACAGACAAGCCATAAACATGCTGATCGCCGACAAGAACCGGCTTCACTCCGTCTTTCAGGTCACCAAAGTAAATATTCGTACTTCCCTGCTCTGAGGCAATAAAATAGAAACCTTGGCTGTTTCCTGCCCAAATTAATCCCAGTGAGGACGCTCCTTGCTGGAAGTCACCGACCATATAATCACCAACAGGAACATCCCAGTCAGGTGTGAAACAAGTGAATGTACCTGTATCAGTTTGATAAAGCCAAATTTTTGAGAGTGTGGCATTTTGATATTCTCGCTCATGCCCAATTATCGCAAGGTATTTCCCGTCGGGCGACCAAGACACGTTTCCAAAATAGCCCGTTCCATTAGTTACAGGAGAGAATTCCTTAGTTTCTACATTTAATAGATAAATATCATTCTTAAACGATAAATCAGCCACCTCGGTTACATCTGCCCCTACAGCAAGGAATTTCCCATCAGGTGACCAGCAATATAAGCTCACATCATATGTGCCAGTGGTCAGTTGTGTTAACTCACCAGTCCCAACATTCACCACAGCGACTTGTTTGAATTGCCCCTGCCAAAATCCTTCGCCATCCGATTTGTATCTCATTTTCGTCACTTCCAATGGCACGGGTCTCTCTTGTTTCTTCTCCTCTAGATCGAAAACCGTTTTAGTGGATTTTAAGGAAGTGTTAAAAGCCAGTGTCAATCCATCCGGAGACCAGAGAGGATTGCTTGCTCCACTTGGTAGAAAGGTCACTTGCTGCGCCTCGCCTCCGTTTATATTCAGCACATAAATTTGATTCTTACCACTCCGATTTGAGACAAAAGCAAGCTTAGTCCCATCAGGTGACCAGCACGGTGTATGATTTTTTCCTTTTCCAAACGTCCACTGGACAGACTCGGCACCTTTTTCAAGCGTTTGAAAAAAGAGCTGTGATTGATATTCGTCATTCTCTTGATCAATCGTGGTCTGTACATAAACAAACGACTGTCCATCAGGAGAAAACTGTGGGTTCACCACTGACTTTAATCGATATAAATCCTCTGACGTTACTCCATTGCTTCCTGCCATCCTTGTTCCCTCCAGCTTTAATTATTTTCTCTTTAGATATTTCGACACTAGAAATACTTTTTCCTTTTAATAAGGCTATTTTCGCATTGATTGTTGTTTTTCGTATAAGTTTATCAACCCGTTTAACTAGATGCTTCGTGGCATCTTTTCGTAAGAACATATGCGAAAATTGCCTGGAAACTTAGTAAATGACTCTTATTTATAGCTCCAAAAGCAACAAAGTTTACGAAAAGAGCCTTTAATAAAGGCTCTGTTAAAGATTATTGTTAATTTTGCCACTGTGTAAAGAATTAACGGCCAATAAGAGCCAATCATACAGAAAAAACCAAGGGAAAATTCCCTTGGTTTTTGTATGATTCGATTAAGGTACTCTTTTATATCAAACGTGAACCAGTTTGACGGTCTGACCGGGCTGCAGTAAGGAAAGCAGCGGCAAATCTGCCTCAACGATCCTTCCGGCTACATTGACTCGCTCATCAGCTGGAAGGTCATGAAGTGTGATTTGTACCTCTCCGCGATAGCGGCCATAGCGGTCATTATCAATCGTGATCGATCCGATTGGCCGTGCAACCGTATTCTCAGCAACAACCGACCCAGAACTTCGTGTATCCACCAACCGGAGAACGTCACGGGAAAAATCAGGGCGAAGCTGGAACTCCCCTTCTTGAAACCCTTCCACTCGGAGCGAAACCCGACCAAAACAGTCCAATTCCATTAATCTACTAAGAAGCTCCTCACTTACCTCCGGATCGCCGATATATACATCATCGACACCCACACGGATCAACTCCAGCGCCGCCTGATACGGATCAATTTCACGATGTGCTTCCAAGGTAGGCAGCCCTTCAAACAATGGGCCGCGTTTTTCACCATCTCCTGGAATATACGCACTTATAGGAATACCATACCGTCTAAAGAGCTCATTTTGAGATTGAAAAAACGATTCAGCTAATCCGGTTTCGCGCCTAGGGTAGAAATTATGCCACGCCAGCAATTGACTATGCTCTAACCCGCCTTCAAGAAGCGCACGGACATCTTCTTTAAACATAATGCTGGCATTAAGGGCAAGTTTGAATTCCTTAGACAGATTCAAAATCGTTTCATTCGCAAAAAAGTCATCCAGCCGCACTCCACTTACCCCTAAGGATTTTAACGAAAATAAACTTTCCAATCCCAAATGGGCGGGTGTTCTTGCCGATACATCTGCATAAACCTCAATACCAGCTTCCTTTGCTGCTTGTAGAAGTTTTTTGGCGCGGCCCGCTAAATCTCCTGACTCTTCAGGGATGTGAAGCGACGTAAACGCTCGCTTCACACCCATTTTCCCAGCAAGCTCAATCCGCTCTTCTGCTAAAGGGTCATTTAAATAGAAGGAAATACCAATCAATCAAATTCACCGGCCATATCATCATTGAAGCCGAATAAATAAGTGAATAAGAAACCTGCACCATAAGAAATTAACACACCAAGCAGATAAAGAAGGACTTGCCCAGATACGACTAGGAAGGCAAGCGGTAAACCAGATACCCCAACCGCGATGGTTGCAACATGGAAGACAGCCTGGAACGCACCGCCGACCCCTGCACCTAAACAGGCAGTTAAGAATGGACGTCCTAATGGCAGCGTCACACCGAAGATAAGTGGTTCGCCAATACCAAGAATTCCTGCAGGCAGACCCCCGCCAATCGCTCTTTTTAAGCGTTTTTTCTTCGTCTTAGCGTAAATGGCGAACGCGGCTCCAACTTGTGCTGCACCACCCATAGCCAAGATTGGAAGAAGCGGGTCATTTCCAAGCGTATTAATTAATTCCAAATGAATTGGTGTTAATCCTTGATGTAAACCTGTGACAACGAGCGGCAGGAAGGTTGCCCCAAGGACAAAGCCAGCCACAACACCACCAACATCAAGTAGTGAAGTTAATCCTTTTGTAATTGCATCTGAAACAAAACCACCAAGCGGCATAAAAACAAGATAAGTTACAATACCAGTAAGCAATAAAGCAACCGTTGGCGTGATAAACAGGTCAAGTGATTGTGGAACATAACGTCGTACTCGTTTTTCGACAAGAGCAATAAAGATAGCGGCAAAGAGAACCCCTATTAAGCCGCCGCGTCCAGGAAGTAAGGCGGTATCAAACAATTTAATCCCTTCAACAGCTGGGTTAATGATTAAAATACCGGCAATCGCTCCAAGTGCTGGGGAGCCACCGAATTCTTTCGCTGCATTGGTACCCACTAAAATGCCAAGGTATCCAAATAATCCGCTTCCAATCACGGACAAGATCGTCGCAAGTTGAGAATCCGCGGCTAACCATCCCGCTTGGACGATCGCTTTAGTGATCCCAGTAATTAATCCGGAAGCTACAAGTGCTGGGATTAACGGAATGAAAATACTAGAAATCTTTCGTAAAAACAGCTTAAATGGTGTGGCATTCTTTTTGTTGATTTCAGCCTTTTTGCTGGCTGCCTTTTCTTTTAAATCGATCCCGCCAGCAGCCTCTATTAATTTACCAAACTCTTCTGTCACCCGATTTACTTTTCCAGGGCCGAGGATAATTTGGAGGGTTTCTTCTTCTACTACTCCCATAACTCCGTCTATTTTCTTAATAGCAGCTTGGTTGACAAGCGAGTCATCCTTTGGTGTTACACGAAGTCTTGTCATACAATGGGTGTAATTGTCAATATTCGCTGGGCCGCCTAATTGTTCAAGAATCTTTTCTGCTAAAATTTCATTCTCTCCAGCCATACTAATTCCCCTTCTCTCTGTTGTTATATTTTTTTAAAAAAAGTGAACTTATTTCCCAAAGTCAGCAGATGGAAAAGTGTTCACATCACCTCCCGAAAAGACTATTTCCCTTCTTTAATAAACCGGATTGCTTCTCTTGTTTTATCAATGGAATGAATCGTATCCTCATATTGGACGGTTGCCATCGATAAAAACAAGATATCCATGATATATAGCTGCGCAAGGCGTGAGGAAGTAGCTGCACTCCGAAACGGAGCCTCTCCTGAATAAGCGGTAAACAACTTAATATCCGCCAGGGCAGACACCGATGATTGCCCGTACTTCGTTAAACTAATCGTTTTCACACCGCGCTCTTTTGCGAGCGACATGACTTTAATGACCTCAGGTGTTTCTCCTGAGTGGGAGATGCCAAACACCAGATCATCCTTGTTTGCATTGGCAATTAAGGTAGCAACAAGGTGTGTATCCGTAAAAGCGGTTGCATTTTTATGGACCCTAAGGAGCTTTTGCTGCGCGTCCCTAGCGATGATGCTGGAAGCACCAATTCCAAAAAAGTGAACATTTTTAGCAGCCGACAAGGTGTGAACAGCACGTTCCAATTCATCATAATTGATCATCTCTTCTGAGTCGCGGATGCTTTGTATACTATTGCTGGTGGTCTTCTGAGCGATAGAGAAAAAGGACTCACCAGGCTCGATGTCACGGTACCCTTGTTCAACTGGTTTTACAAGATCCCCCGCAATCCTTACCTTCAAATCTTGAAACCCATTTAAACCTAATGACTTACACAGCCGAATCACAGCCGCACCACTTGTACCGGCCTGCAATCCGATGTCATGGACGGTACAGTTTAAAATCGCTTGAGGACTTTCAAGAATATATTCAGCAATTTTCCGCTCGGAAGCTGGAAGCTGTTCCAGCATATTTTGAATCATTTTTAAACCGCCTGCTGCCACACCAAGGACCACCTTTATAAAAATTTACTCTGCTACGTTTTGAATTGCTTTTTTTACATAACCATTTGCTTCTGCTAATAATTGTTCTGCTTCTTGTTTATTCGTATTCGTTTGAATCATGACGATCGCTGTTTTGACTTGGAGATCTGATGCCTCTAATGTCTCCAAAGCCTGTTGATAGGAAACCCCGGTGATTTTACGGATGATGCCGATCGCGCGCTCTTTCAACTTTTGGTTGCTCACATGAACATCAACCATTAAATTCTCATAGGCTTTTCCTAAAAGAATCATCGAAGAAGTTGAAATCATGTTCAAAATCATTTTATGAGCGGTTCCTGCTTTCAAACGTGTTGAACCTGTCAGCACCTCTGGACCGACAATTACTTCGATGCTTTGGTCTGCTTCCTGACTAATCGCTGCATTTTTATTGCAGGAAAGGGCAACGGTTTTCGCTCCAATGCTTCTTGCATAGCGAAGCGCACCAATCACATACGGTGTCCGGCCGCTGGCTGCAATCCCAATCACGGTATCATGTTTTGTCAGACCCAATTCTTTTAAATCACTAACACCAAGATCCGGCTGATCCTCTGCTCCTTCGACGGCTTTCAGAAAGGCGCGTTCTCCTCCTGCGATAATCCCTTGGACCATTTCAGGGTCCGTACTAAAGGTAGGCGGACATTCGACGGCATCCAGTACCCCTAATCTCCCGCTGGTGCCAGCACCTAAATAGATTAGGCGTCCGCCGTTTTTAAAGGATTCAAACACAAATTGAACGGCGGTCTTAATATCTGGTAAAACTTCCTTTACTGCTAGTGCGACCAGTTGATCTTGCTCATTCATGATTCGTAATATATCAATCGGATTTGCTGTATCTATCTGCATGGACTGTTCATTTCGCGATTCTGTCGTTAATAATTCAAGATTCTCTGCCATTATCGTTATCCTCCTGTAAGTCTTTTCTGAGGTGAAAACGGTTACCCGTACATTGATTATATTCGTTATGAAATTAGATTTCAATATTTTTATTTAAATGTTGAAATATTATTTTAAAAAATTATTGCAAAAAAGGCGGAAGCGCCCTTAAATATTTTATAATTCACTATACATCAAGCAAATAGCGGTGGATCGCCTGAGCAACGCCTGCTTCGTTATTATTTCCCGTCACCTGGTCCGCTAATTGTCTCACCTCTTCGGGCGCGTTCCCCATCGCAATTCCCAGGCCAGCCATCGAGAGCATCAGGGCGTCATTAAAATTATCGCCAATGGCCGCTGTTTGTGAGAGGGGAATCTCCAGCTGCTCGGTAAGCTTGACAAGGGCAGACGCCTTTGTCACACCACCGGGGGTGATTTCTAAATTAACAAAATTAAAACTGCTGCTTATTTCCATATCGACTACCTGTTCCTTTAATCGCTGGGTAAAATCAGCAAGCTTGTTTTCGTCATCAAATACAGCAATTTTGGTAATGTTCGGCACCTTTTCCTTTATGTATCGGTAAAAGTCCCCCACCACTTTCACCTGGCACTTTTCACGAAAACTTTGACAATTTTGTCGTTCTGCCCCTGTTTTTTCAAGGGCGGGGATGTTATTCTCAATCCAGTCCTCGTTCCATTTATTCACCCTTGGGACCAGGAGCGTATCCCCTTCGTAAAAATGGGCATATATGCCCTCTGCCTCACATAGTTCCCAAAAACTCAGCAGCGGATCAGACTGAAAAACTGATTGCTCGCTGATCTCTCCCTTCTCATCTATTAGGACCGCCCCATTGTAAGCAATGATCGGCTCGTTCTGAAGTCCAATCGTATGGGCAATCCATTTGGTCGAAAGCGGGGAACGCCCGCTGCAAATAACGACCCTTCCGCCTCTTTTGCGGTACTCATGAATCGCTGCGATTGTCCCCACATCAATCTCTTTTTGACCGTTTAATAACGTGCCATCTAAGTCCGTTGCTAATAGTTGATATTTCACCAGTTAATTCCCCTTTGTAATTTTATTTTATTTTTATTATAATATTATTGAAATTTAATTTCAAAATAGATGGTGCTTGACACCTTTTATTTTAGTTTCGCTGATATATTTGAAAATCCGCTGATAAAGTGGTCAGTTTCGCTGATATATTTGAAAATTCGCTGATAAAACTGCACATTCCGCTGATATATTGTAAGTAGCATTAAAATAGACAAAACAATGAAACGGGGAAACCATATGCTTTCGAATGAAGTAAAAGAAAAACTGATTTCCATTGTAACCAAAGATAATTTCGATGATTCCCAAGTAGAACGCTTAGTTTACTCCTATGATGCCACACCTAACTTTCAGTCGATGCCGGATGCGGTCATGAGCCCGAGGAATTCAGCAGAAGTCTCACAAATCCTGAAGGTTTGTAATGAATATAAGATACCGATTGTTCCGCGCGGTTCCGGAACAAACCTTTGTGCGGGGACATGCCCAACCGAGGGCGGAATTGTCCTGCTTTTTAAACATATGAACCAAATCCTCGAAATTGACGAGGAAAATTTAACTATCACCGTTCAGCCTGGTGTCATTACTCTTGATCTGATTAATAAGGTTGAAGAAAAAGGGCTGTTCTATCCACCAGATCCAAGCTCGATGAAAATCTCAACAATCGGCGGAAATATTAATGAAAACTCCGGTGGGTTGCGCGGACTAAAATACGGGGTCACACGCGATTATGTTATCGCTCTTGAAGTGGTTCTGCCAAATGGTGACATCATCAGGACCGGTGGAAAGCTCGCAAAGGATGTCGCTGGGTATGACTTAACCCGTCTGTTTGTCGGCTCGGAAGGGACACTCGCTGTCATTACCGAGGCCACACTCAAATTGATTCCGATGCCAGAGACCAAACAAACGATGCTTGCCCTTTACCAAGATCTTTCCGCTGCCGCAAACTCAGTTTCAAAAATAATTGCTAATAAAATCATTCCGACTACACTTGAGTTTCTTGACCAGCCAACCTTGAAGGTAGTCGAGGAATTTGCCCAAATCGGATTGCCAACCGATGTCAAGGCAGTTCTTTTAATCGAGCAGGACGGCCCGCCCGAAATAGTCGAGCGTGATTTACTAAAAATGGCTGAAGTGTGTAGGCAGGAAAAGGCGGTTTCGATCCAAGTGGCCGCTTCGGAGGAAGAAGCCGATGCACTAAGAACGGCACGACGGGCGGCCCTTTCTGCGATTGCACGGTTGGCACCGACGACGATACTTGAGGACGCGACCGTTCCAAGGTCAGAGATTGCCAATATGGTGCAGGCGATCAACGAGATTACCGAGAAATACGAGCTGACGATTTGTACGTTTGGCCACGCTGGTGATGGAAACCTCCACCCAACCTGTGCGACGGATGCAAGAAATCATGAAGAAATGGAACGGGTCGAACAAGCCTTTGAAGAAATTTTTGAAAAAGCCATTGCTTTGGGCGGAACGATTACCGGGGAACATGGTGTCGGCGCGATGAAAGCCCCTTACCTTGAATGGAAGCTGAAAGAAGAAGGAATTGCGGCGATGAAAGCGATTAAAAGCGCATTTGACCCCAATAATATTATGAATCCTGGAAAGGTTTTTGCCAAAGACAGCAAGAAACGCGTGGTGATTACGAAATGACAACTGTGAAAGAAAAACAAACGATTCAAGAACAATTTAAAGCGCGGATGAATGAAGATGAACTGCTAAACTGTATGCGCTGCGGATTTTGCCTGCCAACCTGTCCGACCTATATTGAATCAGGCTACAAAGAATCCCATTCTCCAAGAGGCCGCATCGCCCTGATGAAGGCCGTTGTGGATGGGCTGATTGAGCCCGATGAAGATTTTGAGCGCTCACTTGAACTCTGTCTTGGCTGCCGTGCCTGTGAACCCGTCTGTCCTTCCGGCGTGAATTATGGCCATTTACTCGAAGAGGCTAGAGATATTATCCATCAAAACAAAAAACACTCCCTGACCGCTCAGGTTGTCAGGAAAGCTGTTTTTCAAGAGCTGTTCCCTCACCAGAATCGTATGCGTGGGTTAGTCGGCTTAATCGGTTTTTATCAACGCTCAGGAATTCAAACAATGGCACGAAAAACCGGCTTTTTAGGACTGTTACCCGACCAATTAGCAGCCATGGAAAAAGTATTGCCGGACGTGCCAACGATGAAGGAGATGAAAAATCGCCCTACTTATTTGCCTGCCATCGCTGAGAGGGTACACAGGGTTGCTTTTTTCAGCGGCTGTTTAATGGATACTATGTTCCTGAAGTCAAACGACTCCACCATGAGACTGCTGCAAAAAGCCGGCTGTGAGGTCGTGATTCCAGAAAACCAAGCATGCTGCGGAGCACTCCATGGTCATAGTGGTGAAAAAGAATCAGCAAAAGACCTGGCCAAACGGAATATCAGGGCCTTTGAAGACCTTCAGGTGGATTTTATCATCACCAACGCCGGCGGTTGCGGCGCCTTCTTAGTCGATTATGATCATTTATTGAAAGATGATCCTGATTGGAAAGACCGCGCCAGAGACTTTAAGAAAAAGATAAAGGATATTTCCGAAATATTAGTAGCCGTCGATTTTCATAAAAAGGTCAGATTAGAACTTCCTGCCCAGGTAATTACCTACCAGGATTCTTGCCACCTAAGAAATGGCATGAAGACGGCCTCCGCTCCTAGAAAACTTCTTCAAGCGATCCAAGGAGCAGAATATAAAGAAATGAAAGATGCCGACCGGTGCTGCGGTTCTGCCGGGATTTATAATATTGTCGAATCGAAGATGTCGATGGTAATGCTTGATGCAAAAATGGTTCAGGCCAAAGCTACACACGCGACCACCATTGTCACCGCAAATCCGGGGTGTCTATTACAGATGCAGCTTGGGATTGAACGGGAAGGATTATCCTTGACAATGAGGGCTGTTCATATTGTCGACTTATTAGTAGAATCGATTAAATAAGGGGACCTAACTGCTTTTTTGGGACTAACAAATGCAGTGGTAAACGGTCGTTTTTGTCGAAAAACTTCAAGCAACGTCTATTCTTGTCTCCTTTTATCCTGTTTTATCGAATCTATTCCATAACAAGAAATACATGCTATAATTCTTTTCGACTCTATTAGAATCTAAGTTGACTGAAATTTTACGAGGTGTAATTGGTAATGAGACTAGATCAATGTGAAGTAGCCATTAAAGAGAAAAAAAACGAGATGATTCAATTAGGAATGACAAAAGGACTCCAAAATGAAGAAACCATCAGTTGCAGCCAGGAACTAGACAAACTTCTTAACGATTATAATAGGTTATTATCAGATTCTAAACATTCTAAACCTATCGATCATAATGATGACTATTTCTTTATGCTTTCCAAACTCGCGTATAAACTTTTATCGATTCCTTACAAGTATTTTTTTACTTATTAGAGAGAATGCTACCCTAGCATTCTCTCAGACTGTAGACAAACTCGATGAAATCGAGCTTGCCTACAGTCTTTTTTGTTTTAAAATAGGATTGGAAATCTCGTATAAAATACCACCGAAATTTAAAAGGCATTCGGAATGAAATCATTCCGAATGCCTTTTTTCGACAATCTGAGCCAACCAGCTATGGTTGGCTATTTTTAATAAGAAAGTATAAATCTTGAGTTAAATAAAGATTTGTTAATTTTTTTCTGCTAATTCGATTCTTTCTGGTTTATTTACTATGAATATGTAGGATAGGGCTCCTACCATCATTACACTAGCAACAAAGATGATCGCACCGCTGAAGGAATGTGTTTTAGCAAAGATTAATCCGATCACAATTGGGGTAACAATCCCTGCCGTATTCCCAATCGTATTAAAAATACCGCCGGTTAAACCTACCAGTTCTTTTGGTGCCAAATCACCGACAAGGGACCATGTTAGACCTGCCATCCCTTTTGCGAAAAAGGCAATGGTCATAATAGTGATAATGAACGAAATATTTGAAGTGAAGTTAGCTAATACGATGATGCTTGACAGAAGAAATCCAGTAATAATCGGTGTTTTACGTGCCACAGAAAGTGATTTTCCTTTTTTCAATAATGTGTCAGAAATAATTCCCCCAACAATCCCTCCTAAAAATGCTCCTATATAAGGTACCGATGCTGCAAAACCTGTTTGAATAAGTGTCAAGCCTTTCTCTTCTACAAGATAAGTGGGGAACCAGGTTAAGAAAAACCATACAATGGTATTCATCGCGTACTGGCCAATATAAATTCCAGCCATTTGTCTATTTGTCAACAAAAGGCGAACATCAGACCATTTCATTTTTCTTTTTTCCTCTTTGTTGGCTAATCCGCCGCCTGAATTAATATAATCAATTTCTGCTTGATTTACACGAGGATGGTTATATGGTTCACGGACAAACTTAAACCATAGTAATGCCATAAGGATCCCTGCTCCTCCTGATACATAGAAAACATGACCCCAGCCAAAATTTTGTAAAATCAATGTCATAACCGGTGTAAAAAGAGCTAATCCAAAAAATTGTGCGGAGTTATAAATAGATACTGCCCTTCCACGTTCATGCTGCGGAAACCACATGGTCGTTAATCTGCTATTTCCTGGAAAGGATGGAGCTTCCGTTATTCCAACTAAGAATCTTAAAATGAATAATCCTGCTAATGTGCTAATAAATCCTTGGAAAAAAGTACAAGCGGACCATAATAATATAGCAATACCATAAACTTTTCGTGCTCCGAATCGATCCAGCAACCACCCTCCAGGGATGTTAAAAATCGTATAAGCCCAGTTAAATGCTGAAAAGGCAATTCCCATTTTTACCGCGTCGAAAGCTAGATCCTCTCTCATGACTGGAGCAGCGATTCCAAGAGCGGAACGATCAATATAATTAATAATCGTAACGATAAATAACATAGAAAGGATCTGATATCGGACTTTAGTTTTTTTAAGATTCTGAGCCTCAGGGCTAATCCGTTGAGCACTGCTACTATTCATTAAGCTTTCCTCCTATTCTTTGAGTGCATGTATCTACATTTATTTTTTAGAATAATATGGTTTCAGTTTAATATTTTTTCTCTTTAAAGGATGGTTTATAGAATGAGAATTGGTCAATCATTTCATTCTTTATCTCACCATACATGGTTTCTTGGAATGATATTGCCAATCTTTAATGAGATATTGCATAGAAGTGGAATCATCACGATCGTGATAAGGTAATCGATGATATAATTCATTTGCTTTCATTACTTTATCCATATTGATTTCCACACCCAAACCTGGTTGATCAGGCAGTTTAATGACTCCATCTCTTATTTGCATTGGATAATCGCATAATTCTTGGCCATCCTGCCAAATATAGTGTGTATCGATAGGTGCAATATTTTCTGGTGCAGCAGCCGCTACTTGTGTAAAAGCTGCTAATGTAATATCAAAATGGTTATTGGAGTGGGACCCCCATGTTAAACCCCAGTCCTTCAATACATATGCCATACGAATGCTGCCATTTAACGTCCAGAAATGAGGGTCAGCTAACACAATATCCACTGCTCTAAGTGCTGCTGCATGATGGAATTGGCGCCAATTTGTAGCAATCATATTGGTTGCTACAGGTAGACCCGTTGCATCCTTAAATTCAGCCATGATCTCACGGCTGGAGAATCCAGCTTCAGGACCGCATGGGTCTTCAATATAGGCAAGAATATCTCGTTTTCCTTTACAAAGCCTAATGGCTTCTTCTAAAGACCAAGCACCGTTTGGATCTAGATTGATTCTTGCATCAGGGAATTCTTCATGTAACGCTTGAATGGCTTCCATTTCTTCCCCGCCGCTCAGGACCCCTCCTTTTAATTTGAAATTTTTAAATCCATAACGACTTTGTGCTGCTTTTGCTTGAGAAACAATTCCTTCAGCTGTTAATGTTTCCATTCGTCTGACATGATCCCATTCATCCTTAAATTGTGTTTCACGTAAGTAGGGAAGATCCATTTTTTCTGTATCAGCGATATAGAATAAATATCCCAAGAAAGGAACTTCTGTCCGCTGCAAACCTCCATCGCCTAGCAAGGCCGCAATGGGTTGGTTAACAAATTTACCAAGTAAGTCCATCATCGCGCATTCAACCGCTGCTTCTGCTTGAACCACATATTTCAAATTCGCTAAATTTAATCCTTGTAATCCTTCACCAGAGTCACCTTTTACATTTAAGCCTCCGCACCGTATTGCCGTAAGACAACCTCTATAATTAGCAATTTCTTGCCCCACTACAAACGGACGATAACTTTCCAGCATTTTCGTAATGTCTTCGCCGCCATGAATCTCACCGATTCCCTTATTCCCCGTCTCATCTTCTAAAATCACAATATTACGAGTAAAAAAAGGTGCATGACAGCCGCTTAGTGTAAGCAGTGCACTATCATATCCTGCAACTGGAATAACCTTCATATCTGTGATCAATGGGGATCCTTGTCTTTTCATTCCTTAACATCCTTCCTAGATTGATTATTCACTCATTCATTTCTTCAAAGGATTTATTGACAGCGCTATCATTCTATTACATGATTACCGAAAAGATATTTCTAATAGAAAGATCTTTTCGATAATACCTTTACATTTAAAAATCTATCGATTTACGTAATGGGAGCTGGATTAAACAAGGCTAAGTCATTGTACAGTCCCCAATGCTCTGTCCACGTTTTCTTATGACCGCTTGCCACTTCCAAAATAAAGTGGAAAATTTCCCATCCCACTTCTTCTATTGTTCTTTCTCCAGTAGCAATACTGCCAGCATTTATATCAATCAAATCCTCCCACTTTTCTGCCAATGCGTTACGAGTAGACACTTTCACGACTGGGGCCATTGCAAGTCCATATGGCGTCCCTCTTCCGGTTGTAAAAACTTGAAGATGCATCCCGGAAGCCAACTGTAATGTTCCACAGACAAAATCGCTGGCTGGCGTGGCTGCAAAAATCAACCCTTTTTCCTTCGCCTTTTCACCAGGTGCAAGTACGCCAGAAATGGGACTTTTACCTGACTTTGCAATGGAACCCAATGATTTTTCCACTACATTTGCTAACCCGCCCTTTTTATTTCCTGGAGAGGGATTCGCACTTCTGTCTACTTCCCCTCTAAGCAGATACTGATCATACCATTCCATTTCACGAATTAAAGCATTACCTACTTCTTTATTGACAGCCCTCGGTGTTAATAAGTGAATCGCATCACGTACTTCTGTAACCTCTGAAAATAGTACGGTTGCCCCGGCCCGAACCAATAAATCTGCTGCAAAGCCAACGGCTGGATTCGCCGTGACACCTGAAAATGCGTCACTCCCTCCACATTGAAGGCCGATGACTAGATCGGAAACAGGACAAGTTTCCCGTTTTCTTTTATTTAATCTTATTAATCTCTCTTCCGCCATCTCCATAATCGATTTGACCATGCTCATCATACCCTGCTGATCTTGAAGAGAGAGGATATCTGCTTCATTCCTGTCTGGTGTAATTCGAATAGGAGAAAGCTTCTCGCAACCCAGACCAATGACCAATGCTTCTCCCCCAAAATTTGGGTGTTTTGCTAAATTTGTAATCGTTCGAATGGGAATTTTAGCCTCTGGGGAATGAATCGCCACCCCGCATCCATAACTATGGTTTAATGCCACTACATCATCAACATTAGGATACTTTGGTAAAATCTCCGCTTTTATTTTTCTAACGACAAAATCAAGTACTCCAACAACACATTGAACACTTGTTGTTATCCCTAAGATATTCTTGGTTCCAGCACTGCCATCCTTATTACGAAATCCTTGAAACGTAAAACCTTCAAGCGCTGGCAAAGTTTCAGGCACATGATTGGCTATAGGTAAATCCTTTAAATTTGGAGATACCGGCAGTTTTACTAAGGACTCTTCAACCCAGCTGCCTTTCTTAATGAAAGCAGCTGAATATCCAATCACTTCCCCATAGCGGATAATCGCTTCATCTTCCTGTATATCTGTTAAGGCTACTTTATGCCCCTGTGGAATTCTCTCTATCAGTGCAAGTCCACATGAGAAAACAGTCCCAGAATCTAAGCCCCCCGTATTCACGACAATGGCTACATTGTCTTTTCTATCTACCTTAATGTAAAGAGGTGTCTCTTTTACAGTCGTTTTCAACTTCACGGGCCTCCCCTTTGTTAGATTCATACAGTAGAAGTTTTCTTATTTTACAAATACTGTTTTAATAGATGTAAAGAACTCTTTTGCTGCTTCTCCTTGTTCACGGGAATGAGAGCTGGAATTTTTCATGCCCCCGAATGGAGCCTGCAGTTCAACACCTGCACTTTCTGAATTTACTCGAATTAAACCTGCTTCCATCTCATTGACGAATGAAAGAATATGCTGAATGTTTGTGGTGAAAATAGAAGCGCTCAAACCATACTCCACATTGTTCGCAATCTGAAGGGCCTCTTCTACTGATTCAGCCTTCAGCAGTGCGATGACAGGTCCAAAGATTTCTTCCTGCACAATGGCCATATCCTGTGTACAGTGATCAAAAATGGTTGGTTCTACATAGAAGCCGTTGGCCAAATCCCCCTTTACAACCCGTTTTCCCCCGGTAAGCAGTACAGCGCCTTCTTCTAGACCTTTCTCTATGTAAGATAGAACGGTTTTTAGCTGGCTTTCACTTGCACTTGGCCCCATCCATATCGTGCTGTCAAGTCCATTCCCAATCGAAATTTCTTGTGTTTTCTTCACAAGTATTTCCTTGAATTCCTCATAAATCCCTTGCTCCACGATCACCCGGCTGGTCGCTGTGCACTTTTGCCCAGTG
Organism: Neobacillus sp. 204; assembly: GCF_046562815.1. Taxonomy (NCBI): domain Bacteria; kingdom Bacillati; phylum Bacillota; class Bacilli; order Caryophanales; family Bacillaceae; genus Neobacillus; species Neobacillus sp. 204. The sequence goes on from NZ_JBJORY010000007.1 coordinate 215,976, forward strand.
GAACGGAAGGCACCAGCAATGACTGCTTCTACTGCCAGGTCAAGATCCGCATCCGCTGCAACAATCACTGGGTTCTTCCCACCCATTTCAAGCTGGTATTTGGCCCCGCGCTGTAATGCAGCCTGTCCAATTCTCTTTCCAACACTGTTTGAACCGGTAAACGTAATGCCGTTAATATCTTCATGATCGGCAATTCCTTGGCCGATTGTCTTCCCTGGTCCTGTAACCATATTCACAACACCGGCAGGGAAACCTGCTTCTTCAAAGCACTCGATAATCTTCGCACACGTAATAGCGGTTTCAGTAGCAGGCTTTATGACAACGGTATTACCGTATACAAGAGCCGGTGCCATTTTCCAAATCGGGATGGCAATAGGGAAGTTCCATGGTGTGATCACCCCCACAACACCAAGCGGGACACGTGTCGTAAACATAAGTGCGGTGCTGTCAGAGGATGGAATTACATCTCCCACTTTGCGCATGCCTTCCCCTGCATAGTACTTTAAGATGGCAATCCCGCGTGCTGTTTCCCCTTTTGTTTCAGCAAATGTTTTCCCCATTTCTCTTGTTGCGCATTCGGCAATGTCATTGATCCGTTTTTCAAGAATAGCAGCCGCTTTATATAGATACTCGCCGCGCTCCACTCCTGAAAGTTTGCGCCATTTCACTTTCGCCTGTTTTGCAGCTTTTACTGCACGGTTCAAATCATCCTCCGTTGACCTTTGTACATATCCGACAATTTCCTGCTGATCTGCTGGATTAATACTTTTCTCTACTTCATTTGAAGCAGAAGCCATCCATTCTCCGTTAATATAATTAAGATAGGTATTCGTTTGAACGGTTGTCGTCATCTATAACTCTCCTTTTATATGGATTGAACTGGTGTATTTTTTGGAAAACGATCCATTGCTTTTTTCAAAATGGATTCTAATTCAGTATAATGTTCTTTTTCAACCGGAAGGATTGGCAGTCTTACTGTTTGGCCAACTGGCATTCCCATAATTTCCATACCGGCTTTAATAAGAGAAACGGCATATCCATTACGCTGCCGGCGAATATCGTTAATGGGCAAAATGACATGTTGGAATATATCTTGTACTAATTCCTGCTCCCCGCTCAATAGGGCATTATAAAATTTTCTTGAGATGTGTGGGATATAATTCGAAATCGCAGATGAGTAAGAGTCAAAACCGAGTGGAAGATAAGCCGGCATTGTTACTTCCGCTAAAGGCATTCCATTCAGCCAGCTAAAACGTTTTCCAAATGTTTGTGTAAGTATCGTATTTAACTCCATATTTCCTAAGCCATCTTTTACACCCACTACCTGAGGGACTTCTGCCAGCGCTTCCAAGGCAGGAATAGATAAAGAAACATGATCCCGCTGATATACAATGGCATTTAAATCTGTACTTTCAGCAATCGTTTTAAAATAAGCCGCTAAGCCTTCCTGCTCCCCTGACACTAGATATGGAGGCAGGATCAAATGACCATCGGCCCCTTTATCAGCTGATATCTTAGCAAGCTCCAAGGAGGTTTGAATATTGCCGCCAACACCTGTGTACACAGGTACCTTTCTGCCTGCAATGGATACCGCTACCTCTACCATTGCTTCAAATTCCTCTTTACTTAATGATTGATATTCTCCTGCTCCACAGGCTATAAAAATGGCTTCAAGTCCTTCATCTAATAAAAATTGAATATTGGAAGCTAGCCCCTTCTCATCAAGTTTATTATTTTCTGTTAAAGGGGCAATTGGAAAACCTAAAATCCCTGTAGGAGCCTTTCGCGTTGTATTCATCATTGTTCCTCCCTTTTTGTTTGTTTATTTTATTGTTTTATTGTAAGACAAATAAATAAATTGGTCAATTGTTTATTTTCTGAAAAATCAACTTTTTAAAATGAATTGATTGACAAACAATTTTATTTGTCTTACCATTTGAGAAAAATAAATAGAATACCGCCTCTTCTTTCAACTAGAATCATATTTTGTAACCGGTCTCTTTTAGCTGATGATAGATTACGAATCATCCCGATTGTATCTATCCAAGTAAGAAGTATGGATCAAGCAAAAAACGAAGATAGAGGTTAAGAAAGGCACAAATAGGATGAATAGAAGGAGTGAAAGATGTGGATATACAATTAATTCAAGTCGATAAAAAAACAAGTACACCGATTATTTCAGAAATGATGGTCATTCCAGTTGCTGGACATGATTGCATGCTTCTTAATTTGAGTGGAGCCCATGCCCCTTACTTTACACGTAACATTGTAATTCTAAAAGATAATGCAGGAAATACAGGTGTTGGAGAAGTTCCAGGCGGCGAAAAAATCCGACAGACACTCGAAGATACGAAGCCATTCGTTATTGGACAATCTATTGGTACATACAAAAATATTTTAAATAAGATTCGAAAACAGTTTGAGGACCGAGACACTGCAGGAAGAGGACTTCAAACGTTTGACCTCCGTACAACTATTCATGCTGTTACGGCATTAGAAGCTTCACTTCTTGATTTAGTCGGACAATATCTAAATGTTCCTGTTGCTGCTCTTCTCGGTGAGGGCCAGCAGCGCGATAAGGTAGAAATGTTAGGGTACTTATTTTATGTAGGAGATCGAAATAAAACGGATCTTAATTATATAAGCTCCTTGGAAGAGGAAGATGACTGGTTCCGCCTTCGTCATGAAGAAGCGTTAACACCGGAAGCGATTGTTAGTTTGGCGGAAGCCGCACATAGACGCTATGGATTTAATGATTTCAAATTAAAAGGCGGGGTCCTGCGGGGGGAAGAAGAAATTGAGGCCGTAACGGCGCTGGCGGAGCGATTCCCGGAAGCTCGAATTACCCTTGATCCAAATGGCGGCTGGTTATTAAAGGACGCGATTAGACTTTGCCGGGATCAACACCATGTTTTAGCTTATGCGGAAGATCCTTGCGGTGCAGAAAATGGATTCTCAGGCCGCGAGATCATGACAGAATTTAGACGGGCAACAGGACTCCCGACTGCAACAAATATGATCGCGACAGACTGGCGGCAAATGGGGCATGCCATTCAGCTTCAGTCAGTAGACATCCCTCTTGCAGATCCACATTTTTGGACGATGCAGGGCTCCGTCCGTGTTGCACAAATGTGCCATGAATGGGGGCTGACATGGGGGTCACACTCCAATAACCACTTTGACATTTCACTAGCTATGTTTACCCATGTTGCAGCTGCGGCGCCGGGTAAAATCACTGCGATTGATACGCACTGGATTTGGCAAGACGGGCAGCGTCTAACAAAAGAGCCTTTCAAAATTGTCGGTGGAATGGTGGATGTCCCTGCCAAACCGGGTCTGGGAATTGAAATCGATATGGAACGGATCGAGAAAGCGTATCAGCTTTATAAACAAAAAGGGCTTGGCTCCCGCAATGATGCTATTGCCATGCAATACCTGGTTCCTAACTGGAAGTTTGATCCAAAAAAGCCTTGCATGGTTAGATAATTCCTTTTCAATAAGTGCGTTGCTCGATAGAGGAACGCACTTTTCTTTTTAAATCTGTCTTTCTTAGACAGGAGTATGATAGTATAATTGTATTACAATATGACTATAAATGGAGTCTAATTAAATAGAGGTGTTATATACTTTGGAATTCTCATCAAAAAAACTAGATGTTCAATCGGTAAACCGGAATACTCTTTCCAAACAGGTCGTCGACCAGATTGTGCAGCTGCTCGTAAGCGGGCAGATGAAGTCGGGTGACAAACTGCCTCCTGAAATGGAGCTGATGAAAGAACTGGATGTAAGCCGGCCGGTTTTACGCGAGGCGCTTAGTTCACTTGAAACGCTTGGTGTTATTACACGGAAAACTCGGGAAGGCACGTTTTTTAATAATAAAGTCGGGACGTATCCCTTCTCGATCATGTTAGCACTGGCTACTGATAACTTACCTGTTATCATTGAAGCTCGTATGTCTCTTGAACTTGGACTTGTGACCATCGCAGCTGAAAAAATAACCGATGAAGAACTAGCCAAACTGCAGGAAACCATTGATACCATCAAGAACAGTACAGATAATAATTACGGTGAAGCAGACAAAGAATTCCATCGGATTATAGCCATGACTGCAAATAATCCGATTGTCGAGGGGATGATTGATTCATTGCTTATGACACATGAAAAAATTGATAGTCTCATCCAATACAGAGAACGTGATTTAACCGTTGCTTATCACCAAGGCATCTATGAAGCACTTGCAGCGAATAATCCCCATGAGGCATTCAACCAAATGTACAAACATTTAGACTATGTCCGTCAAAAGGTTCTTCAATATTCACAAATTAATTAGGTACCGTAATAAGAGCGATTAAAAAGATAGAATCAAAATAGAGTTGTGCTGCTTGTCACGGTGATAAATTACAAGGGGCTGTCGGTCCGTCTGTAGCAAATATGAAAAGTAAGTATTCAGAGGCTGAAGTACTGAAAATAATCAATGAAGGTACAAAAAAAATGCCGGGTAATAACTGAAGAAAAATCAGAGATCGTTACGAAATGGCTCATAGAAAAATAACTTGCCCCACCTCAAGATTAGGATAGATTCCTAATCTTTTTCGACTTACGGTCGTCAATTGGCCCTATTAGCTACCCTCTTGCCTTAGTTTTTCGACTTATGGTTTCTGTTTTAAATGTGTTTGATAATTTGCCAAGTTTATCAATTTTAACATTTACTACATCACCATTTTTTAACCAAACTCTCTTTTCTTTAGGAAAGCCCAAAATAACCCCTTCTGGCGTACCAGTAAGAATAATGTCACCCGGTTGGAGAGTAATATGTTCTGAAATATAACTAATAAGTTCTTCACAACTAAAAATCATATCGGATGTATTAGAGTTCTGTCGAATTTCTCCATTTACATATGAGACGATATTTAAGTCATTGGGATCCTCGACCTCCTCCTTACTTACAAGGTATGGCCCGATTGGACAGAATCCATCACTCGTTTTCCCAAGGAGCCACTGCGAGCTTTGAGATTGTAAATCACGTGCAGAAACATCATTCGCATTACAGTACCCATACACGATTGAAAGTGCATCTTCCTTTTTAACATTTCTCGCTTTTTTTCCAATGATAATTGCTAATTCTGCTTCATAATCTACTTGTGATGAATGTTTAGGCAGCATGATTTCTTTTTCGTGAGCATTAATGGTATTGTTAAATTTACTAAATATTATCGGGGCTGCTGGAAAAGGCATATTACACTCCTCAGCATGTTTTTTATAGTTCAATCCGATACAAATAATATTTTGAGGTTCAGGAACACAAGGACCATAATCAAGGGAAGCTTCTTCTAAAAATAAAGAATCTTCCCTTAAAGAAGCGCAGATTAACCTTGAAATTTTTTGTTGTAGATTTTCTCCTTCAGTAATGAGATCATATACTGATCGAGAAACATTATTAATAGAAGGAAATTTCATAGAAGCAGCTTCAACGTCTAAAATCCCCTTTTCCGTTTTAATTCCCAAAACCAATCGATTACCTTTATAAAAAGTAACAGAAATCATTTTTATCCACCTCCCAATTTATTGATTCCTATAACAAAGTCTATTTATCTATTTATTTTGAAAATATTTACATTAAGTTTCAAACGTTTTCCATTCATGATATAATAAATACGGCATCTGCACTTTGAAAATAGCATACATAAGGGGTTGAGACAGCCAATCTTCTGTCCGTAAAATGTTATGGAGTCGTCAGAGAAGACGTTAATTCACCATGCAGATACCTGTTGTTTATTTACTAATGTAAATGAACAGAGCATTGCAACCCCTGCACGGGTTGAATGCTCATCAATGGTTACTAAATTAGCTATTTTGATTTACTCTTGAAAATACTTTTCCCCAGCCTTTAATAATACTTGGATCTAAATCTACCATTTTTAAACAATCCCACATGAGGACATTGATGGTGTCATACATTGGCAAATTATATTTTTCTTCATAGTATTCTACTTTATCTACCGCAGGGAAGTTAGTACAAACCACACTTAATCCGTCTGCAGGTGAAACGGATACAGCTTTGATCTGTTCTTCAATTCTATCTTGGGGTACTAGGCTAAAAGAACGATTTACTGTTTGACCAAGGCCTTGAATATTAATCGTTTCCACGTTACAATGCTTTTTGTATTGTTCCGCAATCAATTGGTTGATTTCTGGAATATATGGAGTAACAAGGTGTACAGATTTAATATTATGCTCTTTAAACGCTTTTACTTGAGATAACATTGAAGTCGTAGCTGGTATACCTGTTCTTTCTGTTATCGCTTCGCAAAGTTGTTGGTCCACTTCGAAACCAAGCCATCCACCTGATGTTCCATTCCAGGCTATAACATCTACTTCTGCATGTGCTAATAATTCTGCTGCCTTTAGCATCGGCTCGAAATCAAATTGACTTAAAGCATCCTGTTCTAATGAAATTTTAGTAACCTCAAAACGAGAATAGTGGCACGTCACTTCCGGAACATTGTATAACAATTTGGAGCAGATCGGCTCTAGTGTAGTATTTGATGAAGGTGTTAGCATTCCAATTTTTTTAGGTTCTTTCATTTTTTAAATCCTCCTAATAACTTATTTAATTTGCACTTCCAATTTTCTTATTATAGTTAATTAAGCTTGATACTGTTGCTAAAAGAAGACCTGCTACAACAAACACCATAAGAGCTAAGAAATATGAATCCGTTAACGATACAATAACACCAATATAGATCGGAGTTAGAACACCTGCAATATTCCCTGCAAAGTTCATACATCCACCAATTGTACCAACATGCTCACGTTGAGAGATTGCAGCAGGTACACTCCAATATAAACCTCCCCAACGAAGAAAGAATAATGCAAATGAGAGCGTGGTAATTGCCATTGTTACCGAAGTAGATTTACTTAGCAGGAAGATGGAAAGTGCAGTCATTATTCCAGCAATTGACAACATTGTCCTCATAACCCTGTTAAAATTACCACCCTTATCACGCCATTTATCTGTAATCCATCCACCAATAATTTCTCCAACAAATCCAGAGCCAAAGATGATTAAAATCGATCCACCGATTGCTTTAATATCCAAATTTTGTGTTTTAGCAAGATAAGATGGACCCCAAGTCATTAATCCGTAAAAAACAGTGTTAAACGAAAACCAACCAAGACACATACACCAGAAATTCCGTGCTTTTAAGTAATCTTTTGCTCCGATTTTAATCCCTGTAGCATTACGTTTATGCTCTTCGTATTCCTCTTCGAGGGCTTGCCTGATATGTTCACGTTCTGCCTCATTAACATTTGGATTTCCATTAGGCCCACCCTTGATGACTCTCCATACTAACCAGGCGATAACAATTGTAAGGATACCAGCTCCAATTAAGGCTCCACGCCATCCTCCAAACCATGCCATAAAGGCAATAATAATTGGTCCTCCGACTGCAGTTCCTAGTGGTGCACCGCTATCAATGATAGTTGCCCCACGACCTCTTTCTTTTGAACTCAACCAAATCGACTGTAACTTCGAACATCCTGGCATTACTGGAGCTTCTGTAATTCCGAGCAAAACACGGAGAAACATAAGTGATTTTGCCCCAGTTATGAAACCTGTCATCATTTGGACAATACCCCAGGCAAATGCAGCACCAAATACAATTTTATCTGGACGATATTTATCCGCCAACCAGCCTGAAGGTACCTGCATAAGTGCATATCCCCAGAAAAAGGAACTTAGTATTAAACCTACAATGGCAGGATCTAAAGATAAATCCTTTTGTATCTCCGGCATGGCAATTGATAGAACAGCACGATCAACATAGTTAATTGTTACAAGAAGAAGGAGCATGATAAATACTCGCCAACGAATATTCGTTGGTTTAACAGTTAAATCGACCTGTGGTTCTGATACTTTCTGACTTGTGTTACCACTTGGCATAAAAATCCCCCTTAACTAAAAATGTGTTTTGCCCTGAACTATTATTACGTATGTTTTAGGCTAATCACCCCCTTAAAATACTAAGCAAACACACCTGGGACTTATCATTTAGTTTTTTATGCCAGCAAGTAACTCTATTCTTAATATAAATTTTCTATTCTGAATATTCCTCCTTGTTCACCATTACCATATCCATTCTTGAACTAATTCCTTACTGTGCGAAAGAATTCGTGTAATTGCCACTTAGACGACTCCACTTCTCTGGCACCGCTTACATAATTACAGCAGGACCGGCTTACTGGTTCCAAAAATTTCTTTTAAATGAATTAAGTCGTTTTTCATATGATTTTGCATTGCTATACATGCTTTTTCATAATCCCGGTTCACAATTTGAGTAAAGATTTCCTGATGCTCAAAAAAAACATTCCACTCTCTATTTTCACCCTGGAAATTTAAAACTCTGTAATAATGACTTAACGACTTTAAATCACTTAGCTGTTTTTCCAATCTTCTATTTTGACTAAATTTCAAGATAAGATCATGAAATCTTGCATTTTCTTCTATTAACCTATCTTTTTTTTGCTCACAATAATCCTCTAGATACCCTCTGCTTTTTATAAGAGTATCCTCGATTTCTTCTAATTCTAGTTTCGTAGCCAGCTTCGTTGTTAAACTGGCAGCTAAAGATTCGAGGACTATTCGGCATTGATAAATATCTTCAATATCTTTCATTGTTGGTTTATAAACTGTGATTCTAGATTTTTCATCAATCTCTAGTAACCCTTCTTTTTCTAAGGCCCTTACAGCTTCCCGTACCGGGCTTCGGCTGATATTTAATTCTCTAGCAATCCTAGCTTCAAAAATACTATCACCGGGTTTTAAGATGCCTTTGACAATCATTTCTCTAATCGAATTATAAACTTGGTTATAATATCTCAATGGTTTCTCTATAGAAAAAGTATCCATGATTCTCTCCTATCCTGTCGTCTGTCGACACCTTATGTTATATTTTTTCCCCAGAAAAAAATCAAATTTTCATAATACATTTGTTGTTTATTAAGCAACAATGTTCCCTTGATCCTCATGTTTAAAGAATATCATCTTAAATTACCAATATCAATATTTATTTTTAAATTTTCCCAAAATTTCATTAACTTTTGCCGCTTTTATTTTTTAAATATTTGAGAGGTTCACTTTTACCTTTTACATTCAAATCCTTCTGTCTAATAGGAATTTTTAAATAAATTATTGATGGTACGTTTGATACTTCCCAAGACCATCCACCACTAAAATAATAATTAGGATCCATTCTTGAAGACTATAAAAATAAAGAGACTACCCAAAAGTAAAACTTTTGGGGCAACCTCTTCTTCTAACTTTTTAGACTATCCACTTCAATTAATTTAGTTGATAAATTATTCCAGTCGATAATTTTTTCTAAAAAGATCGATATAATAACACCCATAATAAGACCATTTGTAACGAAAGGCTGCAAAAGCACTGGTACACTACCGAAAAGGGCTGGCGGGATATTCATAATACTGACTCCAATTAGTACGGGCCCAGCTAACCGAAATATCGTTTCAGAATTAAATAACGTACCCTTTAGGCTGTCTAATGCGGTCCCAAAAAGTTGAAGGTAAGCGACGAATAAAACAGCGTTGCCGATTGTGAGAGGCATAGTTCCTAAAAACCCCCCCAATGGCGGAATAACACCAAGAAGTATAAACAAGAAGCCACTAATAATAAATGGCTTTCTATTATATAACTTTGTACTTTGTAAAAAACCTATTGTAGATGTAAAGGGCGTAAAAGGAACCAATCCGAAAATTGTAGTGATAAACACAAAAATACCTGTTACTAAAATAGATCTTCTGTATTGATTCTGTTCCACTTTTTGCTTGTATACATCTGCAGTAGCTTGAATCGAAGCAAAAGAATTCGTTAAAGTCAAAAGGACTGAAAAAAAGGAGACGAAAATAATACCCAGTTCCAAATTGGGGGCTCCAAGTGGAAAGAAGGTAAATGTCATACTAGAAGCGCTTTCCATCGGAAGATCAGACGGAAAAATAATTCTATATAAAAACCACCCTACAATAATCCCGATCAGGATCGAAAAATTGCCTAGTACTCTTCCACCTTTAATCCTTAATAGGCTGACAAAAATAACAATTCCAAATGAAAATAAACTGACAGGGAGATCAAATGTCCCACTTTCGGTTAGTTTAAACATTCCTTTGAAGAAAATAAAAATAAGCTGAAAGGTTAGCAAGAATATATAAACGCTTATCACCATCGGCTTAATTATTTTTTGTATGATAGAAATGAGATTAAACGCTGCTAGCATAACGGTAACAACACCTGCCAGCAGAAAACCGGTTGCAATTCCTCCTCCAACCGTTGCAAAGTCCATCCCAAGTGCAGAGGCAGAGGTACCCATATTTAAAATTAAGCCCCACATTAGCCCCGAGTGACTGTCCAATAATGGATAACGATGCCCAATCAATGACTGTAGGATACTAGCAATCCCTGTAAAGATAAAGGAGCATCTTATCGTCATTTCAATCGTTTCGGCAGGAAGCTGGAATACAGCTCCAACAGAAATCGGAACAACTACAGTATTGGCAAACATAAAAAAAAGCCACTGCAAAGGAGACAATAATGTCACAATAGCTCCTTGCTTTATCACTACTATCACCTCATCCAATGCTTATCATAGAAGTTAATTCTTAAACCGATTGATTTTCTTTGTAATCAAACGATTCTTCTATACATTCTAGTTTTCAACTTTTGATAAATATAAAAGGAAGAGAAGCGACTGTTTTCATTATAATCGCTTCTCTCTTTAAAACACTTATTTTCAATTAATGGATACAGCATCAATCGGCTCTTTAGAAGGATACTTATATTTAGTTCAACTAGTTTAATAAATTTAGTTTTAACTAATATCTAGTTATATCCATTGGCAATGAACCTGCAGCAAAGCCTACAAACACGAATCGGTCTTTTCCTGTATTACGCATTCCATGAATTTGGTTAGGTTTGGCCAATAATACCATTCCTTTTTTGATCGCGATTTCATTCTCTAGGTCCGGGAAATACGTTCCTTCCCCCTCCATGCAAACCCAAATATCATCAACATTCGAATGGGAATGTAAATATAATTCCTGCCCAGGCTCAAGACACCAAACTGCACCAACCGTTTTATCGGTTTCATAGAAATAGTTTTTTTGCGCTTCATTTGGATCAAATTTTGCTATCTTATCAATTTCAAAAACTCTTTCTACCATTATCTCCTCGATGTTTGACAAAGCCGCTTTCTCTTCCACTTCTAAACACCTCTTTTTTATTATGGGTTGCATAATTTGCAAATTTTTATAAGGCTGCATCACGGTTACAATCTTTAGAGTAGACATATGTTAAATTTTCTCTTCCTACCGCATAAGCTGCCTGATGTACGTATGGACCCATAAATATATAATCCCCTTTTTTCACTGGAATCCATTGATTGTCTAGATTATACATACCTTCTCCTGAGAGTAGGTAAGCACCATGTTCCTGCACATGTGTTTCGATAAATGGATGACATGCAGCAGGATCAAAAGAAAGAATATGAAAATTCATATCAAAATCTATATCTGCAGGCAAAAGATCTTTAATATTGACATTATGCATGTCATCATAAATCCTATATTCAATCTTGTTGGCATGATTTGAATAGACCCATGGCTTCCGTCCTTCGAGTGGACGATATTTTTGCTTATAAAGGAATAGTCTGGAATTTCCAGCCCATTGATTCTCTAAATACATTTTTGTACCTGGTGGACAGTATAAATAACCGCTTTCTTCAAGAATAAACTCTTGTTCGCCTGCAGCAGCTTTAATTTTCCCTTCAATAACATAGACGAATGTCTCTACATCTTCTTGCCCACCAAACCCCTCGGTATTCTTTCCTTCATTTTGCATTGTCACAATGTAATCAACAAAGCTCGCTCCAAGTTTTGGAGAACCTAAAATAGAAATGATACAATTTTCAAACCCTGGTATAACATTATTAACTAACCCTTCAGGTGCAATTAAAGCATATTTACCGTGTTTAATTATTGATCTGCTTGATAATAAATCTTTAGGATAGCCCATTTTATTAATACTCCCCTTTTAATTGTTTTGCTTTCTTATTTACATGTTATTCGCTATTACATCATTAGTCATTATGACAAATCGCTAAAAACACTTTTAGTTTTAGTCTATTTTAAATAAATTGCTTCCCTTTTATAAACCTAGATTTATAGTTTTTTCTTATGAATTGATTTCTGTTTTTTCCACAACTGTTATGTTTCCATCTTCAAAGACTACATTCCCATTGACAATCGTAGTCGTTACTTTTCCTTTGAATGTTCTGCCTACATATGGCGAATGCTGATGGCGGTAAAACAAATCTTCCTTTTTCAGCTTGAAACTTTCGTTAAGGTTAACAATTGCTAGATCCGCGTCGCTATCAACGGCAATTATTCCTTTATGAGGATAAAGTCCAAACAACTTAGCGGGATTCGTAGCCGTTAACTCAACAATTTTTTCTAAAGGAAGATTACGGTTAAAATACCCCTCTGTCAACATTATATTTAGTGTAGATTGGGCACCTGAAATCCCCCCCCAAGCCTTGAAAAAGTCTCCATTTGTTACCTCTTTCATGCTTGCTGGTGCTGGTGAATGGTCAGAAGCTATGAGGTCTATTTCACCATTTGCTAAAGCAACCCATAATTGTTCAACTTCTTTTTCATCACGCAGTGGAGGACAACATTTTGCCAATCCGCCTTTTTCCTCTAAGTCTTTTATTGTCAAAGATAAATAATGAGGGCAAGTCTCTACTGTAATATCTATACCTCTTTGCTTTGCCTCATTAATGACATCGACTACTTTTCGGCTGCTTGCATGAACAACATGTACTTTACAGCCTGTAACCTCAGCATATGAAATGATTCTTCTTACAGCTTCAATTTCAGAAATAATCGGTCTTGACTCGATAAAATCCTTTGCAGATGTTTTATTTTTGCTTTGTTTTTCTTGAGCAAGCTGATCACAGATAACTGTACTTTCAGCATGAACGGCTAAAAGAGAACCGACAGAAGCAATTTCATTCATTCCTTTAAAGAGCGTAATATCATCAACATGATTGAAATCGGCAATTCCACTCGGTGACATAAATGCTTTAAATCCAATGACGCCATTTTCATAGAGTTCCTTAATATTCTCAATATTTTCTGGTACAAGTCCGCCCCAGATGCGAAAATTAACAATAGATTTCGCTTCTGAACAAGCTCTCTTTAATGCCAAATTTTCTTTATTAATTGTTGGAGGTGTACTGTTTAATGGCATATCAAAATAGGTTGTTACCCCACCTGCAGCTAAACTTCTGCTCCCAGTTTTAACACCTTCCCACTCCGATCTGCCCGGTTCATTAAAATGAACATGAGTGTCAATTAATCCAGGTAAGATGTGTTGTCCTTCAGCATTGATTTCTCTTATTGCATTAGCTGCAAGGTTTTTACCCAAAGACACTTCTTTTATTTTCCCTTCTTTTATTCCGATATCACCTTGAACAATCGAATCCAACGTTACAATTTTTCCGTTTCTAATAATTAAATCAAATGTAGCCATAACTACCCTCCCCTTATTAAAACCAAACTTATAAGTCTTTACTAATTTTAACTCTTTTTCCCATTAGAGCTTTAGTTTTTTCCGGGAGATTTCCTTCTCGATGATCATGATTGTTTTGTAGCTAGTTTAATTACTGTAGAATAAAGAACTTCTGCTCCAGCACCCATATCCTCTTCAGTAACGAATTCATCAGGGTGATGACTAAGTCCATCTTTACAACGAACGAAAATCATTGCAACATTAGTTACATCAGCCATAGCCATTGCATCATGGCCAGCACCACTCACAAGACTTATAACGCTTCCACTACGTTCACTGATGGACTCTTCAATTAATCTAATGAATTCTTCGTTACAGTATACAGGGTCAGCTTCCATTACTTGTTCAAACTTCATTTGAAGTCCTCTAAATTCAGCTATTCTTTCGCTTTCAGTTAAAATAGCCTCAATAGCTTTTTGTTTGCGTTCAACATTTAAATCACGAATATCCAGCGTTCCTGTTACAAGGCCAGGTATAACATTACTAGCACCTGGACTAACAGTAAGTTTACCAACAGTTGCAACTAATGGTTCATTTTGTAGAGCAATTTTCTCAATATAAGAAATTAAATCACAAGCACCTAAAAGTGCATCTTGTCTAATCGCAACAGGAACTGTCCCTGCATGACCAGGTTTTCCGATAATTTCAAATGAAAATCTTGTAGCACCAGCAATCCCACTAACTATTCCAACAGGTTCATTCTCCTTCTCAAGGACAGGTCCTTGTTCGATATGAAGCTCTATATATGCGAGAAGTTCTTCTGGAGTACGGCTGGCATTTTTAAAAGCATATGGATCATCAATTCCAATTCCTTTTAATGCTTCAGCAATTGTTATTCCGTTTTCATCTGCTCTTTCTAAATCTTCAGTAGTAAAAGTTCCTGCAACCGCTTTACTTCCAAGGAAAGTTGAGTGAAACCTTACACCCTCCTCATCACAGAAACCAACCACTTCAATTGGATTGTCTAAAATAAGGCCGTTATCCCGAAGAGTTTGAACAACCTCAATTCCAGATATAACTCCTAAAATACCGTCGTATTTACCTGCTTCAATTACGCTATCTAAATGGGAACCAATCATTAAAACTGGAGCAGAAGGATCTTTCCCTTCATAACGACCGATAATATTGTTAAGGCCATCTTTTCTTACTGTCATTCCAGCTGCTTTCATCCACTCTTCAATTAGTCTTTCTGCTTCTGAACTTTCGACTGTGAAAGGTAATCTTGTGACACCAACAGATGTAGATGAACAACCAGCAAGTTCTTCGATTCTAATCCTGATTCTTTTAGCATCAATGTCATGCTGAAGTTTAATCAAACCATCACTTCCTTGCTAATTTGGTCTACAGAAATATTTTATTATTAATACAAATTATGGTCATTATTTATGTTAAATACTAATTACATCATGATTAGATGTTCTACAATAGATAATTCTTGTTAATTACAGCGATATGAATTAGCGACAAGTAAAAATACTTGTCGCCAGTTAATCCAGAGAGGACTATCAACATATGCTTAGCTTACTAAACGACCTTTTTTTGAATGTAATAATGACCATGCATCTACTAGAGTACGTTTTGATTGTGCAATTACAATATCTGAAGACTCTGTTCCTACAGGTTTTACTTCAAAAGCAACCATGTTCTTAATCCCCTCACCGATATAACCAATTTCTAATAGTGCTCGTAAGTACTCTGCTAATTCTGGAACATCCACTTCGCTACCTGGATAGCCGAAGCGCGGATGCTGATCACCATAAGCAGGATCAGAAGTATCTTTAATATAGCAATTTCCGATATGAGCATGATTAATATAATCACGAGCAACAGTTAATGCATGACTAGAAGTTTCACGTTGCATTGGTAAATGACTTAAATCAAGCATTAAACCGAAAGTAGGATCTACTTTACGAACTTCTTTCGCCACTTCAACAGCAAGTGTATTAGAACCGATTAAACATTTTTTATCAGTCTCATCATCAAATGTTTCAAGTGAAAGGATTAAATCACCTTTAGATCTTGCATAATCACATAATTCTTTGATTGAATTCGTTAGTAATTGTAATGCAATATCTTGGTTAGTGTCTGGTTTAGCCCCACTTAAGAAACCAATTTTAGAAGCATTTAATTCGTAAGCTTGGTCGATTCCACCTTTAACTAAATCGATTGCTCTTCTACGCTCAGCTTCATTAAAAGAGTTTAGGTTTCCCTTGTTTCTTAAAAGAATTGGTTGTGCTCCAAATCCCACAGTCATTCCACCAGATTGTAGAGTTTGAATGACTTCTTTACGATCCTCAGAATTGTTTATAGATGTAATCTCAATACCAGAGAAGAAATCATCCTGTACAATTTTCTTTATTGTTTCAACAGTTGGCCCATCTCCGCCCATTGTTTCCGGATAAGCCATAAAATGAACGATTCCGACTTTCATTGAATTATGAAGGTTTGCTGACATTATTTTGCCGATATTTCGGCTTCCCTCCTTTAATAATTAAACTTTTTTATAAACCACATTACATTGAAGTACAGTCAATTTACTTAACATTATTTAGATGTCTTTGAAGCAAGGCAAACCAATTGTTTCAATAAAATCTGACTTCTTTCAAAAGCAATAATTATTTAGAAAAATTAATTTGGTTAGAGTATTTGAATCCGTTAAGTGCACCGTTGTTTGCAAACTCGCATGCTTTATTTGGATCAGGATCAACAATAACTTCAATTAAATATGGTTTTCCAGAGTCAACTGCACGTTGTAGAGCAGGTTTGATATCATCATAATGAGTAACAAGCTCACCACGAACACCCATACCTTCAGCCGTTTTAACAAAGTCGATTCCGCGCTCTTCATTATCAGATAATTCATTTTTGTAATTTAAATCGGTAGAAATTCGGCGGTTATCATAGAACCAGTTTTGTTGTTGACGAATTAATCCAAGTAATGAGTTATTTAAACAGAAAATAATTACCGGAATATCATGTTTTGCAGCTGTAGCGATATCTTGTAATGACATACCTAAGCTTCCGTCACCAAGGAGGTTTACACTTTGTCTTTCAGGGAATGCAAGTTTCGCTGCCATTGCTGCACCAAGCCCCCACCCCATAGTACCTGCACCACCAGTTAATAGGTATGTTCTTGGTTCATAAGTTTCAAATAATTGACAAGACCAGATTTGACTGATACCACAATCATGTGATACGAATGCATCGCGATCTAAGAATTCACGAAGTTCGCGTATTGCACGCTCTTGTCTGATTGGAAGTGATGTGTAATCAGTTTTACGAGCCCATTTTTTACGGTCTTCAGTTAAGTCAAGTTTAGAGCCTGCCTCAGCAGTTGCAGCTACAGTAGCCGCAAGTGCTTTATAAGCTTCTGCAAGTTTAACCATGAATGTTTTAACATCAGAAGCAATACCTAGAGTAGTTGGTACAACTTTACCAAGTTCTTTGTTATCAAGGTTTACGTGGATAACTTTCTTACCGTTTTGTGTGAATACATCAACATTCCCAGTAGAACGGTCGGCGAAACGGCCAGCAAGGTTGATTACTAAGTCAGCTTCAACAATTGTTTTGTTACCGAATGGAGTGTCGAGCATTGTTCCCATACGTCCAGCGAATAATGGGTGATCGTTAGGGAATGTATCCATGCCCATACCAGAAGTTACAACAGGGATTTGAAGTTCTTCAGCTAATGCTTTTAATTCAGCAGTAGCGTTTGCAATGTTAACCCCGCCACCAGAAAGTAATACTGGTCTTTTAGCATCTTTTAATAATTCTAAAGTTTTCTCGATATCCGCGTCAGTAGCTTGTGGTAAGGCATCTACTGGAGTGGAAGCGATCAGGGCATCTAAGTCTACTTCTACTTCTACTTTTTGTTGATCAACTGGCAAATCAAGTAAAACTGGGCCCTTTCTACCTGTAGTAGCTGTTACCCATGCTTCTTGGATAAATTGAGCAGCTTTCGAACCGTCTGTTAAACGGTATGAAGCTTTCGTTACAGGCTTTGCCATTTCAACGATAGGAGCTTCTTGGAATTGCATGGTTCCAATTAAACTATTTTTTTGTTGGCCCGTAATCGCTATCATTGGAATCGAATCCATCCATGCACTGTAAAGGCCTGTTAAGAAGTTCGTTCCACCAGGACCTGAAGTTGCAGCACACACACCAACTTCACCCGTAGCTCTTGAATAACCGTCAGCCATAAAAGCACCCGTTTGTTCGTGACGAACTACATATGATTCAATTTTAGTTAATTCTTTTATTGCATCGTAGAATGGCAGGATTGCTGCCCCCGGTACACCGTAAATGTGTTTTACTCCTCTTTTTTCTAAATACAATGCAATTAACTCCGCAGCTGTCATTTTTTGTTTAGCCATTTAAATCTCTCCCTTTTGATCGTTTTTAATATTTTCAAAGATTTGTGCAATCGATTCTTTTTCTCCTACATTGCCCGGAAATACTATATAAGGGGTATCTTTGAACTTAGCTTCACTTCCAGTTAACCACACTGGAACACCAGCTATTGCTTGCCCTAAAATTTTTGCATATTTTATTTTCAAGCCCTCAGTTGCCACATCACTAGAGGTTATACCGCCTTTTGCAATAATAAACTTTGGCTTAACTTTTAGTGAGCGAACCACTTCAACCAAGGAACCTGACACAGTTTGACTAATTTTTAAATTTTCTTCTATTTCTTTTGCAATAATTACATCTCTACTTGTAAAAACAAGCGTATCGCGATTAGAAGAAATATTATAATCTACTAATTGGCATACTCGTGTTAGCTCTTCAGCTCTAGTTTCTTCATTTAGAACTTTTACAACATTAATTTCGATTTGTTCAATCGGGTATTTCTTTATTAGTTCGTTGATTTGTTCCGTTGTTTTTTTCGTGTGAGAACCTACAACGACAAATCCACCATTGTTACGGCTTTCATCTTTTGAAACAATCTCATCAGCTGACAAATATGGACGATCATAAATTCCAGCAATCGATTTTACAAATGATGCTGCAGTTCTAAATAAGAATTGTTTACCAGAATCAATTGCTTTAAGGACAGCTAATGATACGATGTCTAAATCATAATAAGATTTGGCATTCACTATAATAGGAGTATTATTGCGTGCTGAGAGTAAAATCTCGTAAACTTTATCAATCCCACCATTATGAATATCTTCAAGTGAAATGATCAATGAGGACTCTGAAGCTACTCTTCCATTTGTCTTCTCTTCAATCCATTTTGGCAAATTAGCTGTTTTGAAGCCGAAAACTGAATCATTCGCAAATTCGGTTTCACTTACTGGGACAAGCTGGAGATCTACACCTAAATAATGAGTATTATCAAAGGTATAACGATGAGCTTCAAAGAATGCCGGTACGATTAAATGACCTGAAATCTGACTTTTAGCAGCTTTTAAAAGTTCATCTTGTAGTACATCAATTTCCAGTGGATAATGTCCTCTTAATGTTGAGTCACTTCTACTAATAATTGAGAAGCTAATACCCATCTCTCGAGTAACTTCCGCAATATTCCGAACAATCTCTCTATTAATGTTTTCAGTTTTTTCTGCATTGTAACTTCTTGTGTTTGTTAAAATGTAAAGTACACTTCTCTCATCAGATAAACCTTTTTTAATCCAATCTTTTCTCCAATCCGTAATGACAAAAATATCATGGACAGTTTGGACACCAGTTGGATCATCATCTAAAACAATTAATTTATGTTTTGTTTGTTTTAAATGATCTTTAATTTTAGCACGCAGGCTATCATCCGATTTAGAGAAGAGGGGATTTTCTAATGTATCTTTTAAATTTGGATATTGGGTTACGTTTGACAAAAACCCTCCCCCTTTCAAAAAGGTAATTAGCTATTTACTTTTTCACCTAATAGTTCATTTGCTGTTGAAACAATACGATGTGCTCTTAATTCAAAGAGGTCAAGTAACTCATCCATTTTTCCAGAAACTCCGAAACGGTCATTTGTACCGATTCTTCTTAATTTAGCTGGTTGACTTTCTGATAATACTTCAGCAACTGCACTACCTAATCCACCTATAATTGAATGCTCTTCAACGGAGATAACATTTTTTGTTTTTGCAGCTGAAGCTACAATTGCTTCTTTATCAATAGGTTTAATTGTATGAATGTGCAAAAGTTCAGCGCATACACCTTGTTTTTTTAATTCTTCTACCGCCTTTAGTGATTCATCAAGCATAATACCAGTACTAATGATTGTAATATCAGAACCTTCACAGTATTTAATTGCTTTACCGATTTCGAAAGGCTCTTCTTTCTTTGTAACAATTGGTACAGGTAATTTACCAACACGTAAGTATATTGGTCCATCATGGTAATAAGCTGCTTCTACTGCTTTTTCCATTTCAACAGCATCTGCTGGAACAATTACAGTCATACGTGGAAGTGAACGCATTAAAGAGATATCTTCAAGCGGTAAATGTGTTGCTCCCTCTTGAGCAGCTGATGTACCAGCGTTGTGTCCGACAATTTTCACATTGTTATTTGAGTAACATACAGAAATTCTCATCTGATCAAATGCGCGTCCAGTAAGGAAGTTTGCATAAGCATTCGCAAATGGTACTTTACCCGCTATTGCCATACCCGCTGCAGTTCCTACTAAATCACATTCAGAAATACCGATGTTAAAAAAGCGGTTTGGAAATTTATTTTTAAATAGATTTGTCATATTTGATTTTGCGCAGTCCGCATCAAGTACCACTAAATTATCATGTTTTTCTCCAAGTCTAATTAGTGCATCAGCAAAACCTTTACGTGGTGCTTCTAGATTTGCCATCTTAAGCCAACTCCTTTAAAGCGATTTCTAATTGCTCATCATTTGGAGCCATTCCATGCCATTCATGTGTATCTTCCATAAATGAAACTCCCTTACCTTTAACCGTATGAGCTAGAATTGCAGTAGGTTTACCTTTTGTACGTTTAGCTTCTTTAAACGCTTCGTTTACTGCATTGATATCATGGCCATCGATTTCAACAACGTGCCAGCCGAAAGATCTAAATTTATCTCCAAGATTTTTAACACCTTTTACATTTTCAACGAAATCATCAAGTTGGATTTTGTTCCAGTCGATAATGGCACAAACGTTATCAAGATTGTAATGTGCACTTGTCATCGCTGCTTCCCATATTTGACCTTCTTGTAATTCTCCATCACCAATCATGCAATATGCTCTTCTATTGCTGCCATCTAGTTTTGCCGTTAAACCAACACCATTAGCAACTGATAACCCTTGACCAAGTGATCCTGACGATATGTCTACACCCGGGATATGCTCCCCACATGGGTGTCCATGTAATCTACCGTCTACATCCCGGAATGTCATTAACTCTTCAACCGGGAAGAATCCTTTTTCAGCTAATACTGAGTAAAACACGGGTGTACAATGTCCTTTTGATAGGAAGAAACAATCACGTTCTTGCCATTCTGGATTGTTGGGATCAACATTCATATGTTCAAAAAATAATACAGACATTAGTTCAGTAGCGGATAAGGATCCTCCTGGATGCCCACTTCCAGCATGATTTGTCATTTTAACTATGTGCCGACGAATTGTTTTGGTTAGGTCATTATAAAACTCGCTTTTCTCTTTAGAAAAAACCACTATTACTCCTCCTCCGTTTCTCAATAAGCAACACGGTTTCATGTATAAGTTAAAAAAATAACGTATTTTGTTGCTTATCAACTAACCGCGTTTCTTATTTTGATAATATCATCGTTTTTTGAATATTTCAAGTATTATTGTCGTTTAAATTTTTTTTTAAGTTTGTTGAATTACAAAAGATCAGAGTACCTATTAAATAAGAATCGAAAATAACCCCTAATCAAAAATTTCTACATAAAAAAAGAACTGGTCTTATACCAATTCTTATTTTAAATATTTAATTGTCTGTGTAACCAAGCCTTTTGGAAATCTTTTTACCTATATCCATGATAATTGGTTTAATTTCAGCTAATCTTTCTTCAGTCATTCGGATGCTTGGTCCTGAAATACTAACAGCAGCAGTAATTTTCTTCCGATTATCAAAAATTGGTGCTGCAATACAGGTAATTCCCGGTTCATTTTCTTCAACTTCAGTACCAATACCTTCGTTCCTTATTTTTCCCAATTCTTTAAAAAAGGATTCTTTATCTGTAATCGTTTGTTCAGTATGTTTTGGTAAACCATGCTTGTCAATCATATCTACAATCTCATTTAGCGGCAGATGGGCTAAGATGACCTTCCCAACTGCCGTACAATGTATTGGGGCCCTTCTTCCAACTTGTGAATGTGTTCTAAGGGTTTCACTTCCCTCAAGCTTTTCAATATAGATTACCTCTCCTTGATCATATACGGTCAAGTGGATCACCTCATTAATATGTGATTCTAACTCTTCCAAAAAAGGTTTAGCTTGAGTTCTCAAGTCAATCGATTCTAGTAACATCGAACTTAATTCTAAATATTTATATCCTAATTTATATTTTTTAGTTTCAGGATTTTGTTCGATGAATCCATGTTCTACAAGAGTACTTAATAATCTGAATATAGAGCTTTTATTTAAATCTAGGTTGGAGGCCAGCTCAGTAACACCCATCCCTTCTTTACGCTCGCTTACTAAAGAAATAATTGTTAACGCCCTATCTACTGACTTAACCATTTATATTAACCTCCGATTAATGCCTAAATTACTCTTACCACAAGAGCAATAATGTCCTTATTAATACTAAAACGACATACTCTTTTTAATTTCCTTTATTTTAACAGAAAAAATGTTGCGTAAGAAGCAATAATGTTTTTATATAAAATTTTACCATAAAGTCGTAACTATTCAAATTAGTGTTTGATTTAAAAGAATTCAAGGGACATAACAGCATTCAAAATTATATTTTATGACAGGCTCTTTTCGTAACCTTGTTGCTTTTGGAGCTTTATAAGGTTCATTTACTAAGTTCCTAGGCAATTTTCGCAAATGTTCTTACGAAAAGATGCCACGAAGATATAGTTATACGGGTTGATGAACTTATACGAAAAACAACAATCTATGCGAAAATAGCCTTATGATAAAACACGAAAAGAAGGTGACGCAATTAAGAGCACCTTAAGTGCCCTTTTAGGTCAACCTTCTTTAGATAACACACAAGTACCTTAATTAGTTTCAACTTGAGACTTCAAGGAGCTTTTAGACACTAGCAGGTGCTTCTACGAAACTAGTTTTCGCCGAAATAAACTTCCCAATTGGCTGACCTACAATTCCTTTCTCAAGGTCAAATACTAGTTGTCCTCTTACAAATGTTTTCGTCACTCGACAGTTTATATTCCTTCCTACATAGGGACTATGTTGATGACGGTAATACAAATCTTCTGACTGAACGGTGTACGATTTATTGGGATTAAGGAGAATGATATCAGCGTCATAGGATACTTTAATGCTACCTTTATTTCTTAAGTTAAATATTTCTGCAGGCTTTGTCGCAATCATCTTTGAGAATTCCCTTACAGAAACTCCACGTTTTTTAACAGCCTCGTCAAACATTAAATCAACATTATTTTGGCAACCACTAATCCCTCCCCACATCTCAAACATATTATTTGTTTTGCTTTGCTTCATTTCAGGAGGGCATGGGGAATGATCTGATGTTAAAATATCAATTTTCCCATCCTTAAGGGCTTCCCATAATTTATCTTGTTCTGTTTTAGCACGAAGTGGTGGGGCACATTTCGCAACAGGACCTATTTTTTCAAAGTCTTCCATATCTAACGTAAAATAGTGAGGACAAGATTCTATCGTTACTTCTTGGCCTTGTTGACGTGCTTTAAGGATCTCTTCAACAGCCTCTGTACTACTAATATGAACAAAGTGTAATTTACATCCAGTCTCTTTACCTAATAACAATGCACGTTTTACAGCATCAACTTCAGTAAAAATTGGACGGGATTCTACATAGTCTCTTGCTGTTGTTTTCCCTTGTTTCTTCTTTTCAACTGCTAGTTTATCAGTAAGCTCTGCATTCTCAGCATGTATAGATAAAACATGTCCCAATTCTGCTAGTTTTTTCATACCTTGATATAGAGTAAAATCATCAACATTTTTAAAGTCTCCAATTTCCTCACTACCACATGTTGCCATAAAACATTTGAAGGCCACTACACCTTCGTTAGAAAGGTCCTCTAAATCTTCGAGATTATCAGGAACTAATCCACCATACAAAGCATAATCAACATACGCCTTATTTTCAGCAGATTTTAATTTTAAATGGAGTGAACTCTTTGTAGTCGTTGCAGGAAGAGCATTTAAAGGCATGTCAATAAAAGAAGTAGTACCTCCTGCAGCTAGTCCTTGAGTTCCTGTTACAAACCCTTCCCACTCCGTTCTTCCTGGTTCGCAAATATGAACATGGGCGTCTATCATCCCAGGCATGACATATTGATGAGAAGCATCCACAATTTCAGCAGATTCCCCGGCTATTTCTTTTGAAATTTCAGCAATTTTACCATTAAGTATGCCAATATCAAGTTGTTCTACTGAATTTTCCATTACAACATTACCGTTTTTTATCACTAAATCAAACTTCATTCTCCCAACTCCCTTCGATATTTTGGAATTTTCTGTATATTTACTTTACTTAGCTACCTTAATCAATAAATATAAATTAATTCCCTTATTCCAAATGATGTAATAATCTCGAATAAAAAATTGACGTTTCAATATTAAAAATAAATTGCATAAAAGTAGATGATAAAAAACATCCACTCCTTATTCATTATCTTATTGAATTTTCTCAAATATCGTGCCCTTTTTGAATTTTGAATCTTTAAATGCAAACCTCGTCAAAAGAATATATGCAATACCTCCTACAACTACACCGATAATCCAACCCAGCTCCACTTTCATAAAGGCTGCGCCCGCGCCGATAAGCATTGCAAGCAGTGCGCATGGATTATATCCCGTAAATGGGCCGTCTTCATTATACAAATCTTCAACATTTACTTTTTGCTTTCTTAATATATAATATTCGACTAATAAAATAGAAACAATCGGGCCTAAAAATGCGGAATAAATAAGAATGAACATACCAAGACCCTTTGCCGAAGAATCCTGTACAAGTACCCAAGGAAATGAGCCTAATGCAAGAAGTCCCGTTATAGTAACAGCAGCTTTATATTTCATTTTTGTAATCAATGTAATAACATAGGTCGGTGGAATAATATTGGCAACCATGTTAACTGCAACCGCACCTATAACAATAAATACTGATACACCTACTGTAATATAAGGGTTATCTACTACTATAGCAAACGCTTTCACAGGGTTAGAGTTGCCGGATGCGGAAGCAAGCATTGCGCCGATTGTAAGTACAAATCCGTACGCTATTAAAATAGGTGAAAAGTACAAAAATCCGCGTTTTTTATCGCTAATACCAGATTTGAGCTCTCTTGAATAGTCCGCTGCGCTCAAAAAGATAGCCGCATAATTTCCCATAAACATCATGATGAATGCAAAGAACGGCAAGCCCCAAGAGCCTTCTGCATGAACCCACTTTTCTACAATAACATCACTATGGGAAGTTAGAAGAATTCCAAATACATAGACGAGTGCCAGCATAATAACAACGGATGCAAGCGTTTCCACCCATGCTATGGCATGGAAGCCGAACAGCGAGAGCACAATTTGCACCAGCTGAATCACCACAAAGCAAATGACAACATTATCAAAGGAGCCACCCGTTATGATTTTCGCAATTTCATTTAAGGCAGTACCTCCAATCCAACTTTGAAAACCATACCAAATAATGGCAGGGATCCCCCGTAAAAGTGATGATATGACAGAGCCTTTTATCCCGAAGGACATTCTGAGCTGTACAACATACGGTATTCCCGTTCTGTATCCGAGCCTGTCATTTAAAGCAAAAAAAGTTGAAATAATAGCAATTGCAATTGCAGCGGCGGCAAATGTCTGAAAGATGTTTAGCATTGCAGTTCCCGCTACAATCAAACTAGCTCCAAGCGTCATATTTCCTAAATTAACCCCGTCTCCGATCCACATAAACATATAGGATATCGGACCTACAGTTCTACCTTCTTCTGTTTTCGGTTTTAGTGATTCATCCACACCCTCAGCATGTTGGATCTGCATCTCTTCAGTAACGTAACTTTCTAAATTTGTAGACATTGTACACCCAACCCCTTTTTTATTGTTTGCCGCATTCTGATATAATGCATTGGTTACAAGTTAGGTCTTAGATGTTTGCATATAGGCTTTGATACAATCTTTCCATCTTTAAAAACGCTTGTTCCCCTAAGAATTGTTGGTGTCACTGTCCCACGGAAGCTGGCACCGGCATAAGGTTAAAGTACTATTCTCCATCGATCCCAGACCATTTATTGATTGACTAGAAATATAGTCGCTCATTAAGCAACGACGTTTCATAAAAAGTGTAAAAAAACAGCATGACAACTACATTAAGTTAGAAAATAAACTCGATGGTCTCTATCACCCCCTAAAAAACCTACTAGTAAGCGTTTTCAAAAAATGAACTCTTAACTACCTACCATTGTCAAATATCAATAACAAAATTGAAAAAGCCTAGTCACCTTCCTTTTGTTTCTCTATACGCAACTACGTTCCAATTAATGAGTAAAAAAAACTTTTATTCTTTCCTATTTTTATACTATCACCACTAACTAGGCTTTTCAATTAATTTTTTAAAATTTAGAATGTTTTCGATACTTTACTAACAAAACTTAGTTTATTTTGCTTACTTACATCACTTTTTAACTTTTATAATTGACTTAATTGCTTCTAAAGCTGCTTCATAGTTAGGATGTTCCGTAATTTCCGGAACGTATTCAACATACTGCACAACATCTTTTTCATCTACAATAAACACTGCACGGCATTCTAAACGATGTTCCTTTATATATGTGCCAAAAGCTGTTCCGAATGACATCTTAAAATGATCTGAAAGAGTTTGGACTCGTTCTATTCCTGATGCTCCGCACCATCTGTTTTGTGCAAATGGAAGATCCACACTAATTGTTAACACTTCTACATTATTTCCTAGATTGCTAGCTAATTGGTTAAATTTGCGTGTTTGTGCGTCACATACTCCTGTATCAAGAGAGGGTACACATGAAATAAGGCGGATCTTCCCTTTTGAATCTTCAAGTGTAACTTTTGAGAGATTGTTTGCTAATACTTCAAAATTTGGTGCTTTATCACCAACACGAATTTCACTCCCAATCAACGTAACTGGATTACCAGCAAAGGTTACTATACCAGATCTTTCTTGAGTCATATTATATTTCCTCCTAATCCCTTAGCAATCTTCTAAAAAGAAGATTATGTTCTACAATAGCAATCTATTATGTGGTTAAAGTGGTCTTCTTATGTGTCTAAAATAAGGGGTACAGTTCAAAGTCCCTATAATATATTAAACATAGTAAGAAGCGCTATTGCTACTTATTAAAAAGTGTTCAATTTTTTCTTTTACTACGTTCTGAACTGCGTTTTGGACTAAAGTTAATGTTTCAATTGGTAGTTCAGACCACTCTTTTTCTGTAACATAATTTTCTCTATTAAGTGTTTTTAGCATCGTATGTTCTAAATCTGTTGCAATATTCACTTTACTAATTCCACCGTTGGGAATTTGAATTGCATTCTTGATCATCTCTGAAGGAGTGCCTGAACCGCCATGTAACACTAAAGGAACGGATGTTAATGTACGAATTTCTATTAAACGTTCAATATCAATTTTTGGATCTTTAACAAGATAGACCCCATGTGAAGTTCCAACAGAAACCGCTAATGCATCAATCCCTGTCTCTTCAACAAACTGTTTTGCTTCTTCAGGCTCTGTAAATAGCTCTTCATCAACGTCTGTTTCAATAAAGTCCGTTGTCCCAAGCTTGCCTAATTCAGCTTCAACTGTTACACCTTTTGAATGTGCATACTCAACAACCGTCTTTGTTATCTCGATATTTTTCTTAAATGGATGCTCTGATGCATCAATCATAACGGATGTAAAACCAACTTCGATAGCTTCAGCAATTACACTGAAATCCTTCGTATGATCTAAATGTAACACAGCGGGGATCGTAATATTCTCCTCTTGGACTACACGATAAAACTCTCGGCTAAATTCCGTTAAATTAATTCCATATCGTTCTTGCTCCCTCTCAGAAGTTTGAACAATAACTGCAGAATTCTTTTCTTGGGCCGCTCTAAGTATAGGAGCTATCATCTTTGTAGCTCTAGGAGTAAATGAACCAACAGCAAATTGATTTTGCATAGCTACTGAAAGTACTTTAGTTAATTGGATAACATTGTTTTCTTTTATATTTGTTTCCATTATTTTTTCACCACCTTTCTGTCGTAGTTACAATAATTGTAAAAATTAATAACGTTTGATTTATTTCATTTCTTTCACACTCTTTTTGTTACTTAATAAGCAACGCTGTTCCTATTTTATTTTAATTGCTTTGTAAGAATATTGCAACAATTTTTATTCTTTCTTTTTCTATTGTTTTATTTCCCCTAATCGTCAATAAGCTCTATTGGCTACCCTCTTGCCTTATTTTTTCGACTTTCGGTCGTCAATAAGCTCTATTGACTACCCTCTTGCCTTAGTTTTTCGACTTTCGGTCGTCAATAAGCTCTATTGACTACCCTCTTGCCCTAGTTTTTCGACTTTCGGTCGTCAATAAGCCCTATTGGACCCGTCGCTTAGATGTTTTAGACAACCGTTCTCTAGAAAATACTCCATTCAACTTCGGATACAAAAAAAGAGACAAAGAGTATTCGCTCCTTGTCTCACGTTATCACCTTTATACATTAACCACACAGGGGTCTGACTCCTGTTTTTGTTGTAAGATCAACTGCTCACAATCCTCCACACACAACGGGCAGCTAAATAAGTAGCCTTGGAATTCATCACATCTTATGTCATTCAGAAAGGCCTTTTGAGATTCCTCTTCTACCCCTTCAGCAAGAACCTGGAAGTTCAACCCTTTTGCCATCATGACAATCAACCTGACGATCGCGGCATCCTTCTCGCTCTTCTCTAGTGAGGAAATAAACGAACGGTCAATCTTTAGGCGATCAATGGGAAATTGACTAAGATAGTGGAGCGAGGAATATCCTGTACCAAAATCATCCATGGCAATTTGAAAGCCCATTTGTTTTAAGAAAGATAATTTCGCGAGAGTCTTCTCAATCGAGCCCATCGCAATACTCTCTGTAATTTCCAATTCGATACAATTAGGGTTCGCGCCAGTTTCTTTAATGATATTTGCAATCGACTCAATAAAATCATTATCTTGAAATTGCAAAGAGGAAATATTCACGGCAATTCTTAAATCAGAAATTCCCTTTTGCTGCCACGCCACGGATTGCTTGCAAGCTTCCAGTAAAACTTTTTCTCCGAGCGGCACGATTAAACCCGTGTCCTCGCAAAAAGGGATAAATTTCGCTGGCGGCACCATTCCATAACCAGGTTTGTTCCAACGGAGTAAAGCTTCTACTCCGACAATTTCATTCGTAATGAGTGAAATTTGCGGCTGGTAATAGAGGACGAACTCATTCCGCTCAATCCCCTTCCTAAGCGAGCTTTCTAATTCCATCATCGGTTCCATACTCATCGAACAGCTATAAATCATAAAATGATTCTTGCCCTTGTCCTTGACTTTGTACATAGCCGTATCTGCTTTCATTAATAATGCTTCAAAATCACTTCCATGATCAGGAAATACCGAGATTCCTATGCTTGGAGTAATATGAAGCTCACACCCCTCAATCGTAAACGTCTCTCTTAAGGTCGATAAAATCCGTAAGGCTTTTTTTTCTATGGCTTGGATCGAGGTATTTTCAATTAATAAGGCATACTCATCCCCGCCAAAACGGCAAACCACTTCATTTGGTTTCAAACATTGAACAAGTCTTTTCCCTACTTCTTTTAGTAGTAAATCCCCATAGGAATGTCCCAAACTATCATTAATATGTTTAAATCGATCCAAATCAAGGAGCATAAAGGCAATTTTTCGTTTACCTGATTTATTATCAATCGCCAGGGACACTCTTTTTTCCATAAATCTTCGATTGGGCAAACCAGTAACCACATCATGGTAAGCAAGGTGCTCCATTGAATTCAAGGTTTCTACTAATTTATCTGTTCGCTCTTTTACTTTCACTTCCAGATCTTCATTTAAATTATTTAAATCATTTACTAATTTATCATTCTCTAATAACGTGAATAATTGCCTTAAGATGAGTAATAAGATACAAAAGAACAACCCCACCATAATCGGGTGGTCTTTATATAGGGAGCCAATAACATAAATTGACAGAAACAGAACACTTAAATAAGGAATACTATGCCTAAAAATCATCCCTTTTTTTGGCCTTTTGATTGGTTCTTCTTTTGCAGTGATTGGAACATGATAGATTCCTGACAGACCAATTAATAAGATCGATAGAATCCATAATGGTTCATTTACACTTCCGACTGAGTACATATCCATCACTTTTAGATAGGAAAAGATAGAATCCGCAATAATTTGAATGAGAAATCCAGAAATAAGCAGAAAAGATGTCGGCTTGTTAAAGATACTATTTTGTGCAGCAAAAATGGACAACACACCTACAAGCACACCCAAATCCAATATCGGATACATTATATCTGTGAGATTAAACACAAGCATCGACGTGTGATTGATCAATGGATTCATAATAAAAACCCAATTAAAGGTCATCGCCACAGACATAACGATTAACATATCTAAGAAAAACCTTATCGTTAACAAATGGCTTTTAATTTCATTCATGAGTACAAGCAGGGCAATAAAATAGAAGCCATTCTGACAGATCCAAAAGATCCCCGGCAGGTTATGTGCTTCGCCACTATCCTTTAGTACAAATTCATAAAATGTCCAAATTAAGGTTCCAATTAAATAACTAAGAATCCCCAAGCCGAGTATTAACCAAAAACTTTTGGCTGTTCCTTTATGCTTAAAAAAGGTATTGAAAAGCCAAGCAATTGATGTAAGGCAGGCAATGATTTGGAAGGTCACTCCGCCCCAATCTAGAAAAGTTTGTTTATGCTGAAAAATCATATTCCAAAGGACGTTAGTAACAATAAAAACAAAGATAAAAGAATAGGCAAACTTTTTGGTTTTAAGACTAAACATGAGGTTCTCCAATCGTGTTCTACGTAAAAATCAGTTTTCTCTTTTGTGCTTGCGGGTCATTCAAAATCCAACGATAATTTTGCTTATTTTGATAGACTTTTTCCGGATAGATGATCGCCGGAATGACATAATCTCCTTTATAGTAAATTTTTTCACCCGCCGCCTGCAATGGTATTTTATAGACATTTCTCAATGCTTTGTAGAACATCCTTTCCAAAAGAACCACACAGTGAGATATCTGATGCTTCTCTGAATAATGAACAAACACCGATAATAATCGATCAAGGTTTTTCCCTCGATATTGTTTTAAAATAGCTACCTTATCGATTTCGATAACGGACCGCGGATTGATCGCAATTTCTTCGATCTCTTGAAAAGGAAATACGGTATTAATATTATGTTGCTGATCGAGACTATAAGGCTTAAATTCTATTGTTCCTACCCTTTGATCGTTCCCGTCTGTGATGATATAACGATCGGATGCACCATTTTCATTTTCCAAAACATATCCTTTTTCCAGCCAACATTCCATCCAAATCTGGTTAAAACTATTAAGCAATGCTAAAGAATCTACTTTTAGATACATGGTTCCTCCTAAGATTAGACAAATTTCGACACCTTTGAACTAATCTATTATAACCGCTTACTGAATAGCTGGGCTAGATAGTTGGAAAAATTATCTTTCGTCCCCTAGAAAATTTTGTCAATTCAATTACAGAAATACACTTAAGTAAAACCAAGGGCTGGTGACAACCTACCAATTGAATAATAGAACAAAAGTCCGGGTACCTTATTCTTATTTTTATAGGAGTATAGTATAATATCATTATAAAAACCAAGATGAACATCAGGAATATAGTAAATATTATTCATAAACGTCACCCTGATTTAATTGCACAAAGGAGTAATTATTAATGTCAAAAGGCTATTGGCTAACCCCAGAAGAAATGCTTAAAAAGAAACAGCAGAAAAAGATTCTTACCTACGGTATTATTGCCATCGGCACGATTATACTCAGCACCTTGGTTACAATCGTAGCAAACAATATTTGACTATTATAAAACCCTAGTTCCTAGGGTTTTTATGTTTATATTTTTGGTTACAATCTAGTAAATATTGAATTTTTATATTTTTGACTGCGGGGTAATTGGTCCTAAAACCAATAACACTTGCAATTAACATAAAATTTCGGCCTCGTTTCGACAATCCTTCCTTTTTTACCCTATTTTTTCCTTTCTTCCTTTTATTCTTTAAAGTATAATAATCAAAGAATATGAATCTTGGAGGAATTTATTAGTGAAAACACCGTTTCGTAAACGAACCCTCAATTTACTCATGGCGAGTACCATCGCCCTTACACCCTTTGCGGCTAACCTTACGTTTGCTCCAAATGCGGTTCATGCA
The DNA here is from genome assembly GCF_046562815.1 of Neobacillus sp. 204. NCBI lineage: Bacteria > Bacillati > Bacillota > Bacilli > Caryophanales > Bacillaceae > Neobacillus > Neobacillus sp. 204. The sequence goes on from NZ_JBJORY010000007.1 coordinate 248,214, forward strand.
ACAGGGATTGCAGATTTCACCGCAGTAGCACAGGATGAAATCTATAAAAATCTTACTGCTTCCGATATTGCTGATATTAACGTTGCTTATAACAATATCTCGAAAGCAAACTTCACTACAATTCTTGGACCAAATTTAATTAAAAAAATCGATGCCCAAACATCAAATGGAACAGCTGTTATTCTAGCTAAAGATATTGCAAAACTTCTATATCAAACCAATTCTACTAATCTCTCTAAAGAATTAGAAACATTCAAAAGTGCTCATTCCAAAATTTTTGCCGGAAAGCTATCATCTGATGATTTGATTTCAATATTAAATGCATTTGAGGATAACCTAAAAGTTGAAATAATTAACTCCTATGTAAACGGGGGATATACATACTTTGATCAACTTGTAACAGCTGCAATTAATGATACTCAAAATGAATTCAGCAATTTTGATGGCCTCTATCAAGAGTTAGGAATCTCAGTGACTGAATTCCTTACAATGAAAACAAATTTAGAAAAAGCTATTGACCCAACGAAAATGGCATCTGCGGCTTTTTCATCAGGGTTGATTCGAGGCGAAGGCGGAAATATATATGGTGCTAGCACATATACAATAGGAACTACTGCACCTGCATACAGCTTTAAAGCACCATTTATGAATGAGAGTTTAGATCTTACTCATGATGTAGTTTGGAAAACGAATAACTCATCCATCGCTACCTTCACAGGCAATAAGCTAATTGCCAAAAAAGCGGGAAAAGTAAAAGTAGTTGCTTACTATTTGAACCAACCAATTATCACCAAAGACATCACGATTAACCCGGATATTGTTGCACCGGCAATTCCAACTGTATATCCAGTGGACAATAATGATACTGCAATTAAAGGTAAAGCGGAAGCTAACTCAACAATTACAGTCAAAAATGGAAGTACAACCGTTGCTAGCGGTAAAACGGCTTCCAACGGTACGTTCAGTATTTCCATGAAGGCTCAAAAAGCTGGTTCAACTCTTTATGTAACAGCTAAAGATTCCGCTGGTAATGTAAGTAAAGCAAGATCAATCAAAGTTCTTGATAAGACCGCTCCAGCAACACCAACTGTTTATTCCGTTGACAATAATGATAAAACTATCAAAGGTAAAGCAGAAGCTTATTCCTACATTACAATCAAAGACGGCAAGACAACCGTAGCAACAGGTAAAGCATCTTCTAAAGGTACATTCAGCATTTCAATTAAAAAAGCTCAAAAAGCTGGTTCAACCCTTATTGTAACAGCTAAGGATGCTGCTGGTAATGTAAGTTATGGAAAATCAACTAAAGTACTTGATAAGATCGCTCCAGCGAAACCAAGAGTATATTATGTTCATTCAAATGATAAAGTAGTCAGAGGGACAGCAGAAGCTAATTCCTACATTACAATCAAAAAAGGTTCAAAAGTAATTGCAACTGGTAAGACTTCCTCTAAAGGAAAATTCAGTGTGAAAATCAAGGCCCAAAAGAAAGGTACAGTATTGGCCATTACAGCAAAAGATAAATCTAATAACGTTAGCAGCAGTAGGGTAATAACAGTACTAGGAAGATAAATATCTTTTTAATAAAGGCTATTTTCGCATAGATTGTTGCTTTTCGTATAAGTTCATCAACCCGAATAACTATTTGCTTCGTGGCATCTTTTCGTAAGAACTTTTGCGAAAATTGCCTAGAAACCTAGTAAATGACCTTTATAATTCTCCAACAGCAACAAAGTTTACGAAAAGAGCCTTAATAAATAAACACAAACAGTGCCTGATACCGTTTGTGTTTATTTTTTTGTGTTTAGCTTTATTCTTCAGTTTTTGCATAAAAAAACCTCCTGGCTTGAGGAGGTTTGCATGGTACAACTAGTGATAGGACTATTACAGTCTATTGCCTTTTACTTATGTTAATAGCAGCATATACCTTCAGGGCATTGTATTCTTCTGTTGAAAGTCTACCCAGAACTGTATTTTTAATCTCTTCCTTCTCTTGTGCAGTAACCCCGCCTTGTGCCTTTTTGGCTAATACACTAAGCTCACCCATGGAAAACTTTGATAATAAAAATTTCATGACCTCTTGATTGGAACTGAACTGTAATCCAGGCTCTACTTTTTCCTCAGAAGGTTGCTTCACATTCGATGTATCCTTACTCTTATCTTCCGAGGTTGCTCTGTTCTGATCTTTATTCGAAACTGGACTTGTTGCGGCCGTTTCCTTATCTTTATTTGAATCTGCATTTTCCGTTTCTTTACCGGATTCATTATTAGTTACTGATTGAGTATCCTGTCCATTATTTTCCTTAATAGTAGAATCCGATGATAGATTATTCAGCAGCTCACTTTTTTGATCTGAACCTAATTCTTTTGCAACGATTTGCTGTACACTAGGATCCTTTAAAAGGTTATCATAATCTTCCTTCGTCATTTGACTCGCAAGTTCGTTCACCATTTTTTCCGAAGCTAGGCTCATCCCAATCTTGTAGCCAGCTAAGCCTAGGGCAAGAACTAATAAAACCGGAATCCCAAATTTGATTCGTTTCATTTTCCAAAAAGGTCTTACCATTATGCGATGCTCATCACCCTTCTTTTTATAATAAGTTCCCTTTTCATCTTTAAAATAGTGAATATTGAAAAGAACCAGTGGTGTTTTTATTTCTTTCATATTTGGCATCTTCTGTAACTCCCTTTTCATTACAATTACGTTATGTATACCTTTATTGCCCAGCAAATGAGGCATCATACTACACACCTTAATTTATCAATCTATTTTATCATTTCCTCTCTTTCAAAAAAACACAATTTTTGACAAAATTTATGTTTTTCTACATCAAAACCCACTTTTATTACTAGTTGGAAAGTACCGGGTAAAATTAATTATATTTTATAAAATTATTTTTTAAATAGTCTGTAACCTTATGTGAAAAATGTTATATTTATTATACTTACATCATAAAACCAAACGGAGGAATTATTTTGGATCGGTTACAGCAATTGCTAAATAACTTGGAAATCATACAATCTACCCATGCTGAAGATGCATGTATCGTTTTAGCAGATACAGATAAGGTTATAGGATATCTTCCTGGTAAAACAATAGATTTAAAAATTCCTATTGGTGCTCCTGCTGATCATTTCAAAGGAACGGTCACACACAACGCTTTGCTTACTGGTAAGCCACAAAAGGAAGAACGAGGAACAGAATCCTTTGGAGTAGCATACATTTCAACGGCAACGCCAATTATCGAGAACGACGAAGTAATCGGGGTTATTTCAACGATTGTTTCTAATAATAAAGTAGATATTTTGCGCAAAGGTGCTCATAAACTAACTGGGGTAAGTGGAGAACTAGCTGCATCATCCGAAGACGTCACAAAAGTAAGCGAACGCATTGCTATAGAACTTAAAAATCTTAATGCGGAAACTAGTTTACTTCGGGATGAAATTAAAAAAATCGAGGAAATTCTTGGGTTATTAAAGAAAACGTCGGTTAGATCCCGGATTCTGGGTTTAAATGCCTCCATAGAAGCGGTTCGTTCCGGAGAGCATGGAAAAGGGTTTGCTGTAGTAGCGAAGGAAATTGAGAAAATGGCTGAAAATAATCGGGAAACCGTAGAAGGGGTAGAACCACAATTAAAGGGAATGGTGGCGAACCTTGAAAAAATCATCACCACCATTCAACATATTGCTTCCGATTCCCAGGAACAGTCACTAAAGATGGAAGACTTCCATCAATCATTCGAACAAATCGTAACCACGGCTTCAGAATTGAGCCAACAAGCGAATCTTATCTACATGTTCAAACAATATGATTGCATCCTATCAAGGATGCTTTTTTTTGAGGTATTTTATTAGTTCAGATGGAGACACATAAATAGTCCATCATAAACTATCTACCTCGGAGCCTACTATTTATTAGCCGTTGCTGAAAATCTCTATTAAAACTTAATAAAATATAAACGGTTTATTCATAGTTTGTTCATGATTAAACGGTAAGATAAATACATGAAGAGGACAGCATTTACCTTTCTCTTTTTCCTAAACCCCCTTTAATATATTTTGTTTAGATCCGGCAATCGGCCGGATTCTTTTTTTGATAAAAATTATTTGAAATTTTAAAATATTTTTATTTTTCATTTTGATGTTATTACAATATAATTTGTCGAAATATAGGAGATGTTTATTTTCAAGCAGTTAGAAATCTCATGTTGAATAGATATGGTATACCAATATTATTTACCTTTTTTCTAATATTTTTACTTTTTTTTTCGTTGTTCACATGCAAATTCGACTATGTTACTATCATAATGGTATTGGAATTGTGTTATCAATAGAAGACGAAAAAAGACAGGAATCAAGTCATCATGCCTTCCAAACCAATGGCAGTAAAAAATTTATTTTTGAGGTGTATGATGAAAACAATCGAAGCTACTCAAATGGAAAACATGGAACTTTTACTAGAAATCGTTAATCTTAAAACGAAACTACACGAAATATATAAGCAGGTCGGACCTAGCAGTTCCGAATACATCAACCTTTCCATAAAACTTAATTCACTTATGCATAACTACTTTGAGGAAAAAACTGAAACTCTAGTTAGAATCTAATATCGCTGTTTTGATTGCTGAATAGAGTTAGTGGTCGGGTCCATTGGATTCGGCCTTTTTTCTGTTTAGTTTTAAAGGGGAAGTCCAAAATGCTGCCCCTTTTCTAAAGAAACTTGCCCTATTTTGTTTGCAATCTCTCAAGAATTCTTCTTTTCCGGTACAGCATAATTCCCGTCTCAGCAAGGTCATTAATCATGGTTCTATTTGTAAATGCACCGAAGATCATCCCCGCAACAGGTACCATCTGAAACAGCTTCTTCCATCCAAACTGGTCTCTGTATGTATAAACAACCTCGCGCCAGCCTTGCAGCTGCGACATCATTTCACTAGAACCACTCCCTTGTTGATAATAGCTGGAAAGCTCATTGAGAATTGCTCGCTTGCCAACGATATCAGCAGATGAAAACTGCAGGCATTTAATCATAAAAACGCGTTCGCTTTTTTCGTTTGGATCAAACCCATGGATGATGGCAATTTCCTGTAGTGTTTTTAATGAAATGCCCATTAATGCTGGAACATCGAGTGCAAGAGTAAAAATCCCGCCGATTCCTGTGCTCGCTCCTTGAATCGTCGCAAACTTCTTCCATTGTCCGGTTAGCTCCTGGCTTAACTTATCCATTGCAGTTAACGGGATATCCTCGATATCAGATACCTGGTTGATTTGCTTGCCTGTCTCTTTTTCAATTTTATCAAATAGATTTTGTTCTTTAATTAAATAGCTACCGCCATTTTGAATATAGGAACCGATTTCTTCCAGTAGTTTACCTACTTGGTTGTGGATGAATTGCGGCGTAATTTTATCGAGAATTTTAAAGGGCAGCCGTCCAAGGCGATCCCAAATCCAAAGATCACTCTGTCCATTTTCCCACTTCTCAATAACAGCTAACTCTTTCAATAAATCATCTCGTGTTTCCATGTATGGTGAGTCACCCTCGTTCGTTTATTAAAGAATACATACGTATGATCTGGGGAAAAGTTTCATAGTGGTGGATTGAAGGTCGTGGCGGAACATCGTTTTACTATCTTTCCTTTCATAGAACCCAATCATTCTTTAAAAAATTAAGTTGAGGTAGGGATTGTGACCGTTTCCTCTCAAAAATCATACGGATGGGAACGATTAGAGGTTATTTGTGTCCGGTCTCTCCAAAAAATGATGCTGACCGTCACAAATAAAGATTATATTTACCAAAAAAATTGTTGCTGTTGGTCACGAATAGCTCCTCCATTGCTAAACGAAAAAAAGACAGCGAACAATTGATCGCCATCTTCTTTTCCATGTTATCACATTAAGTTTTTGTTTAGCTGGGGACTGCCCCGAGAGACTATTGACGACCGTCCCGCCCTTTTTTACCTGGGTTCGGGCGTCTATATATAGTCAAAGACTATTTCTTTTCTAATACATTGATAAATTCCCGTAGGTAGTCAGGTAGATCCGGCGGACGGCGGCTGGAGACAAGGTGGCCGTCAACAACCACAGGTTCGTCATACCAAATAGCGCCTGCATTTTCCATATCATCTTTAATCCCCGGGGTACTTGTTACTTTTTTGCCATCAAGAATTTTGGCAGATATCAGGACCCAGCCAGCGTGGCAAATTTGTCCGATTGGCTTTCCAGCGGTATTCATCTGCTGCAATAGCGACAGGACTTCTGGAAAGCGCCGAATTTTATCTGGAGCCCATCCTCCAGGAACTAAGATTGCATCATAATCTTCCGCGCAAATCTCGCCATAGGCAAATTCGGAAGCAGCCGGTACGCCGTACTTCCCAATATACTTTTCATTCGCTTTTTCACCAGCAAGATGAACGACGGCCCCCTCTTCCTGAAGTCTGAGGATTGGGTACCACAGCTCTAAATCTTCAAAATCATGGTGCACAAGACTAAGTACTTTTTTCCCTTCTAATCGCATCGATTTATGCTCCTTTCAAATGATGTTGTTAGTAATACTGTAAACCTTTTTTGATCTAAAAAACCAGTTTGCTAAAGATTTCCTCCATTGAGATGTATCATATTGATCGTATATAATCAATGAATCTTGCTTGGTATACATAAGATAATGTACGATCAACAGAAATTCATAAGCATCGTTATTACTTTTAATCTAGTCATAATCAACCATAATACTGCGACTTAATTCGTTCTTAAGCACATTTTTTCAACCCTAATCCATAGGAGTTCCGACACATTTTGACAATTACGGCGAAAGATGGACGACTTTCAATTACTTTTATCGTATGATATGAACAACTGATTCCTATAGTTCGGAGGTTTATGAATGCGATTAAAAAAAAGAAAACGACGACTTAGAAAATGGGTAAAGGTTACCGGCACAATCCTTCTAATCATATTAATTGGCAGTGGAGTATACGGGTCCATTGTATATAACTCTCTTAAAAGTGCGGTTGCTGCGATGCATCAACCGATGGAACGAAAACACTCTGAAAAACGCGAGGTGCCTGTATCACTCAAGGAAAAAGATCCTTTTTCCGTGTTAATGCTTGGTGTTGACGAGCGAGAAGGAGACTCGGGCCGCTCTGATACAATGATTGTATTAACGGTTAATCCCAACAATAATTCCGTAAAAATGCTTAGTATTCCACGTGATACTCGAACGGAAATTATTGGAAAAGGAACACAGGACAAGATTAACCATGCCTATGCCTTTGGCGGTATTCCAATGTCCATAGATACAGTTGAAAACTTTCTTGACATACCAATTGACTATTATATTGAGGTTAATATGAAAGGATTCACCGATATGGTCGATGCGGTTGGCGGCGTAAAGGTGAAGAATGACTTAGATTTCACCCAAGATGGATACCATTTTGCAAAAGGGGAATTGACTCTTAACGGTAAAAAGGCTTTAAGCTATACAAGAATGAGAAAACAAGACCCTAGAGGCGACTTTGGCCGCCAAACTAGACAACGTCAAATAATTGAAGGTGTGCTCAAAGAAGGGGCTAGTTTATCAAGTCTAACCAAGTTCTCCGATATTTTTACCGTGCTAGGTAAAAATGTAAAAACGAACCTTACTTTCGATCAAATGGTAGGTATTCAAAAAGGATATAAACATGTAGGAACATCTATTGAGCAAATGGAGTTAAAAGAAGAAGGGACAAGGATTGATAACATCTATTACGGGTTGATTTCAACAGAAGAAAAACAAAGGGTCCAAAACGAATTAAAGTCTCAACTAGAAATAATAGAGTAAAAACGAAAGCTGAATAGAGAGAATCTCCATTCAGCTTTTCTCCTATCTATTTCTCTCAAAGAATTAGATCCTTCCTTGGGTTCTTTATCTTGTGATATTACCTAGTCCATTAACTAGAGCATTTAGCTCTTCGAGTGTAGGAATCCCTTCCCAATCGCCTTTAAATTGAGTCGCTAGAGCCCCTAAAATGTTAGCTCTTTCCAGCGCATTCAGCAAGTGTTCAGAGGTAATTTCGTTTTTTTCCTGTTGATACCTTTCCAGAAATACCGATAGAAAACCCGCTGCAAAGGCATCTCCGGCACCAACCGTATCAACCACCTGTGAAACAGTATAGGGCGCAGCTAAGACGGTATCATCCTTCACAAACCCCATCGAACCTTCCGCACCAAGCTTTAAGGCTACAACACTCGGTCCCATCTCTAGAAATTTCTCCCCATACGCTTTGATGTCTAGTTTTCCAAGTAGAAACTCTGCTTCTTCAATGCCTGGTAAAAATACATCACATAACGGGATCAGGGAGAGCAGAGTTTCTCTTGCTTCTTCCTCACTCCAGAGCTTTCTTCGTAAGTTTGGATCAAAGGATATAGTCATTCCTTTTTCCCGTGCCCGCTCCATTGCTTGACGAATGGCTGCTGCTGTATGTTCTCCCAATGCCGGCGTAATGCCTGTTACATGAAGATGTTTCGCACCCAATAACCATTCATCTTGGATATCAGAAGGATGCAACTTACTGGCAGCTGAATTCTTCCGATAATAGTAAACCATCGGGTCGCCAAATCCCTTTAAGTCTTTATAATAAAGAGCGGTTGGTGAATGCTCACATTTAAGAGCATGCGATACGTCCACTCCTTCACCAGCTAGCGTCGAGAGGATAAAGTCACCGAACGGATCCTTGCCCACTTTACTAATCCAGCGTACCTTTTTCCCCATCCTCGTTAAGCCAATGGCTAAATTGGATTCCGCGCCACCAAGAGTTTTTGTAAATAGCGCTTCATATTTAATTCCCTTTTCACTCATCGGCTGGAAGAGGACCATGCTCTCGCCAATCGTGACCACATCCACTTCTCGATTCTTAGGCATGGATCTCAACTCCTTTTGCAAGCTTCGTATATGCCTCAGCGAGCTTAGTGATTTGTTCAAAATCACCCTTTTGAATCAGTCCGTTATCAACAAGATTGCCACCAAGCCCTACAGCCGTGGCACCATATCCTAACACTTCCTTAATATTATCCAAATTAACTCCTCCAGTTGCCACCATTGGAATATGGGAAAGCGGGGCACGGAGATCCTTAATGTATTTCACACCTAAAGACCCAATCGGGAACACTTTTACCGCAGTGGCGCCAAGGGTGTAGGCCCGGACAATCTCGGATGGAGTCATTGTGCCTGGCCATACTTCAACACCTTGTTCTAACCCATAGGTCAACACTTCTTCGTCCAAATTCGGAGAAATGAGATATTCTGAACCTGCTGCAATTGCCTCTTTAGCCATCTTAAGGTTCAAAACGGTCCCTGCCCCAACACGTAATCGGCCGCCAAATTTACCCCTCAACTCATCGATCATAGTCAAGGCACCCTCAGTATTAAGGGTAACCTCAAGAAAGGATACCCCACCAGCCTCAAGGGCCTTCGATGTCAGCTCTCCACTGCCTTTTGGAATTCCTCGAACAATCGCAATGATTTTTTCTTTTGCCAAGTTTGTTAATAATTCTGTCGTCATTAGTACACCCCATCTATTTAATGAATGAATAAGGGACCAGTCCAGGTCCCTTTGAATTTAAAAAAGAAAAAAGAGTGACTCAAAAACTAGTAGCTTCTAAGTCTCTCTGAGTCACCCCTTACAGAATTATAAATGGAATTGATGATGCAATGTCGATCTTACTGCGCCTGGTCCTTTTATCAGCTGCTTGAAGAATTCTTCTACTTTTTCCCCCAAGCCAACTTCATACAAATCAATACCAAAGATTCTTTGGTTTGAGAGTATTGGACGTAAATGGGTTCCGACTGATTCGGGACGGCCAAATTCGATCGTTTGAAGATATTGCTGTAAATCTTCTAAAAGTGGGTCTGGACTAATGTTCATTTTTTCACCCGAATCATTCAAGCCCAACAGATAGCGGCACCAAGCAGCAATCGTTAATGGGATAAATGATAAATCATTGACATCAAGATCTTCTCTTTGGACATACAATTTAATGGTTTCCCCAAAGCGAATTCCTAGTTTCTGCGACGTATCTGACGCAATTCGCTGCGGTGTATCCGGATTATTCGGATTTGGAAAACGTACTTCAATGACTTCTTTAATAAACGCCATTGGGTCAATAATTCCAGGATCGGTGACAACCTTCATCCCTTCGTCGTAGCCGATTTTTTCGACTAATGCCTTCAAATCTTCATCCTTCATTTCATCCGCGATTGAAGTATAATCAAGCAAGCAGCCAAAGATCGCTAAAGCGGTATGAAGGGGATTTAAACAAGTACATACTTTCATTCGTTCGACAAGATCGACCACTTTTTGTTCGGTAAAGTAGACACCTACTTTTTCTAACGACGGTCTTCCATTTGGAAAACGATCCTCAATAACCAGGTATTCAGATTCCTCAGTATTCACAAATGGTGCAACGAGCGACCCATTTTTTCTTTTTGGAATCAATTCGGCACTGCCAAATCCTAAGTCTGTTAACTTTTCTTGTACGGTTACCGAAGGAAGCGGCGTAATTTTATCAATCATACTCCATGGATACGTGATGAATGTTTCATCATTTAAATAATCGATAAATCCTTGCTCCACCGCACCATGTTCCTTCCAAATCGAAGCAACGGTAAGAACGGCTTCTTTCAGCTTGTCCCCATTGTGGGAGAAATTATCTGTACTTACGAGTGCTAAAGGAGCTTTTCCATGTTGATATCTTTCGTGTAAAAGCGTTGCCAGCAAAAGCATGGTATGTTTTTTAGGCTGATCCAGTCCTTGCGCGATTTCTTCGCGGACCGACGCCCGGATTTCTCCATTCATATCCTTTAAGTCATACCCTTTTTCCGTGATCGAAAGGGAAATGAATTGCAGGGATGAATGACTTGCCACCTCTTTTAAACGCTGCCATGAGGATGGACCGTTATAGGTTGCAATACTTTCCGCCACACTTGCGATCACTTCCATATCCAATGAACCATCAGCTTTCATCACGACATCGAGGCTTAGATTATCATAAGGTTGATAGATTTTTTCAATCAAAGCATCATCAGAGGTGGAAGCCACAATAATCCCTTTATTAGTTTCATTCTTCTCGATTAAATGCTGCTGTAAAACAGAATGAAACGCTCTAAATAAATTTCCGCCCCCGAAATGTAACCAGATTGGCTCCTTTTTCGTTTCTTCCCAAACTTCTTCAAAATTAAATGCTGGTGTTTTAATCCCAATCTCTTCAAATTTATCTTTATTGGTTTTTAGCTGGTCTTTTTCTAGTAAAAGCAATGCGGCTCCTCCTTCTTACTTCTTTACACCAACGGCACCTGGGCAGACTTGAGTTGAAAATCAAAATATTCCAGTGCGTTGTTATAGGAGATATCTTGGACCATTTGACCTAACCATTCTAAATCATTTGGGTATTCTCCGTTTTCAACCCAATTACCAACGATATTACACAAGATTCTTCTAAAGTACTCGTGGCGGCTATAGGATAAAAAGCTGCGTGAATCGGTAAGCATGCCGATGAATCTGGATAACAATCCAAGATTACCGAGGATTTTCATTTGAGCGACCATTCCATCAATGTGGTCATTAAACCACCAGGCCGAACCAAACTGTACTTTAGACGGGATCCCGCCTTCTTGGAAATTGCCGGCCATGGCTGCCAATACTTCATTATCTTTCGGATTCAAACCATATAAAATGGTTTTAGGAAGCTGCTGCTCCTGATCAAGCTCATCCAAAAGCAGGGAGAGAGGAACAGCAATAGGCTCATCTCTGAACGAATCAACGCCCACATTCGGACCAATCGCACGGAACAGACGAGTGTTGGCACTTCGCAATGCCCCAATATGGTATTGCATAACCCAGCCATTCTTATGATAGGCCTTACCAAGGCTTACAAGTAACTGTGTTAAAAATTGATGGTTTTCCTTTAATGAAATCGACTCATGGTTCAATGCCTTTTTCACAATGGCATCAAGTTCTTGTTCAGTTGCTTTTTCATAGACAACCGTCTCGATACTGTGATCGGATAATTTACAGCCAATTTCTGCAAAATATTCAATTCGACTCTCTAAGGCATCGACTAATTTTGTGAAATCGGTAATTTCAATTCCAGTTAGCTTACCTAGCTTGCCCACATAATCCGCCCATGGCTGCGTATGTTGAATCGCCATCACGATGTCCGGGCGAAAGGCTGGCAAAACCGTGGTTGAAAAATGGGTATCCTCTTGTAACAACTTATGATAACGCAAATCATCAATCGGGTCGTCGGTTGTCCCGATTAGCGCGACATTTGATTGCTCGATTAAACTTCTTGCTGAGAAATTCGGGCTCTGGATCTTCTCATTACAGGTCTCCCAAATTTCTTTAGCAGTCGCTCCTTTTAAGACGGTATCCACATCAAAATATTGTTTTAACTCCGAATGTGTCCAATGATACAGTGGGTTTCCCATCAATTTTTCGACGGTTTCAGCCCATTTGACAAATTTTTCGTAGTCATCAGCTTCACCAGTAATGTAGTATTCTTCTACTCCATTTGCCCTCATCGCACGCCATTTATAATGGTCACCGCCTAGCCACAGTTCCGTTATATTTTTATATCTTTTATTTTCATAAATTTCACAAGGGTCTAAGTGACAATGATAATCATAAATTGGCATTTTAGCAGCATAGTTATGATAGAGCACTTTTGCTGTGTCAGTTTGAAGTAAGAAATCTTTATCCATGAACGCTTTCATTCCATTCGCCCCTCTTTTTAATTTGCCTTTGCACGAGGATAGCCAGCTGGTGTATTGCCACCCCATAGCTTTTCATATTTATGACCTGTCAGCGCTTCAACCACTTCTTTTGTTTTTGGATCGACATTTTCTTTGCTGCCGTTGTTTTTCAAGCGGTTGACTTCATCGACAAGAATACCATGTGTTTCTTTATTTAATTTAAAGGAAAAGGCAGCAACTAATGCAACAAGTAGAAGTCCAACCACTCCAATAAGCATAATACCTATAATCGTATGAACCGCACTTTCCGGTTGTGTCGTTGCTTTTTGAACAAAGCCTCCACCTTCCAAGACGGCCCCAACCAAGAATGTAGCCAGTGCAACGGAAGATTTTCTAAAGAAGGTCATCACGGAGGCAAAGATCCCTTCGCGACGTTGTTTCGTAATCATTTCATCTACATCCGGAATAAATGGGAATACATTCCAAGGTACGAATTCTAACATACTTCTTCCGATTTGATACACGAATGAAATAATCCCTAAAGTCAGGATCAAGTTACTTGGATGCAGGTAATAAACAGCCCCATATCCAAATACACAAAGAATCATCGTTGAATAAGAAATTTTCGCCAAATTCGCCGGCCCCATTTTGATCATTAAAAATCCATAAACAATGGCACCAGGAAGTCCAATAATACTAAAGGAAAGTAAATTGGCTGCAACTTGGGAAGTACTATTCAATGCATAGACACAGTAGAAAACGAACACAGCGTTAAATGCATCTTTAGCTGTCATCGAGCAAATATAAATTAATAAATGCTTACGGAAACTCTTTACTTTAAAAGTGGAAGCAAAATCAACAAGTGTTTGAGTAATGACCTTTAAATTTTCAGCAAAGCTTTTATGCTCTTTCTTTTGATTTGCAAATTGCTCCATCGCCTCTGGCGATACTTCTCGTTCCCATGTGGAGCGGAAAGAGATAAAGACACAAACCGCAAAGATGACAGCGAAAAGGGCACCGTTAATCAAAAATGCAGTCGGACTATCTTGCCCTAATACACCAAATAATTGACCTGGAATAAATGTGGCTAAAAAAGTACCCGTACCTGAAATAAACATTCGAGCGGTTGATAATTTCGTTCTCTTATTAAAATCAGTTGTCATTTCTGATGGCAGTGTTTCCCAAGGGATTAATACCATGGCCGCGATAATTTCAAATGCTAAGTAAGTGAGCAGGTAATATAAAAAATTCATTTCTGATACCCAAAGTAACACATACACGAGCATTAACGGAGCGCCCAATAGTAAGAAAAATCTACGCCGTCCATATTTTCTCCCCAATTTAAATTTAAAGAAGTTATCTGAAAAGCTTCCCATAAATAAACTGACAACGGCATCCACAATCCGGGCAATCGCAATAATTGATGCACCTTCAACAGGTGTTAAGCCAGCAAACGTCGTAAAGAAGAATAGTAGCCAAGCCCCAATAATGGTAAAGGCTCCGCCGCCCATCATATCGGTTAAACCAAAGCCAATACTCGTTTTTAGCGAAATTTCCTTATTCTTTCTAGGCATTATAACGCCTCCCTATATTTGTGATATTCAACACAGAAACGGTAAAACGCTTTCATTAACGTGATAAGAATGGAAACAAGGAAGATCTTATTCCCATTCTTACATTTACGATAGACTACTAATCTTGAACAGTTTGCAATGTTTTCTTACGTGATTCTTTTTTTAATAATACATTCGTATCCCATGCACCTTGTAAGTACATAGCTCCTAAGGCACGATCGTATAAGCCATAGCCTGGTCTGCATACCTCATCCCAAATATGTCTTCCATGATCGGGGCGAATATAACCATCGAAACCCTTTTCATAGAGGGCATTTACTATACCTGTAATCGGTAAAGAACCATCTTCAACTCGGTGGGACGACTCAATAAAACTGCCATCTTCAAAATGCTTTACATTGCGAATATGGGCAAAAGGAATCCGATCTGCGAAGGAATTGACAATATCCACTAAATCATTAGCTGGATTTCCTCCTAACGAACCAGAACAGAAAGTTAACCCATTGGATGAACTATCTACCGCACTTAATAGACGTTGAATATCTTCCTTGTTTTTTACAATCCTTGGTAAACCAAAGATGGAAAATGGCGGATCATCCGGATGAATGGCCATCTTAATTCCGCATTCTTCCGCAACTGGGCACACTTCTTTCAAGAAATAAGTCAAGTTCTCTAATAAATCCACTTCGGTAATATCCTTATATAGATCAAAGAGATGCTGTAAATCCTTTAATCTTTCAGGTTCCCAACCAGGAAGGGTGAAATCTTTTGTGTTCTCTTCCATATTTTTTACAACCTGTTCCGGTGTTAACGAGCGGACTTTTTGGGCATCGAAGAATAATGCGGTGCTGCCATCCTCCATCTCTTTAAATAAATCCGTGCGGAACCAATCAAATACTGGCATAAAGTTGTAGCAGACGACTTTCACGCCAAATTGGCTTAAATTCTTCAAGGTTTCTTTATACGTCTGGATATATTGGTCTCTTGTTGGCAATCCAAGCTTTATATCTTCGTGAATATTAACACTTTCCACCACTTCGGTATTTAATCCGTACTCATTTGCTTGCTTGACTACTTCTTCGATCTTTTCAACCGGCCAAAGCTCTCCGACAGGCACATCATGCAGTGCCCAGACGACTCCTTTCATTCCAGGAATCTGGCGGATTTGTTTTAACGTAATTGAGTCATTGCCTTCTCCGTACCAACGAAATGTCATTTGCATGTTGTTCTCTCCCTTTGTCAGCGCTTTCTTCCTTTTAAAAAAATAATGTTCTATCTATACCTGTGAATAAAAATATTCAGGGAATGCTTGAAGTAAAATATCTTTTTCAGATAGCATCAATCTCATGTGATCTCCCATAAGTGCTTCTGCTTTTGCTTTATTTTTTTCAGAAATGGCCTGATAAATTTCTTTGTGATGGTCAACTAATACATCCCAGTCTAGATCCTTCGTGTCGATTAATCTTAGCAATCTAAACCGATTTAAATGACCCGCCATATTGTGAATCATTCTCCATGTACGCTCTTTACCACAAGCTAAAAATAACTCCTTATGAAAATTTTCATCCAAGTCATGGAATTTTTCGATCTGTTGTTTTTCGATATCATGACTGATTAAATGCTCTTGCATTTTTAAGTTCATTTCTAAATTGAAGGCGGATTCTCCCGAAACTTGTTCACAGCATAATCCGACAATGTTCTTCTCAATGACCTCGCGAACAAAACGAGCTTCTTCGGCAAGATCCATATTGATTAACGAGACGAAGGTACCACTTTGCGGGATGATCGTTAACAATTCTTCCTGCGCCAATTTTAAAAAGGCTTCTCTAATTGGTGTTCGACTAACGTTCAATCGGTCTGACATGGTTTTTTCAGAGATCTTTGTTCCGGGAATTAATTTTAATTTTAAAATCTGCGCTTTTATTTCTTCATAAGCAAATTCTTTTGCATTTACGATATTGTTTACCATTCGATTTCCTCTTCCCTTTTCTATACTGAAATAAGTATATCAAATGAGAATATAAGTTGTACCTCCTTTTCAGGAAGATTGACATATTAGTATACTAATATGGTAGTTATAAATTCATTATAAGGGTGACTCCTTTTTTTTGCAAGCGCTTTTCTATAGTTAATGATTCAAAAAAAAACGAATCCACTATGAAAGGGATTCGTTTCTCAAAAAATTTAGTTTATGACTCTTTTAATGTCCGTTTTAAAAATTCTCTCGTCCGTTCTTGTTTAGGATGACTGAAGATTTGCTCTGGACTTCCTTCCTCCGCAATCACGCCGGGCGGTCGGGCATTAAGACGGACTCTTAACTACCGGACTGGCAAAATTTCCGGGTGAAAGGGCATTAAGACGGACTCTTTCTTACCAGACTAGCTAAGTATCTAGGTACTCGGTCAATTAAACTAATTATCGCTGTCCCCGCCCTTTTATGATTATACTCTCGCCTGTAAATGAATAAACATGTACAAGAGAAAGGGGATAACCATGGACAATCAGGGATTCTTAAATTTTGTTATCTATAAATTACTAGCCCTATCTATACAGTTCATCACGCTTTATCTCCTCATCTTATTATGTGAATGGTTTGCGGAGAAAAAAGGCTATAACCTCTTTGAACGAGCCTGGTTAATCACACTAATCTCTTTGCCTCTACTAACTTTAATTCTTTGGACGATCATAGTAGGACGGTTTTATTTATTTTGAAATTTACGAGCTTTTTTTACCAACAACTTGATGAGTTTTGACCTTTATACCGCTTATTACGGACAAATCTAGTCCTCTTGTGATGAGTTTTGTCCTTTATTCGGCTTACTTCTCAATACAATGCACATAGTTGAAACTTTCTATCTATCAATATCGTAATAAATAGTAAAACCTAGAATGGAATGTGGGGATTCGTATGAGGACGAAAAATAAGCTGGTGCGGATGTCGAGGGTTCTCTCTCTGGCCTTTTACATTTTTCTGCAAATTTATTGGTATAAGTTTCGGAGAAAGCCTAAGGCGGAGTGGGAAAAACTTTGGGGGAAGGTCGGAGAACGGTTTCGAAAGACCCTGTTTGATTTAGAAGGCCTGCTCATCAAGGTAGGACAAATCCTGAGTACGCGTGCCGACTTGCTGCCTCCTGCCTTTATCCGCCAAATCGAAGATCTGACCGATAAAGTTCCGCCCTCGAGCTGGAGTGAGATTGAGGAAATTTTAGAAAAAGAATGGGGAAGCTTGTATCAGCAGCACTTTCTATCGATTGAAAAAACGGCGATTGCTTCCGCATCGATCGGTGAAGTCTATAAAGGTGTGCTCCAAGATGGTACCGAAGTGGCGATAAAAGTTAAACGCCCGCATATCGATTCAATTGTCCAAACGGATTTCCGGATTTTAAGTATTGTCATGTGGTTTGTGGATCATTTAGTCCCTCTTCCCAAGGGATTTATGAATTTTAAAGTTCTTTTTAAAGAAGTAAAGCAAGTTATTGAACGCGAACTGGACTATTCCCAAGAACTGAACACCATCGTTGCGTTTAAAGAGCGATTTAAAGAGCTGGATATCGTCCATATTCCGTCTGTGTATGCAGAATTGAGTACGCGAAATGTCCTGGTCATGGAATGGGTCGAAGGCTTACGGCTGACCAATAACGAGGCACTGGACCAATTATCCATAAGTCGCCAAGAACTGGCTCAACGGCTGTTGAAAGTCTTCCTTCCTCAATGGATGGAGCCTGGTCCCTTCCATGCCGACCCGCATCCCGGAAACGTTCTTGTCTCAAAGGAAGGAAAAATCATTTTACTAGATTTCGGAATGGTTGGTGAACTTTCCAAAAAGGATGCCGGTTATTTTCAAGGATTAATCGAAAGCTTTCTCGCCAAAAATTATCCGAAGGCCGTGGATTGCTTATTCCATTTAGGCGTGTTGCTCCCTGAGGCTGAATCCAGAACGATTGAACGAATATTAGCGGAATACATCACCTTTCAACCGGCCCAATTAAAAGAAATGGACCTTCTCGCCTTTAAATTGGAAATCAATGATATGATTCAAGCCCTGCCCATTCAGGTTCCAACCAGATTTGTCTTTTTAGGCCGGTCCGTTGTAACCATTGAAGGAATCATCCGTAACCTAGCTCCCGATGCGGAAATCTTAGAGTTAGGCAAACCGGTGTTTATGGAGTGGTTAAATAAACAAGGGAATAATAAATGGCTGTTCGTCTGGCAATGGCTCCAATCTCAACCAATCTTTAAAGTCTTTCATTCTGTAACAGAATTCCTAAATGCACCACAAAAATTGGAGCAATTAAAGGAAGTCGAACAACGAAGACAATTCCAATTTACCATCTATGAAAATACCAAAAAGCAGTTATTCCAATTAACTCTTTTCGGTTTGACTGGAATTGCTGCAGGATTCTATATTGCACACGACCTTATCTGGCAGGTATCAAGCGGAGTTACAGCGATCTCGCTTGTCGGGTATGTTGTTTGTAGTTATAAGCAGAAGAAATGGATGAAGTATATGCAAGAAAAACGGAGGCCATAGGCCATGGGGGCAGTTCAGTTGACCCAATGCACTTCAAAAAAGCCACAGGATCCATCCAACCGCCCCTGTGGCATTCCTGGAATCTACTAGAATAATTCCTTGTACCCTTTTAGTCTCACAAGCAAGGAAATAACTAAAAAAAGGCCCCATCGCTCTGATGGAACCCTTAGTCTTCTTCAAATCTACTATTTTCAGCATTTTTATCATTTCATACATTAAATATATCAAATGGGGTAATTATCATCACTCCGGTGTACGGATAACTAATACATCACAATTAGCTGTCCGTACGATAGCTTCAGATACGGAACCCAGTAAGAATAATTCAACAGCATTTAGCCCCGTCGCACCACAGATAATTAAATCTGCCTCTACTAAACTGGCAAGCTCTTTAGTGATGATCGTTTTGGGAGAACCATATTCGATTACTACCTTTACATTTTCTATTCCTTCGCTATCTGCTTGTGCCTTGTAACCATTTAATAGTGCTTCTGATCGCTGCTGGGCACGATCAACACTTGAACGGTCGTACGTTTCGAATGAACGTGTATTGATGATGTTTACGATGGTTACTAGTGCTCCCTTGTTACGTTTTGCCACATCGATGGTTTTGCGAAATGCGTATTCAGCTTCCTTTGAACCGTCTACAGCTACAAGAATACTTTTATAATGATTAGCCATCTATCCTCATCCCCTTCTAATATTTAATTAATTAGGCTTTTTGATGAATAATGACAGTACAACATTAACCACCGCTAATATTAAACTTATCGTAAACACGAGTGATGATCCCGCCGCTGCCGCTTGTGTTGGTTCATTCATAACTGCTAAGTGACTAGTTTGTTTAGCTGAAAAAATCGATACCATTACAGCAATACCAATCGCACCAGCTACTTGTTGGATCGTTTGCGTTAACGCAATTCCATCTGGATAGTACTGTCTAGGAAGTGAATTTAGTGTATTGGTTTGTACGGAAGCAAGCACCGCCCCAATACCTAACATCATGACCATATGAGTGACAACAATCATCCATAATGCCGTGCCTGTACCGAATTGTGAATAGAATACATAACCAATCGCTACTAAAATGGTTCCAGGTGTAATCACCGCTTTCGGGCCATATTTGTCAAATAAACGACCAATGGTTGGAGCTAATACACAGTTAAGTAAGCTGCCTGGAAGCAAGATAAGTCCTGTTGTAAACGCGGCAATTAATAAAGCCATTTGCATATACATTGGGACAACGACTAGCATGGACAACATATTAAAGAACGTGATAAAACCCATAATGACTCCCAAAACGAACAGTGGGTATTTAAATGCTTTAAGATTCAGCATTGGAGTCTCCATTTTCGTTTGGCGAACCGCGAAAAGAATGAGTGCTATGAATCCAACGATGATTGATACAATAACAGATGAACTAGTCCATCCTCCGTGCTCACCACCTGCACTTACACCGTAAACAATCCCGCCGAATCCAATCGTCGAAAGAATAACAGAAACCACATCAATCGAAATCTTCCGGATCTCATTCACATTCGGTAAATAAACGAGCCCGAAGATAAGGGAAAATAGTAAGAAAGGGATGGTAACCCAGAAAATCCAATGCCATGATAATGTATCTAAAATAAGTCCGGCTATGGTTGGACCGAATGCAGGACCAGCTAACATAACTAAGCCCATAATCCCCATTGCTCCGCCTCGTTTATTGGGAGGGAAGATCGTAAAAATCACATTTTGCGTTAATGGTAAATTAATGGCTAATCCGGCTGCCTGGATAATCCGTGCCACTAATAAAACACTAAATACGGGTGCTACTGCTGCTAGAATCGTCCCGATAATCATGAGCGAGACAGCTGTTATAAACATTTGACGAGTCGTAAATTTTTGCATCAGAATCCCTGTAACCGGGACTAGAATACCTAATGTAAGAAAATAGGCGGTTGCTAACCATTGTATGGTCGTCGCATTGACACCGAAGATTTGACTTAATTGCCCTAAAGCAATATTTAATGCTGTTTCACTAAAAAGACCGACAAATCCTGCTACTAATAGAGCTGCCATGATGGGACCTGTTTTGAATTGCTGATTCACCACAGAGCCTGTTTTGATTTGTTGATCCTGAACTATTTGTTGATTCACTAATTAAAACTCCTTTAATTAAAATTTCATTTTCCCCTTTGTTCTTTTCACTTGGTACATATCCGTAGTACACCCCCTGTTACTACCAGTCTGCTAACTATATCAAAAATTTTTCTTTAACGTCAACCTAGTTGACAAAATATTTTTTATGAGTTATTATCAATTTAGTTGACGATTATCACAAAAAGAAAAACCCCCGCCTTGTCCAGTTAACTAAACGAACAAAGTGGAGGTTTTTTATATTCCCCATTCTAGCTTTAATATATCTTTAAGAATAGTTACTTGCTCCGCACCTATTTTTTCGGCAATTTTATTCTCAAGTTGGGCTTTAAGGGCCGCGTTTTTTTCGTAGCATTCTTCTCCTAATGCGGTTAACTGGATGCACTTCTCTTTTCTGTTGTTTTCAACATTTTTAATTTCGACTAATCCTTTTTCCGAAAGCTTTTGAATAAACTTATGTATCGCCTGACGAGAAATTTCTACATTTTTTGTCACATACGAAATGCTAGGTTGTTTTTTATATATCCTAGCCATGATATACCATTCAGAATTTGAAATATAAATCTCACTCTGGTCGTTCCAAGCTTTCTCTGAGATTTTCCGGACCAAACTATGACGTTCGCTTAGTAGGTCAATAAGATCTAAATTTTGTAATTCAGAGTTCGAAATCAAATGATTCACTCCAATCCTAATCTTCGCCACCTACTATACAAAAACAGGTATGGGTTGTCAATTTGGTTTACTTTCAATAAGAAAAAGCATCCCTTTGAAAAAAGGAATGCTGATGATGAGTTTAGACAACCGTCAGATTAATGCTGCTTATCTTTTATCTTTTCATGGATTTTTTCGAGTTCTTTCAAAGACAGTTCACCAAGAGATTTTTTTATTTCTTCCTCAATCTGTTTTCTGTTGCTTTCTCGAAATTGATCCCACCATTCCCGAAGACCTTCCGTATCATCTAAAAGATATTCGATATCTAACTCTTCTAATTCATCGTCCGACAGATAATTCATTACAGCTCCTAACATACGAGTAAGCTTACCGATTTCATCTTCTTTTTCCTGGTCACTTTCCAATAGAACACTCGTCTCTTCATCAGGTACTTCGTTCACTACTGAAGCTTTTCGTGGCATTGTTACCCTTCCTTACTATATTTACTTTTAAAATATATATTTTAGTATGACCATTAAAAATGAATATATAGTATAAATTCGTTTAATACTTCGTATGACTCTCTTCTATGTGACCGGACTCTCTCTTTTTCTTCCTTTTCTACGTTCATTTCACATCTCTTAACCTACTTCATTTATCACAAGGACATATATAATAAAAAGAACTAATTCAGATTACTTGAACGAGACTTCAATATAGGAGAGTGAGTTCGTTTTATGTCGATTGGAAAAGTGATTTATTATCATCGGCGCAAGCAGAATAAGACGCAGGAACAGCTTTGCCAGGGCATTTGCTCGGTGACACACTTAAGTAAAATTGAAAACAATGCAAAAGAAGCAAATCCGAAAACACTGCAAATGTTATGCGACCGCTTGCAGATCTCACTAGACGATTCAGGATGTTATTAAGGCATATGGGTTAAGGTAATATATACAGAAGGCATCCTATGAGTTTAGAATAGGATGCCTTTTTCTATTGGAGGGAAAATAGCGAATGTCTATTGCTTTCTCTTCACTTATTTTAATCAAGCGACATATCTTATTATACTAAGACAAGGTATGGAGGGATGATGTGAAAACTGAACATCTTGATGATATCAGAGGTGATATAGATGAGAAAATAATTTGTTACACGAATAACATAAGAAAAACTAAAATGAAGGCTAAGAAGCTAAAAATTCTTACAGTTATCTTTTCATTTTTTATTACGTTCTTATCTAGTACCGATCTGACCTACATCGGCTTGACTGAACCAATTTCCACCATTTTAATAGCATTATTTAGTGCCATTATTCCGGCCTTGATTGCTTATGAGGGAATTATTGCTGATTCAAAACTTATAAAGCAGCAGACGATTACCCTTCATCGACTAACAGAATTAAAGCATGATATTAACTTGTGGAAGATGGAAGAAATGGATGAAAACCATCTAGACATGAACAAAGTCAACCAAATCCAAAAAAAGTTCGATGACATCATTAAAAGGGAATTTTTATAATATAAGCACTACAGATGATTTAAAGACCAGTTCGAAGAGCGAATTGGTCTTTTACTTTGTTTAGGCGATTTTTTAAAAATTGCTTTGCATTTTCGATAAAATAACAAACCTCGCCCATTTTCCTCATGTTTCTCTTTTAATCAAACGTTTGATTGAATTACTGAAGCTACTGATCTATAAGGATTCCCCTTGCTAAGGATGGAGGGAAATAGTCGATTTACGCGGCAGTATTCCGCAGGAAATATCCTATATTTCCACAAAATTAGATGGGTTTCACTCGAAGTTACATTATTTCATTAATATAAAGCCTAATTCATCAAATATATGAAAGAGAAATGCTGTTTTTTGTTAAAGAAGAGAAGAAAATTTCCATATATACACAAATTAGACAAATTCCATAACAAAATTCTCTTGCATTCGAAGAAATTCTTTGATTATATTATTGTGGGAATATTTTTCCTACAGAGAATTTTTGAACTTTTCATATATTCTAGTATTGGTGGTTAGCAGCTATGGTCTTTGACGGTATCATTATTTCTCTTATAGTGGGTTTTCTTCGAAAAGGAAACTTACGTGCACTAGCGCAGTTAAAGCTTAAGTGGGGATGGATTTTTCCTCTGCTATTGATTATTGAATTAGCCGTTTTTATGCTCCAAAACGATATTAAATTTCTTGGAAAAATAAGTGGATCTATCTATATAGTAGTTTATGTACTCGGTCTTTTATTTTTATTTATGAACCGCAAAAACCTTGGATTTAATCTTATTTTAATAGGTGTATTTCTGAATTTTCTAGTGATGGTAATTAACGGCGGACGTATGCCGGTATCAGTAGAGGCGGCTGCAGTTTTGGATCCAGGTTACATCGAGGCCCTCAAAGACAGCTTATACGCTAAACATACAATGTTAAACTCATCAACCTATCTCGGAATTCTGGGTGATGTCATTCCCATCTCAGACCCTTATCCACGTACCCAAATCATCAGTATCGGTGATATACTTATGAATATTGGAATCTTCTTTTTCATTCAGTACCTTATGATTCATCATCCAATTACAAAAAAAGTCGTTGCCATACCTCCTCTTATTAAAGGAGGTGAAAAAAGATGAAAAATGAACAAAAAAAAGGCATTAAATTAACTGGAATTCTTTACAATGCAATCATTATCGGTTCTATCATTATTGCTTTAACTTCTGGATTTAAATTAGTTTAAGAGTAAAATGGTAGGGAGAAGTAATTTTTCACTTCTCCCAAATTTATTATGAGAGTGATGAGTATGCGTATTATAAAGACACCTGCAAATACATATCTTTTCTTGATTTCAGCTATAGGCATTTTATTTTTTACCTTCTTTATTAAAATCCCACAGTATTCCCAAATGCATTGGGTTATTATGTTTACTTTTTCCGGATCTATTTTACTGCTTAATTACTACACCATACTGATTCCTCCAAAGGGTAATTCCCATTCAATGGATTCTTCTATTTATCTAGCAAGTCTTTTTTTGTATGGATTACATTCTACTTTACTCGTTTTATTGATACATTCGGTTATATTTGCAATAATACAGCGAAAAATCGCATGGTGGAAACATCTTTTCAATTTCTCAGTTTATACTTTAATGATAATTTGTTCCTATTATGCTTTTATTTTAATAGATGGCTCCATTGGACCTATAAGCTCCAAATTCATCATTCCGTATTTGCTTTCTTTTTGTACTTACTTTGCATTAAATCTACTATTAGTTGGGGTCTATTTCATTTTAGTTGCAACCGAAAACATAATAAACTTTTTCAAGGAAATTCTTAAGGAAACGACTGCCACATATCTTAGTACACTCGTGCTTTCATTAGTTCTTGTTATTTTAATGAATCCCAATGAAATATTCGGCCTGTCCCTTTTCACCTTTATTGCCTTTTTATTGTCTTTAGCATTTAAACAGCATTTTAACTTATTTAAAGAGATTTCTGAGAAGGCCAACAAAGACTTCCTCACTGGCCTTAATAACCACGGTTACTTTAAGGAAATTTTAGAAAAAGAAGTGGCTGCCGCAAAAGAGAATGATCAGCCATTGAGTATTGTCATCCTCGATATCGATGATTTTAAAAAATACAACGATCTGTACGGTCATATTCAAGGGGATCATTTGCTCCAAGAGTTTGGTGCCCTTTTGAAAGCGGATTCCGATGCGGCGAATTTTATCGTTGCTCGCTATGGCGGTGAAGAGTTTTCGATCATCATGCCAAATACCGATCGCCAGTCCGCCTACTCATTCATGAATGAATTGCGGAAGAAAGTAAATGACACATATTATAAAGGGGTCGAAGGTCTCCCCTACGGTTGCTTATCCTTTTCATCTGGGATTGCTGAATGCGAAAAAGAGACCTATAGTATTTCTGAACTTCTCAACAAAGCCGATCAAGCCATGTATGCAGCGAAAAACCAAGGAAAGAATCTTGTCCAGATTTACAATGGGCATTCAGAATACTCCATTCAACGATCTCTTTCGCTTGAAAAAGAGCTAGAGGAATCTGAATATCAATTAAAAATTTTCCTTTCCAAGGATGTCTATACCTACCGTCATAGCAAACGCGTCTACCAATATGCAGTGGATTTCTCTCGGGTGCTTAACTTAAGTGTTCATGAACGTAAAACGCTGATCCTGGGAGCGCTTGTCCATGACATTGGAAAAATTGAAATCCCGCGCGATATTCTAAGTAAAAAAGGGAAGCTCGAGCCTCATGAATGGGAAATGATGAAGAAACACGTAACCTTTGGAAAGGAAATCATTGCAACGAATAAGAAATTAGAAGACTTGATTCCTATCGTCGAGCTCCACCATGAACGATATGATGGAAACGGCTACCCATATGGTTTAGCGGGTAAATCTATTCCGAAACTGGCGCGAATTCTCTGTGTAATTGATTCCTTTGATGCCATGACGACAGAACGGCCTTATCAAAAAACAAAGACCTTCCAAGAAGCGATCGTTGAATTGCGCGATTGCTCTGGTAAACAATTCGACCCTCAATTCATCGAACCGTTTATTGCAATGATCAAGGAGTTTGATAACTCGGGGGATGAACGAAAGAAAGAGCTTGTTCCAAGTTTCGTAATGTAAGAAAATAACCTGAGCCAGGCTAACTGCCTGGCTTTTTAGTTTTTCTAGGCCAGGTTTTCAATTATGAAGGCTTACGAAATTTGGAGATTGGCGGGATTGTTGCGGAAGTTGGCGGAAACCTTCTTCAGTTTGGCGGAATAAATCGGTAAATCGGCGGGATTCCTCCTCATCTTGGCGGAATTCCCGTCCCGATCGGCGGAATCCACAAACCCAAGAGATCCCCAGAACTGCAAATTACCGAAATCTAAGCTAGAATCCTCTTAAAATAGGTATCTAAAAGGGGGGTTGGCGGGATTGTTGCGGAAGTTGGCGGGATCCTCCTACAGTTTGGCGGAATAATCCGAAAAGCGGCGGAATTCCTCCTCATGTTGGCGGAATTCCCGTCCCAATCGGCGGAATCCGCAAATCTAAGTGGTCGCCAGAGATGCAAAATTACCGAAATCTAAGCTAGAATCCTCTTAAAATAGGTATCTAAAAGGGGGGTTGGCGGGATTGTTGCTGAAGTTGGCGGGATCCTCCTACAGTTTGGCGGAATAATCCGAAAAGCGGCGGGATTCCTCCTCATCTTGGCGGAATTCCCGTCCAAATCGGCGGAATCCGCAAACCAAAGAGATCCCCAGAGCTGCAAAAATCCTGAAATCTAAGCTAGAAAAATCCTCTTAAAATAGGTATCTAAAAGAGGGGTTTGGCGGGATTGTTGCGGAAGTTGGCGGAATCCTCTTATAGTTTGGCGGAATAATCCGAAAAGCGGCGGGATTCCTCCTCATGTTGGCGGAATTCCCGTCCCAATCGGCGGAATCCGCAAACCAAAGAGATCCCCAGAGCTGCAAAAATGCTGAAATCTAAGCTAGAAAAATCCTCTTAAAATAGGTATCTAAAAGGGGGTTTGGCGGGATTGTTGCGGAAGTTGGCGGGATCCTCCTACAGTTTGGCGGAATAATCCGAAAAGCGGCGGGATTCCCCCTCATGTTGGCGGAATCCGCAAACCAAAGAGATCCCCAGAGCTGCAAAAATACCGAAATCTAAGCTAGAATCCTCTTAAAATAGGTATTTAAAAGAGGGGGTGGTGGGATTGTTGCTGAAGTTGGCGGTATCTTTCTTTAGTTTAGCGGAATAATTCCGAAAAGCGGCGGAATCTCCGTCCGGAGCGGCGGAATCCGCGCCGCGCGCCGCCCCCGCTCCAAAAAACTCCCCCTCATCTGCAGTCTAATCCTAAATCTGTGGTATCATGGAACTAATTTTATAAGGGAGATGACCGCCGTGATTCAGTATGAATGCCTCCACCATGTTAGCCTTACGGTTACCAATTTAGAACAGGCAAAGCATTTTTATAGCAACATCCTATGTTTAAAAGAAATCCAACGTCCCAACTTTGATTTTCCGGGTGCCTGGTATGAAATAGAAGGACAACAGCTCCATCTTATCGTCCTCCCTACATCACAAACGATTCGCCAAGATAAACGCCTGAGCAGCCGAGAAGGTCATTTTGCCCTAAGAGTGAAAGATTACGACGCTACCCTAAATTGGTTGAAACGGCACGATGTTGAACTATTAGAGAAACCCAAAAGCATGAGCGGTTTTGCACAAATCTTCTGTGCCGATCCTGATGGTAATCTCATCGAACTAAACGTCGAGCAAACAAACTAAACAAAGGACCAAAAACAAAGGAGAAGTGCACCAGCACTTCTCCCCTGCAACCTTTTTAAAATCCATTTATCTAGACATAACCTCAAGATGAGCTTCAAGGCGATCAATCGTCTCTTTGTTGCCATCTATGGCAAATGACTTGACCTTAGCGAATTCCCTTTCTGTCTCAAAAGATTGGCGAAAAGTAAATTTTGTTTTTCCTGCATGCTCTTCAAAGGTTGCCGTTATTTGAAAATGCGGCCCAGACACATGATTCAAAACAACTCGATTAGGTTTTACAATCTCAACAAAGACACTTTTGTTTGGAAAGTCGGCACCATCAGGGCTATGCATGATGAACTCCCAAGTGCCACCTGGTCTGAGGTCAAACTCCTTAAATGTATTCGTAAAGCCTTTGGGCCCCCACCATTGCGCCAAATTCTCCGGTTGTGTCCAAGCTTGATAAACAAGTTCCCGTGGTGCATCAAATATTTGCGTGATAACCGTCTCTTTTTCCCCTACATAAATTTCATGATTCATTGGATATATTGATCCTCCTGACCTGCTTTTGATTCTATTCTTACCATAACTAAACTTGCCTAATAAGTGTCTCCTGTTCCATTTTACCAATCAATTTGTAGAATCCCAATAAGATTAGGAGAAGAAAAGGATTGAGTAGGACGGAGTGATACAACTTCCACCAACCGTAATGGAAATATCCCCAAGGTTCGGGTAATAACGTTAAGACTTCATATAAAACTATTCCGACATTCCAAGCTAAAAAAAATAAAAGTTGTTTCCATAATGGACGTTTTAAAGGATACAAATTTAAAAAAATAACATTAACAGATGGGACTAAACATAAATACACAGGCAGGGATCCCCAATCTACACCTTTGTTAAAATACCAGTACCCATGGTATTTCAAACTGACAAATAAATCAAACACCAATTGCAATAAAGCTGTAAACATCCAAATTTGCAGCATTTCACCTCTCGTTAATCGTTTTTTTACTTTTAATGAAATGAGGTTAAAGATGACGACAGATACAATAATCCCGACCATTTAATTAACTCCCTTATGTATGAGTAAGATTAAATTTTCCATTTTTAGTAAAAAACATACTCACCTTACGAGTTTATTTCCAATTAATTTCCAGTGAATGTCGTAAGTTTTGTAAATGATATAGTAAGTGCCTGAAAATATGTAATAAGTGACGAAAATTGTGTAGTAAGTCCCCAAAAATATGTAGTAAATGCCCATAGTTATATAGATTCGTTCATAAAACTCTAGAAATGCCGATCCAACCAAAAAAAGAGAAGTGCACCAACACTTCTCCCTTGCCATCACGATAGCGTGACCATTACTTTTTAATTAAATCTAACGATACTGGAACAAACTTATCAACTGATTCTTTCATAAATACTTTCATCGCTGTTTGTACACCCTTTTGGCCGATTTCTTCAGGCTTTTGGGCTACTGTTGCTGCCATTTTTCCGTCATTGACTGCTTTAACCGCGTCATCCGTCGCATCAAAACCGACAACAATTACATCTTTTAATCCAGCAGCTTCAAGTGCTTGAAGAGCTCCTAACGCCATTTCATCGTTGTGAGCAAACACGGCTTGGATATCTTTATTGCCTTGAAGTATATTTTCCATTACAGTTAATCCTTTAGCACGATCAAAATCGGCTGCTTGCTTAGCCACCACTTGAATATCAGCTACTCCATCAATCGCTTTGTGGAATCCTTCACCGCGTTCACGAGCAGCAGAAGACCCTGGTATTCCTTCTAATTCTACGACTTTCCCTTTTTTGCCTAACTTTTCAAGAATAAAGTCACCAGCCATTTTACCGCCAGCTACGTTGTCAGAAGCGATATGGGATACAACGGTTCCGCCATTTGCACTACGGTCAACCGTGATCACTGGAATGTCTGCATTATTTGCTGATTCAATGGCTGCTTTAACCGCATCAGAATCAGTTGGGTTCACGATTAGGACGTTTACGCCTTTTTGAATAAGGTCTTCGATATCACTTACTTGCTTTGCTGAATCATTTTGTGCATCAACCGTAATAATCTCAGTATCTTGTGCTTTTGCTTCTTTCTCAGCACCTTCTTTTAACGAAACAAAGAAAGGATTGTTTAAAGTGGAGATCGATAGACCTAATTTTAATTTATCATCTTTCATGTCTTTCGATGAATCCTTATCTGAAGAAGATGTAGGTGCCTTTGTGGAACAACCTGCTAAAACTACCATAAGTAATGTTAAAAACAGAAACCCTTTAAATAGCTTTTTCATCTTTATATTCCCCCATAATTTTATTAAG
Source organism: Neobacillus sp. 204 (assembly GCF_046562815.1). Classification (NCBI taxonomy): domain Bacteria; kingdom Bacillati; phylum Bacillota; class Bacilli; order Caryophanales; family Bacillaceae; genus Neobacillus; species Neobacillus sp. 204. Next base: position 278,432 of record NZ_JBJORY010000007.1, read on the forward strand.
CAGTTTTTTTACGATCAAGCAAGACGGCTAGTAAGATGACACCTCCTTTAACTACCTGTTGGTAGAAGGAGCTGACGTTCATTAAATTTAAACCATTATTTAAAACTCCAATAATGAGTGCCCCAACCAATGTTCCAAAAATCCACCCTTTTCCACCGGAAAGACTTGTCCCGCCTAAAACAACCGACGCAATCGCATCCAGTTCATAAGAGGCACCGGCAGTAGGCTGGGCAGAATCCAACCTGGATGCAAGGATGATCCCTGCAAGTGCAGAAAGTGTCCCTGTAATTGAGTAAATCCAAATTTTCACATTCGTAACCTTGATTCCTGATAAGATCGATGCCTCTTCATTTCCGCCAATCGCGTAAACTCTGCGGCCAAACGTGGTCTTTTTCAGGATAAAATAAAGAATCAGATAACAAGCGAGCATCCAAATAACGGGAACGGGAATCCAGCCGAAATAGCCTCTCCCCATGATTTCAAAAAATGAACTAGTCGACAGACCGGTAATCGGGCGGCCATCGGTATACACCAAGGTAAGGCCGCGGAAAATCGTCATCGTTGCCAGCGTTGCAATGAACGGAGCGACTTTTCCCTTCGTGATAAATAAACCATTAATGGCCCCCATCACCGCACCTGCTAATAAACCAATTAACATTGCTAGCGCTGGATCCATGCCGTTTGCTAACATCCCGGCCGTTATCGCGGAGGATAAGGCTAAAATGGATCCTACGGATAAATCAATTCCACCCGTTAAGATGACGAATGTCATTCCGAAGGCAATTAACGCGTTAATGGAAACTTGACGTAACACATTAAAGATATTATCTAAAGTTAAAAAGCTATCACTTACGATCGATAGGATGACCGTAATGACGAAGAGTCCAATTAACGGACCTAGCTTTTGTAAGATTTGGAAGTTCGCGGACTTCATTACTGATTACCTCCCGTTGCGGATTGCATAATATTTTCTTGGGTTGCTTCGGACTTGTTAAGCACGGAAGCTAATTTTCCTTCATGAATCACGAGCACCCGATCACTCATACCTAAAATTTCAGGAAGCTCGGACGAAACCATAATGATTGAAACCCCTTGTTTCGTAAGCTCGTTCATTAATTGATAGATTTCCTTCTTCGCCCCGACATCGACCCCGCGCGTTGGCTCATCAAGGATCAATATTTTCGGATCAATTCCCAGCCATTTTCCAATGACAATCTTTTGTTGATTCCCGCCACTTAAGGATTTGACACTAATTTCACGGCCCGATGTTTTTACATGAAGCTTTTCAATCATTTCATCCACTAGGCTCATTTCCGATTTAGTGGAAATCACACTTTTAGTAGAAATTTTATCAAGCGTGGTAATCGATAAATTCTCACGTACGGAGAGATCGAGAATGAGCCCTTGGCTTTTTCGGTCCTCCGTCACAAACGCAATTCCAGCATGAATCGCCTCATACGGTGACTTGATCGTTACTTCCTTGCCATCAATGAACATCTTACCGCTATCAAGGGAGCGATAGCCGAAGATCGCCTGCATGATTTCACTGCGGCCAGCACCCATCAGACCCGCGACACCAACAATTTCACCTTGATGAATGGAAAAACTAATATTTTCAAAGGAGCCTTTGCTCGTCAAATTTTCCACCCTGAATCGTTCTTGACCAATTTTCGTATCTCTTTCTGGGAATCGCTCACCCAGCTGCCGTCCCACCATTAATTTCACAATTTCATCAAAGTTTGTCTTTGCCACTTCTTTGCTATCAATGAATTTTCCATCTCGAAGGACGGAAATTCGGTCGCAGATTTGAAAGATCTCTTCCATTCGATGAGAGATATAAACAATCCCAACCCCTTGTGCCTTTAAGGAGGAAATCACTTTAAACAGTGCCTCAATTTCCCGATCTGTCAGCGCAGCTGTGGGCTCGTCCATGATGAGGACTTCCGTATTGGCAGCAACCGCACGGGCAATTTCAATCATTTGCTGTTGACCCACAGATAAATTTCCCGCTTCCGTATTCGGGTCAATCTCAATCCCTAAACGGTTCAAATATTCTTTCGTCTTTCTCTTCATTTCTTTATCTCTAGTAATCCCAAACCTACCGACGGTCAGTTCTTTTCCGAGAAACATATTTTCATAGACAGTGAGATAAGGAATAATATTTAGCTCCTGATGGATTACAGCAATCCCTGTTTGCTCAGCTTCCTTTGGATTTTTAAAATGGACTTCTTTTCCTTTGATAAAAACCTGACCGGCATCACGTTCGTAAATACCTGTTAATATCTTAATCAACGTCGATTTCCCTGCGCCATTTTCGCCCATCAAGGCATGGATTTCTCCGCGCAGCAACTGAAAATCAACTTGTTCCAAAACCCTGTTTCCAGAAAAGGATTTGCTTATGCCTTTCATTTCGATGACTGGTGTGAGGCTCATATTAGAAAATCACTCCTGCGTGTAAAATGATGTTGGCATAGGGAGTGGCCTCCCCGGTCCGAATTACAGCCTTCGCTTGCTTCGATAACGTCTTTAATTCTTCATGGGTAATATAGTCAATAGAAATGCCATTTACTAGATTTGTAACTTGTTCGTCTATATCCGGATTAAGTTCTTTGATTTCATGAGCAAGCGTTACTTTCTCCACTGCCATATCCGCTAATAGTTCTTGCAGTGTTTCCATAAAGGATGGTGTGCCTAGGTTTAGGGCAAGGTCAATTCGGATCGTCTCTTCCGGGATAGGCAGACCGCAATCAGCAATGACGATCGTATCCGTATGCCCAAGCCTTGAAAGGACTTCGGAAATGTGACTATTTAATATGCCGTTTTTCTTCATAAAATTTCATTCCTTTCCCGTAAAAACGCCTGAACTTCTTCCATAGTTGGCATGCCCCCTTGGGCCCCAAACTTAGTTACCGAAAGGGCCGCAACTGCGGATGCAAACTGGCAGGCCTGCTCTAAAGAGGCCCCTTGGCTGATGGAATACGCGAAACCTCCATTAAAGGAATCTCCTGCACCAGTCGTATCAACAACGTCTACTTTAAAACTAGGAATCTCTCTTTCTCCATCTTGAAAAAAGGTGATCCCCTTTGAACCCCTGGTAATAATACATTTCTTAACCATCTCTTGCCGCTCTTGCTCGGTCCATTCAATCGAATCAAAGAGTAATTGCTGTTCATACTCGTTTGGCGTGAGATAATCGACCTTTGCTAACAATTCCTTTGGAAGCGGTTGAATCGGTGCCGGATTCAAGATCACCTTTACCTGATGCTTGCTGGCAAGTTCCACTGCTTTTTCCACACTCTCTAGTGGAATTTCAAGCTGAAGCAACAAAATATCACTGGTAGCAATGACATCCTCAAACGATGCTACAAGCGCTGGTGTCACATGATAATTCGCACCTGGAATCACAATAATCTGATTATCTCCATTGGCGATGGTAATGGAAGCGATCCCCGTCGAGGAATCTGTAACCGGTTTCACATTAGACACATTGACACCCTGATTTTCCAAATGCTTCACTAAATCCTGACCGAATAAATCTTGTCCGACACAGCCAATCATGGTCGTTTCCGCCCCTAATCTTGCAGCGGCCACCGCCTGATTGGCTCCTTTTCCTCCGGGAATGGTATGAAAGGTTTCTCCCATCACCGTTTCACCTAGTGTTGGTACTCGATCGGTACTCGTTACTAAATCCATATTGATACTGCCGATAACTGTTATTTTTCTATTTTTCAACTGTTGTCACTCCCAAAGCCTTTGTTGATTGGCCTTTCATTAACGAAACTTGAAACAGATGATCGAGCTTCTCGACCGTCTTCCCCTCAATCAATTTAAGCAACAGCTCCCCTGCTGTCGCACCCAGTTCATAAATCGGCTGTGCCATCGTCGTGATTTCAGGACTAGTCAATTGGCTAAGCTGGATGCCATCAAAACCAATTAACGAAAGATCAGTTGGTACTCGAATCCCAAGTTTACTAGCCGCCTTTAAAACACCCACCGCCATATAGTCATTCCCTGCAAAAATTCCATCAATATCAGGATTCGTCAGGAGTAACCTCGTGGTTGCCTCTGTTGTCTGCTCTACGTGATAGTTTCCATCCACCACTAAATCTGGATGAAACCATGGTTCATTCTCCACTTCGGCTAAATAGCCCTTATACCGTTCATCCGAATTGCTAATCGTGTATGGACCGCGAATATGGGCAATCTTTTTGCAGCCAATCTCCTTCAAATACTGGACTGCTTGCCTGGCCCCATCAAAATTGTTAACGGAAACAGAGGGCAAATCGCTGCTGATCGGCCTGTCTAAAGCGACAATCGGGATGTCTCTACTTTCAATATGCTTAGGCGTTAACGTACTAGTGACAATAATAATGCCGTCCACATATTTCTGCTTCATTACATCCAAATACATAATTTCCTTTTCCACTTTCCCATCCGAATTACAGAGGATTAATGTATACTCCTGACTGCTCATCACATCTTCAATCGCTCTTGCCACCTCAGGAAAGAACGGGTTCTTAATATCTGGAACAATGAGGGCAATCGTCTTCGACTGTTTCTTAAAAAGACTTCTAGCCACCTCATTGGGCACATAATTCAACTCGGAAATAGCGAGCAAAACCTTTTTTCTCGTTTCCTCATTGACATACCCTTTATTATTTAAAACTCTAGAAACAGTGGCAACAGACACGTTTGCTACAGCTGCTACTTCTTTAATGGTGCTCATGCTGTTCCCTCGCTTTCTTTAATGATTATAGGGAGACTGTAACCCGTTACATATTTGTGAAAAAAATTTTAACTCTACTAGATTTCCTTGTGTAACCCGTTACACATCGCTCAAAAATAGAGTTGGTTAATAGTGTTTCATCCTGAAACTAATCTTATGTAACCCGTACACTAATTCTAAAAAAAAAGAGTTGGTATTCTATCGAATCTAATCAGTGTGTAACCCGTTACACACTGATTAAAAAAATATCAGTTATTAAAATTTGTAATCGCTTGCAATTTCATTTTTATTTTAGGCGCTATTATATTTGAAGTCAACACTTTTTCTTCTTAATTATTCAAGGATAACTTAATTGTTTGGTTTTTATCCACATTTCGCATGGAAAGTAAGTAACATATACCAAAATTTATCCTCCATTACCATTTAAAAATTAAAAGAACTTTTTCAGCTACCCCCAAAATCTTAGTATAATTATCTAAGCTTTTGGAGATGGTCATTTTTTGTCGAAAAACCTTCCTTCCGCAAGAAACGCGAGAGTAAGGATTACTTTCAGTTACTATTTCAGTGAGTTTTTTGCAGTTTTACCTGTATAAAATCAATCTATTATTATACATTTTTCGAAACTACCCCTATAGGAGGAATCTAAGTGAATAGAGTTTTTAGGTGGATTGTTAGATCATTATTTGCACCTGTCACGGGAAATGCGGGGGCAGTAGCAAGTACACTTGGTTTTTTTCTAGGATTTTTACCATTAGATAGTTTAAGAATTCCATTATTGCTTGTTCTTTCGCTTTTGTTGCGTCTAAATATTATTGCCTTATTCCTTGGAACGTTAATCCCAATTTTTATTCCAAAGATGAGTCATTTACCCATCCTGGATTTAAGCCGATTAGAGGATTACTGGATCATTTCGACCCTAAAATCGAAAATCCAGCTTTCACAATCCCTTGCCCCAGGGATCCTGGGAGGAGTAATTGGTCTTGTCTGCTACTTTTTCTTCCATTGGTTTTACAATTTAGGGCTGAAAAAGAAAGAGAGAGATCAAGAACATGTTTTTCTTGATCCAGCCAAAAGACGCTGGTCCATAATCAAGCGCATGAGCGCAGGCTTTACGGTGTTAATTATTCTAGTATCGACTCTTTTCATTGAGAGTCTTAATTCGAACCCAGAATTTCCTGAACTACAATTGAATAAAAGCGAAGCATCGGGCGGGATCGAGCCGATTAATCAAAGTTTTAGTGCAGAACAGCTCGCCACACAGGTACAAAAAACGAATCCTTCTCCTCTTAGTCAAAAAAATATGGAGCCATTGACCCAAAACCAACTAATGAGGAAACAAGAAGTTTATGGTTTTTACGTCAATTGGGACAAAAACAGTCATACTTCTTTTAAAGAGAATATCGATTCTATTACAACATTAGTGCCGGGCTGGATGCATCTCACCTCTGGTCTTACCCTAAAAACCAGTACGGACAAGGCAATTATTGCTGAGGCCAAAGCCCATAATATCAAGATTCTCCCATTAGTGAATAATTTTAATGATAATAAATGGGATGGCGAAGTTCTTCACCGCTTATTTATTACTCCCGGTGCTGAGGATCTTTTTATTAAAAAGATTTTGGATTATGTGAGAACAAATAAATTTGACGGAATAAATATTGACTTGGAAAATATCAATCCAAACGACAAAGAAGATTTCACTCAATTTATCGCTAAAGTTTATGAGGCATTTCATCAACATGATCTCATGGTCACAATGGATGCTCCGCCGACTGACAACAATATTAACTATGCTTCTTTAGCACCTAACGTTGATCGCATGATTGTCATGCTTTATGACCAGCACGAACCGATGAGTAAACCTGGATCTGTGGCTGGAACTGATTGGGTTAAGGCGAACTTAAACCAGATCAATATTCCTGCTGAAAAATTGATTGTGAGTTTGGGAAACTTCGGATACGACTGGAAAGAAAACTCCAATCAGCCCGCAAATACGATGACGTACGAGGAGATCATGAATTTGGGAATTGGAACCAATCTCCAAATCCACTGGAATAAACAAATAGGCAATCCTTATTTACGCTACAAGAAAGACGGAAAGAACCATACTGTTTGGTTTTTAGATGCGGCTACATTTTATAATCAAATGAGGTTAGTGATAGATCACGGCTCAAGAGGAATAGCGGTTTGGCGCCTCGGTTCTGAAGATCCTTCGATCTGGAATTACATCAATAGACCAAAGGAAATGAACGAACCATCCAATGCGCTTGAAACCCTAGTCAGTCAAAAGTCTGTTCATTTTTCAGGGGCTGGCGAGATTTTAAAAATTGCTTCTCAAGCAGAAAACGGAAAAAGAGCGATTCAGTTGGATTCACAAGGGATGATTCAATCCGAAGCCTATATGAAATTACCAAAGCCTTTAGAGGTAGTACGGTATGGCAAACCGTCATCAAAGGAAGTCGTCCTTTCCTTTGATGACGGTCCGGATGAAACCTATACACCACAAATATTGGACATTTTGGACAAAAATCAGGTAGAAGCGACCTTCTTTATCCTTGGAGAGAATGCTATGCAGCATCCAGAACTGGTTAAAAGGATATATAGAGAAGGCCACGAAATTGGCAACCATACCTTTACCCATCCTGATATTGCATCGATCACACCATTTCAAACGAAAATGGAGCTCAATGCAAATCAGCGTTTATTTCAGGAAATTACCGGTCATTCGATGACCCTTTTCCGTCCACCGTATGTGGCCGAAGCGAAACCAAGTAAAAGGAACGAACTGGAGCCGATATTGCGAGCACAGGATTTGGGTTATACGACAGTCGGTGAATTAATTGATTCAGATGATTGGCAGGGACTTTCTAGCGAGGAAATAGTGAAACGGGTATTGAATCAACTGCCAGAAGGAAATGTGATTTTGCTGCACGATGCTGGCGGTGACCGCTCTAATACGGTAAAAGCCTTGCCGATTATTATTAACGAACTTAAACAGCGCGGCTACACATTTACCTCCGTTGCTGATCTCATTGGAAAAAGTGATAGTCAGATTATGCCTTCTACTAACCAGGACAGCCCTTATTTGGTCTATGACAAGGCTGTATTCAAGGTCCTGCAAGGCTGGCACTTCGGATTAAGCTTTCTGTTCTACTCAGCAATCGCTATAGGAATCTTGCGACTGGCTATCTTCGTTTTCCTTTCTAGAAAGCAGGTAAAAAGGTATAAAGAGACCGAGATCGACCCAAACTTTACCCCTTTTGTTAGTGTGGTTATTGCTGCCTATAACGAGGAAAAGGTAATTTGCAAAACCATAGATTCTATTCTATTGAGTGATTACCCTGCTTTTGAAATACTGATTATTGACGACGGATCAAAGGATGATACGGCTGATATCGTTCAAAAGACTTATGCAGACCATCCACTCGTCAAATTAATTCAAAAAACCAATGGCGGAAAATCTTCGGCTGTGAATCTTGGTTTTAAAGAAGCAAAAGGGGAAATCGTGGTTGCGCTTGACGCTGATACACTTATCGCTGAAAATGCGATTTCCTTACTTGTCGGCCATTTTAAAAATGATCATGTTGCCGCGGTTTCAGGTAATGTGAAGGTCGGCAATAAGGGGAACCTCCTTACAAACTGGCAGCATATCGAATATGTGACAGGCTTTAACCTAGAGAGAAGGGCCTTTGCAGCGCTCAACTGCATTACGGTTGTACCAGGTGCAATCGGTGCATGGAGAAAGACGGATGTAGAAGAAGCCGGATACTTTCAAGAAGATACACTGGCAGAGGATACCGATATCACGCTTACTCTTTTACGCTCGGGGAAAACGATTGAATTTGAAGAAAAGGCTTATGCCTATACGGAAGTGCCGGAAGATATTAAAAGTCTGGCAAAACAGCGTTACCGGTGGGTTTATGGTACGTTACAATGTTTATGGAAACATCGTGAGGCTTTATTCAATAAAAAACATAACTCATTAGGCTTTATCGCCCTTCCAAATATGTGGCTATTCCAATATATTTATCAAACCATCTCGCCTATTGCAGATATATTGTTTATTCTATCCCTGTTTAACCCGCACCCTGAAAAAGCAGTGATTGGATTTATGCTTTTTTACTTGCTGGATTTCCTTACAGCTCTATATGCGTTTCGATTAGAGAAAGAAAGTCCGAAACCACTAGTCACCTTGTTTCTACAACGTATCTTGTACAAACAGTTGATGACCTATGTGGTGATTAAATCCATCTTCTCGGCCATAAAGGGAGTAACCGTTGGTTGGGGTAAACTAAAACGTAAAGGTAATGTAACTAAGGAAACCTCGATTGTGAAGGTTAAAGAAACGATGTAATGAAATCCGTGCGAAGGTCTTTCCCGTTTGGGAAAGATCTTTTTTAATAGAAAAGCGGAAGCACCCGTTTAGCGGCGTATGGACTGGAGCGCTTCGACTGAGATAAAGGAAACACGAAGAGCGCCAGCGCATTCGTGCTTGACTTATCGTAGGGAGAAGAGCGAAGTACACTAGCCGCTGCGTGCTGGAGCTAGACAATTCTCAAATTTAACAGCTATATAATTTTTTGTAACATAAAAAGGATCACCATCTTTCGGTGATCCTTTCAGATAAATTACATTTTCTTTCCATTGTTTTCCTTTGTATCCCTACGGGTCTCAGCAGCTTCTTTTGCTGCTTGAGAGACTTGTTGTCCACGGTTGGTATTTGTTGTGGTTGTAGTAGATGTAGTAGTTTTCTTCGATGTAGTAGTCGTCGCAGGTCTTGGCGTTGTTGTTGGCGCTTTTGTGCTTGTCGCAGGTTTCGTTGTTGCAGGTCTCGTTGCTGCAGGTCTCGTTGTTACAGCAGGCCTTGTGGCTGCACTTGTTGCAGCAGTTCTCGTTGTCGTGGATTTACTTGATGTTGTTGGTGCTTTTGTGCTTTTTACAGATATCGGTGTTGCAACAGGCTTTGTGGTTGTTTTCACATTCGTATTAGCAGGACTAGTCGTAGTTCTACTGTTAGATTTTTCTATATTCTGTTGAACGGCAGCAGCAATATCATGGTCTTGTCCATTCATTATTGACTTTTGAGCTATGTTCTTCTTGGCCGCTTGGTCAATTATATCCGCTTTTTTTCGGTCTGCGGATATCCTGAAAGGATTTTCTTTTACCAATTGTCTAGTAAGTGAATTATCTAACATGGCATTGGCAACAGAAAACGTAACAGATCCCGCTAATACCATGGCAAGGGCTCCCTTGGTTACTTTTTTCATGTTATTCCCCTCGTGTTTTTTGTGTGTTCATACTAATAAAATACGAACGACCCAAATGTCTTAAGGGGGTAGGAAAGAAAATAGAGTCTATTAACATTCCCAATGCAAGCAAAAAAAGTGGAACATTCTATTTGACAAAGTAATAGGTTTTATATAATAATAGTTTTTGTATTAGAATTAATCTAATTTAATAGTTTCTATTTAATAATACTAACAACATAATTAGGAGGAAATTAACTATGTCATTAATTGGAAAAGAAGTAAAACCATTCATAGCGAACGCGTACCATAACGGTGATTTTATCACTGTTAGCGAAGAAAACTTTAAAGGTAAATGGAGTGTAGTTTGCTTCTACCCAGCAGATTTTACATTCGTGTGTCCAACTGAATTAGAAGACCTGCAAAAGGAATACGCAACACTAAAAGATCTTGGCGTAGAAGTATATTCCGTTTCCACAGATACTCATTTTACACATAAAGCATGGCATGATAATTCCGAAACAATCGGCAAAATTGAATATATTATGATTGGCGACCCTTCACAAAAAATCTCTCGTAACTTTGATGTACTAGACGAAGAAGAAGGTCTTGCACAACGCGGTACGTTTATCATCGATCCAGAGGGCGTTGTACAAGCTGTTGAAATTAATGCTGACGGCATCGGCCGTGATGCTAGTACTCTTGTCAACAAAATTAAGGCAGCACAGTATGTTCGCAACAATCCAGGTGAAGTTTGCCCGGCTAAATGGCAAGAAGGTTCTGCAACACTTAAGCCAAGCCTTGACCTTGTAGGAAAGATTTAAGGAGTAGATTCAAATGTTACTAGATGCAGATATAAAATCACAGTTAGCCCAATATCTTCAGCTGATGGAGGGCGATGTGCTGCTCAAAGTTAGCACAGGGACCGATGACGTATCCCGTGACCTATTGGTTTTAGTCGATGAATTGGCTGCCATGTCACCGAACATTAAGATAGAGAAAACCCAATTACAAAGAACGCCAAGCTTTAGTGTAAATCGTATCGGCGAGGACACTGGCGTAACATTTGCTGGTATTCCGCTAGGTCACGAATTTACTTCATTAGTGTTAGCTCTACTACAGGTTAGCGGAAGAGCTCCTAAGGTTGATCAGAACGTAATGGATCAAATCAGAAACATGAAAGGCGAATATCATTTCGAATCTTACATCAGCCTAACCTGCCACAATTGTCCGGATGTAGTCCAAGCACTAAACATCATGAGCATTCTTAACCCCGGTATTACTCATACCATGATTGATGGTGCTGAGTTCAAGGAAGAAGTTGAAAGCAAAAACATCATGGCCGTACCAACTGTATTTCTAAATGGTGAATCCTTCGGCAGCGGCCGTATGACACTTGAAGAAATTCTAGCTAAGATGGGCAGTGGTTCGGATGCATCAGAGCTTTCTGATAAGGAACCATTTGATGTGGTTGTTGTTGGAGGCGGTCCAGCTGGAGCAAGTGCAGCCATCTATGCAGCACGTAAAGGTATTCGGACAGGGATTGTGGCTGAACGCTTTGGCGGACAGGTTATGGACACCATGGGTATTGAGAACTTTATTGGGACGAAATATACGGAAGGTCCTAAACTCGCAGCAAGTCTCGAAGAACATGTGAAAGAGTACAACGTGGATGTCATGAATTTACAGCGTGCCAAGCGTTTAGAAAAGAAGGACCTAATTGAAATTGAACTTGAAAACGGTGCGGTTCTAAAGAGCAAGACTGTGATCCTTTCAACCGGTGCCCGCTGGCGTAATATTGGCGTCCCAGGTGAAGCAGAGTTCAAGAACAAAGGTGTAGCCTACTGTCCTCATTGCGATGGTCCATTGTTTGCTGGAAAAGACGTAGCTGTTATTGGCGGCGGTAATTCCGGTATTGAAGCAGCCATTGATCTCGCAGGGATTGTGAATCATGTAACGGTTATTGAGTTTTCGCCAGAGCTGAAAGCTGATTCTGTCCTACAAGACCGACTTAACAGCCTGCCTAATGTAACGGTTATAAAGAATGCTCAAACAAAAGAAATTACCGGTACTGACAAGGTTAACGGCATTTCTTATATCGACCGTGAAACAGGAGCAGAGCATCACGTTGAATTACAAGGTGTATTTGTTCAAATTGGTCTAGTACCAAATACGGATTGGTTAGACGAAACGCTTGAACGGACCCGCTTCGGTGAGATCGTTGTAGATAATCATGGCGCAACCACCATTCCTGGTGTGTTTGCTGCAGGCGATTGTACCAATAGTGCCTATAAGCAGATCATCATTTCTATGGGATCAGGTGCTACTGCAGCTTTAGGTGCATTCGACTACCTCATCCGCAATTAATGCTATTTTTCAAAGTCGCTTCACTATCTTTCCGGTAGTAAAGCGACTTTCTTTTTTTGGGGGAGCTTGTCTCAATATAGCCCAAAAAAGTACCCAATAGGTAGACCTTTTTTGTGTCTAACACTATCGGGTACTTTTTACTTTACACTTACCTTTTTTGAACTCTAAAATTTATTTATTAGTTTGATTTCCTTTAGCATCGCGTTCTACTGTCATTTTTGATACAGGAAGATATCCTTGTTCCTTTAATAGAGTGTTTTGGATATCATCAGACATCATGTAGTCAAGGAATGCTTTTGCAAGATCTTTAGCCTCACCCTTTGTATAAGAGTGTTGATAAGCCCAAACCGGGAATTTACCAGATTGTACATTTTCTTCATTTGGTTCTACACCATTAATGGCAAGTGGTGTTACAGATTCGTCAGTAAAATAAGAGAACGCTAGATATCCAACGGCACCTTCAGTTTCATTAATAATCTTTTTAACAGTGTTAGAAGAATCTTCCGTAATTCCTTCAGCAGGTGTTGCTCCATCAAGTGCAAATTTATTGAATACCGCACGAGTTCCTGATGAGTCAGGACGGTTTACTAGAACAATCTTTTGATCTGCTCCGCCAAGTTCTTTCCAGTTTGTAATTTTTCCAGTGAAAACTTTAATTAAATCTTCTTTCTTAATATCTTTAATACCAACTTTAGGATTAACAGCCGCTGTCATACCTACAACAGCTACTTTATGGTCAACGAGTTGATCAGCAGGAATTCCTTCTTTTTCTTCTGCAAAAACGTCTGAATTACCAATCTGTACAGATCCTTCAGCAACTTGTGATAAGCCCGTACCAGATCCACCAGCATTAACTTGGACATCGACATTTGGATTTTCAGCCATAAATTCTTCTGCAGCCGCTGCTACTAATGGCTGCATCGCAGAGGAGCCAGAAATAGTTAATGAGCCGGAAAGTTCTTGCTTTTCTTCAGTTTTTGCCGTTTCTTTCTTCGTAGTTCCTTCTGTCTTATCTGTAGATGTAGAGCCTCCACAAGCTGCTATGATAACCATTAACGCAGCTAGCATTGTAAGTAGGCTAAATTTTTTCAAACTTTTCATTTGCCTTATTTCCCCCTAAGAATCATATGAATTTATTGTTTTGCCCCACAGTATTAAATATAGGACAAAAGTATTAATTTAATTTCAATTTAATGTAAAGGTTTTGTAAAACAGGATTTTTCCGTTTTAGTAAATCGAAATAACCTATCTATTATTCTTCTATTCAATTTTATAATAATATTTAAAAACAGATTGATTTTATTCTCTTTCATTTTTCCTAAAAAAGAGCATTTTTTTACACTCCCTTTACAAAATATTAATACTTTCGTAGTAAATTAGGATTATAATTTTAAAAATTAGAAACTTAGGATAGGACTTAGACAATGAACCAAACTTTTGATTTACCAATCTCCAACATTAAGCTATCTGAACCTCTTACTTTTTCCCATGTATTTCAGCCTATATTTTCACTGCAGGACGAAACCATTTATGGGTTTGAAAGTTTAATAAGAGGTAAAAAAATTCAAAACCCTCAATTTCTATTCGCTTTGGCTGAAAAGCAAAAAAAACTATTTGATCTTGATATGTCTTCCATTTTGCAGAGCATTTTCTCTTTTAATAAATGTATATCATCAAAAGATAAAGACGTATATCTAACCGTTAATATCTTTCCCTCTACAGTATTAGAACCATCCTTTCTTTGCTTCATTGAAGACATGATGAAAAAGGTAAATATTACACCTAACAAAATCATTTTTGAAATAAATGAAGCTGAGACTGTGCACAATTTCAAAAAACTCAAGGAAATAGTGCGATATTTAAAAGAATTCGGTTTTATGATTGCACTTGATGATTTGGGGAAAGGACAATCATCTTTAAGAGTAGCACTTGAGCTAGAGCCGGACATGGTAAAACTTGATCAATACTTTTCCATAGATTTAGAGAGATCAATAAAAAAACAACGCTTTTTAGAATGGATTACCTCCTATTTTAGAGAAGCTGGAACACTCGTAACACTTGAAGGCATTGAAACGGAATCACAATTATTCACTGCAAAGCAAGCAGGTGTCCCTTATGGTCAGGGATATCATCTTGGAAGACCGGTACCTTTAATTATTTAATCATCATTATGAGTTGGAGGTGAATAAATGCAACTAGCGATTGGGGAAATTGTAGAGAAAGTAACAAAAGTAACACCTTACACAAAGTGTGAGGAAGTGTATAAATCTTTCAAGGAAATTCCTTCTTTAGAGGGGGTTGTGGTTTGCTTGAATGAGGTACCAGTTGGACTAGTAATGAATACACATTTTTATCAAGCACTTTCCACTAAGTATGGATTTAATCTATTTATGAATAGAGGATTGTAAAAATCTGCATTATGACCTTCGATAATTACTTCATCACAGAAAATCACAATTAAGTGACTGGATTCATTATCTCATTGTTTCTCCTCCCTCATAAATAGAGACTTAACCTATAATAGATTAAGCCTCTTTGTTTTGTAGGATTAGCAGGGGCTAATAGTCTGTTAATCACGGCTATTCGCTGATAATCATTAGTTCCGTTCCCAATTCAATTGAAGATATTTCTTTACTTTCTAAGTACAATGTACCCGGTAATTCTGGAGTTGTCGCTCCATCGAAACGCAAAGTAATATGACCTAGAATAGTTAGATTTCGTTGAACGAGATTACCAAAATGCCAGGGGCAAGGGCAACCACACGGATATTAAATTTGCCTAATTCCTTTGCCCACGCACGTGTGAATGAAATCACAGCACCCTTTGTGGCGGAGTAGCAGCTTTGTCCAGCAGAACCTTCCTGGCCAGCTTCCGAAGCAACGTTAATAATGACTCCTTTATTTTGTTTTACCATTTCTTTAGCAGCAGCCTGTGCACAAAGGTAAGGTCCTTTTTGATTGACTGCTACCATGAAATCGAAGTCTTTCTCATTCAGTTCATATTCTGGTCTTTCACCCACAACATCAACTAACAATCGAGGAAGGTTTACACCAGCATTATTTACTAGGATATCCACTGAGCCAAACATTTCAACCGTTTGAGCTACCATATTAGCTACGCTTTCTCTTTTTGTTACATCACATTTTATAAAATAAGAACCATCAGTTTGTTGTCCTTCTTCACCATTTATATCAGAAACAACTACCTTAGCACCGTTCTTGATTAATTCTCTGGAAATTTGTAATCCAATGCCAGAGGCACCTCCTGTTACAATCGCCACTTTCCCTTCTAACTCAAGCCAAGAACTACTCATACCTTTTCCTCCTAGTGCTTTTTTTTAAGCGGTTTCATTTATGTTTTAAGTATAAGTAGATTGAAAGAATAGATTAATACATACTTTTTCACATTAAATTGAAAACGATTGCTTTATTAGAGATTATAAAATAAAGAGGATAGGCTTAGGCCTGTCCTCTTCGGTTACTTCAATGGGAACGCAGAGGAATTTGGATTCAATAGCAAAAGACGTTAAGGTGACCCTTTACTAAAAAATCCCTGTAGTTGGTTGGTTATTTTAATTCATTTTTACGAAGAAGATAATAGCTCGATTTATAAATAAGCCAATAGACTATCGATAAGATGAATATTAGAACGAAGCTTATCAATACGCCCATTCGTTGTGTAGGATGGAGAAAACATCCGGAAACGGCGACAAGAATAAAGGCTATCCCCACAATCGAGGTGACTGGATAGCCTGCCATTTTAAAGGACCCTTCCTTGTGATTAGCTTGTGAACGTAATTTAATTTGGGAAGAAAGAATAATCGTCCAATTCAAAATGAGCATAACACCAGCGGCTGTTGTAATATATTCGTATAGCTTGCCAGGGAGTAAGAAGGAGAAAATAAGTGAAATCGTTACGGCCAAACCTGTTAAGAACAAAGCTTTGAGTGCCGTCCCCCTGCTGTTCTTTTGGGCCATTGCTTGTGGTGCTGCTCCGTCCTCCGCCAAGGAAATCAGGATATTGGTAACAGAAAAAAGTGCTCCCACCATTGTTGAAAAAGCGGCACTAATGATAATTAGATTAAATATCGAGTCCATATACGGGATATTAAAAGAAGCCATGGCCGTAACGAAAGGACTTTCTGATGCATCAATCTTTGTCCAGGAAACCATATAGAGGACAAAGAAGATCGATAAGATATAGACAGCTACAAGGGCAATCAACATGCCAATCCCCGCTTTAGGAACATCCTCTTTCCTTTTCAGCTCAGTGGCTGCAATTCCAATCACTTCAATTCCTCCAAAGGAAAAAAAGACAAATATTAAGGCAGCCCACATTCCTTTAATCCCGGCCGGAAAAAAGTGGTGAGATAAGTGGTGTTCATTTAATGAAACAGCGTGCGGAGAAATGATCTTGGTAAGCAGCAGTACACCAAAAACAATAAAAATAATTAACGTAGCTAATTTTATGATCGCAAACAAGGACTCAATAGTTCCAAAGTTTTTGACTCCCAGAAAGTTTATTCCAAAGGCCACTCCAACGTAAGCAAGAGTAAAGATCCAAAGTGGAACATGGGGAAACCAAAATTTTGTAAAGGTTGCAAGTGCAACAGCTTCACTTGAAATAATCAATACTCCTGCTATCCAGTACATCCATCCTGAGATAAAACCCAACGAATTTCCGAACGCTTTTTTGGCATAGGTGCGAAATGAGCCTGGACTGGGATCCCTGACAGTCATTTCAGCCAGTGCGCTAAAAACAAAGAATGCGGTTATTCCAGCGAATAAATAATTGATTAATATAGCAGGTCCGGCCGTTTTAATGGACAAGCTCGTACCGAGAAAAAAGCCTGCCCCGATGATAGAGCCAATTCCTATTAGTGACAGTTGCCACCAGTAAAGACCGGAGGCCTTACCTTGACTACGATTCTCTCTCTTTTTTTGCTTAATATGCTGTTTGATTACATGTTCATTTTCCATAAGAACTTCCTTTCCCACTACAATTAACAGTAGAATTCCCTAAAATGAGCAGGTCATTCTAGGCCTAGGAAAGGAAAATATTTCAAAATATGATCAACATGAGATTTCTTCAGTTGACTTTCCGAACCGGAGAAATCTAGCATCATTCGCTACGTAGAAATTATTTTTCAAATTCTTCATTGGTATGATTTCTCGGTTCATTTTATTTGATCAGAGGATTGAATCCCTACAAATCTTTTATGCTCCTCAATAACAAGCTGGATAAATTTTTCGCGCTCCCATTCACTACTTTTGAGAATTTTAATATTTTCAGGCTTCTTTAAGTAGCGTTTTACCTTCTTGTTATGCCAAATGATGTAATTATATCGAACATCTTTATTCAATTGCGAAAACCATTCATCTTCCTTTAATTCTTCAATGTGTTTTTCTAGTTTTGACTTTGGAGTAGGGATGATTGCCTCTAATAAACCACCAATCAAATCACCAATCAAATCAACTATAAAATCAATAATGATCATCAAAACTACTCCTTGCCCTTAAAAGATTTTTCATAGCAATTTAATAATATTATTGGAGGGGGTAGAAGTAAACATAAGTATGTGCATATCAATCATTGGAAGGTTTTTCTATCTTTTTGTAGAATCTATTAAACCTCGGAGTGTGTATTGAGAGGGGGAATTTGGAATGTTTACAAATACGGATGACATAGCGAGGCCGGAGCAATCCAACATGTCTAAAAAGTTAATCTTATTAATGTCGCTCGCCTGTGGGATGGTAGTGGCAAATCTTTACTATAATCAACCGCTTCTTGCAGAGATGGGGCGAACCTTTCATGCGACTGCAACCCAAGTTGGCAACATTGCCATGTTTACACAAATTGGCTATGCCGTCGGGATGTTTTTATTTGTACCATTAGGTGACATGAAGGAACGCAGGCAGCTGATTGCCATTTTATTAATAGCCGTAGCGATTTCCCTGATAGGGGTTGCCACTGCACAAAATCTTCTCTGGATGAACATCGCGAGTTTGGCAGTGGGAGTGACAACGGTAGCCCCACAAATCATCGTTCCCCTCGCAGCACAAATGGCAGCCCCTATTGAACGTGGCAAAGTGATCGGCAGTGTCATGAGTGGGTTATTCATTGGGATTCTATTAGCGAGAACTGTTTCTGGACTGGTTGGCGGAAGCCTTGGCTGGCGTACTATGTATTGGCTCGCCGCAGCGATGATGTTGGCGTTAGCGATCATTTTGCGGACCTTTCTTCCAAAAAGTTACCCAGAATCACGTTTATCTTATCCTCAGCTCTATAAGTCCATCTGGCATTTAATTGTTACCCAGCCGATTTTAAGAGAAGTTTCTTTCGTCGGTGCGATGCTCTTCGGCAGTTTCAGCGTATTTTGGACGTCCCTATCATTTTTTCTCGAAGGAGAACCCTATCATTATGGCAGTGAAGTGGCAGGATTATTTGGCCTAGTGGGAATTGTAGGAGTAGCAGGTGCACCTGTAGTCGGCCGTTTGGCAGACCGATTCAACGCAAAGACAATGGTTGGCCTATTGGTTGGGATCACCCTATTATCCTATCTATTCTTTGGGTTTTTTGGAACATCCTTATTGGGGTTGTTCATTGGCGTGATTCTCTTAGATTTGGGTGTCCAGGGTGCACAAGTCTCCAATCAGACCAGAATCTACAGCTTAATCCCAGAGGCCAGAAACCGTTTAAATACCGTTTATATGGTTAGTTATTTTCTGGGCGGTTCACTCGGATCTACCCTTGGCGGCTATACGTGGGGGTTGTGGAAATGGCAAGGAGTTTGTTTGACGGGCGGCTTGATGATCCTCATAGGACTGATCGTCTGGGCCGCGCATCTGACAAAAAAAGATAAAACGAAGGCATAGCTATTCCCCAACAAGGGCACCATCTTCCCTCATCAGCATGGTGCCCTTGTTTGTATGTTTAAATAACAATGAACTTCTTTTTAACTTTCCTATCCTCTTTTTGAAAGGCACATGCCCTTTAAACATTTATAGGTAATTATCCCTGTAAAAATAGTTCTATTTTCAATCTTTAATCATAAGAAAAAGGTACTGTTTTTGTGCGTTTTACTAAATATTAACACTCTATCAATTAAGGCTTTACAATTCTCCTATACTTTTAAATTGAAATACATAAACTTATAGGAGATGAATTGAATATGAAAAAGAGTTTAATAGCCGGATTAGCTTGTTTGACACTTTCGGTAACAGCAGCGGCTCCTTACGCTGTTTTCGCCCATCCCATTCAAAGCACGGCTACAGATAATGGACAATCGACCTTACGACCGCTTACCTCTGATGTAGCAGTAATTGCTCATCGCGGGGCATCTGCCTACGGCCCGGAACATACACTCGCCGCCTATAAACAGGCGATGACGATGAAGGCGGATTATGTAGAATTCGATTTACAGATGACGAAGGATGGCCAATTGATCGCCATGCATGATGAAACCTTGGCAAGAACTACCAATGCAAAGGAACTTTACCCAGACCGCGCACCATGGAGGGTAAAAGATTTCACTCTTGAAGAAATCAACCGCCTGGATGCAGGGTCATGGTTCAATAAAGCATACCCGGATAAGGCAAAAACAGAGTACATTGGACAGCATGTTCCAACGCTTGAGGAAGCAATTGAATTTGTCAAAAAACATGGTGACGGAAAAGTCGGCCTTTACATGGAAACAAAAGCGCCTAACGTTTATCCAGGTATGGAAGAGAAAGTAATTGAAATTTTGAAAAAAACTAATGTACTTGATAACGAAAAGCTTTTTCTTGAATCATTTAGCGAGGAAAGCCTTCGTAAATTAAAATCTCTAGCCCCTAATGTAAGGCTGATTCAACTGTATACAGGAAGCATGCTGGCAGGCAAGGATGTTTATCAGGAAATGAAACGTATCTCTGACTATGCTGCCGGCGTAGGTCCTAGTAAGGAACTTGTTGTTCCGAAACTAATGGAAGCCGCTCATCAGAATCAGCTTCTAGTGCATCCATGGACAGTCAATGCTCAGGACGATATGGTTTCCTTGCTTTCCCTTGGTGTGGACGGAGAGTTCACAAACAATACTGACCAGCTTGTTGATTTACTGGACAAGCCGTTTATTTCACATGGTGTAGCAAGCGGGGATGTAACGGATTCGTCGGCGATTTTATGGGCACGAACCAATGAAGCTGCAAAAGTTCAGTTTGAAATTTCCACTGACAGTAGTTTTAAACACGATACAATCGTCAAAACAAGCCCTTCTGTTGACGAGCATGATTATACGGTAAATGTAGAGATCAACGGATTGAAGCCGGATACTACCTATTATTATCGCGCACATGCCGTGTCCAGCCACTATGCTGTTAATGGAGAATTCAAAACAGCACCAGAACAAAACAGCTTAAAACCAATGACAGTAGTATGGGGCGGAGATACTGGCGGCCAAGGAGAAATTCCGCCCTTTAAATCTTTCAAAGCCATGTCATCATTAAATCCCGACTTCTTCCTGTTCAGCGGGGATACTATCTATGCTGATAATAAGACACCGGCTGTGC
Source organism: Neobacillus sp. 204 (assembly GCF_046562815.1). Classification (NCBI taxonomy): domain Bacteria; kingdom Bacillati; phylum Bacillota; class Bacilli; order Caryophanales; family Bacillaceae; genus Neobacillus; species Neobacillus sp. 204. The sequence goes on from NZ_JBJORY010000007.1 coordinate 299,317, forward strand.
CTAACCCTCCTTCTCAAACCGTTCAGGATTTCTGGGCGAAATATAAGGAGAACCGTACGGATGCGGGATTACGCGGCCTTTTACAGAAAACAGGAACGTTTGCTATATGGGATGATCATGAAGTGACCAATGACTTTTCAGGTCCTTCCCAGCCGTTGACTCCATCTGGGTTGAGTGCGTTTAAGGATTATTGGCCAATTTCAAGTGAACGCAGTTCTGCGGACAAGCTTTATCACAAGTATTCTTGGGGTAATGCAATGGATATGATCATTCTTAACAACCGTGGCTACCGCTCTCCAAACACCATGGCAGATGGACCGGATAAAACAATGCTCGGCGAAGAACAAGTAAAATGGCTGGAACAGCAGCTTCTTGAATCAGATGCCAAGGTTAAATTTGTAGCGACTTCCGTGCCAATCTCCGTTCCGACCGGAAAGGAAACTGCTAGGGATGGATGGGCAAATGGAAATCAAGTAAATCCTAATGATGTAACAGGATATGAGAACGAGTTTAAAAAAATCTCTGATTTTATTATTGAAAAAGGAATCAAAAACGTTTATTTTGTCACAACCGATGTCCATTTTGCCGAAGTCATCAAATATGATGCCAATCATGACGGCAAAACAGATTATCACGAATTAATCAGCGGTCCGATTGGAGCAGTAAAAATCAATCCTGGTACACTGGATCCCACCTTCGGCCCTGAACGTTTGTATGCGGAAGGTAATTTCTTCAACTTCGGTGTGTTCCATGTAGACCCAGCAAAAAATCAAGCAGGCGTGGAAATCCGGGATGAAAACGGAAAGGTTCATTTCAGCCAAACGTTCCTGCTTGAAGACTAGAAAATGGTAACTTTATTTAATTTAGCAGTTGGAACATTAAATAAATGAAAGAAAGAGAGCTAACCCCACAAGGAGATTATTACTTGTGAGGTTAGCTCTTTCTTTTTTAAATAAGTGTAAAAAGTAATAGTTTGTTAATTTGAATTTTATAAATAATTAAAAAATTATCTTGTAATCTCCTTCCAAAATTGTTACTATTACGTACATGAAAAAATTATTTAACAATACTATTGGCGAAACAATATTACTATTCGTTTATAGTAAAAAACTACTATGATCAAACAGGAGGTTCTTCATATGGGCAGAAAATTCATTAAAATAGTATTGATTATACTCCCTTTTATTTCTCAGTTAGCGGTCCTACCTTTCGTCAATCGCATCGACCCGATTGTTTTAGGATTACCCTTCCTTCAATTTTGGCTGTTTCTATGGATAGTTTTAACGCCATTATGCACATTTGGGATTTATCAACTACAGAAATCAGAAGGGAGTCTTGACTAATGCATGGAAATTTGACAGCTTTGTTAATCACAGTATTCATTGTCTTGACCGTTGTATTGATAGGATTCGTAGCAGGGCGAAATAAATCTTCCCGAAGCTCCGTGGAGGAATGGTCTGTTGGCGGCAGGCGCTTTGGCGGATTGCTGGTTTGGTTTTTAGTAGGAGCAGATTTATATACAGCCTATACATTTTTAGGACTAACAAGTACAGCCTATGCTGGAGGAAGTCTTGCATTCTTTGCAATTCCTTATTGTATTTTAGCCTATTTTGTTTCTTACTTTTACCTTCCAAAACTATGGAAAGTAGCGAATCAATTCAAGTTAACCACACTTGCAGATTATGCGCGAGAGCGTTTTGGCAGTAAACTTCTTTCTTCTATAATCGCTATTGTCGGCGTATTAATGCTCATCCCGTATATTGATCTGCAGTTAGCCGGGATTCAAGATACGCTTCAAGTAGCTGGAACAGGTTTTATTAATGTCAAGGTAGTCGTGATTACATCATTCCTGCTTGTGGCCCTTTTTACCTTCTTTAGCGGAATCAAAGGCCCTACCTATACAGCCATCATTAAAGATGTACTCGTTTGGGCGATTATGTTATTCCTAGTGGTTTCTCTGCCGATCATCCATTTTGGCGGCTGGAGTCCGATGATTGATACTCTTGTGAAGGAATCACCACAATTACTGACGATTCCTACAGCCGGCCCGAAAGGCATTCCATGGTTTATGACTGCTTCACTTGTTTCTGCCTTAGCATTATTTATGTGGGCTCATGGAGCAACAGGCGTATTTACAGCGAAAAGTGCGGATGCTGTTCGAAAGAATGCCATGTTCCTGCCTTTATATAACATTGTCTTAATCCTAGTTATTTTCCTTGGCTTTGTGGCTTTCCATGTGTTGCCGGAAGGAAGCAATCCAAGGTTTGCGTTTTTAAATCTCATTCAAGTTTCATACGGCGGTATTGGACAAGGGCTTGCTTATTCAACGATTGCCTTAGCATCTCTCATTCCATGCTCGATCATGGCTATCGGTGCGTCCAACTTATTTGCGAACAACATCTATCGTGATTTAATCAATCCCAACGTGAAAGGTGCGAAATTAACGCTTATCACTCGTTCCATGGTGTTTGTGGTCATCGGTCTTGCATTATTATTTGGACTGTTATTCCCTACCGCACTAGTTTCCTTGCAGCTTTTAGGTGTATCAGGAATGGTTCAAATTTTCCCAGCGATTGTGATCAGCTTATTCTGGAAAAATCAAACGAAAGAGGCAACCATTATTGGATTGATCGTCGGGTTGGCAACTACCTTTACCGTTTATGGAACAGGCAGCTCTCATGGAATTTATGAAGGGTTTTGGGGATTATCAGCCAACGTATTAACGATTATTATTTTGAACCCTTTCTTCGTAGCAAAAGCGAAACAACAAACTAATTCTGTAAAAGAGTTTCTGTTTAATCGTTCAAAAACAGCCACAGCCAAACTTAGAAAAGGCGCATAACTAAATAATTACTTTTTAAAATAAACATGAAGAAAAGGGTATCACCTTGATGTTAAAGTGAGGATACCCTTTTTTTTGTCGAATAATTTATTTTGAATAATTATCCAGGAGTTTATTTATTGATTGGTTTATTTTCTCTATATTCACATCTTTCACTTCCGCATTATTTATTTCATATTTCTTTTTTAACTCCAAAATTCTACTGACACTTTCATTTATTCTTTGTTCAGTAATTTCCCCTTTTTGGACAGCGATTTTTAAAGAAGAGATAGTTTCCACTATATTGTTATAATCATGTCCAACTAAAATAATATCGCTGCCAGCCTTGACTGATTCAACTGCAGCCCTGCCAATCGTATAATGGTCGATAATCGCCTTCATTGTCATGTCATCAGTTATTACCACACCGCTATAGTCCAGCTGTTTTCTCAAGATTCCTGTGATTATATTTTTGGACATAGAAGATGGAAAAACAGCATCCAGTTTGGGCAGTAAGATATGGGCAACCATAACAACATCAGCCCCGCTATTGATTGCCCGTTCAAACGGGATTAATTCGAGTTCTTTTAGTTGCTGAAGGCTTTTATTCACAATTGGCAGCTCCAGATGGGAATCAACAGACGTATCACCATGACCGGGAAAATGCTTAATTGTTGTGATAACTTTTTGCGACTGTATACCTTTAAAGGTTTGAATACCAAGCTTACTAACAATTTCAGAATGATTCCCGAATGATCTATCCCCTATAACCGGGTTTTTTGGATTGCTGTTGATGTCAAGAACAGGAGCAAAATCAAGATTGAGACCAAATCCTTTTAACTCCTTCCCTAAAATCGTACCCACATTATAGGAAAACTGAGAATTATTAATGGCGCCAATTTCTTTATTTGGTGGGACATTAACCAAACCGCCAGGAAGCCTGGTTACACGCCCACCTTCTTGATCCACCCCTAATAGAAGCGGCAAATTCGGATCACTTTCAGACTTCAGTTGATTCACAAGCTGCACTGTTTGTGTTGGGTTGACTAAATTCTCCTTATAAAAAATAATCCCGCCAACCTTGTTTTTCGTTAGTAAGTTTTTTGTATTTGTATCCATGGTTGTGCCGGAAATACCTGCGATGATCATTTGCCCAATTTTCTCATCTAAACTCATATCTGATATCTTGTCCGATATGCTCTTTTGTGGGTCAGGTTGATTGGGTTGATCCGCTTGATTTTTTACTTGTGTATAGACTGAAATATGGTCCACTTTTGGATTCGGCTCCTCTTCGGTTGGTTTTGGTAAGATCCACTTTAACTCAGTTAAAGGGTTAACCTGATAAACTAGAATGATTTGATCATGAGTATCATCTTTGTAGTACCGAATCTTATCAGGTTCACCACCTGTCATCTTAATTTCATTTTGCCGGATTTTTTGTAATTTAGGATCAGATAACCTGATATCTGAAACAATCTCACCCAGATAGCCTATGACGACATTTCGACTTTCATATTCTTCGTATCTATTACTTTCTGTTTCCGTTGTTTGGTTCGGTTCTCCCCATTTATTATGTACTTCCTTAGCCTTAGTCTTACCGGAAATAAAAGGGATGGTGGCCAATTTTCCTTCCTTTGCCAGGGAAAATATTTCACTACTATAGGCATGCAGTTCCTGTTTTTTGTCTCCAACTGTTTCTGTTGGTATATCGGTTGAAGTTTGGTGTGCTGGTTTAGAGTCTACCTTTGTTAACTGTTTCAAGCCCCTGTCCTTATCAAAAGCATAAATAACTATAACTAAAATAATAAGGAAAGATAGGCTTGACCAAATAAGTGGTTTCAAGATGGAATTTTTACGTTTTGACATAAAAGGATACCTTTCTATGGCGAACTTACCATTGATTATTTTGTTAGTCTTACATCATGTCTAGTTCATTAATTAATACCTAAATAGAGCGTTAATAACTTAATGACCAAATATAGAATTGTAACATACAAATATGAATCATACCTTTATATCATACAGCTTTTTAATGAATCTAGTTGATTTGAATGGGGCTTTTAGAAAAATATTATTTCCCGAATTTTCATTTAATTTTGAAATATTATTGCAATATAAATGCCTTGGATGTAAACAATTTAACATCTCGCTGTTCTTTGTTTCAGAAAATTCTATGTTACGATTATAAAAACTTAGCAACCAAAGAACATGGAGGGTAAAAGAATGCTTAAAAGAATTATATCAATTTTAGCAGTTGCTGTACTCTCAGTAACTGTAAGTGCTAATGTACAAGCTGCAACGGTAACAGTAAAAAAAGGGGATACCCTTTGGGATCTATCACGCGCAAATAATACTTCTTTAGAAAATATTCAAAAGTTGAATCATCTTACTACGGACCTTATTCACCCCGGGGATGTATTAACCATTGCTCCAGAAAAACATTATATTGTTAAAAATAATGACACACTATGGGACATTGCACTGGATTATCGTGTAACTGTTTCGCAACTTAAAGAATGGAACAAATTAAATACTGATCTTATCCATCCTGGATTAAATCTATTAATCTATGAAGGTTTAAATACTACTACTACTAAGGTTGTAACAGAAAGACCAATCAATCAGGCGGCACAAGCAGCATCTGCAAAGCCTGCAGCGCAGGCACCAAAGGAAAGTGAACCTGAGGTAGAAGCTGCATCAACTAGTAATACAAGTTCAAGGGAAATGACTGTGAAAGCTACGGCCTATACGGCTTCATGTGAGGGATGTTCAGGTACTACAGCTACTGGAATAAACCTTAAAGCAAATCCAAATGCAAAAGTCATCGCAGTTGACCCAAATGTTATACCGCTTGGCAGTAAAGTTTATGTAGAAGGCTATGGTGAAGCAACCGCCGGAGATACTGGTGGAGCCATTAAAGGAAATCGAATTGATGTCTTTATTCCTTCAGAGCAAGATGCAATTAATTTTGGGGTAAAACAATTAAAAGTAAAAATATTAAACTAACATGGCCAAAACCAAGCTATCCTGAGGATCTCAATTAATGAACAAAAAACTGCAACCCCTTTATGTTCCAAGGGGTTGCAGTTTTTTGTTCATTAACTTTATTAAATTATTCGATTGCCCACCTATTTATGATACGGTTCACCTTAACCTCTTTATCGGCGAATTTATTATCCTCAAAACAAAAAAATAAAAAAACCAATCATCATATGATTGGGTATCGATCAATGTTATTAATTAAATTGGTAGCCCACTGCGGATTCGAACCACAACTTCCCCCTTCATAAAAACATGATAATTCATGTTCTTATGGAGGGGAGCGATCTACCGTTAAGCTAGTGGGCTATTTGGATATCTTCTCTAAAATTAATTCTTATACTAAATTTGCCTCTTGTCCAGTAATTCCAAAACGGGTTCCAAGTTCACCTTTAATAGCGTTACTTAAACGTTCCGTATCATTAGTAAATTTTTTTGAATTTCTTATAGTCAATAGCTTCAGCAATAAGCTCAGTTGAAGGTTTACCCAACTCACAGAGGGAATGCGCTATTTTCTTTATAACCCTTGAAAAGAGGATAAAATCATCAAAATTCACTTCATTAAAGTTGTTAGGGCCATTCAAATTGTACAATTCTTTTATTTTACCCTTATACTCGGTAATCCTCTTAAATTCTTTATTTAGTCTGTCTTCAGCAATTGCAGAACGGTGTACTACTGCCACCTGAATATATCGGTAATATTCAAATAACATTACCTCCACTTCTCCAACTTTTTTTTAAAGCCTCTTGATATGTTGAATTAGTATTCTTTAATGCTACTGTTAATTCGCTTTCACTATCTTTTTCATATTTCCATACTTTATTATTCAATCTCTGACTTTCAGACTTATATTCCTCCAAAAACAATTCAGCAGACTGATAGGTAACTACAATATAATTTTTTGCCATTAGAACAGATAAGTCTTCAGGTAGTTTATTGAAATTAACCCTAATATTATGCTTTTCAGAAAGACCTCTAATATAAGAGTCTATATTGCCAGTTTGATTGGCAACAACATTAATTTCTCTAATGGCTAACTCATTTAACTCATTTTTTGCATCAAACTGACCTAGGTGCCCTTTAACTTTCTATAACACTCATATGTAAATCCCATAATTGCCACCTAAATGAGTAAGTAATATTGAATAAATATTTCCATGATTGTGATAACAATTCCTGCTCCAATAATAAACGAATAAAAATACGGTCAGTGTTCATTGACCGTATTTTTATATCATTTTAATTTGAAGTTGGAATCAACATGAGCGATGATCCGTTTCGTCAGATGAGTAGGCATCGAAGCAACCATTGCTTCCGTCGGAGGTTCTAACTTCTTTTGATAATTCCGCTTTAATTAAAAGATCAAAAATTGCTAGTTTCTCTTCACGCAACATTTCACGTACAGCCCGATTTTTTTTTTCCAAGATCCTTCACAAACTTCAAAAGGGCTTCAAATGTCCTTTTAAATAGTTAGACGATTGTTTCCTTATTATAATCTGCCACTATTTTCTAACCTAAAGGGAATATACCACTGCCTCAAAAGGATTTAACACACTTCTACTATCCTTATTCTCGTCATTCGTAATAATAATCGAAGCATCCCGCAACAATTCACAAATACCTTCATCAGCAACATCAACGACTTGGTCAGAAAAATTACACAGGGTTATTAACGTTTCCTTTTCCCCAATTCGTTTATAAGCAAAGATATTAGGATCACTTACCAAAATCAGCTCAAACCTGCCAGTTGTAATGATATCCATGTCTTTTCGAAGCTGAATAAGACGCTGATAGTAGTAATAAATCGAATTTGGATCATCGAGAGCTGCCTTTGCATTAATTTCCGTATATCGTGGGTTTACGTTAATCCAAGGTGTCCCGGACGTAAATCCTCCATTTTCTGAATCATCCCATTGCATTGGTGTACGGGCATTATCTCTGCCTTTGGCATAAATAGCCTCCATAATCCTTTCGTGTGACCATCCTAATTTCAACTTTTCCTTATACATATTCAACAGCTCAATATCGCGGTAATCCTCTAATGTATCAAAGTGCACATTGGTCATACCGATTTCTTCACCTTGATAGATATATGGTGTCCCCTGCATCATATGAAGACAGGTTGCCAGCATTTTGGCAGACTTAATGCGATATTCCTGGTCATTCCCAAAACGGGACACGATTCGCGGCTGATCATGGTTGTTCCAGTACAAACTGTTCCAGCCTACTTCATGTAGCGATGTCTGCCATTTTTCAAAGTTTTCCTTAAGCTCAACTAAATCCAGTGCCTTTAGATTCCATTTATCTCCATTTACACAATCAAAATTCATGTGTTCAAAAGTAAACACCATATTTAATTCTTTACTCTCTGGGTTTGTATACACCATTGCATCCTCAGGAGACGCCCCCGGCATTTCGCCTACGGTTAATACGTTATAATTGGAAATCACTTCAGTATTTATTTCTTTTAAGAACTCATGAATGCGTGGTCCATTTACAAAATACGGACCGCTGTCACCGTATAGCTGGCCTTCTGCCACGACTCCATCTGAATAGGAAGGATCTTTTGAGATGAAGTTGATGACATCCATACGGAACCCATCGATTCCTTTATCCAGCCAAAACCTCATCATGTCATAAATGTCTGATCTTAATTTTGGGTTCTCCCAATTTAAATCTGGCTGCTTGGTCGCAAATAAATGAAGATAATACTGCTTCGTTTCTTCATCATACTGCCAAGCAGACCCGCTGAAAATAGACCCCCAGTTCGTTGGAGGTTCCTCATTCTCTTTGCCATCACGCCAAATGTAATAATCCCGATAAGGGTTATCCTTGCTGGTCTTCGATTCTACAAACCATTGATGCTCATCCGATGTGTGATTCACGACCAGGTCCATGACTAGCTTCATTTCCCGTTGGTGCATTTCCATTAATAATTGATCGAAATCTTCCATCGTTCCATATTGGTCAAAAATGGTTCGATAGTTTCGAATATCATAGCCATTATCTTCTTGAGGAGAGTCATAAATCGGTGACAGCCAGATGACATCCACGCCAAGGGTTTTCAGGTAATCCAACCGTTCAATGATGCCTTGAATATCACCGATTCCATCCCCATTGCTATCGTTAAAGCTTTTTGGATAGATTTGATACACAACGCTTTTTTTCCACCAGTTTTTTGTCTCTCTCTTCATGTTGCTGCTTCCCCTTCACTTTAGATTTTCATTTATTTAGTCCAATGATTTCAATATTTTTAATCGAAGCGACCTCAGTATAAAAGCCTTCCCGTTCCGTTCTAAGCTCCAGGTCCTCACCCATTTTAAAGGTTGATAAACTAAATTCGCCATCATGATAATCATAGGAATAACCATCATCTTCATAAAGATAACCCATCATTCCATTTTCCGAATGATAGATTTGCAATTCAATATCTTGCTTTTCTTTTGTATTTTTAACAGCACTTCCTAACGGTAAAATCGTACCGGCCTTAATAAAGATTGGCAGTGTATCCAAATCAGCTACTATAAGATGATACTTACCACCCTCATACTTTTCACGAGTCCAAAAGTCATACCACGTGCCCTCTGGCAAATAAACAGAACGATGGCTTTGACCAGGTCGAAGAATTGGAGCGACTAATAGCTGACCTCCTACTAATATTTGATCACTGCATTGGAAGGTTTCAGGGTCATTTGGATATTCCATTACCAATGGACGAACAATCGGAAGGCCCGTTTTTTCAGTTTCATGAAACAAGGAATACAGGTACGGCATAAAGCGATACCGCAGCTCAATATATTTTTTCACGGATGCTAATGTTTCCATCCCAAACGCCCAAGGCTCCTGATAAATCGAATCTTGTACACTATGATTACGGAAATACGGCATGAAAGCACCAACCTGAGTCCAGCGGATCAGTAATTCTGGAGTGGTATCCGAGGAAAATCCGCCAACATCTGCTCCCGTAAACGCTACCCCTGACAGTCCAAGATTCATAATCATCGGTAATGACATTTCTAGATGCTCCCAGTGGCTTCGATTATCTCCCGTCCATACAGCAGAATACCTTTGAACTCCAGCATATCCTGCTCGTGTCAGAGAAAATGGCCGGCCATTGCCTAACAGCTTCTGCAGCCCTTCAAAGGTGGCCTTACTCATATACAAGCCATACAAGTTATGCCCCTCGCGATGAGTAATTTCCTTTCCGTCTGCATTGTGAATGACATCTAAATCCATGGTTTTGGATTCATTGAAAACAGAAGGCTCATTCATGTCATTCCATATTCCTCTAATCCCCAAGTCAGTATAGAAGCGGTGTAGCTCCCCCCACCATTCCTGAACCTGGCTGTTAAAGAAATCCGGAAACGCACTGATCCCTGGCCATACTTCTCCATAATAAACTTCGCCGCTCAAGTACTTACTGAAATACCCCTTCTTCATTCCCTCATAGTAAACGGGATAGTCCACGTCTTTTTTAATCCCTGGGTCCACGATGGGAACCACATCAATATTCTCACGCGCAAGTTCCTTAATTAATTCCTTATACTGTGGAAACTTGTCTTCATCGAATGTAAAGACGCGAAAACCATCCATATAATGAATATCTAGAAACACACAATCTAACGGAATTTCAAAGTCCTTAAACCGGGTGACAATATCCTTTACCTCATCCTGAGAGGTATAACTATACCGTGACTGGTGATAGCCAAGCGACCACTTTGGCGGCAAGGGTGTTTTCCCTGTCAGTCTTGTATACAACGTAATAACCTCTTTCACATCTTGTCCCAGCATGATATAGGTGTTTACCTGCCCGCCTTCAGCCATAATCGTTAACTGATCAGTTTTGCTTTGCATATCGAACTCAGTCCGAAATGTATTATCAAAGTAGATTCCTGTTGATTTCGTTGTTTCATGCATAAGAACGAACGGAATCGTTTGATAGAGCTCGACCGTATCTTTATTGTGAGGAGCGTAGACATCGGTATTCCAATTGCTGATCTTTGAACCATTTTTGTTAATAAATCCGCTTTTTTCACCTAAACCATAGATAGGAGAATCGGGATTCTTTTTTATTGAAAAATAAACATGTTTTTCTGAATTATAAGCGACGGCAGGAGTGTCTGTTTGAAAAAGAACTTCTCCTTCTTTTTTAACACTCAGTCTAAAACTCTCTTTTTCAATAATGACCTCGTTTTCACCAATCTGTAAATAAAGGCTGCGATCATTTTCCTCCAATGTTCCAGACATACGCTCCGTATCACCAGCTGCAGCGATGGAAGCTGCCGTATCCACTTCACCAAAAGGATTAACGATCAATCTCATGGTCTTATCATTAATAAAATAAATACAAAATGTACCCTTTGAAAGTGTCCCTGTTAAAACCTTTCCATCCCACTTATACGAGTTAACGGAAGTAACTGCGTGACGGACCTCAACTTTTCGATTTACCTTAGAAGGCAAAATAGCATAGCTTGTTGTCTCTAACATAATGTACCTTCCTTTTTTAATCACAAACCGTGATTTAGTCAATCAAGGATTGTATATAGAATGCTTACTGCCTTGTAATCCTCAAAGGTTTAGAACTTCCAACTACTTCAAATTCCAATCCATCTAATTTTCCGATCACATTCAGGACCAGTACATCTTCTTCATCTTGAATGGAAACAACGATTTTATTGTCAAGATGATCTTCTAGTGTTTGTTCAAAATCACTTTCGAAATAAATTTTGCAAACGGGATTGTTATAGTTTGTTATATTATTGCCTACCCAAGAACCCAGTTGCCTGCTCTCATCGACATTGAACAGCAATGCGGTATTCCCTTTAACATAAACGGGTATCTGGTCCACTTGTGCAGCGACAGCAGCAAGGACTGGTCCACTAACCTTTTCATTTGTCCAAAGATCAAACCAAGTGCCCTCTGGCAGATACACATTTCTTGTGATTGAACCTTCTTCAATAATTGGTGCAACCAATAGTGATTCCCCGAAAAGGTATTCATCATATAAACCTCGTAACCTGCTGTCTTCTGGATAATCCACCATTAATGCCCTCATCAAAGGCAGACCTGATTCACTCGTCTTTTTAGCCTCCTGATAGATATACGGTAAAAGGTTCATTCGGACATTGGCAAAGAAACGATATACATCAATGACTTGATCTACCCCTGTTCTCTCCGCGATATTCCAAGGTGTCCGGTCTTGATTAAATTCTGCTTTACTTTCCGCATGGTACTGCATGATCGGGCAAAATGCCGCCATTGCGGAAGAACGCATAAACAGTTCTGCTGTAGGGATTTCTCCATTGAAACCTGCCAAATCCCAGCTCCAAAACGGAATCCCCGCTAATCCTGCATTTAACCCTGCGATTAAAGAACGTTTAAATGCTGCAAACGTTGAGCGTTCATCACCTGCCCAGTGAGCAGGGAAGTTCTGTGCTCCCGTATAGCCTGCCCGGCTGAACGTAATCCCGTTATTTTGCTGGGCAAACTGATAATACGCAGCGATATAATCATTCGGGTATTGATTGCGCATTTCACTGCCTGTTTGACCATTGGCGAAACGCAGATTTTTACCGAAAACAAATTCACCGCCATCGGTTTTAAATCCATCTACGCCAATGTCAATTAAATACTGACGCTTATTAAACCACCATTCGGAACCCTCTTCATGGCTAAAATCCATGATTAAGCTGTTCGTAAACCAGTTCTCCGGAATACGATAAGGCGTTCCATCCCCATTTTTTACCACATAGCCCTTTTCAATCATATAGGCTTCATCTTGATCTTTCAGCGGATGCTGCTGTTTGTTTAAATATTTTTGAATCGGAATTTGCCAAAGGATTAGTTTTAATCCATTTTCATGAAGATAGTCGACCATTCCTTTTGGATTTGGCCATCTACCCCATTCCGGAAACACCATTTCCTCGTAGCTATGGATTTCTCCAGGATTTTTAAGATTGTACTCTGCATCATTGAACATATAATAGGTAGCCTCGTCACTCCATTGTTCAAGAACAATCACGGTTGCAGGGATTTGATAGTGGTTAGTTGCCTCCACTTCTTTTCTTACGACCGATTCTCGATCCCAGTTATTGCTCGACATCCATGGGCCGAGCGCCCAAACCGGAATCATTTTTGGTTTTCCGGTATCCTTTGTAAAGGCTTGAATGTTCTCTTTATAATCACCAAAATATAAATGGATCTTTGTTTCGGTGATATAAGGCACCTGTTCAATCGTTATCGTACATTTATCTTTCAGCTCGCTGGCAATATCAAATTTGGTATATAAATTGGTATCAATAAAGCAGCCATAGCCTGAATTGGTAATATAGAAAGGGATTGGCATATAGGTTCTTGTGCCCTGATCCCGATATTGGTTATAGACAAAGCAATCAATTACTTCTCCGCGCTGTTCTGTTGCATTATAGCGTTCGCCAAAGCCGTAAAACTGTTCACTTTCCGGGCTGTACCAATGAATGAGAAACTCTTTAACCTGATGAGTTACGTCCGTCTTCCATTCAATCGCTGCATATAGCGGATGAGTAGCGAGAATTCTTTCATCGCCTTTGTATAGTTCGATGATGGCTTGATCTAGAATGACTTTTAAGGTGAACTCGCCAGATTCCAATAAGGCGGTATTTGAATGACTCTCCACGTCAGATACCTCCACATTTTGCTGCAGACTAATATCTAAACCACTTTGTCCAAAAGAGAATGATAAACCATGCGTCATTTCAGCTTCGCCAAATGCTAATAAAATCTCACTATTTGTTTGTTTAACCAATTGGAACTGTTCAATTCTATGTTTTTCTAACGAAGAAACCTCATAGGTTTCTGACACCACTTGTTCTCCACCGCTAAGGGTGGCAGCAAAGTAATACTGATAGCTCTCATGGTACGGAAGCGGTGATACCTTCGTTTCATATACTTGTGTATTATTTTTCACAACTGGTTTTAATAGTTCTTCAATACTCCATGTTTTCGATTCATTCTCCAGCTTCACCACAACAGCCTCTACTGTTTCATCTGTAAGGACCTGACACGTTAACTGGAGGTACTGATCTAATGCAGGTGAATGTGGAATTCGCTCTGTCAATTGCGGAATATACACATTCCCGTGTCCATATGGCGTATGGACAATTTTGTTTTTCTCGAGTATCCCTTCCGCTGCATAATGGTCATAGATGGCTAATATCACATCTGCTAATTCGTCAGGCTCAACGCCTTTTCGTGCCATTTCCGAATAATATAAAGCCTTTTCTCGATCCGACTTTTCTAAATAATATAGGGCAAACATAGCAGCCGCCGCTGAAGATGGATACTGTGCACCTGCAAATGGCAATAATTCATTTTCATTCGCCAATTGCACAGACATTCTCTGAACTGCTTCAACCACAATTAAGTCCTCTGGTGAAAACAATCCATACGGCATAACCGCTAGCAGCTGGTCAACAGATAAGCCTCTTTCGTTTGTTCCATTTAGCACAGAACCGCCCGACAGTAAATGATTAAATACATAATCCCGGATTTCTGTCATCGTCTTCTGAACCATGAAATGATTTCTGACATTCTTCGTTTCAAGTAGCGCGGCATAGGCCATCGCTATATTTGATAGATAGATATCTGTTCTTTTTTCTCCCCATATACTTAGATTTGGCTTTGACCATTGTTCACATAAATACTTTGTATACGGGATATAATCAATCGTTGATAATCGGGGATTATTTGGTTGAAGTGAAATTTGTTTTTGCAGGAGCCATACCCATGTCGAGATGTTGTAAAAAGAATCCCGCTCCAAATCAGGCTGACGATCGACCAGAAATGTTTCTACTTCTCTGAAATTGCCTTTTAATTGTTCAAGATAAACAATTAGTAAATTGATATATTCCTTTGAATGTTTCATGATAGTCTCCCTTTATAGAAAAGGATATAAGTGCCAGAACCACTTATATCCTTTTTTTAGTTAATAGAGAATTGATTATTGATTCAGTATTCCCTTGTATTCAGCTTCCAACGATTCTAATACTTCTTTCGTTGTTTTCTCACCATCCAAAGCTTGCTGGAATTGTTTATTGGTTTCGTCACTAATCTTACTCCAGTTTTCTACAACAGGCGGAAGTACTAAAGAATCTAATGCTTCAAATACAGCCTTTCTGTTTTGTGGAGGATTTTTTTCTAAATAAGGATTCAAAATATCTTGATTTGTAATCGCTGGCAGCTCCCATGCAGAATCTACACGAATTTTTGCTACATCTTCACTAGCACTCATGAATGAGGCAAATTTGTATGCTGCTTCCTTCGCTTTAGAATCCTTCGAAACCGCTAGTCCGTTCGCGAAGAAATGATGTGCTTTTTGGGTGTTTCCGGCTTCAAGCTGAACATCCCAATTAAACGGAAGATCCTTGAACGCATCGAACATCCAGATTCCAGTATGAAGAATCGCTAATTTACCGCTTTTAAACAAATCTTCCGGTGATTGGCCAGACAAATCAGCCGATGATGGAGAAACTTTATCCTTTGTTACTTTATCAACCATGTAATTAAGTGCTTCTAAATTTTCAGGACTATTAATCACGATCTTCCCATCTTTATCAAAAATTTGACCGCCATTTTGGGCTGCGATTTTAAAGAATTCATTCATCGTAACGGGAGCGAACGTACCCCATACTTTATTGTTCTTATCATTTAATTTTTTCGCTGCGTCAAGTTCATCTGCCCATTTCCAATCAGCTGTTGGATATGCAACGCCTGCTTTATCAAATAAATCTTTATTATAGAATGTCAGGACATTTGAGAAGCTTTCAACCATTCCATATTGTTTACCATCATATTGATAAGCTTTAAACGCCTGCTGATTTAATTGCTCTGGTTTAAAGTCCTTATCATCCTTGATGTACCCTGATAAGTCTGCAAGTGTACCTTTTGAAGCATAATCAACGAAGTTTTCATAATTTAATTCAAATACATCCGGAGCCTTGCCGCCAGCAATACGCGTCTGTAATTTTGTGAAGTAATCATTATAGGCAGCTAATTCAATCTTTACTTTAATGTCAGGATTTTTCGCTTCAAACGCTTTAATCATTTCCTTTAGTTGTGTTTCATGATCAGGTGTTGCGGAAAAGCTAAAGTAATTAATGACTGTTTTTCCGTCTGCTTTGTCCGAGTTCGTGGAAGAAGAACAACCAACAAGAGAAAAAACGAGTAAAGCAATAATTGATAATACCAGCATTCTTGTACTTTTCATCTTAACCTCTCCTATCATATATTAGTTTTTATTCTTTCATTCCGCTCATGGTCATGCCTTGAATAAAGTATTTTTGAGCGAAAAGGTAAACCACTAATATTGGAATCACGCTAATGACCACTCCAGCCATCATTAAACTCCAGTCAGTTGCCCAGCGTCCTTGCAGGAGTGATAAACCTAAAGGCAATGTCGCTAATTCTTCCGAACTAGTCACAATCAACGGCCACAAAAAATTATTCCAGGAAGCCATAAACGTGAAAATCCCGAGCGTTGCGATTGTTGGCTTCACTAATGGCAGACAAACCTTTGAAAATACTTGAAAATGATTGGCTCCATCCATAAATGCTGCCTCTTCTAATTCTTTTGGAACACTTAGCATCGCCTGACGCATTAAAAACGTGCCAAATACGCCAAACATTCCTGGTACAATGAGTGCCTGGTAGGAATCTAACCATCCCAACTCTTTCATTAAAATGAATTGAGGAATCATGGTCACCTGAGAAGGTACCATCATCGTTGCCAGATAGAGCAAAAACAGCTTATCTCTTCCTTTGAATTGCATTCGCGCAAAGGCATATGCTGCCATCGAACTAAGAACAATCTGTCCTAGTGTGGTTAGGACGGCAACCAGAAAGGAGTTGCCTAAAAACTGGATCATCGGAAACATCTCTGAAACGGTTTGATAGTTTTCTATAGTCGGCTGCTTTGGAATAAACTCAGGCGGAAGAACCATCGTTGTATTACTCGTTTTAAAGGAAGTCGAAACCATCCACAAGAATGGAAGCAGCATGATGAAAGCGCCTGCAATTAAAACACCATAAAAGAGTACCTTTTTGATCAAGCTGGGGGGATTTAATTGCTTTTTAGTTAAGATGTTTTCCACCTAATATTCCCCCTTTTTTTGCAGTTTCATTTGAATCAGCGTGAAAATAAATATGACAAGGAATAGCGCCCAGCTCATCGCAGATGCATATCCCATTTCAAAGTAACGGAACGCATGATTATAAATATTTTGTACCAATACAGTTGTGGCACCGCCTGGTCCGCCTTCCGTCATAATCATGACTTGGTCAAAAACTTGAAACGAATTTATCAAAGAGATAATCGTAACAAAGAAGGTCGTCGGTGTTAAAAGCGGCAGTGTAATGCTCCAAAACATACGAAGTTTATTGGCTCCATCGATCGAAGCCGCTTCATAATACGATGGAGAGATATTCTGTAAACCGCCTAAGAACAGTACCATAATAAATCCGATATCCTTCCAGGCACTGGTTAGAATCACACCCAGCATCGCAGTCTTTGGATCGTTTAACCACTGAGGTCCCGTGATCCCCACTAGTGATAATAGATAGTTGATTAATCCATAGTTTGGATTGTAAAGCCATTTCCATACAAGAGAAACGGCCACCCAGCTCGTCACGACCGGTAAAAAATAAACGGCTCGAAACAGTGCACGAAATCTCATATTTTGATTCAGTAATAATGCAGCAGCCAGCCCAAGAACCATCACCAAAGGCAGATAGCCGATGATAAATAAGAAGGTATTTTTAAAAGCTGACCAAAAATCAGGATCTTTTACTAATCGAATGTAGTTCTCAATACCTGTAAATTGAATGGTCCCTACCAGATCCCAACTCGTAAAGCTGATGACTAATGACGATAATATAGGAGTACCTATAAAGATTAGAAAACCAAGTAAATTCGGCAGTAAAAAAATACAGAGCCAAAACAGGGTTTTCTTTCTTGTCATTCCAACCATAACGTTGTACACCTCCTATAATCCTTTTACTTCCATGCCCTCATAGATTGGTTCCTGGAATAGATGATTTATAGCAAGTAAAGCTCCTCCAACCAGCCATTCATTATCTCGTAATCTAGAAGGAACAATTTTTGTTTGAAGATCTACTTTTGCAAAAAAGTTGTCCTGCGAAATCCGACAGACATCCTCTAAAAATAAATGACTATACTTCATTCCTTCACCAGCCATCACTATTTTGTCAGGATTAAGGGTATTGATCAGATTTCGAATTCCATAACCAAGATATTGACTCATTCCTTTCACCAACAGGACAGCAAGTTCATCTCCAAGCTCTGCTTGGTTGGCTACCTCAAAGAAAGAGAAATTCTCAAGCGTTGTATTCGGGAAGTTGTAAAGCAGGTCTTTCCCTTTATTTTCAAAAAAGAACTCTGACGCATACATCTCTAAACAGCCATTTTGGCCGCAGTGACAGGGGTAGCCATTCACTTCGATCGTCGTATGCCCAAATTCCCCAGCACCCCCTATGGACCCGTAATTAATCTTTCGTCCAATCACGACGGTAAGCCCGATACCTGCTCCTACGGACACGACAAGAAAGTCATTACTCTCCTGCCCCTCTCCCTTCCATATTTCAGCGAGCGTATATCCATTGATGTTCTTATCAACAAAGATTTGAATATCAGGAAACTTTTCACTTAACATGTCAGCAATCGGAACATTGTTCCAGCCTAACATCGTGGATCGGATAATAATGCCTTCATGTCGATTAATTAATCCTGAAGATAGAATGCCGATACCAAGCAAGGTCGAAATTTCTTTATGATTCTTTGCAAGAATCTTAGGGATCTGGTCAACAATAATCTCGACAACTGCTTCTGGTGAAGAATACTTTTGAATGGGTACATTACAAGCATCAATAATTTCAGCATTCATGTTCGTCAGTGCCAGCAGCAGCTGCTTTTCTTCGATTTTTATACTAATCGTTGAGCCGTAATCTTTATTGAATTCAAGCAATTTGGCTCTTCTGCCGCCAGTAGAGGTGGACTCTCCAACCTCATGAATCAAGCCTTGACTCGTTAAATCTTCAATAATATAGGTGAGCGTTGAAACGCCCAAATCACACTGCTTTGAAATTTCGATCCTGCTGATGGGATGCTGCTCACGAATGATATTTAAAACTTTAAAGCGATTTATATCCTTTATTAGTTCTTTACTGCCGTTTCTTAGGACACGCATTGATTTCACCTCAAGTAATCACTGAATTACACTTAAAACTTACTTCTTTCAATGAACGAATTAAGTTATAGGTTTATTATAATGTAAGGGTTCTCATATAGCAATTAGTTTTTTTACATTCTCTTATTACTAAATTTAGGGTTTATTGCCAGTTGAATTTTAATCTGTTAGGCTGTTTAATCCCCCTAATCTGGTCTTTTGCAACACCAAAGGGAAGACTGAAAGGTAGAAATTAATATGCCAAAATATGAACAATTATGATTGTTTGCTATCTGTCCCTAAATACACACTGATAAAGTTCTTCTATTAAAAGCAGGTTTTCGGTTAGCCTCAAATGGGTTCAACTGATTATGAAAAAGGCGGTAATTTATTCGATTACTATGAAAATTTCCATCCACATTCAAAATGAAAACCGATTATGGCCCGTGAAAATGTCCTGCAACAGGATTTTTCTACCTGGGTACCGTTGCTATTCTTTTTCCACTTCCTAGGTATAAAAAACCAACTCTATTTATTTGAGTTGGTTTTTTATATGCAATCCTCTTTTACAGGTCACCTTAATTAAGCCAAATATTTCGCCGTTACTTATGATACGGTTCACCACATTTAATCCGAAAAACCTCCAACCACCCTAGTTATCTTCTCAGCTACCTGTTGAACTACTCACCACTTAACACCCTTACAGGTCGTTTGAAGTGGGAGATTCCTAAGTACGGAAGCCTATCGGCTTCTAATTGATTAGGCTATCCCCGTAGTCCCTACGGTTAGAAGTCTTATAGCTTCATCTTTAAGATTTTGTCCTGCGTTAATATCCCTGTCGTGATGTGTTCCACAAGAAGGGCAATCCCATTCACGAAGGTTTAGATTTTTAACGTCTTTGTTTTTATAGCCGCAGCACGAACACAATTGAGAACTAGCGAAGGTTTTAGATACAGCAATCACTTGCTTACCATACCATTTCGCTTTGTATTCTAACATCGTCCGGAACTACGACCACCCAGTTTAGGCAATTTAATTTTGTTGCCTACAATGGCAATATTTCCGTTTGTTTCCTTTGTTGTGTAAGACTGTACTCGATTCTTTTTAGACTTGAAGCGAGGTGCATTGTTTTGCTTTTTAAAGAATCGCGTATACGAATCGGTAAGGTTTTTCAGTGAGGATTGAAGGGTAATGCTATCAACTTCTTTTAGCCATACCAATTCTTTTTTCAACTGTGTCAATTCAGCAGAACATGAATTGTAAGTTAATCCTTTGCCTGTTTCTTTGTAGATATCATTCCATTGTGCTGAAAAGCGATTAAATACAAAACGACCACATCCGATTGTTTTAGCAATTAGGATTTCCTGTTCTTTAGTTGGATAGATACGGAATTTGTATGCTTTGTTGACTAACATTACTTTGCACCTCACTTCCATCAGAACTTATGTTCTTATTATACCATATTTTAGCTATCGACAACCGACATTCATCCCCTCCTACTCATTAGGCTTTGCCCTTCACACTCCTTGAGGAAGGGGTATTCTGTCGGAAGGATGATAAAAAAAGCATCTCTATAAATGACCCCTTTAATTTAACAATTAAATCAATAATTTCTGCCAAATTGCTTACAATATGACTAAAATACGCTAAAAGGAGATTAAAAAATGCTTATTAAAAGGATTGCGATATTTTTACTACTTTTTCTCTTTTTTATATATTCCCCAACACTTGCAATAGAAACGACGGGCACTTTCAGAATTATGAACGACAAAAAAGAGACTATTGTTTCAAAAGAAGTTTCATTTCAAGAAGGAGAAACATTATACGAAGTGACGAAAAGGGCATTTGACGTAGAAGAATCCAAGGATAATATTATATCCATCAACGGTATTAACTCCATTCCGAAGAAAAATATACATTGGGCTGCTTTTGTAAACGGGGATTTTGTAGAAGTACGTTTAGATGAAGTCAATCTCTATGCAAACGATAATGTAGTATGGGCTTTAAAAAACTATGATAATGAGGAAATTTTAAAATAAATGCGCTCCGTCAGATTTTAGAGAATTATGCACTTAAATTTTCCATCATTTGCTGATCGACTACTTTTTCAAAATCAACTGGTTTAGTTAATGTAATTCCCCTGCGATTCATAACAGTAATGATAGTCCTAATTCATAATACATAATCTTAGAAAGTATCCTTTTAATGATGTTCTGATTAATTTCATTAAAAAAATCTAGTAATACATCAGTAGGTAATTTTTCATAACAAGTCATTAGGTACGTTATCGATACAGTATGGGGTCCTGCCAGCGGCGGGACCCCATATTTATCATAAATTCTTGTGACCTCGCAGGACTAGTCGAGAGATAGACATTTATACTTATTCTTCAAATAAGACAAAGAATAAGTAGCCTTTGCAAACGGATTTATTTTTTATAATACACCGAGTACACATCGTGTCTTCTATCCTTAAGCTGTCGTACGGTTCCTGATTGGCGCTGTCTTCTTAATATTTCTAAGTCCACGTCGCCGATGATGACCATCTCAATATTTGGATTACACTCACCAACGATGCCGTCACGGGCAAACTCAAAATCAGACGGTGCAAATATCGCTGATTGAGCGTACTGAATGTCCATATTCTCAGTTTGTGGCAGATTACCTACTGTACCTGCAATTACGGTGTATACCTGGTTTTCAACAGCACGTGCTTGTGCACAGTATCTCACTCGTAAATAACCTTGACGGTCCTCTGTACAGAACGGAGTAAAGATAATTTTTGCACCTTTATTTGTTGCGATACGAGCAAGCTCAGGGAACTCAATGTCGTAGCAAATCTGAATCGCAATTTTACCACAGTCGGTATCGAATACCTTTACTTCATCTCCACGTGTAATACCCCACCATTTTCGCTCGTTTGGCGTAATATGTAGTTTGTATTGCTTCTCAATAGTTCCATCTCTTCTAAATAAGTAAGCAATATTATAGATTTTCTCATCCTCTTCTACGAAATGCGAGCCACCAATAATATTCACATTATATTTTACAGCGAGGTCTGTAAAGAGGTTAATATAGTCCTCTGTAAATTGCGAAATTCGTTGTACAGCCAGACTTGGTGACCGTTCATGTAAAAACGACATAAGCTGTGTTGTAAAAATTTCAGGAAATACAACAAAATCAGATTCTGCATCAGAAGCCACATCGGTATAATATTCTACCTGTGTTGCAAATTCCTCAAATGAATTTATTTGCTTCATCATATATTGCACAACACAAATGCGGACAGGAAATGCTGTTTTATAATATCGCTTTGAATTCGGCTGATAATCTACGTTGTTCCATTCCATTAGTGTTGCGTATTGGTTAGATGCTTGATCATCTGGTAAATATCCAGGATTAATACGCATCATGGTAAACTCGTTCAGCAATTGAAATGAAAGCACAGGGTCGTATATTTTGTGATGAATTACCTGCGCAACGTATTCTCTTGGAGACATTTCCTCTGCATACTTATGATAATTTGGAATACGTCCGCCGATAATGATACTTTTTAGATTCATGCGTCGTGCTAAATCCTTACGAGCTTCGTATAATCGATGACCAATTTTCATTCTTCGATAGTTAGGATGAACCATTACCTCAATGCCATACATATTATAGCCGTCTGGATTATGATTTGTTATATAGCCGTTATCGGTAATATCATCCCATGTATGACGATCATCGTATTCATCAAAGTTCACTAACAGACTAGAGCACGAACCAATGATATTTCCTTCAAACTCTGCACAAAATTGTCCTTCCTGAAAGTGCTCTAGATGACTTTCTAGATGCTCCCGCTTCCACGGCACCATCCCTGGAAAACACGAAGTTTGCAGGGCAATAATCTCATCAATATCCTCAGGCTCAATATTTCGAATTTCAATCCTTTTTTCATACTTCGTTAAATCTAATTCATCTGACATTTCTTTCACCCCTTTACAGCTAGTCCAACCTATACTCTACTATGTAATGTTTACCTACAGCTTTCGCTTCATGTATTTCACTCATAGTTGAAGCGGGTTTCTCTTGGTAACATTCCTTTCACCATTTTTTGAAACTAATATGACTGATATAAGTCCTTCCTCCCCCTCTTTTTTCAGATATTCCCAACCAAATCTTAAGTGCTTTCAATTATATATAATAGAAGAAACTCGTTTTTTTTAGTTATCAGATTAACTTACTATCTACCTATTAGGCGTTTGAATACCTAGTCTTAAAGTCATTTAACTCTTTTGGGACTGCCATATGCGTGAGTAAAACAGGCCCCTTTTTGTCGAAAAACAACAAACCTCGTCTATTTTTGCCACCTTTTAACTTGTTTTATCGAATCTATTCCATATCAGTTAATACATGCTATAATTCATTTCAACTCTATTAGGATCTAACTTTACTAAAATTTTTACTGAAATTTTATAAGGAGTAATCGGCAATGAGACTAGAACAATATGAAGCTGCTATTAAAGAGAAAAAAAACGAAATGATTAAATTGGGAATGACAAAGGGACTTCAAAATGAAGAAACCATCTATTGCAGCCAAGAACTAGACAAACTGCTTAACGATTATAATAGGTTTTTATTGGACAATAAACATTCTAAATCCCTAAATCCTTACGTAGACCTTTACTCAATACTTAAAAAACATGTACATAGGATTTTATCGATTCCTTACAAATATTTTACTACTTAATTGCAATAGTCGTATACTTCAACATAAGTCATTTGAGACCCATTTCTAAATGTGTTTGGATTCGTTAATAATCTATTGAGAATGCACCCATGGCATTCTCTTTTTTTGTCTATTTTAGAAAGGGCTTTTCAGGTGGGAGAAGTAGGAGCTAAGTCCTTCATCTATGTATTGCAACAAACTGGAACAATTGAAAAGTATCACTACGGCTCGGATTAATCTTATAGTTTCTTTTATTAAGGGAAGATAACAGTCTATTTACAAATAGGTGAAGATCCGATTGTTCGACAAATTTTTAAGAATCCCTTGATATAATGGCTATATCTTAGCAGGAAGGGAGTTGAAACCACTAAAACTTTAAAAATAACAAAGGAGGAATCATGGTAGACATTTTACTTTATCTTGCTACATATCTATCTGGTACTCTTGCTACTGTATGGCTGATTACAATCGCCTTTGATCTATTTTTTAAATAAAGCAGCAAGTTCAAGGGGTAGAGAAAATTAGAACGATATTTAAAAGTGTATACAACAGAGGAATTGTTAAAAGAAGCCCAGAAATACATTCCATCCCTTCGTTCTCATTCAGATGATCTCCATAAGTTGAACGAAAAGAAGCTGCCTACATCCCGTCGTAAATACTCTCATTTATTAGGTTCTTGCCACAAACAAAAAATCTCATAAATTTTAAACTATCGGAATTAGCTGATTTGTGCAGAAAATCTAACGTTATGATAAATCAGATGGGTGTAAAATCCTTTCTGAGATTATCCATTATACGGATTTTGAAAAAAAGAGGTAAGATAAAATCAATTGGTGTCAGGCACCGCCCGTAGCTTCAACAAGACAAAAAGGCTTCGCGTGTAGCGAAGCCTTTTTGTTAGCAGAGCTCATATAAATCAATTGTCTTGATGGAAATTAGATATTCTATCCTACTTTACTTTCTTCTATGGCATGCTGCCAACTTGGGTAGTAATACAAAGCACTCCGCATTAAATCAGGATAAAGTTGTTTTACCTCTTTTTTACGTAGAGAATCACCTTGGTTCTGTAACTTCTGGATCTGAGTAATGACTTGCTCTGATGTGAATGGAACATCCATTTTTCATTCCTCCCTTTCCAAGTTATCCTTACTATCTTTCCCATTGGCTAACAATATGAAACCTGAAAACATAGTTGCTTATTTGTCGCCCCTATGTTTTAACAAAGTCTAGCATATCGTATGGGTATTGTGAAGAAATTTGATTGCTATAAAGAATCCCATCAAGAATGGAGGTTGATATTATCAGTATGCTAACTAAAATAAATGAGTTTAATTATTGCAATAACAAATATAATGACAAACCTAAAAATAGATTTCATACATCCGAGGTTCAATGACCTTTTGTCTGTATGACCAGGAAGCATCCAAGAAGTCTCCGCTCTTGGGTCCGAGAAATGTAAGAATACTAGTCAAACGTCCAAAGTCACCTGACCTTTTATTTTTATCTGAATCGTCTTTAAATGCTAAGTATTGTTTATGCTCAGGACAGTACCAGGAGCCTAGGATCTGCCCTTGTTGGAACGTAAGCTCGGATTACGTGTTTGTACGATCCGCAGGGCAAAAGACAAAATATCAAAAGAAGGCAGCCACTTGGCTGCCCTATAATAATACTAGGTGACGATATCACGTTATGTGAGCTCCCCTTCATGTTCATCAGCTGTAGCTGATTTAAATCCATCCCCTTCAGGGAGACTCGTGGATTGTTCCACATAAATTGGCGGCCCGTTGGTCTGCAAGTTACGTAATAAGCATTAACGGCAGTATTACATTTGAGTTATCGTTCAAAAAGGGTCATAGTTTTGGAAATCATTAGATTTTAATGTCAACTTTAGCATTTTTCTTAAGCTTTTCTACTAGTGTAGTGAGCTGTTTTTGTTGTTGTTGTTGTTCAAGTTGTTGCTTAATTTGCGGTTTTACTTCTTCAAGCTTTGGAAGTTTTTGACCACCGGCACTTGCTTGCTGGGCTGATTGGTCATAATAGGCTTGAATTTCTTCATCCGTTACTTCTTCTACTGGTATTTCTTTCTCCATGTACTTCATGTATTGAATATTCTCAGCAGTTTTGGCTTTTAGGGTCGTCATATCCAAACCAGCTAGTTTCATAGCATCTTCAAATTTGTTATCATCTTTATACGATTCTTTCATTTTGACTAATTGTTTTTCAACTTCGTCATCTGATGCTTGATACCCTTTTTTAGCTGCTTCTTGAAGAATCAACGTTTGTCCCACTAAGCTATCGATGGTTTGTTCTTTCACTTGTTTGGCTGCTTCTTTAGAAGTAGGATCTTGTCCCATTTGTTGCATTTGCATTTGTAGTGAAGATAGTACCATATTATAGTCACTACCTAAAACCTCTTCATTATTGATGATAGCAACGGTTTTCTTCTCGTCTATTTTTTGCTTTCCTAGCTTCTTCTGCATTTCCTTCATCTGTTTCTCTTGATCTTGTTGCTCAGTTTGAGCAGTTTTAGTTTGCTCTTTACTATTATTGGATTGTGCACCTTTATCATTTGAACCACAAGCTGTTAGAGTAATAGCCATGATTCCTGCAATAAGAGGATATATAATTTTCTTCATGATCCATCTCCTTTCGTGACCTAGATTTACGATTCTCCATTCAAAAAGATTATCTAGTGATTATTATATTAGACATAGACATTAAATGAAACCCTAAGGGTCCACTCCTTTAATTTGATATATTGATGACAAAATAGAAACTAACACACCTCCAGAAATAATTCCTGCAAAAGAGCCATATTTTGTTACAAAATTCCTTCAACCTTTTTTCATTAAGCAAAAAGGACTCGAATCTCATCAAGTAAGCGATTTAAGAAATCTTGCATCTTTTGTAAAAATGACTGACCATCTTCAGATTGCAAAAATGTCGAGATTTTTTCTGTCGTAACGCTTAATTGTTCTTTTACTTGGTTCCAGTCAATATCCATAGCCTTCAGTTTGTTGAAGAAGTCTACTAACATATCTAAATCTGCATCTGTTAAAGTAATCCCAAGCTCCGTGGCAACTTGTTTAATTAATGCACGCAAGTCAGCTTCTGTTTGCGGTTCATTCTTGGCGATTTCATCCTTGACTTTTCCCATGAGAGCAGCAGCATTGTCCGCTCCAATGGAGTCACCGAGCTGTGCGGTTTTCACCATTTCTTCATTCGCCACTTTTTTGATTTCTTCAGGAATTTCTTCATTAGTTGTCGTTTCATAAGCTTTCATAATTCCCGTCAAAGCAGCTGTACCTGTAACAGAAAATGGAGCGGCAATCTGAATTGTCGCATCCTTTACACCCGCTGTAGTCAAGGCATTTGTATACATTTCATCCGTAACCCATGTAATATTGTTCGTTTGAACCTCTAACCCGGAATCTTTGGCACCGATTGTGATGCTCGCTGATGAAATAGCAATGGAACCAATTTGTGCCTTAGGTATAGACTCCCCTAAATAATCATGCTCTTCTTTATTGGATACGGTAATAATTTGTGCGTTTTCCGGTGCCGCTAACTCTGCTAACATTTCATTTTTTTGCTGTTCGGTTAGGTCTTCTCCTAATGTAACAATGACATCTCCTTCTGCTACGTCTGCAAAGCTGACAGATGGAACAGAGAAAAGCATCGTTATGGCAAGAAACATTGCCTGAAATTTCCGTTTCAAAAAAAGACCTCCTTTTATACATTCAACCATTCATATAAGAATGGGTAATGTTTCACCACTTATATTTATATCAAAAAAAATACTTCCTGAAAAAGTGGCTTTGCATTATCTTAACATAGAGGTTTGGGATTGCATTTAAAGAATGGGTAACATTTTTGCTAATTATATTAAGATTCTTACATGGTAGATAAAAATGTTACAACCTTTACAGTAACCCTCAAAAGCCCAAATTCAAGATGAACAGCATTCCGTTATCAATCTTGATTTTTACGATATGATTCGAATAAATATTACCTAACCCTTCCTTGAAATATATGAAAATTATTGATATCGCATCATTCCCTTTTAATCGATTAAAAAATGCTGCAATTAGGTAATCTTTAAAGGAACTTTAAGCATAACAAAAAGGCTTCGCGGTGTGCGAAGCCTTTTTGTTAGCAGAGTTGATGTTAATTAATTGTCTTGATCGAAATTAGATATTCTATCCTACTTTACTTTCTTCTAAAGTTTGGGAGCTAGAAATAAACGTTTTATGACATGAGAAATACAATAAATAAGCCCTTGGAGAGGTTCTCACAAGGGCACTTTTAACAAATCATAATCTTTAACTTCGACTTAAGCTGTTACCGCGGAAAAATTCTTTGCTACCTTTGCTACTTTTGCTAGACCTTCAGCAATAATTGTTTGTGCTTGATCCGGTGCCGCATTATGTCCTTCGATGATAACTTCGTCAACGATTTCCATTCCGAATAAGCCGCCTACCATATTTTTAATATAAGTAGCTGCCATTTCCATTGGAGCTGCTTCAGGTGTTGAGTAAATACCGCCGCGTGCAGTTAGGATAACAGCCTTTTTGTCAGACATCAAGCCGACTACGCCAGCTTCAGTGTATTTGAAAGTGAAACCTGCTCCAGCTACATAATCGATGAATGTATGCAATTTTGCTGGGATGGTTAAGTTCCATAGTGGGAATGCAAATACAACAACATCTGCTGCAGAAAGAGCATCCATTGCTTTTTGTTTCGCAGCAACAATACGTTGCTCAACATCAGTTAACTCTTCACCAGATTGTAATTTACCGAAAGCATTGAATAAATCTTGACCAAAGTAAGGCATATCTTCGGCAAATACATCGTAAGTTGTTACATTTACGCCTTCTAAGTTCTCCATGAAAGTTTCATACATTCTACTAGAAACAGCCTCAGAAGCTGGACGGTTATTTGCTTTCACTACTAAAATATTCATGTATTTAAAATCTCCTTTTACTATATCTTTGATATGAGTATCTCAGATTCATAATATATTAATCCGAAGTTTTCGTCAAACAAAAGATACTGACATAGGAGGAAAATTTGGCCATGCACTTTTTGTAGTTCAATTCTGGTAGATGGTGGCTTTTTGAGGTCGTGTATTTATGTAAGCAATTTTATTTGCGAAACGAGTACGTTTGTTTGCGAAACTACCAAGTTTGTTTGCGAAACGATCCCATTTATTTGCGAAACCACGACTTTTATTTGCGAAACCATCTTTTGACCCTCCCCAATCGTCTCTACTCCACGATCGCTAACATCTATCAATCTAGACTAACTTTCTGGAAAGCATGACAGGAACTCCAACCATTATCGAGTAAAATGCCCAATACCGCTAACGATCGTATTTAGTTCTTCTAGTGTTGGGATCCCTTCCCAGCCCCCTTTAAATTGGGTTGCTAGGGCACCTTCACACATTTTGCAAATGTTTTGTACGCTTTTTCACAGAATGTTCAAAACTACTCTTTCTTAGGAAAGTCATTTCCCTACTAAACTTCTAAGATACAAATCCCAATTTTTACAAAGGCGATTCCTAATAAATAGAGTAGGAATCGCCTTTTTTTAATGTGAAAACGACCTCATTTTGCCTTTTAAAAAAAACAATTTTGCCATTTACCCCAAAATCAACTGAAACTATAAAAAACGCCTCCTAAAAATAAAATTTGCTAACATAAATACCTTCTAATTCCCCTAAAAAAACCTCCAAAAGTGAATAATGCCGGTTCGATATGCTTGAGCATTCCCGTTATGGTAGAGGTACCCGGGAATATACGAAAAAGCGCGCATTCTGAAAGGATTCTCCCTTGGAAAGCTTTGAACAATTAGTCGCCCAGTACCAACCCATGCTCCACAAAATCATGCGCTCGCTCCACCTTTACAAAGATCATGAAGAATTCTATCAGCACAGTCTCATCGCCCTATGGGAGGTGAGTCAACGATTCGACCCCAGCAAAGGCACCTTCACCAACTATGCCTATACCTACATCAAAGGCTGCCTGCTCATGGAATTAAAAAAATCACACCAAGACCAAGAACGAAATGTGCAACCGGATGAGCAATTCTGGGAACTGGCAGCAGATTCCTATGCTGATGACCCATTACAGGAGGAAATCCTATTATCCTACTGCACTACGCTGACACCGAATCAAAAGAAATGGCTGCTATATACTGTCTGTGATCGCCTATCGATCAAAGAAATTGCCGCAATAGAAAAGGTTTCTTTATCAGCAGTGAAAAGTTGGCGGAGTGGGGCCAGAGAAAAAGTGAAAAATTTAGTGTGGGAGTAAGATTAACGACCAGTCCGGCGAAATAATCATGGGCTCGGTCGTCTATACAGCCTATTGACTACCATCGCACCGATTTTTCCATGGGCTCGGTCGTCTATATAGAACCAAAACAGCCCCATCAAAAAAGGGACACCCCCCTAATCAGGATGGTGTCCCTTCTAAACTACCAATCAAATTTTAGCTGGAAGTTTTTTATAGCCGTACAACCAATCAATCATTTCGAACTCCTTGGCTTCCTTTTTCTCAAAAAGCGTGTTACGGAGCAAAATGGAGACTGGATTTTCTGCATGAATAATTTCTCCCCATAGACGAGCACTTTTTTGGACTTTCGATGCACGCGGAATCCGTTCCTCTTGGTATGCTAAGAAGGCCTGTCCAAAGTTTTCCCCATGAAGCTTAAGCATATCAGCTAAATAGGAAGCATCTTCTAATGCCTGGCATCCACCCTGTGCCAAGTATTGAAGCATCGGATGGGCCGCATCACCTAAAAGGGTGAAATTTCCTTTTGTCCAGTTCTCGATAGGCTCCCGGTCAAACATCGGCCAGCGGATTTGGCGCTGAATGAAGGATAATGCATTTTCCACTAGAGGGTGGCAGCCTTTAAATACTTGATCCATTTCTTCTGGTGTTCCCCAGTCATCAGAATCTGGCTTGTAATTTTGACTTTTGAACACAACTACTTGATTATACAATTCCCCTTTGCGTACAGGATATTGCACAACATGTTGATTAGGACCAATCCACATAATAACGTCATCCATATTGGCGTCATGTCCAATTTCCTCAATCGGAACAGCTCCACGATAGGCAACATAATGAGAACAGACAGCTTCGTCATCGGAAAAATACTTGCGGGTTTTTGACCAAAGACCATCTGCACCAATCACTGCTTTTCCTGTAAATTCATCGCCCAGCTGATTGGTCACAATGACACCAGTTTCATTCTCTTCAACGGTTTCAATGGTTTGACCATTAACAAGGCTAATAAGGGGATTCTTCTTACAGGCTTCATATAATACACGATGCAAATCTGATCGATGTAACACAATATAAGGAAAACCATATTTCTCTTTAAATTCATCCCCTAAATCTAAGACCGACAATTCCTTCGCTGTATAAACATCCTTTAGAACAAGTCGTTGCGGAAAAACAGCATATTTCGAGATCTCCTCCGCCACCCCGAACCGATCTAAGACCGACATCGCATTGGGCCCCATCTGAATTCCTGCTCCAATTTCTCCAAATTGAGGTGCTTGTTCAAGAACCATTGTTTCCTGGCCTGCTTCCGCTGCTGCCAACGCACCAGCCAAGCCTCCGATCCCGCCGCCAATGACGATTACAGGTTTTTTACTCATATTCTCGTCCCCCTTATGATCGAAATACTCTTTAAAAAAATATCCTTAGACTAGTACTGGTTTGAATTCTTTTTTCATTTCCTGATAGCCATTATTGCTTTCAAACGCCTGCTCACGTTCCAAATCAAATTTTTCCATAATCGGCAGGTCGTTGACAGAGAAGAAGTAGGTTTCTTCCTCAGCTACATGTTCATGGACCGCCCAGTTCGGGATAATAAAGTAATCCCCTTTTGACCAATCAAAGCGAACCCCATTAATAATGCTATATCCAGACCCTTTAAATACTTGATAAATCGTCGAATGCGTATGGCGGTGTGCCTTCGAATGGAATCCTTTTGGAAGCTTCTGGATCCATGCGCCAATATTCGGATTGGCTGTTTGGCCTGTGGATGGATTGATAAACTCTACGGCATAGCCATCATATGGGTCAGGTTCAAAGCGAGACAATCCGTCAATCGCACGCACCGTTTGATTCCATTTATAAGCGCCAAGTGGGGCCGCTTTCGGATGCCGGTCTGAAATCGGTCGAACCATCCCACCTTCATAACGCTGAGAAGTATAATTATCAGGCACTTTCGGCTGTTCAATTTTATCAGGGTACGGCTCAAAGAACGTACCGCCTAACATATAAATCGTTGGAATGTCGAGAACATCCATCCAAATCATCGGTTCGGTCCCTAAGTGACCGTGACCATGCCAGAGATTTTTTGGCGTAATGACAAAATCCCCTTCTTCCATAAAAATCCGTTCACCCTCAACGATGGAATACGCTCCTTCACCATGCGTGATAAAACGAAGGGCATTTTGTGTATGTCGATGGGAAGGGGCAATTTCTCCCGGCTGAAGCAGCTGAACGGCAGCATAAAGTGTCTGTGATGTCGAAGCCCAGCCCCATGGTTGACGATAGTCCAAACCTGGGTTTTGCAAATAAATCGCCCGGCGTTCACCACCGCGATCCGGTGTAAAAATCTGCGCTGCTTCCATTAACTTTTTCTCCAGAAGCTCCCACTTCCAAAGGTAGGCCTGTGCATGCGGCTCAGGCTGATGATGCATTAATTCCGGAATCGCCTCCCATAGCGGTCCGAGATTGTATTGGCGAATATCCTTGGTGAAGTCCTGGACAATTTTACTTTTAAAAAATTCGTTTTGTTCTGCCACGTTCGTGCCCCCCTTACTTAACTTTCGATAAGTTCCGTTCAATTTGGCCGTAATGCTTACTTATATGCTCCACCAGTAAATGATCAACGATAAATGAAATCGGTTTAGTTCCAAAGCGAGGATTTCGGCTTGGTGCTTGCCGTGATAATTTTTTGCTATCTAATTGACCAAGAGTGTGCTCGACTCGTGTTTTTACCTGGTCTAGTTCACTTAACACCTCAGCTAAAGAAAGACGAGCAACCTTTTCCTTCCTCACTGCCTCTAAGCGTGCATCCTGCTGAAGACCTCGGCCCCACTCCTTACCAGGAGTTTCTAAAAGCAATTCTATTTCATCGAGCCAGTACGGAACCGCTTCCACGAGATGGCTAAGAATTTGCATAATCGACCATTCATCTTCGGAAGGATTCCAGCGAAGGACCTCGTCGGGAAGTCCCTTTACTTTTTCAATCACTTGATCCAGTAACTGTTGAATGGTTTGAATGGAATCATTAACCGTTACATTAGTCATAATCATTTCACCTCTACTGTTTCTTTGACTGCCGCGACCCGGTTTTCTAAAGATCCAATTTGATCGATTTTTATTTCTACTACGTCTCCGTCCTTCAAGAAAACCTGCGGATTACGTGCCACACCGACGCCACCAGGTGTTCCTGTTAAGATCACATCGCCCGGCTCAAGTGTCATCAGATTCGATAAAAATTCAACTAAATATTGAACAGAGAAAACTAGATTAGCAGTATTAGAGCGTTGACGTTCTTCCCCATTTACCGTCAAAACCACTTCTAAACCGGATGGATTTTGGAGTTCATCTGTCGTGATCAGCCACGGACCCATCGGCGCACTTCCTTCAACCGTTTTACCTTGAAGCCATTGGAGAGTGCGACGCTGCAAGTCACGGTACGTCACATCATTGACGATCGTATAGCCAGCTACATAATCAAGTGCATCTGCCTGTGACACATTACGGGCCCGTTTCCCGATGACAAAAGTAAACTCCGCTTCATAATCAAGTTGTTCCGAAATAGGGAAAAAGGGGATATCGTCCTGCGGCCCAATGACTGTATTTGCAAACTTGGCAAACACAACAGGATACGGTGGTAATTCACGCTTCATTTCCAAAATATGTTCCCGATAATTGTGACCGACACAAATCATCTTCCCTGGTGCAGGAACCGGCGCCTCAACCTTTACTTCATGAACATCGTATACCAGCTTATATCCGGCATCTTCTCGAACAATCAAGGCGTAGTCCAATGCTTTCTTTGCTAATTCCAAGCTCTCTCTTCCACCTTGTAAAAATCCATTCATATCTGCTGGAACAAAGGCTTCCGCGATTTGACGGGCCCTAATTTTTCCTTCTGATGTTAATAAGGCATTATAGGCAGCATGTAAATCGACAACTTCTTCGTGATGAATGGCTCCAATTCGTGAAATACCTGCATGGTTAAAAGTAATTAGTTTCATTTTGGTAAACTCCCTTTCTATTCAACGTGTTGTGTTAATTCGCGTTCCATTCTCTAACCCTGTAAACGGTCTCATTTTCATGATTCATTGGATCTTTGCTCACAATCGTTTGAGCTTCTTCCAAAGAAGTCGCCTGCAACACATAAGCGCCACCTGTTTGGTCTTCATATCCACCTGCGACCATTAACGTGTCTACTTCTCGCAGATTATTTAGAAAATCACGATGGCCTTGAATCAGGTTGCCTGTGAAAGAAGGTTTTCTTTCAATCAACACCAAGTATCTATTCAAATTCATCACCTCTTCATTGATCTCACGAAAATTATCAATATAGATAACTCTGTTCTCTATTTATATAATATATTAATTCATATTGTCAATATTATAAATACAAAAATGATTCAGAAAAGTTAAGTCACTTATTTCTTTTGGCCATTAAAACTGTGGGATATGCTTCACCGCTATGCTAATATAGGGATAATAAAGAGGGGATAAAGGAGGGTCACAATGGAAGGCATCAAAAAAGGAACGACCATTCAATCATTACAAATCGGAATGGGTATCCTAGATTTAATGGCCAAACAAGGAAGACCGTTAAAATTTACCGATATTCAAGATCTAACACAGATTACAAAAAGTAATCTTTATAAATACTTAAATACCTTCACACAATTAGGAATTCTTTATCGGGATAAAGCTTCCGGCGCTTATGTACTGGGAAGTAAGTTAATTGAATACGGAATGGCTGCCGTCGATCACGAAAACGTGGTCGACCGGATCACTCCTTACCTGCAAGAGCTAAACGAAAAAAGTTCAAGCACTGTTCTTTATTCCAGTTGGACTCATAATGGTCCCATGATCGTGAAAGATATTAACACCAATCGAGGATACAATATTGGAGCTCAGATCGGAACCTTGCTCCCCATTTATTCCTCAACTGGGAAAGTATTTTTGGCCTTCATGGATGAGCAAACGATTCGTGAGTGGAAAGCAAAGGAACTATTACAGATTCCACCGGAAAAAGTTAGCCAATTGGAAGAAGAATGCCGATTGATTCAGGAGAAAGAAATTGCCTTTGCCAGGGAACCGCTGGTATCATCCGTGTCCTCTGTTTCTTTCCCAGTATTTAATTTTAAAAAGAAACTCCTTGGGGCCGTTACAATTGTAGGTTTTTCCGAGTTAATCCCATCTAATGAAGAAGATGAACTAAGTGATTATTTCATCCAAACCAGCAAAGAAATATCCGCTAGTTTTGGATATCTATCACATGCGGAATAAGTACGATCAGTTAAGAAACGAAGCGGGATGATTCCCGCTTTTTTTGTGTTTAAATGACCCTGTGAATTTACCGAAAACTATTAATATTATAATTTTTATATTGAAAATAAAGAAATTGCCCTTTATAATCTCTAAATAGATAACAGTTTTCACTATATGTATAACAAAGGTGGTGTTAACCAACTTGAATTTGTACACATTTACGTAAGCGCTCTCATCAAAATTAGCATTAAAACAAGGGGGAGAAAATTTGGCAACCATTAATTCGGCAGAGGTTATTGCTAACAGTAAATTTAATCGTTTTCATCTAAGCTTATTAATTTGGAGCTTCATCATCATATCTTTCGACGGGTATGATCTAGTCGTATATGGAACCGTCGTACCGACCCTAATTGAGAAATGGAACCTAACTCCTGTTGAAGCCGGGGCGATAGGAACCTATGGATTGTTTGGGATGATGTTCGGTGCGATCGTCTTCGGAACACTCGCCGACCGGATTGGCAGAAAAAACGTGATTGCTATCACCTTAGTGCTGTTTAGTTTATTTACATTCTTTTGTGGGTTTGCAGAAACACCGACCGTCTTCTCAACCTTTCGCTTCCTAGCAGGATTAGGACTTGGAGGAATCATGCCAAATGTCATCGCATTATTGACCGATTATGCCCCGAAAACGATGAGAAGTATGATTGTTTCCATCGTCTTATGCGGCTATTCAATCGGGGGAATCCTGGCTCCGTTATTAGGAATCTTTTTAATGCCTACGTTCGGCTGGGAAGCGATCTTTTGGTTTGCAGGTCTGCCGCTCTTACTTTTGCCTTTTATGTATAAGCAACTGCCTGAAACAGCCAGCTACCTGATCCGGACAGGCAAAAAGGACAAATTAATCTCTGTTCTTGCGAAGGTAAGTCCAGGAACAAAGTTCAATCCGCATGACGAAATCGTGGAATATAAATTACAAGAAACAAAGGTTCCGATCATGGGTTTATTTAAAGAAAAACGTGCCGTAAGTACAGTTATGTTTTGGCTCGCCTTTTTCAGTTGCTTATTGATGGTGTACGGTTTAAATACATGGCTTCCTAAGCTGA
This sequence comes from Neobacillus sp. 204, assembly GCF_046562815.1. Taxonomy (NCBI): domain Bacteria; kingdom Bacillati; phylum Bacillota; class Bacilli; order Caryophanales; family Bacillaceae; genus Neobacillus; species Neobacillus sp. 204. Next base: position 335,757 of record NZ_JBJORY010000007.1, read on the forward strand.
TGATTGAAGCAGGATATGGACTCAATTCAAGCTTAACCTTCCTCATTGCCCTGCAAGGCGGCGCCATTATCGGAACGCTCATTATTGGACGACTTTGTGACAAATACGGCTCCAAAAAAATGCTCATTCCGATGTATGCATCAGGGGCAGTGGCATTGACATTGCTTGGATTTGGCGGCAATTCATTTTTGATCTATCTCTTAGTAGCGATTGCAGGTGCTGCGACAATAGGTGCCCAAAATATAGTCCAAGCCTATGTATCACAATACTACCCTCCAAATATAAGATCGACTGCATTAGGGATGGCTTCAGGCATCGGAAGAATTGGTGGTATGTTCGGACCACTTTTAGGTGGATTCCTTCTATCTGTTTCTTTACCGATTCACTTAAATTTTATTGCCTTCGCCATTCCTGGTTTAATTGCGGCATTGGCCCTAGCCGCCATACCTGTTAGATACGCGCATTCCAATGAAAGCGATACCAAAATTGAGTCGATTACAACCCATGTGAGTTGAGCACGACAACTTTCTGGAGTCATTTCTATGGCCCCAGAAAGGAGTTATACGTTTCATAAAATCTGTAGTAAGTCTCCTGTCATAAGTCCTCCAAATTATGTCGTAAGTATCTACAATCCCAAGGGATTTCCAATATTATCCAACAAATGTCGTAAGTTTCAAAAAATATGTAGTAAGTGGACGAAATTATGTCATAAGTACTACGAATTATGTAGTAAGTCCTCCAAATTATGTAGTAAGTCACCGCAATTATGTAATAAACTCTTCTTTCATCCTCGGTCCGAATAAATTAATTCATGTTTTACACACTATAAAATAGAAGCGTGACCTCATCATCATGAAAGGAATACTCAATGAAAAAACTATGTGTGTTTCTATTTAGTTTGTTCTTTTTAATGCAAATTAATTTATCACCAGCTCTTGCGGTTAATAATCCTCGAAATCTGTATGAGGTGAAATCAGGGGATTACCTATGGAAAATTGCTACAGTATACGGCACTACAGCTGCAGACCTGAAGCTGATCAATGGGTTACAATCCGATTTAATCCTAGTTGGTCAAAAGCTGCGGGTTCCGATCATGTATGAAGTGGTTCCTGGAGATACGCTTTGGAAGCTCTCACAGTCGTTTAATTCAACAGTCTCCCTGATAGCAACGACAAATGGACTTTCAAACGATACGATTTATGTGGGACAGAAATTAAAAATCCCTCCTAAGAAGCTGACTATGGACGGAAAGTTTATCCGGATGAATCGAGAAGAATTTAAAGATTGGATTTTTAACCATAAATTCACTCGAAAAGTCGGCAAGGTCCAGCAACATCACACCTATCAACCGTCCTATCAGCAATTCAATGGGTCGAATCATTTTGCTTTAATGAAGGGCATGGAGGAATACCATGTTTCGGGGATGAAATGGAGTGAAATCAGTCAACAATTAACCACCTTTCCAGACGGAACTGTGGTAGTTGGCCGGTCATTTAACACACCTCCAGAAGGTTCCTTCGGATTATTAGATAAAGAAGCGATGCATGCGATTGAAGCCGATGCCTTAGCGATTGAAAACGTTGGAAACTTTGATGCAGAACAAATGACGGCGGAGCAAAGGGAAACCATTGTTACGGTCACTGCTTTACTTATGCTGAAATACGGGTTAACTCCTACAGTTGACAGTATCACCTACCATCATTGGTGGGATATAAATTCAGGAGAAAGAGTGTTAGACCATGGGGAAGGTCATGCCGTTAAAACGTGTCCTGGCACTAAATTTTTCGGTGGCAATTCCACCGCTGATGCAAAAAACAATTTTTACCCGCTAGTATCACGAAAGATGCAAGAAATTTTAGCATCGATGCGGTAATTTTGTGAACGTAAAAAAACGGCTGATTCCTTCTGTGGAGTCAGCCGTTTTTATATTAACATTTATTCAGGAGTCGCAGCTCCCGCCGAATGTCGTAACTCTCCAAAATTATTTAGGTAAATATCCGTAATGATTTAATAGGTCCTGACCGATTTTACTTTTTTAATAATTTTCAGAAAAATTGCAAATACTTAGTTTATCCGATGGACAAACCAAGTCAAGACAGGGTATAATATACTCAAGACAGGATTACGGCTACATAAGTTTAAATAAAAATGTAAGCCCTTTCGTGACTCCTGACTTGAAATTATTAAAAGGAGGTTCTAAGTAAAAATAGTTTAGAGTGCCAAACCAAAAAAGCGTATAAAGGAGAATCCAATTCATGCTAAAAGTATTGCGTAAACCTCTCATTTCAGGATTAGCTTTAGCCCTTCTATTACCCGCAGGAATGAATACTTCAGCAGCTGAAACAACAAAAAATGAACAGTCTCCTAGTGCATTAACGGTACCATCGATAGCCGAACGATATAAAAAGTCTTTTACTATTGGTGCGGCCGTAGAGCCTTATCAATTACAAGGCACCGATGCTCAAGTCTTAAAACGTCATTATAATAGCATTGTTGCAGAAAATATTATGAAACCGATTAATATTCAGCCAGAAGAAGGAAAGTTCAACTTCGAAGAGGCTGATAAAATAGTTAAGTTTGCGAAAGAAAATGGTATGGACATTCGTTTCCACAATCTTGTCTGGCATAGTCAGGTACCGGAATGGTTCTTCCTTGATGAAAATGGGAAACCAATGGTAGATGAAACGGATGCAAACCAACGCGCGAAAAATAAGAAGCTTTTATTAAAGCGCTTAGAAACCCATATTAAAACAATTGTAAAACGCTATAAAGATGATGTGAAATCTTGGGATGTTGTAAATGAGGTTATTGATGATTCTCCACAAAATGAAAGAGGTCTACGTGAATCGGCGTGGTACAAAATAACGGGCGATGAGTATATAAAAGTAGCCTTTGAAACAGCTAAAAGATATGCAGCCAAAGATGCAAAGCTTTATATCAATGATTACAATACCGAAGTAACTCCAAAAAGAACTTATTTATATAATCTAGTGAAAGATATGCTAGCACAAGGCGTTCCGATCGACGGTGTTGGACATCAGTCTCACATCCAAATTGGCTGGCCGTCTCTTCAAGATACGGAAGATTCCATTAACATGTTTGCCGATCTTGGTTTAGATAATCAAATTACAGAGCTTGATCTTAGCCTTTACGGTTGGCCGCCAAGACCAGCATTCCCTACTTATGCGGATATTACAGCTGATAGATTGCAAGCTCAAGCAGCCAAATACGACGCTCTATTCCAGCTATATGAAAAATTAGGGGATAAAATCAGCAATGTAACTTTCTGGGGTATTGCGGATAACCATACATGGTTAGACGACCGCGCCAAGCAATATAATGACGGTGTAGGAAAAGATGCTCCATTTGTGTTTGATCCAGAATATAACGTAAAACCAGCTTATTGGGCTATTATGGACTAAAAAAATAGTAAATCAGCTCCGGGTCTATGGAGCTGATTTTTTGTTTTTTAGAACAATGGGCATCCTAAGGACAAAACTCCTCTAGGAAACTGTCTTTTATAAGACCTCTTACGGACAATTCTCCTCATAGAAACCCGCAAACTGTCCTTAATAGCCCCTCTTACGGACAAATCTCCTCATAAAAACTACCAATCTGTCCTTAATGCCCCCCATGCAGGACGCACAAAAATGGCTGACCCTATTTGAGAGTCAGCCTTATCATATGCATTAACCTTTTACAGATCCTGATGCAATCCCTTCGACAATTCGATCACTAAGAATGAAATAAGCGATTAATACAGGGATAATACTAATCATCAGTGTGGCACCAATGGCGCCCCAGTCAGTTAAATACTGTCCGACGAAGTTATTTACACCAACCGTAATTGTTTTCCACTTATCTGAACTTAGGAAGGTATTGACGAATACGAATTCATTCCAGTTATAAATCATGTTAATAATGACCGTTGTTGAGAGGACAGGTACTGTCATCGGAAGTGTAATTTGGAAGAAGATCCGATGGATGGAACACCCGTCCATAACGGCCGCTTCTTCGACCTCCCGCGGGATCGACTTGTAAAATCCGGTTAGAATCATAATCGTAATCGGCAAATTAAACGCTACGTAAGATAAAATAATCGACACTGGATTATCAATTAGATTGACCGTTTTAAAGAAATTAAAGAGCGGAATTAATGTTGAATGAAGTGGAATCATATACCCTGCCATAAACAAACCAAGGACTAATCCACTCAGTTTCCAATGCATTCTTGTAATCGCAAACGTTACAAAGCTAGCAAGGATCACGGTAAGTACCACAGCGACAACTGTGTACAACACACTATTAAAAAAGTAAACATCAATGTGACCTGCTGTCCACGCCTTAGCATAGTTGCCCCATTGAGGATCTTGCGGTAACGAGAACGGGGACATCCCAAAAACCTCTTGATTGGTTTTCAAGGAAAAAAGGAATAACCAAAGCAATGGATAAATTTGAATAAGTGCAATAACCCCCAGAATGAAGTAAAGAATTCCGAAGCCAATTCTATTTCCGAGTGATTTACTAGTTTTATATGTAGCGGCTGGGGTCGTATTTAATTGTGTTTCAAAGGCAACCTTACTCATCTTTTTTCAATCCCCTTTATTTAAAAATCAACTTCTTTAGAAGAAAGTAATTTTTGAATTAACCATGTCATCACAACACACATCACCAATAAACCAAAGCCGATGGCACTGCCGTATCCAAAGTTATATTTACTAAATGCTTCCGTATACATATAGGATGCCATCACTTCACTTGCATGGTTAGGTCCACCGCCAGTTAAGACGAAAATCAAATCAAAGTACTTTAAGGAACCAACAATCGCTAAAATAACCATCACTTTAATGACACCGGAAATGAGCGGAATCTTAATTTTATACGCAATTTGAATGGGAGAAGCTCCATCAATTTTCGCAGCCTCGATCAATTCTTCTGGAACATTTTTCAATGCAGCATAGAAAATAATGATATAAAAACCTGCGTATTGCCAAACGATTGGAAGGAAGAGGGCAAATAATACAATCTTAGAATCCGCTAACCAAACTGGTGGATTATCGACACCAACCATTACTAACAATCTGTTGATCATTCCGTTTGTTGGGTCAAAAATCTTAGCCCAAAGCTGGCCAATCGCAACGGATGATAATAACATTGGGATTAAGTATATTTTTCGTAGAAAGTTGGCTCCCTTTATTTTACTTGCTAAAATAAGCGATAAAATTAAATAACCAACCAAACTTACTGTCGAAAAAATACCTAATAACAATGAATGCCATGTACTTTGCCAAAACATTTTGTCCTTGACTAATTCAACATAGTTGTCTAATCCGATAAACTTCATCTTACCGATGCCGTTCCAATCCATTAGACCATAATAACCTGTTAAGGCAATGGGGATATAAATCAAGAGAAGAATAAGGAGTAACGCAGGAAGTACGTAAAGGGTGATTACAAATTTGTTTGACATAACACTTTTCATTTTCTATACTCCCTTCTAAATTGAAGTTAAACATTTCTTAAACAAATTGGTCTGATAAAATCATAGAGGGCATATGATCTATGCCCTCTATCACATAAAAGAATGAATTACGCTGGATTACTTTTGTTCCTTAGCAAGTTCATCCGCATGCTGCTTAACAAAATCCTTCGGCGTAATTTGTTTTCCAAATAGAGCCGTAACTAAATCATGGTGTAATTCGGATACAGCCGGGCTAGATTGAGTATCAAAATAGGTGGTAACATTAGATGCTTCACTCAAATCTTTCAAGATATCAATGTACATTGGAGAAAGGTCTAAGTTAGCTGTGTCTACTTTCGTTGCAGGAATAACACCGGCATCGGTCACAGATTTTTCTCCCCACTTTTTAACCAAGAATCCAACGAAATCTTTTGCTTCTTTTTGAACTTTTGAATCTTTCGCCACGAATAAACCTACACCAGGACCGCCGACATAACTGTTGATATCCGTACCTTTCCCGCCTTCATAAGTTGGGAACTTGAAATAGCCGATCTTATCTTTGAATTCTTGTTTAACATCAGGGCTTGTTGTATAGTTTGGTAATTCCCAAGTAGCGGTTAAGAACATCGCCGCTTTTTCATTCATAAAGTAACCTTTGGCATCATCATTAGATAAGGCACTGGAACCTTTTACAAAACCGCCCATATCGACAAGGTTTTGAACTTCTTCCGCTGCTTTAACAATGGCTGGGTCGTCCATTTTTGCTTTTCCATGGATCACATCTGTTAAAATTGTTGGTCCGCCGATACGGTCTGCAAGATACATAAACCAAAAGGAAGCTGGCCAGCCATCTTTAGCTCCTACCGTAGCTGGGACAACCCCATTATCTGCTAATGTTTTCACAACATGTTTATACTCTTCAAATGTTTTTGGAACTTCAAGGTTATATTTTTTGAAAATTTCTTTGTTGTAGAAAACGTAGGAAATGTTTAATTCTAATGGCAAACCATATGTTTTGCCATCAACAGCATACGATTCTTTTACCCCAGGGATAAAAGCATCCTTCAGATCTGCATTTCCTTCCACGACATCGTCTAATGGCGCTAACATATCACCTTCAACGTAAGGCTTAATGAATCCATCGGACCAAGTCATACCAATATCAGGTAACTCATTAGAAGACGCTAAAACTTTAAGCTTTTCTCTGTACTGATCAGGGTTGAGGATTTCTGTTTCAATTTTGATATCTTTATGTTCCTTTTCGTATTCACCAATGATGTCTTTTACAATTGAAAACTGAGCATTAGAACTGCCTTCCGGCCACAAGTGCATGAATTTGATAACTTTTTTACCGTCTGCGCTGCTTTCCTCAGAAGAGCTTGAGGAAGAACAACCTACAAGTGCTAGAGAGACAAGCATGATTAAAGACATCAGAACTGAAACCGTTTTCTTTTTAAACAATATAATTCCCCCTATGACCTTATCTGATTTTCCCTACACTTATAGTCTACATTCAGATTGTTCTGAGAAATAGGTCACAACGATTAGATAAAATACTACTTTTTTTAGAAAGCCCTTTCATTATTGATTTTACGGTAGGCACTAGGTGTCATCCCTTCTAATTCTTTAAATATCTTAATAAAATATTTAGCCGTTTTATATCCTGATTCTTCTGCGATATCGTTAATTGGCAGATTAGTAGAGATCAACAATTCCTTCGCCCGTTGGATTCTCCTTCTCGTTACATATTCACTGAAAGTGAGTTTGACATGTTCTTTAAATAAGACACTTAGATAACTTGGGTTTAAATGAACATGATCTGCTACTTCTTTCTGCGTTAACTCATTCTTTAAATGATTGTTAATATAATCGATGGCTTCTCTGATTGGTACACGATTCGAAGGGTTTTGCGTATTTGCTTCGACAAGCTTCTTATCTACTACTTTTTCAATCACTCCGGCCCGCTCTTGTTTTTCAACCGCTTGAACGGCATCCTCGACGGCCTCAATGAATACTTTCTTGCTGATCGGTTTTAGTAAATAGTTAATCACGCCTAAACGAAGAGCCTCCTGGGCATATTCAAACTCAGAGTAGGCTGAAATGACAATGATGACGGGATAGATATTTTGTGCTTTTGCCATTTTTAATAATTGTAAACCGGTGATTTCCGGCATTCGGATGTCTGTGATAAGGATATGAACTTTCTGTTGCTGCATCAGTTCAATCGCTTCTTCCCCATTCGAGGCTGTATCTATTTGGTACTTCCCATTTGCCCAAATGTCCAATGTTTTCTTTAGCCCTTGGCGGGTTCTTGGTTCATCATCCACAATCAAAATGGTCTTTGTATTCAACATCGCTCTTCCTCCCCATTCACTGGTATGACAAAAGAAACGGTTGTCCCTATGTTTTCTTCACTCATAATGGCAAGTCCACTTTTTAAACGATCCTGATAATATAATTCCAGGCGTTTATGGACATTGGAAATAGCCATCCCCTTGCCTTTTTTAATCGAGATACCCTCTCCTGATTGCATCGCCTGTTTAATAGAATCTAATTTTTCCTGATTCATCCCCGGACCATCGTCTTCTACAGAAATTTGCAGGTACTCCTTATCCGTTGCAGGTTGAATAGAAACAGAAATCGTACAGGGCTTCAACGTATTCCCTGCTCCATGCAGGACAGCATTTTCTACTAACGGCTGGATCAACAATTTTGGGATTTTAACCTGCGTGAACGAAGGAGGCATGGTTAGATTCCATTTTAAATGATCACCGAAGCGCATTTTAATAATTTCCATATAGTCTTCAATATGTTGAATTTCTTCTTTAATCGTTACCCAATCCCCATCAGTTTGTTTAGTAATCGTATAACGGAATAAGTTAGACATGGCAACGACAAGCTCAGCCAACTCTTCCTCATCTTTATCCTCAAGCGACCATCTCAGGGCATCTAAGGTATTAAAAAGAAAATGCGGATTAATTTGCGCTTGAAGTGCTTTTAACTCGCTCCTACTGCGGGTCAGTTCCTTTTGGAATACCATATTGATCAGATGATTCGTTTCTTTAACGAGTTGATTATAGGTACTATTTAATTCATTTATTTCATTTACCGTTGTCACACTGGGGTTCATGGCTAAAGAGCCAGCGCTTGCCTGCTGCATGGTTTCCGTCAATTTAATAATGGGTCTGGTAATAAAAGTGGATAGAAATAACGAACTGATAAAAAAGATAATAAATCCAATAATTCCAGAAATAATAATTCCCATTCTGAGTACACTAATTCCCTCTGTAAGCGCATGAATCGGAGTTAAAATGATGAATGTCCACCCGGTGGCACTAGAAGTTTGTTTTGTCACCATATAATCCTGCTTATCCAATGAAATAGTAGGTTGATCATTATTTAGGATGGGTTCGATTGATTTATGGTAGTTGGATAGAATCGGTTTGAAATCTTTATCTACTAAAATAGAATACTGATTCGTATTCTGGATCTCATTTTGGTTAGCAAACTGAAAATAATTTCTATAGGCACTAATGAGAAGATAACCGCCCTTAGCGTAATCCCGACCGATTAAATTAACCCGTCTTAACGCTAATATATTATCGGAGTTACGGGGATCATCACCAATCCAAACCAATCGGCCATTCGCTTCATTAGCCTGGTTAATCCACTTCCCATCAATTCTCGTGGTTAAATTCGTATCATCTAAGGGAAGTAAACGGATCATATCATTGGTATAAAGTTCAAAAGAAAAAATCCCATCCGTATTCGCTTGAATCGTATTCACAATTCCCTTTAATTGTTGCCGCTCCGCAAAACTAACAGGTTTTCCTTCATATCCTTTGGTTAAGACTCTTTGAATGTTATCATTCGTCATGACCAGTTTAGTGGCCGTGCTAATTTGTTTATACAGAGTTTCTAAGCGGCCATTTGCCTCAACGGCAGTCTGGTTAATTTGTTTTTCGGCGTTATTTTTGAGCAGAGTGGAAACCTGCTTAAAAGTTAAAATGCCAACAATCAATAAAACAATGGCCATAACCACTAAAAAAACTACTAAAATTTGATTTCGTAACGTATTCCATTTATGTAATCTTGAGAACATAGATTAATCGCCCTTCGATTGTAGAGGTTAGTTTTTATCTACTATAACGTATTTTCTTGAAACCGTTAACATTATTTTAAAATATCAAAAAAGTCCCAAAAGTTAACCATGTTCAATAATAGTTCCATCGTCTATAATTAAATGTAATCGTAATTAATGAAGGGAAATTATATATGAATAAACGTTCAATGAGAGGTCTTTTTACCCTTACCGAGTGGATAACCAAATTTGCCTATGTTAATTTATTATGGATTGGCTTTTCTCTCCTTGGATTAGTGTTCTTGGGATTATCTCCTGCGACTGTGGCTATGTTTACGGTTTTGCGCAAATGGATGATGGGAGAAAGTGACATACCCGTGTTTCAAACCTTCTGGGCTACCTTTAAAAAGGAGTTTCTGAGAAGTAATGGATTAGGGATTGTTTTAGCATTATTGACAGGTCTTATTTTTATCGATTTGTCTTATATGAAAATCGATCATAGTAATTTCCTTCAACTAACACATATTCCGTTATACCTTTTGATTTTGGCGATTATCATGACCGTTTTTTACATCTTCCCAGTGTACGTTCACTATAACGTTACATTTATTCAACTGTTTAAAAATGCTTTCTTCATCATGCTAGTTAATCCAATTTCCAATCTTGTCATGCTGATTGGAGTGGCAGCCGCCATTTATGTTATGTCGGTATTACCTGGACTGTTATTTTTCTTCGGCGCGAGCAGCACAGCAGCGATCATAATGGCAGCCTGCTATCTCGCTTTTCAAAAAATAGAAAAGAAGCAAAAGGAAGCACAAAAAGTGGAAGCGTCCGTTTAGCGCACGACTGGACTAGTGCTTCCACTTTTTTTTACTCTTGTTCAGATAGGTTTAATAGTTCGCTAACAGTTACTAGTTTGTAGCCTTCGGATGTTAATTCGGACACAAGCCTCCGAACCGCCTCGATGGTTTGTGAGCGGTCCCCGTACCCATCATGAAAAATGAAAATACGGCCATTTTCCACACAGTCTCTTGATTTTGTTAAGATATGATCGACCCCGGGCATTTCCCAGTCCTGCGCCTCCAGATTAACCGCTCCAATCATTGGATACCCTTTTTGCCGTATAACCGAAATTGTGTCTTCGTTATAATCAAGGTAAGGAGGTCGAAAGACAACGGGCTTTCGTCCAATCAAATCTTCAATTAATCTCTCCGTTCGTTCGATTTCCTCTAGGCAGCCTTCTCGGTTTAACTCTGATAACTTTGGGTGGGTGTAGGTGTGATTGCCTATTTCATGACCGAGCACCGCTACTTTTTGAACGAGGGCAGAAGCCGCACTTATTTGCTCACCAATCATAAAAAAGGTGGCTTTCCCGCTTGCTTCTGAAAAAATTTCTAACAGTTGTGGTGTGTAGATGGGATTAGGCCCATCATCGAAGGTAATCGCAACCGCCTTTTGAGACATAGGTACCTCGCTAATTAAACTTTTTCCACCCAATGGGATTCACTCCATTTGATCTTCATTTTGAGAGACTTAATAAGGTCCTCTAATAAAATCCTTTACTGATTCCTGATAAAAGCGCTCTACCGCTTGCTGTTCTTCTGCTGAGAATGGTTTTGTAGCCAGTGCGGCAAGATTATCCTCGACTTGTTTAACATTTTTAAAACCAGGGATAATACAAGTGATTTCCTTTTGATCCAAAATCCAGCGGAGTGCCGCACTCGCCATAGATTTGCGTCCTTCTGCCATCCACTTTAACTGGTCAGCTAACTCTACACCCTTTCGGAATCCAAGACCGGCAAATGTTTCCCCAACATTAAAAGCCTCTCCATTTTCATTAAAACGGCGGTGATCATCGGCTTCAAACACATGGTCAGTGGTAAATTTACCAGTAAGCAGGCCACTGGCGAGCGGTAATCTAACGAGCAGTCCGACCCCTTTTTGATAAGCCTCCGGCAGTAATTTTTCTAATGGCTTTTGCCGGAACAGATTAAAGATGATTTGCAGGCTCTTTACATTTGGATGTTCCAAACAAAGAAGACCTTCTTCAACGGTTTCGACACTAACCCCGTAATGGCGGATTTTTCCTTCACGCTGCAAGCGGTCGAGCACCTCAAATACTTGTCCATCTTGCAAAATCTCAGTTGCCGGACAATGTATCTGATATAAATCAATCGCTTCTCTGTTTAAGCGGCGGAGACTGTCTTCACAATAAGGACTTACTGTTTCATAGCTGTAATTATTCGGGTTAAAAATGTCGCCCTGACGGCAGAACTTTGTAGCAATATAAATCTGGTCTTCCTTGCCTTTTGTTGCTTTGGCCAATAATTCTTCACTATGGCCGTCACCATATACATCGGCCGTATCAAAAAAGTTAACACCCTGCTCCATCGCATATTCCAAGGATTTCAGTGCTTCTGTGTCATTGGTCTTGCCCCAGGAACCGCCGATTGCCCATGTTCCAAAACTAACTTCACTGATCATCATTCCTGTATTACCTAGTTCGCGATAATTCATGTGATTTGCTCCTTTTGTTTATTTCTTTTCGATCCCAAACTTATATATGGTTACGGAAGAATACCGCTGTTCTTTATCTAAAATGGTGGATGGAAAATGAGAATGATGGATTGCATCCGGTAAGGCCTGAGTCTCCAAGCAAATACCTAGGTATTTTCTAGATGGCACTCCCAGGAAATCGCCTTCTGATTCTAAAGAGTTACCGGAATAGACGACAACGCCAGCCTCATCCGTTTCAATCGTTAGGATACGTCCACTTTCAGGATCCTTTAAAACAATTTCATGATCATGATTTGTGTTTAATAGAAATGGGTGGTCGTAGCCGTCTCCTACTAAGACGTTTTGGGGATGAGCCGATGAGGTTCCAGCCTCTATGATGCTTTCACTTCGAAAATCAAATGGCGTATCTTTCACTTCAACAAAATCACCCGTTGGAATAAACTCATGATCAAGCTCTAAAAATCTATCACTCTTTATTTTTAACGTATGCGCTAATATATCCCTTTTTAGGTCACCGCTCAAATTAAAATAAGAGTGGTTGGTGGCGGTCAGCAATGTTTTCTTATCTGTTTGAGCCTCATATTGAATTTTCAACTCGTTATGGTTATCTAGAGTATAAGTCACCTGAATGTGTAAATTTCCAGGGTATCCTTCTTCCCCATCGGGACTGAGATAGGAAAAACGTACTCCATCTTCAACGACTTCTGCATCCCAAACGACCTTGTTAAAACCCATATTACCTCCATGCAGATGGTTGTGACCGTTGTTTTTCGCGAGAGTGTACGTTTCCCCATCCAGTTCAAAAGAACCCCCTCTAATTCGTCCGCCTACCCTTCCTACCACGGCACCGAGGAAATAAGGATCCTGAACATAATCGTTTAATGAATCATGTCCAAGGACAATATTTTCGTAATGTCCATTTTTATCGGGAGTCACTATTTTCGTAATAATACAGCCATAATTGATCGCGGTAACTTCTACGCCATGATCATTAATCAAAGTAAACTTAGTGACCGTCTGATGGTCAATTTGACCAAAACTTTCACGAATAACTTTCATCTGAATAACCCTTCCCCAGTAGTTTTTATGATCGCGTATATAAATTGAAGCCGCCAAGTTAGGACAACTTGTGGCTTCTTTTTGTATTTGTCGAAATGAAGTTACTTTCTAAATTCTCTTAATTGCTCGTTCAATTCCTTTGTTTGTGCATAAACTTGTTGATAGATTGTAAGTAGTTTCTTATACGCTTCGACGTTTTCCTGAATCGGAAGATAGGTTTTTGAGGTTTGAATAAATACTTGTGCACATTCTTTCAGTGATGGATACCATTCACAGCCATAGGCCGCTAACATTGCTGCACCCATTCCAGGTCCTTGTTCACTTGTTAGCTTTTCAATTTTTGCATTGAAAATATCCGCCTGCATCTGCAGCCATGTTTCGTTCTTAGCCCCACCGCCGATGGAGATAATCGAGTCAATGGTTTTGCCGCTGTTTCTAAAAATCTCAATCGATTCGTTTAGGGAGAAGGTAATACCCTCTAGGACAGCTCGTGCAAAGTGCTTCCGCTCATGAGCCGCATCCACGCCAATAAAGCTTGAACGAATATTCGAATCGGCATGCGGAGTTCTCTCTCCCACTAGATACGGGGTGAATAATAATCCGTTACTGCCTGCAGGCACTTCATCCACATCTGCTAAAAACTGGTCAAACGCTTCATCCTTAGCAAACGTATCTTTAAACCAACTTAGACTATAACCTGCTGCCAAGGTCACACCCATGGTATAGTAAGCATTCTCTTCACTGTGATTAAAGTAGTGAACCTTTCCTTCAAAATCTAGGTCGTTTCTTTCTTCATAGGAAAGAACGACACCAGAGGTACCAATACTGCATAAGGTTTTTCCTTCAGAAAGAATCCCTGATCCAATAGCACCGCAGGCATTGTCCGCACCACCCGCAAATACTTTTGTCGCTTCCGATAATCCAGTTGCTTCAGCAAATTCAGCCGTCACTGGCCCAACAAACGAATGAGACTCTACTAACGGCGGACAGAATTCAGACGAAAGACCAAATAGTTCTAAAATTTCATGGCTCCATTCACGCTTGGCTACATTTAGCAATAAGGTTCCTGCGGCATCAGAGTACTCCATGTGAATATTTCCTGTCATTCGGTAACGGAGATAATCCTTTGGAAGCAGAAAAACACTAGCCTGATCAAAAATTTGTGGTTCCTGCTCTTTGACCCAGAGAATTTTTGGCAAGGTAAATCCCTCTAACGCCGGGTTTTTCGTAACCTCTAATAAACACTGTTTGCCAACAACGTTGTAGATTTCCTGACATTGTTTCGTAGTTCTCGTGTCATTCCACAAAATAGCATTTCTTAATACTTGCTTGTTTTCATCTAATAAAACAAGGCCATGCATCTGCCCGGAGAAGCTGATCCCCTCAATATCGTTTACGTCTCCAGCAAATTGCTCGATTAGTTCAGCTAGTCCAGCCGTGGTTTTTTCCACCCATTCTTCCGGGTTTTGTTCACTGTAACCTGATTTTTCAATAATAAGCGGATATGATTTAGATACTTCATTACACACTTCACCATTTTGATTAACAAGTAAAATCTTAACAGCGCTAGTTCCGAGGTCAACACCTATTACGTATTTCATATGTATCATCCCTTTCAATAAAGTGAAACTTCAATCAGTGGGATTCTTTTCACCCCACATAGTTGAACTAATCGGGCAATTAAGGAAGCTAATCCTACTTTTCTTCCTTCGAAATTCTAACATGGCAGGATGTTACTGCCCTTTATTGCTGGAAAAAATGTGCTGGAGTAATATACTGCCAGCACATTTTTCTTGGTTATATTATTTAGTAATTAAACAGTCACGCTTGAAAGTGTTTCTAGTAAATATTGATTCACTAAAGCTTTAAGGCGTTCGGTTCTGCCTGAAGTATTTTTAATTTCTGTTAATTGAAGGGCATAAGCTTCAAGTTCACGGAAGTTTGTTCTTCCTTCTGTGATCTCTAGGCCAATTCCGTTTGAATAGCTGCTGTAGCGATCTTCAATAAAACCATCAAGGACTTTATCTTCAATTAACTTATTCGCAACTTTTAAGCCAATAGCGAATGCATCCATACCAGCGATATGTGCATGGAAAAGATCCTCAGATTCGAATGATCCTCTTCTTACTTTTGCATCGAAGTTCAATCCGCCTTTACCTAAACCGCCATTTTTCAAAATTTCATACATTGCTAATGTGTTAGAATACAAGTCAGTCGGGAATTCATCAGTATCCCATCCAAGCAATGTATCCCCTTGGTTTGCATCAACTGAACCAAGCATTCCGTTAATACGTGCCGTTCTTAACTCATGTTCAAATGTATGACCAGCTAAAGTAGCGTGGTTCGCTTCGATATTAAACTTGAAGTAGTCTGTTAGATCATATTTTTGTAAGAAGGCAAGACCAGTTGCCACATCGAAATCATATTGGTGTTTCGTTGGCTCTTTTGGTTTTGGCTCAATTAAGAATGGAACGTTCAAACCAATTTCTTTTGAATAGTCTACTGCCATGTGGAAGAAGCGTGCTAAGTTGTCCTGTTCTAACTTCATGTCCGTGTTAAGAAGTGTTTCATATCCTTCACGGCCGCCCCAGAATACATAGTTTTCAGCACCCAGTTCTTTTGCTACTTCTAAAGCTTTTTTCACTTTAGCTGCAGAATAAGCAAATACATCTGCATTAGGAGAAGTAGCTGCACCATGAACATATCTTGGATTAGTAAACATATTAGCAGTGTTCCAAAGTAATTTTGTCTTACTTGTTTTCATATATTCTTTAATCATCGCCACAATGACGTCTTGATTTTCATTTGTTTCCTTTAATGTGCTTCCTTCAGGAGCAATGTCAACATCGTGGAAAGCAAAGAAAGGAACATTTAATTTTTCAAAAAGTTCAAAGGCAGCTTCCACACGAGCTTTGGCTAAATCTAATCCTTGCAAATGATTCCAAGGACGGATAGCTGTACCTACACCAAATGGATCTGTACCATCAGCCGTAAATGTGTGCCAGTAAGCCACTGAGAAACGAAGAATTTCTTCCATTGTTTTGCCGTTTATTAATTCTTCCGGATTATAATACTTAAATGCTAAAGGATTTTTTGATGAAGCGCCTTCAAATTGGATTTTGTTAACGGTTTCGAAATAAGCCATGGGATTATTCCTCCTAGTAGTTTTATAGTTTCGGATTAACAATGTAAATGCTTACAATGTATTACTTAAATCTCTTACTATGTAACCTTTATATAACAAAGTATAGCACCGTATACTTAGTTTGTCTATACGATAAACTAAGTATATTTATTAATATTTTGATAGGTAACCAGAAGCTGTCCGTATGAATACAGACAGCCTTTGATTCTTAATTAAGCCTGTTGTGCCGCTTTATCTAAGGGTACCGATTTTTTACTCTCTTCAAGCCATAAGATACTAGTGACTCCACGCGGATAGTACTTACTTCCAGCAATTTCACCAGAAATAATTTGATCGCTCCAGCTCCAAACAGATAAGGTTGGATGTGTCAGCCATGTAACATGGGCTGCATCTGCCTTAGCCCCTTGTTCATCCCACTCCCAGCCAAGGATCTCACGGGCAATAAACTGACTTAAGTAAATCTTACTTAACCAAGAGTTATTGCTAGTAGACGAAATTTTCCACCCGCCATCTTCAAACAAGCAAACTCCTTCCGTTAAAACAGTTTCTAAATGCCCTTTTAACACTTGTATATAGGATCCAAAACGGCCATCTGGATCTAAAGCTTCTTGATTGTTTGTATAATATGGAAAAATTAACCCCTCAATGGCAGGGATAATTTTCGAATCATTTCCTTCTTTGATAACAGCCGGAATATATCCGCCAGGAGTAACATGAGAGACAATCGTTGCTGCACATTTTTCCGCTTGCTCCCCGGCCTCTTTCGAGAGATCTCCTCGACCATTTTCTCTAAAGAGCTTTTCTAATGCTACATACGAAGCCCATGTCTTGCCAGCTACATAAATATTATTTCTTGCCTGACCAAGCGAAACATCTAAACTATCATACGTCGTAATCTCAGCCCCGCCCATTACACGTGTTGAATCGAGTCCCATAATCCCATCACGCTTATCTTTTTCAGGATGATCACGATTTAACATACTCTCAAAGCAGCGAACGAACACATCTAAATTAGCTTTTAACCACTGCTGGTCTCCTGTCTGTTCCACATAAACGGACGCGCATAACACCCAGTTTACTAGCTGCTCGTAAGTCATATGTGAGAAACATCCATCTAAACCGTACAGCTCATAGGAGGAATAGTGCGGTCTAGAAACAGTATTCGCCACTCCCATATCATGTGTAAAACTGATTCCTCCTGGATATTCTGTCTCATCCCCCGGAAACCGGACTTGATCATCATAGCTAAAGCGGCTGACAAACATGTCTAATTCATTTTTGACGGTCCATGGATTCATTTTTAATTCAAAGAAAAGTTGGTCAACCGTTAAGTCAAACGTGTTCATCATTCGGTATTCGCCTTCATTCACTACCCAGAAAGGAGCGCCGTCCGCATCCAGTAATTGTGTGCATCCATAATAGCTTCGAATCGAATGAATCATCATAAACTTTTGATCTTCGGATAATTCCGCATCACTTACCAAACTATTAGCTTGCTTGGCACGACTGGCAAACTCATCAAAATGCTTCAATGCAAAGGCAGCTACAGTTTCGATATTCGGAAAATATCTTGTGTAATAGTAAGAAGCATCCATTCCAGCAGTAACGTAACCGCCGCGATGGAAACAGACAGCAAATTTATACGTCCTCTTTTGGCCTGCCGGAACATCCATAATAAGGGCACCAATAGGTCCTAAACCAAATGCCCAGTTCTCTTCAAATGGCGTGGTTAATATATTTTCCAAACTAAAGTGCAAGGCTGATTTCACTTCAGGATCATTGGTAGTTATTGCGGTTAAACGGCCTTGTCCCACACCTGATATTGCCTGACAAGTATCATCTAAACGGCGCATCGAACTGTATGGATCACTGCCTTGATATCCAAAAAATGCCCGTCGGCTCTTGGTTCCTTGCGTGTTATCAATGGTTAACTCGGCCCAAACAGCGGGGATTAATATCTTCTTCAAATCTTCGTCTGCTGCAGAAGCTGGGTCTGGAACAGATTGAGCTTGACTGTAGATCGTAAACGTTAAATCGCCAGCACTCCAAGAATCCGTTCCTAATTGAAAATTACGCTCGATTTCATCCTTCGAGTAAGGGAAGATAATACGTGGTTTATCTGGGTCTGGATCCATATTTTCAATATCATAGCGCTTACTTTCATCATCTGCTGAATCAAAGAAAGGAAGTGCATCGTAAATTCCTTCACGTTCTAAAGATTCAACCCCGACATAAACATTTTTCCTTGGTGAGCGGCCAAGTTCTAAATCCAATCCGCCACCGTCTCCAAAAAATCCAAGCGTAAAACTTGAAAATGCCCCGATTGGTGAATGATGTGCATTGAAAAACTTATTCAATTTCTCCCCCTACTTTCCAAATATTAAGTTAATTGAGGACGTGTTCCCCCATACTTGGCTGCTTCCATCACCCAGTGCTTATGTAACTGATTCGAAGTATGATGTAAGCGGATTCAATTTATCGGTATTTCCTCAACGAACTTTACTCAATATGATTGTTCCTTACATAAGGAATCACAACGAATGCAAACTTATTATAACACCTTGCCCTATGTTTGTATATCCAATAAACTAAGTTTATGTTAAAAGCCTGTAGGTATGGAATTGTGGGTAGAAAATTGACAAATATCACCCATTTTCATTATTAATTAAACGTTTGATTAAACTAGTCCCAACCCTTGGTATATATGAATCCGTCCTTTCTCCTCCTCCAAAAAATTGTTGAAAGATGAACAAAAAATTGGAGAAAAACTGCTTTCGACACTCTTTCGACTAAATACCAGATAGGCTATACTAATTAAACGTTTGGTTGAAATAATTGCAAGTACTGACGGATAAAAATTCTCCCTGAAAATTTAGTGTGAAGATTGTCGAGCTGCGCTTGATAATTCCGCAGGAAATATCCCAAGTTCCTACAAGATCAGATGATTTTCTTTCAAACTTCTATTATTCTACAAACGGGCCTAATATTCGGGCTTTAATTTGCGAAAACAGAGGATTTATTTGCGGTTGACCTCTTATTAATGCTCTTTTTATAAAATCATCCTATGGAGCTTGAATTTTCTGGTATAATTATTTGTAAGAATACATTTGTGTAAGGGGAGTTTTTTTTGGAAGGTTTTTTTGGATTAGTTTTAAATATAATCATCACAATTTATTTAGTTATTGATTCTCGTAAGCATGGCAAAAGCCCTGTCCTTTGGGGAATCCTCGGTTTCTTTTTTGGACCTGTAGTTTTAGGAATATATTTAATAAGAACAAATCGAAAGCTTATCGGTTGGATTATCACGATTATCAGCACAATAGGTTATATAGCCTTAATCATATTAATATTCGTATTTGCGGCGCTTATATTCGGTGGAGGATTTTCGTAAAAAGAACCATAGAAGGTCTACTAGGAAGGTTCTCCTGGCATTTACTAGGCTAGATATTAGGCACTTGAATATTTCTTTATGTGAACCACCTTTTCGCTCTACGGCGAGGGTGGTTTTCTCGTTCTCTAGTATCAAGCAAATGTCGTAAGTTTTATAAAATATGTAGTAAGTGTACGAGAATATGTAGTAAGTCCCCAAATTATGTAGTAAGTTCTTAAAAATATGTAATAAGTAATTTCAAATCACTCTAGATTCAACAGAAACTGCAAAAAATGCGTCCCAATCTCCAAAATCAACTCAAAAAGTTAACTAATTTGTGGTAAGCGAGAGTTTATTTGCGAAAATGGATAATTTCTTTGCGAAAGTGGGTAGTTTCTTTGCGAAAGTAGTTAGTTTATTTGCGAAAACGGTTAATTTCTTTGCGAAACCATAAAAATAAATAGATTAATAGGTCTTTTTAGAGAAAAGCAACAAACTAAGCGGAAACGGCCAAAATAAAAAACCACCTCTAAAAAATAATTACTTTTTTAAAGATGGTTGATATTAGTTGAATGTCAATAAGTGAAAAAATAGCTCCGCAGGTAGGACTCGAACCTACGACCGATCGGTTAACAGCCGATAGCTCTACCACTGAGCTACTGCGGAATAATAAAAGATTAATTTAATATGGTGGGCCTAAATGGACTCGAACCATCGACCTCACGCTTATCAGGCGTGCGCTCTAACCAGCTGAGCTATAGGCCCAATTTGGAGCGGGTGATGGGAATCGAACCCACTACATCAGCTTGGAAGGCTGAGGTTTTACCAGTAAACTACACCCGCATTTTAAAAAATTGGAGGCAACACCCGGATTTGAACCGGGGATAAAGGTTTTGCAGACCTCTGCCTTACCACTTGGCTATGCTGCCTAACTATTAGAGTGTTAACCCATTTTACTAAAATAAATGGGGCGACTGATGGGAATCGAACCCACGGATGCCTGAACCACAATCAGGTGCGTTAACCACTTCGCCACAACCGCCATTATGGTGGAGGGGGACGGATTCGAACCGCCGAACCCTGAGGGAGCGGATTTACAGTCCGCCGCGTTTAGCCACTTCGCTACCCCTCCATCTAGAAGACTAAGAGAGTTCTAAATTGAATAATGGCTCAGGACGGAATCGAACCGCCGACACAAGGATTTTCAGTCCTTTGCTCTACCGACTGAGCTACTGAGCCTAATTGAAGATAATTACCTAATCCTATATTTCACAAGTCCTTTGCTCAAAAGAACTTTCGTTCTTTCTCGCAGATTGCCGCAGTAGCATATTCATGGAGGTGAGCAATCTGCTCTACCGACTGAGCTACTGAGCCTAAAAATATGTACTTTTGAAAATCATTATAAAAATCTATAAAAAACAGTAGTTAACCTACTGGGAT